>NZ_JBXAGA010000009.1:0-268164 GCF_058793595.1 Acidovorax sp. GW835-FHT14G06
GCGCACCATCTCAAGTCACGCCGTGTGAGTAGCTTCAGCGCACCGCGACGCGACGAGCAACTGATCACACAGGATCACGTCGGATCGGGTTTGAATGAAGCGACGCCATTGGTCAAGCCATCGCTTGCCACGCCCCGCGATGAGGCATTGCATACGTCAGATAGGCAGCCGCCGACCTTGCTCGAACACCAGCAGTTCGCCCTTGCCGAAGGCTGTCCACGCTTCGTTGGTCGTGAGGGGGGTGGTCACGATCACTGCCACCTGATCATGCTCGCCGGTTTCCTTCGAAAAATCCAGCTGCAGGTCTTCGTCGCTCAGTTGCGCTGCGCCAAATGGGTGGCGGCGTTCTATGTAGTGAAGGTTTGTGGAGGCGTGCGACCACAACGCCTGGCCGTTGGAGAGCAGGAAATTGAACGTGCCATGGGGCGCTATGCGTGCAGCGAGTTCCTTGAGCGTCAACGTCAGTTCTGGAACGGAGGGCACGCTGGCGTGCGACTTGGCCAGTTCCTGCATGATCCAGCAAAACGCATGCTCGCTATCGGTATCGCCCACGGGGCGAAAATGCGCATGCAGGCGTGGGCGAAAGTCTTTCAGATCTCCGTTGTGGGCAAATACCCAGTAACGACCCCACAGCTCACGCACGAACGGATGGCAGTTTTGAAGGCTCACAACGCCCTGGGTGGCCTTGCGGATATGGGCGATGACATTTTGGCTCTTGATGGGGTAGCGGCGAATCAGCTCAGCCACAGGAGACTCCACCGCCGCCAGATGGTCCACAAAATGCCGCAGCCCCTTGTCTTCGAAGAACGCTATACCCCAGCCATCGGTATGGTGGTCGGTTTTACCACCGCGTTGCGCAAACCCCGTGAAGCTGAAGGTGACATCGGTGGGGACATTGCAGTTCATGCCGAGGAGCTGGCACATGGCGGAGATTCCGTTTCTTCGATTTCGTACAACGCTTGGAGAGGCACTGGCCGCCCTTGCAAACAAGCATCAGGATAACGTGGGCGTGCTGTCAGTTAGACCGTACCTCGCGCAGCTGCCATGCTGCCACCAGCGCCAGCACACAAAGAAAAGTCAGCATCAGAAAAGTCTCGCCGAACGCTGCAATGCGGGCAGGGTTACTCGCTCCGGCGGTCAGCGAGGCGCCATGTGCGCCCAGCCGCCACTCGAGCACGATACCGCACAAACTGACACCTGCCGCACCGCCCAGCATGCGCAAGAAACCGATGGCGCTGGAGCCCTGCGAAATCAGCGATTTGTCCAGCGGGCGCATGGAACCCAGATTCAGCGAAGGCAGAATGAAGCCGAGTCCGATGCGCCCCAAGATCGCAAAAGCGACCAGCATCCACAGCGACGAGCCGAGTCCCACAAACACCATCAGTCCAAAAGACAGGGCCAGCAAACCGAGCCCGATGCTGACCAGAAAATGGGTCGGCTGCCGGTCCGCCAGCCGGCCCACCACTGCAATGGTGGCTGCCAAGACAAAACCGGCAGGCAGCATGAGGGTGCCCACATGGGATGCCGACAGCTCTAGCCCCAGTTGCATGAACACCGGCAACAGGTAGGTAGAGCCGAACAAGGCCGTGCCGTAGATGAACGCCACCACACTGCCCATGGCGAACTGGCGGTACTGAAAGAGGCGCAGGTCCATCAGCGGCTTGCGCCCGGTGCGAAGCAGCCTGCGCTGCCAGACAATAAAACACGCGACAGCCACTGCAGCACTTATCAGCAGGCCCACCGCCTCAACCACAGAACCGCCATGCAGCGACACCAGGCCGTTGAGCAGACACAGCGTGCCCACGGTGCCCAATAACAGGCCGCGCCAGTCCAGAGCCTGGCCCTGGCGATTGGCCTCCACGCCCCCCGGGGCTGTGACTGGCACAAACTTGTACGCCAACCAGATCGAGGCCAGGCACAGGGGCACCACCATGAAGAATATGGAGCGCCACCCAAACCAGTCCACGAGCAATCCCCCCATGCTCGGGCCGATGGCCGGGGCCAGCACGACGCCCATGCCGAAGATGCCGCTGGCGCGCCCTTGCTCATGGGGCTGAAACGCGTACAGGATGATGACGGCCGGGATGGGCTGCACCACACCCGCAGCCAGCCCCTCGGCGACGCGTGCTGCGAGCACCAGACCGAAGTCGCGCGCCAGGCCGCCCCCCACTCCGCCAATGAGCAGCAGCAACATCGCGCCCACATAGGTCGAACGGTAACCGTACCGCGACAACAGCCAGGGGGTGGTGAGCATGGACACGGTGGTGGCCACCATGAAGCCTGACGTGACCCACTGGGCGCGCTCCTGACCCAGCGAGAAGTAGTGGCTCATGTCCGGTATCGCCACGTTCACGATGGTGGAGGACATGATGGAGGCCATGGTCCCCACCATGACGGACAGCAATAGCAGCCATCGGTAGCGCTCACCATAGCGCTCGCGCAATACCGACAAAGACCCCGAGGAAGTGCTCATGAAACGATCAAATGCTGAGGCGGGGCAACGGGGTCAATGACGGCGGGACGCAGCGATCAGGAAGTGCGCTCCAGCCACAACTTGCCGCCCGTGGCCCAGTTCTCGCGCTTGATGTCGGTGATCAGGATGTCCACCGACTCGGGCGAGCCTCCCAGAATCTCGACGGACACGCGGGTGATCTCTTCCACCAGCTTCTTCTTTTGTTCGACCGTGCGGCCTTCCATCATTTCGATGTGGTACGTGGGCATGTCCAACTCCTTCGCGCGCTGTGAAGACAGCGAAAAGCCCAAATCATATCGGCGAAGGCGGGTGGCCTGCGGCGGAGTGTTGCTGTGCGTCTGGCGCCGGCGCGCCGCAAGCCGCGCAGATGCAGACCTTGCCGCGTGCCTCCTGCGGCAAAGCGGCCAAGGCCGCAGGGTCGATGGTCTGCGTCATGCACCAGCAGCTTTCTGCTGGGAGACCCGCCGCGATAGCGCACTGGTTGTGCTGCCCGCACAGCGGGCAGACAGACGGAACGGGGTGGGTAGGTGGTGCTGCAGGCATAGGAGTGAACGCGTGGGCGTCGGTGCCAGTGTACGGCGCAGCTTGCCCCAAACGCGGTCGCCGCCTCTCACACAACTGAACAAGGTGAGCCGGAGTACTGCCTGAAAGAAAAATAGCTGCTAGTGCAAATGTTGATTGCGCTAGCAGCTATCAAAAGTAGAGCGGGCAGCGCCATGAATATGGCACTGCCTGCAGTCGGGAATCAGGCCGCTTGCGCTGCCTTCAGCTTCAGGCGCCAGGCGTGCAGCAGTGGCTCGGTGTAGCCGCTGGGCTGCTCCATGCCCTTGAAGACCAGGTCACACGCTGCCTTGTAGGCCATGCTGGTGGCAAAGTGTCCGGCCATGGGCTGGTACAGCGGGTCACCCGCATTTTGCTGGTCCACCACGGCGGCCATGCGCTCGAAGGTCTCGCGCACCTGGGCTTCGGTCACCACACCATGGTGCAGCCAGTTGGCCATGTGCTGGCTGCTGATGCGCAGCGTGGCGCGGTCTTCCATCAGGCCCACGTTGTGGATGTCAGGCACCTTGGAGCAGCCCACGCCCTGGTCCACCCAGCGCACCACGTAGCCCAGAATGCCCTGTGCGTTGTTGTCCAGCTCCTGCTGTTTCTCGGCGTCGCTCCAGTTGGGAGCGGAGGCCACGGGCACGGTGAGCAGGCCGGTCAGCAGGTTGTCGCGTTCTGCGTTCACATCGGTTTTTTCCAGCTCGATCTGGATGTCGCTGACCTTCACCTGGTGGTAGTGCAGCGCGTGCAGCGTGGCGCCCGTGGGGCTGGGCACCCAGGCGGTGTTGGCGCCAGCCTTGGGGTGGGCGATCTTCTGCTTGAGCATCTCGGCCATAAGGTCGGGCATGGCCCACATACCCTTGCCGATCTGCGCCTTGCCGCGCAGGCCACAGCTCAGGCCCACCAGCACGTTGTTCTTCTCGTACGACTGGATCCAGGCGCTGGTCTTCATGTCGCCCTTGCGCACCATGGGGCCGGCGTGCATGGCGGTGTGCATCTCGTCGCCCGTGCGGTCGAGGAAGCCGGTGTTGATGAACGCCACGCGGGTCGATGCAGCGGCAATGCAGGCCTTGAGGTTGACGGACGTGCGGCGCTCCTCGTCCATGATGCCCAGCTTGACGGTGCTGTCGGGCAAGCCCAGCAGCTTTTCGACGCGGCCGAACAGTTCGGCAGCAAAGCCCACCTCGGCGGGGCCGTGCATCTTGGGCTTGACGATGTAGACGCTGCCCTTGCGGGAGTTGCGGATGCCGTTGGCGCCATGGCCTTGCAGGTCGTGCAGCGCAATCGCCGTGGTCACCACCGCATCCATGATGCCTTCTGGAATCTCGCGCACCTGGCCCTGCACGTCGGTCCACAGGATGGCCGGGTTGGTCATCAGGTGGCCCACATTGCGCAGGAACATCAGCGAGCGGCCATGCAGGCGCACTTCGCCGCCGGCCGGGCCCGTGTAGACGCGGTCGGCATTCAGGCCGCGCGTGAAGGTCTTGCCGCCCTTGGCGACCTGCTCGGTCAGCGTGGCCTGGATGATGCCCAGCCAGTTGCTGTAGCCCAGCACTTTGTCTTCGGCGTCCACGGCAGCCACGGAGTCTTCCAGGTCCAGGATGGTGGAGAGGGCCGCTTCCAGCACCAGGTCGCTCACGCCCGCCGCGTCGGATTGGCCGATGGGGGTGCTGCGGTCGATCTGGATGTCCAGGTGCAGGCCGTTGTGCTGCAGCAGCACAGACGAAGGCGCGGCGGCGTTGCCTTGGTAGCCCTTGAACTGCGAGGCGTCCTTCAGACCCGTGGTGGTGCCGTTGGCAAACGACACAACCAGCTGGCCGCCTTCCACACGATAGCCGGTCGAATTCTTGTGCGAGCCTGCAGCCAAAGGCGCCGTGTCATCCAGCACCTGGCGCGCAAACGCAATCACCTTGGCGCCGCGCACCGGGTTATAGCCCTTGCCCTTCTCGGCGCCGCCTTCTTCGCTGATGGCGTCCGTGCCATACAGCGCGTCATACAGGCTGCCCCAGCGCGCGTTGGCGGCGTTGAGCGCATAGCGGGCGTTCAGGATGGGCACCACCAGCTGCGGGCCGGCCTGCGTGGCCAGCTCGTCGTCCACATTGGCGGTGGTGGCCTTCACATCGGCAGGCTGGGGCACCAGGTAGCCGATCTTTTCAAGAAAGCTGCGGTAGGCCACCATGTCCTGGATGGGGCCGGGGTTGGCTTTATGCCAGGTGTCCAGCTCGGTCTGCAGGCGGTCGCGCTCGGCCAGCAAGGCGATGTTGCGCGGGGCCAGGTCGGACACGATGGCGTCAAAGCCCTTCCAGAAGGCAGCGGCATCGACACCCGTGCCGGGCAGCACCTTGTCTTCGACAAAGCGGTACAGGGAGGTGGCCACTTGCAGGCCGTGGACTTGGGTGCGGTCGGTCATGGGGTGCCTCAAGAAGAGTGGTGAAAACGGAGATCAATGAAAAACGGTGCCCGCAACAGCAGGCCATGGACAGACTGTATTGCAAATGTTTGCCCACATAAATACGCTGAAAATCTCTAAACCAGTGACTTTTACGCAAAACTGGTGACAGTCCGTAGTCACCCTGAATGGTGCTTTCGCCCGTTACCCACTACGCTGCGCCCACAACAAACCCACCGGGAGACAAACCCATGCAGGCACCCCTGGACGCCAGCGCGCTCAACGCGGCCCACAAGAACAAGATCGTGAGCGCCGCCGATGCCGTGCAGCTCATCCACGACGGCGACACCGTGGCCACGGGCGGCTTTGTGGGCATCGGCTTTGCCGAGAGCATTGCCGTGGCGCTGGCCCAGCGCTGGGAAACGACCCAAACCCCGCGCGACCTCACGCTGGTCTACGCCGCAGGCCAGGGCGACGGCAAACAGCGCGGCCTCAACCACCTGGGCCATGCGGGCCTGCTCAAGCGCGTGATCGGCGGGCACTGGAGCCTGGTGCCGCGCATCCAGAAGCTGGCGGTGGACAACCAGATCGAGGCCTGGAACCTGCCCCAGGGCGTGATCACGCATTTGTTTCGCGACATCGCTGCAGGCAAGCCCGGCACGCTCACGCGCGTGGGCCTGGACACCTTTGTGGATCCGCGCCACGGCGGCGGCAAGCTCAATGCGCGCACCACCGAAGACCTGGTGCGCATCCTGCCCATCGACGGGCAGGACTACCTGTTCTACAAAGCCTTTCCGATACACGTGGGCATCATCCGCGCCACCACGGCCGACGCGGACGGCAACCTCACCATGGAGCGCGAGGCGCTCACGCTCGAAGCGCTGGCGATTGCCATGGCCGCGCGCAACTCGGGCGGCGTGGTCATCGCGCAGGTCGAGCGCATCGCCGAGCGCGGCACGCTCAACCCCCGGCAGGTGAAGGTGCCCGGCGTGCTGGTGGACGCCGTGGTGCTGGCCACCGAGCCCGCGCACCACCACCAGACCTTTGCCGAGCCCTACAGCGCAGCGTTTGCGGGCGAGCTGCGTGTGCCCATGGACACGCTGGAGGCCATGCCGCTCACCGAGCGCAAGATCATCGCCCGCCGCGCGGCACTGGAGCTGCGCCCGCACCAGGTGGTCAACCTGGGCATCGGCATGCCCGAGGGTGTGGCCAACGTGGCGGCCGAAGAGCGCATCATCGACCTGGTCACGCTCACGGCCGAGCCCGGCGTGATCGGCGGCATCCCCGCCGGCGGGCTGAACTTTGGCGCGGCCGTGAACCCGCAGGCCATCATCGACCAGCCCAACCAGTTCGACTTCTACGACGGCGGTGGCCTCGACATCGCCATCCTGGGCCTGGCGCAGGCCGACCAGCACGGCAACCTCAACGTGAGCAAGTTCGGGCCGCGCCTGGCGGGTGCGGGCGGCTTCATCAACATCAGCCAGAACGCCAAGACCGTGGTGTTTGTCGGCACCTTCACGGCCGGCGCGCTGCAGGTGGAGGCGGTGGACGGCCACCTGCACATCCTGCACGAAGGCGGCGCGCGCAAGCTGGTGCGCGAGGTCGAGCACCGCACCTTCAGCGGCGCCGAAGCCCTGCGGCGCGGCCAGCGCGTGTTGTATGTGACCGAGCGCTGCGTGTTCCGCCTGGTGCCCTCGGGCGAGGCGGATGGCGGCGGTGCGCTGGAACTCATCGAGCTGGCGCCCGGCATCGACCTGCACCGCGACGTGCTGGCCCACATGGCATTCACGCCGCGCATCAGCCCCGGCCTGCAGACCATGGACCTGCGCCTGTTCGAGCCCGGCCCGCTGGGCCTGCGCGAGCAGCTGCTCAACCGCCCGCTGGTGCAGCGCTTTGAGCTGGACGCCGCGCGCCAGCTGCTGCACATCGACTTCTCGGGCCTGCAGATCAACACCGCCAGCACCATTGACGCCATCGAGCAGGAGGTGCGCCGCCTGCTCGCCCCGCTCGCCGCACAGGGCGAGCGCGTGGGCGTGATCGTGAACTACGACCACTTCACCATCGCCCCCGACCTGGCCGACGCCTACACCGCCATGGTGCAGGGCCTCACGCGCGACCTTTACACCGAGGTCAAGCGCTATGGCACCGTGGGGTTCCTCAAGTCGCGCCTGGTGTGAAGTGGGGGTGATCCTGGTTCACTATCATTTGTGTAGCTGCTCAGGCATGTTGCACCAGCGCATTCGGCCTGTTTTGCTTCAAAACCGATCACAGGCCGTGCCCAAGTCCGTCACCAGGCCCTTCGCCGCTTTATCCCCATAATCAGCGCCCATGGACAAACTCAAGGCCTTCGAATCGTTTGTGTCGGTGGCAACACGCGGCAGCCTCACCGCTGCGGCCAAGGCCGAGGGCGTGGCCCCAGCCATCATGGGGCGGCGGCTCGATGCGCTGGAAGAACACCTGGGCGTGAAGCTGCTGGTGCGCACCACACGCCGCATCAGCCTCACGCACGAGGGCAGTGCGTTTCTGGAAGACTGCCAGCGCCTGTTGTCCGACGTGGCCAATGCCGAGGCCAGCGTGTCCGAAGGGGGCGTCAAGGCCACGGGCCATTTGCGCATCACCGCACCGGCCGGCTTTGGCCGCCGCCATGTGGCGCCGCTGGTGCCACGTTTTCGCACCGCCCACCCGGACGTGACCATCTCGCTCAACCTCAGCGACCGCGTGGTGGACCTGGCGGGCGAGGGCTATGACTGCGCCGTGCGCGTGGGCGACCTGCCCGACTCGTCGCTGGTGAGCGTGCGCATAGCCGATAACCGCCGCCTGTGCGTGGCCACGCCCGCCTACCTGCAGCGTTACGGCACGCCGCGCCACCCCAGCGAGCTGGTGCAGCACGACTGCCTCACGCTGTCGAGCGAGGCCTCGCAAACACGGGGCTGGGCGTTCCGCATGCCGGTCGAAGGCGGTGGCACCGAGGTCATCCACCTCAAGCCTGGCGGCCCGCTCGATTGCTCGGACGGGCAGGTGCTGCACGACTGGTGCCTGGCGGGCTACGGCATTGCCTGGCGCAGCACCTGGGAGGTGGAGGCCGAGATCGCCGCCGGGCGCCTGGTGGAGGTGCTGCACGATTTTGCGGCGCCGCCCAACGGCATCTATGTGGTGTTTCCGCAGCGCAAGCACATGCCGCTGCGGGTGCGGCTGTGGATCGAACACCTCAAGCACCAGTACGCACAGCCCGCGTTCTGGAAAGGCCCGCAGGCCGGCGGCTGATAGCCCCCGTGGCAGACTGCACAACAATCCATGTCCACCGCGCCCACGCTCCTTGTCGCTGACGACCACCCGCTGTTCCGTGCGGCTGTGCTGCACGTGCTGCGCGAGCGGCTGCCGCAGTTTCGCACGCTGGAGGCGGCCAGCGCCGCCACGCTGGGCCAGGCGCTGCAGGACCACCCCGAGGTCGAGCTGGTGTTGCTGGACCTGAGCATGCCCGGCACGCGCGGCTTCTCTGCCCTGCTGCATGTGCGCGGCGAATACCCCGAGCTGCCCGTGGTCATCATCTCGTCCAACGACCACCCCCGCGTCATCCGCCGCGCCCAGCAGTTTGGTGCTGCGGGCTTCATCCCCAAGTCCGCGCCCGCCGACGCCATGGGCGACGCCATCCAGGCCGTGCTGGACGGTGGCAGCTGGTTCCCGCCCATGGCGGCCGAACGCTCCGAGGCCGACGCCGAACTGGCCGCGCGCCTGGCGCAGCTCACGCCCCAGCAGTTCCGCGTGCTGCTGTGTTTGGCCGATGGCCTGCTGAACAAACAGATTGCGAGCGCGCTGGGCCTGGCCGAGAACACGGTGAAGGTGCATGTCACGGCCATCCTGAAAAAGCTGGAGTGCTACAGCCGCACGCAGGCGGCGGTGCTGGTGAAGAGCCTGGAGACAGAGTCCACCGCGTGAGCGGCCGGGCGTGTCTACGCCAAGTGCGTGGCGCAGATCCGAATCGATGGCGTGCTACAGCGGAAGGAACGTGTACACGGAGTCGAACGGGTAGCTGCCGTTGGTGCGCTCCGAATGGACGTGCAAGCCGTCCTCCTTCAGCACGCCGTTCATCTTGAACGCGCCAAACGAGGCTTTGAGCCGTGCGCTGAACGCGTTGTCGCCAGGTTTGTAGGTGCCTTTGACAATGAAGGAGTCGCCGGTGGCAAAGCTCTCCATCGCAGCGCGGGCCTGGAAGCGGCCCCCGGTGCTTTGCCAGAAGATCTTTCCATCGGCCGTGAAGCACAGGTAGGTCCAGCCCTTCTCCCGCTTCGTCTCGTACACGCCGTCAAAGCGCACGCCAGATGGGCACTGGACGGGGGCGCTGGGTTCCGGGGGGGCAACGACGGCGCCCGAGCTTCGCTGCCATCGGCGAGGTACAGCACATGGCCTTCCGGGTCGAAGATGTGCACGCCATGTTCCTGGGCCATTGCACGCAGCTGCTGCAGCCGGTCGGTGTTGAACTCGCGCAGCTCGAACGCCATGGCGAGCACAGGCCCTGTGGGCGGGTTGTGGTCAAAGCCTTCGTACCAAATGGCGCTTCCGGGGCCGTCTGTCGGCCAAGTTTGCAATAGATGCTCAAAGAAGCCCTCAATGCGCGCGGTGGGGGCCTTTTTGCTGTCCTGCCATTTCTCAACGAGGTCTGCCGCCGCGTCTGCGCTTTTGGCACGCGGTGCATCCATCGCATACAGAATCGCTTCGCTCATCTTTCCGTCCTCCGCTTCGGTGTGGGGGGGTGGCCGCCCTGCAGTGTCTGCGTGGCGCGGGCGGTACCTCGGGTGTTTTGGTGGCAAGCTACTTTACGAGAGCCTGCGCTGCTTTGGGCGCTGTCTTGGTGTTTCCGCCGGCCGGCTTGCCTGTCTGCACGCGACAGGGCTTACTTTCTATTGCTTTCCCCCAGTCGTAGCAGCGTCTGGCTCATCAATGCCCGCAACGCCGGGGAGCGCACCGGCTTGGCCAGAAAGCCCCAGCCGCGTTCGGCGGCCTGGCGGCGCAGGGTGGCATCGCGCTCGGCGGTGACCAGGATCACGGCAGGCGTCTGCCCCCAGCGCTGGCACAGCTGCGCGAACACTTCAGGGCCGTGGAGGCCGGCGCCCAGGTGCACGTCCAGTAGCACCAGCTGCGGCGCCTGGCCGGGCTGGGCAGCGGCCAGGGCCTCGGGCGCGCCAGCGGCCAGTGGCACCGTGCAGCCCCAGCGCTGCAGCAGGGCCTGCGTGGCGGCGCAGGTAGGGCCGTCGTCATCAATGACCCAGGCGCTGCTGCCTTGCAGGGGGGCGTCGTCGGCGGGTTGCTGCGTGGTAGCGGGGGGCGCAGCCTGCTGCGCGGCGGCGGGGTTGCCCAGCGGCACACACACCCAGAACACGCTGCCGCGCCCCAGTTGCGAGCGCAGGCCAATCTCGTGCCCCAGCAGGCGGCCCAGGCGTTCGACGATGGCCAGGCCCAGGCCTGCGCCCCGGTCGTCGGCCCGGCCTTCGTCCAGGCGGCGGAATTCTTCAAAAATCTCGCGCTGCAGTGCCTCGGGGATGCCGGGGCCTTGGTCGTGCACCTCGATGCGCAGGTGGTCGCCCACCCTGCGGCAGCCCACCACGATGCGCCCGCGCCGGCTATAGCGGATGGCGTTGGAGACAAAGTTCTGCAGGATGCGGCGCAGCAGGTTGTCGTCGGTGCGGACCACGGCGCGCGTGGGCACGCAGCGCAGTTGCAGGCCCTGGCTTTCGGCCAGCACGCCAAAGTTGTGGCCCAGCACCTGCAAGAGCGGCCCCAGGGCCACGTCATGGATGTGCACATCGAACTGGCCCGATTCCATGCGCGAGATGTCGAGCAGGCTGTTGAGGATGGCGTCCTGCGCAGCCAAGGCGCCGTCGATGCTGTCCACAGCGTGGCGCTCGGCGTCGCCCGGCAGATGGCTGCGCAGCAGCGAGGTGAACATGCGTGCGGCGTTCAGGGGCTGCAGCAGGTCGTGCACGGCGGCGGCCACAAAGCGCGTCTTGGACCGGTTGGCCTGTTCGGCCTCGCGCCGTGCGGCGTCCAGGTCGCGGGTGCGGTCGGCCACGCGCTGCTCCAGCGCATCAGCCAGCGATCGCAGCTCGCGTGCGGCGTTCTTGTAGCTGGTGATGTCGGCGTAGCTGGTCACAAAGCCGCCCTCGGGCAGCGGGTTGCCCCGGATCTCCAGTACCGTGCCGTCTTCCTTGGCGCTTTCGTGCAGGTGGGGCGTGCCGCTGCGCAGGTGGGCCAGGCGGCGTTCGATGGCTTCTTCCACCGGGCCCGGGCCCAGCAGGCCCCGGCGCGCGTTGTGGCGCATCAGGTCTTCGATGGGGCGGCCCACTTGCATCAGGTCGGCGGGGTAGCGGAACAGCTGCACGTAGCGTGAGTTCCACGCCACCAGCTTCAGGTCGGCGTCGATGATGACCACGCCCTGGGGCAGGTGCTCCAGGCTGCGGCTCAAGCCCGTGTCCGTTTGTTGCGCGGCCTGCTGTGCCGCCTGCACGATGCCGTCCTGCGCGGTGCGCAGCTCCTGCGCGTGCTGTTGCAGCACGGTCTCCAGCTCCTGGCGGCTGCGTTGGCGCAGGCGGGCCAGGCGCTGGCGCTGGCGCACAAACAGCACCAGCAGCGAAAGGGCCAGCCAACCGCCGCCCCCGGCTGCGGCCGCCCAGCGGCTGTCGGCAATGCTGCTGTGGGTGGTGTGCACCAGGTGCAGTTGCCAGGGCGTGCCTGGCAAGGGCTGGGTCAGCCACAGCATGCGGCCGGGCGGGGCGGGCATGTCGGCGGACGGTTGAACGCGCACCAGCCGCCCTCCGTTGTCCAGGCGGTCGTCCACGCGGACGTCGAGCGGGCGCAGTGGCTGGTCGGAGTATTGCCGCGTGGCGTTCAGCTCGCGGCGTTCCTCGTCGTCCAGCGGCTCCAGCAGCCGGTAGCGCCAGGCATCCTGGCTGGCCAGGAAGACCACGCCATGCGCGTCCGACGCCAGCACGATGTCGGGCGTCTGCAGCCATTCGCGCTCCAGCTCCTGCAGCGCAATCTTGATGGCCACCAGCCCCAGGATGTGGTCGCTGTCGTCGCGAATGGCCTGCGACAGGAAGTAGCCCGGCTCGCCCGTGGTCACGCCGATGCCGTAGAAGCTGCCGCGGCCCTGGGCCAGCGCCTGCTGCACATAGGGGCGAAAGCTGTAGTCCACGCCCACGTTGCTGGTCGCAGTGCGCCAGTTGCTGGCCGCTACGGCCAGGCCGTCGCGGTTGAGCAGGGTGAGGGTGGAGGACTGGCTGGCGCCGTTGGCCTGCTCCAGCTTGCGGTTGAGCTGCGCCACCTCGTCGGTGCTCAGGGTGCGGCGCAGGGCGTTCTGCAACTGCGCGTCCAGGGCCAGCACCTCGGGCAGGGTGCGGTAGCGGTCGATGCGCTGGGCCAGCGTCTGCCCGTACAGGGCCAGCTGGCGCTGCACGCTCTCGCTTTCGTCCAGCAAAGACCGGTGCCAGGCCCACTGGCCCGCCGCGAACATGCTGGCCACCGTGCCTGCAAGCAGGATGAGCAGCGTCCAGAACTGGCGAAGGCGGGGCGTGGGCATGGGAATCCAGCGGGGGGGTTGTGCGGCACCAAGGCCACTTTGGCGCGGGTAGGAGTGTGCAGCACCAGGCTGGGGACTAAGTAGTTACCCTGATTTGGTGCACGCGCTCTCCTATGAAGCCGCTCTCGACTAATACCAATAGGTTATCGGCTGAAACAAAGTGCAGCGGTACAAACGGCACCCTTGACGCGCGCCGGAGGCACCCCGGTGGTGCAGACCCGTGACCCCAGGAGACCCGTTCCATGCACAACCATTCCGCTCCCGCAGCCTCGACCTTGAAGCTGCCTTTTTACCGGCAACTGTACTTCCAGGTGGTGTTCGCCATCGTCCTGGGCGTTCTGCTGGGCCATTTCGAGCCGTCCTACGGCGAGGCGCTCAAGCCGCTGGGTGACGCGTTCATCAAGCTGGTCAAGATGATCATCGCTCCGGTGATCTTCCTGACCATCGTGACCGGCATCGCTGGCATGTCGCAGCTCTCCACCGTGGGCCGCGTGTTCGGCAAGGCCATGGCGTACTTCCTGTTCTTCTCCACGCTGGCCCTGGTGGTGGGCCTGGTGGTGGCCAACGTGGTGCAGCCCGGCGCGGGCATGAACATCAATGTGGCCGACCTGGACCAGACGGCTGTGAAGGGCTACGTGGCCAAGTCGCACGAGATGACGCTCACGGGCTTTGCGATGGACATCATCCCCAAGACGCTGGTGAGCCCGTTCGTGGGCGACAACATCCTGCAGGTGCTGCTGGTGGCCGTGCTGTTTGGCATTGGCCTGGCCATGGTGGGTGAGGCAGGCCGTCCGGTGCTGAACTTTCTGGACGCGCTGACGACGCCTGTGTTCAAGGTGGTGGGCATCGTGATGAAGGCCGCGCCCCTGGGTGCGTTTGGTGCCATGGCGTTCACCATTGGCAAGTTTGGCCTGGGCTCGCTGGTCAATCTGGCCTGGCTGGTGGGTTCGTTCTACATCACCTCGCTGCTGTTTGTGGTGGTGATCCTGGGCTTTGTGGCGCGCCTGTGTGGCTTCTCGGTGTTCAAGCTGATCCGCTACCTCAAGGCCGAGCTGATGCTGGTGCTGGGCACGTCTTCGTCTGAATCGGCCCTGCCGTCGCTGATGGAAAAGATGGAAAAGGCCGGTTGCAGCAAGTCGGTGGTGGGCCTCGTGGTGCCCACGGGCTACTCGTTCAACCTGGACGGCACCAACATCTACATGACGCTGGCCGCGCTGTTCATCGCCCAGGCCACCAACACCGAGCTGACGCTGGGCCACCAGGTGGCGCTGTTGCTGGTGGCGATGCTGTCTTCCAAGGGCGCAGCGGGTGTGACGGGCGCGGGCTTCATCACCCTGGCCGCCACCCTGGCCGTGGTGCCCGAAGTGCCCGTGGCCGGCATGGCGCTGATTCTGGGCGTGGACCGCTTCATGAGCGAATGCCGCTCGCTGACGAATTTCATCGGCAACGCCGTGGCCACGGTGGTTGTCTCCCGCTGGGAAAACGCGCTGGACCAGGAACGCCTGGACGCGGCGATGAATGGCCATCCGCTGCCACTCGCGGTGTCAGCGGCGTCGGCGCCCGTGGTGCCGGCGGATGTGCCTGTGGCCACGGTGGCGCGCACTGTGGCTTGATGGTTGGCACTTGCTGAATCTGCGCTCCCAGCGGCGCGGGCTTTCGGGCCCGAGCCGTTTTTCGTTGAGCGCGTTGAGCCCACGCCATCGCGCACAATGGTGGCCCTGCCGGACGGCACTGTGAGCGCTTGGCGCGGCGCAGTGGCCTCGGGCGCTACAAGGAATCCGCACCATGACCCTCGAAGCCTTCCTGGCTGCCTTTCACCTTCTGGCCATCCTGACCTTTGTGGTTTTCCTGTCCAGCCAGGCGGCGCTGTGCCGCATCGAGTGGCTCAATGCCGCCGTGGTCGAGCGGCTGGCCCGGCTGGATGTGATCTACGGTGTGGCCGGGGCGGTGATGATTGGCAGTGGTCTGGCCCGGTTGATCTGGGGCGTCAAGGGCGCGTCGTGGTACCTGTCGCAGCCCCTGTTTCACATCAAGATCACCCTGGTGCTGGCCATGGTCCTGTTGTCGTTTGTGCCTTCGGCCGCGTTTCGCCGCTGGCGCCAGAACCTGCGCAGCACCGGCGCGCTGCCGCCCGCCACGGAAGTCGCGCGGGTGCGCCGCCTGGTGATGATCCAGTCGCATGTGCTGCCCGTGGTGGCTGTGATTGCGGTGTTCTGGGCGCGCGGCTGGTAAGTGCAAGTACCCCATAAAAAAAAGCCCGCCAGGCTTGCTGCTGGCGGGCTTTTCTTTTGAGGGCGCACCGAGGAAGGTGCACTGTGCGCGAATTTACTTCTTCAGGCACTCGCTCATGAAGGCCTTGCGCTCATCGCCCTTGAGGGTCTTGGCCTTGGCATCAGCGTTGCAGGTTTTCATCTTGTCCTGCTGGGTGGCGGGCTTGTTGCTCAGGCAGGTCTTCATGAACGCCTTGCGCTCGTCGCCTTTCATCTCTCCGGCGTCCTTGTTGCAGGTCGCCATCTTCGATTGCTGCTTGGTGGGGGCCTTGGCGTCTTCGGCGGCGTGGGCACCAAAGCCCACTGACAGGGCCAGTCCGAGTGCAGTCAAGGAAAGAAGCTTTTTCATGGAATCTCCTGGTGTGAATGCGTTATGGGGGGTCCCGGGGGCATTGCACCATAGAACATGGCGTGCGACAACGCGCACAAGTCCTGACAACCCAATACGCAGCGTGCGGCAAGAGCCGGGTGCGTTGATCTCTCAGAGAGTGCGGGGTTTGGGCGCTGCGGCTGCATGGAACGCCTTGAGCGCGGTCTGGATCTGCCGGGTGTCGTAGGCCAGGCCTCCCAGGAAAAACACCACATCTCCCCGCTGCTGCCAGCGTTGCAGCGCTTTGAAGATCACGCGCAACGCAGAGTCCTTGTGGCCAGGGCGCAGCTTGACAAGGATCACGTTCTCATAATTGTCCAGGTGCACACGTTCCATGGCCTCCCAGGGCACGGTGTGCGGGTCGTCCTGGCGCAGGTCGGTGATGCCGGTGGCGTCGATGACCACCGCAGGGTCTCGTACCCGGTAGGCCTCCAGGGTGGACCTGCCCAGGGTTCCGCCTACACAGAACGCCACAAACGCGGCGCACAAGCAGAGGATCGTGAGCAGCCGGTCATTCGATACAGCCGCCCAATACAGCGAAAAGGCCAGACACGCGAGCACCAGCAGGGTAAAAGGCACCTGAAACACCAAGGTCCAGCGGCGCCGGTAGAGCATGATGGGCTGAGGCTGCATGCGCTTTCTCCTGTGGAATGGGCACTATTGTCCATTGTGCCTTTGGCTGTGGGACCGCCTCTGGTGGCAGGTCCGGCGCCTTGCGGCTGGCGCACCCGTAAAATCCGCCGATGCTCACAGCCAAAAATGAATTGCTCGCTGCGCTCGCAGCCGAGCTGGAAAACCTGTCCCCCGGCGCTGGCGCCAAGGCGGCATTTGAATCTCCCAAGGTGGCGGCCCATGGCGACTTCGCCTGCACCGCAGCCATGCAACTGGCCAAGCCCCTCAAGCTCAACCCGCGCGCACTGGGAGAGCAGCTCAAGACCGCACTCGAAGCCACGCCTGCCTTTCAGCGCTGGGTGTCCGCCATCGAAATCGCGGGCCCTGGCTTTCTGAACATCCGCCTCCAACCCGCCGCCAAGCAGGAAGTGGTGCGTGAGGTGCTGGCTGCGGGCGAGCGCTTTGGTTACCAGGCCAGCAATGGCCAGCAGGTGCTGGTCGAGTTCGTGTCGGCCAACCCCACGGGCCCGCTGCACGTGGGCCACGGCCGCCAGGCCGCGCTGGGCGATGCCATCTGCAACCTGTTCAGCACCCAGGGCTGGAAGGTGCACCGCGAGTTCTATTACAACGACGCGGGCGTGCAGATCGACACTCTGACCAAGAGCACGCAGCTGCGCGCCAAGGGTTTCAAGCCCGGAGACGACTGCTGGCCTACCGACAGCGACAACCCGCTGGCCAAGAACTTCTACAACGGTGACTACATCGCCGACATTGCCGAGGCCTTCAAGGCCAAGGCCACCGTCAAGGCCGACGACCGCGAGTTCACGGCCAATGGCGATGTGGAGGATTACGACAATATCCGCCAGTTTGCGGTGGCCTACCTGCGCAACGAGCAAGACAAGGACCTGCAGGCGTTCAACCTGCACTTTGATGAGTACTACCTGGAATCGAGCCTGTACACCAGCGGCCGCGTCGAGGCTGCCGTGAACAAGCTCGTGGCCAACGGCAAGACGTATGAGCAAGACGGCGCGCTGTGGCTCAAGAGCACCGACTACGGCGACGACAAGGACCGCGTCATGCGCAAGCAGGACGGCACGTTCACCTACTTCGTGCCCGACGTGGCCTACCACATTGCCAAGTGGGAGCGCGGCTTCACCAAGGTCGTCAACATCCAGGGCACGGACCACCACGGCACCATCGCCCGCGTGCGCGCCGGCCTGCAGGCGGCCGATGTGGGCATTCCGCAGGGCTACCCCGACTACGTGCTGCACACCATGGTGCGGGTGGTCAAGGGCGGCGAAGAGGTCAAGATCAGCAAGCGTGCGGGCAGCTACGTCACGCTGCGCGACCTGATCGAGTGGACCAGCAAGGATGCGGTGCGCTTTTTCCTGCTCAGCCGCAAGCCCGACACCGAGTACACCTTCGACGTGGATCTGGCCGTGGCCCAGAACAACGACAACCCGGTGTACTACGTGCAGTACGCGCATGCGCGCATCCAGTCGGTGCTGCGCGCCTGGCAAGAGGCGGGCGGTGGTGATGTGGCTTCGCTCAAGGATGTGGACCTGTCCGCGCTGGAGGGCCCTCAGGCCCAGGCGCTGATGCTGCAGCTGGCCAAGTACCCCGAGATGCTGACCGCCGCCGCAGATGGCGAGGCGCCGCACGATGTGACGTTCTACCTGCGCGACCTGGCCGCCAGTTACCACAGCTATTACGATGCCGAGCGCATCCTGGTGGATGACGAGGCGGTGAAGAAGGCGCGCCTGGCGCTGGTCGCCGCCACCGCCCAGGTATTGCACAATGGCCTGGCCGTGCTGGGCGTGTCGGCCCCAGCCAGAATGTAAGCAGTTACTACCAATATGAAAAAGCAACAGACGGGCGGGACCATTGTCGGCTTCATCGTCGGGGTCATTGTGGGCCTGGGCGCGGCGCTGGCCGTGGCCGTGTATGTGACCAAGGTGCCGGTGCCCTTCCTGAACAAGGGCAATGGTCGGGGGGCAGACATGGACGCAGCCGAATCCCAGAAGAACAAGAACTGGGATCCGAACTCGCCGCTGTATGGCAAGAATCCGGCACGTCCTGCCGCGCCACCGGTTGCAGCCGCCGCATCGTCTCCTGCATCGGCACCTGCCCCCGAGGTGCGCGCTGCCGCCTCAGCGGCCAAGCCTGCAGCGAGCAAGCCAGAGGCCAAAGCCGACGCCAAGGCCGAGAGCAAGGCAGGCGCCGATCCGCTGGGCGATCTGGCCGTGGCCAAGGCAGCGGCCAAGGGCAGTGTGGACCCGTTTGACTACTTCGTGCAGGCGGGCGCCTTCCGCACCCAGGCCGACGCAGACGCCCAGCGCGCCAAGCTGGCCATGCTGGGCTGGGAGGCCCGCGTGAGCGAGCGTGAGCAAAATGGCCGTGCGGTCTTCCGGGTGCGCATCGGCCCCTTCACCAAGCGTGACGATGCCGAGGTGCTCAAGGAAAAGCTCGATGGCGCCGGGCTGGAGTCGGCGCTGGTGCGCGTGCAGCGCTGACAGGCCTGCCAAAACGGCGTCAACGCCAGGGCTGAACTTTTTGTAAAGGGATGTCTCACATCCCCCATACCTGAACCAGGAGAGTCTTTGTCATGAAACGCCGTGAGTTTTCTTTGTCCGCCGCGTCGGCGGTTGCCGCTTCTGCCCTGACGCTGCCAGTGGCCAACCCCGCCATGGCGCAAGCCCGCCAGTTCAAGGAGGGCAAGGACTTCAAGCGGCTGGACAAGCCCGTCGCCCCCGATGCCCCCGCTGGCAAGGTCGATGTGATCGAGTTCTTCTGGTACAGCTGTCCCCACTGCAACGCCTTTGAGCCCACGCTGGACGCCTGGGTCAAGGCCGCGCCCAAGGACCTCTCCATCCGCCGCGTGCCCGTGGCGTTCAACGCCAGCTTTGTGCCCCAGCAAAAGCTGTACTACACACTCGAAGGCATGGGCAAGCTCGACGCGCTGCACGCCAAGGTATTCCGCGCCATCCATGTGGAGAAGGCCAAGCTCGCCAAGGACGACGAAATCCTGGCCTGGGTGACCCAGCAGGGCGTGGATGCCGCCAAGTTCAAGGAAGTCTATGGTTCCTTCAGCGTGGCCAACCAGGTGCGTCGCGCCTCGCAGCTGCAAGATTCGTATGGCGTCGAAGGCGTGCCGTCCATGGGCGTGGCGGGCAAGTACTACACCGACGGCACGATGGCTGGCAGCATGCAGACGGTGCTGCAAGTGGTCGAATACCTGGCGGCCACGGCGCGCAAAGCCTGACAAGGTGCCGACTCTGTCGGCAAGCTGTTCCAAAAGCCCGCTGATGCGGGCTTTTTTTCGGGGTGGGTACTATCGGGTGGCTACAATCATTGCAAGATTCGTGCCCTATGACCCACCGCCTACTCCCCCTCCTGTTGCTCGCAGCCCTGACCGGTCTTGCGGGTATGGCACACGCCGAAAAGGCCGACCGTGCCAAGCCCATGAACATCGAGGCCGACGCCCTGCGCCACGATGAACTCAAGCAGACCAGCGTGTTCTCGGGCCGCGTGGTGATGACCAAAGGCACCATCGTGTTGCGCGGTGCGCGGCTGGATGTGCGCCAGGACGCCGACGGTTACCAATACGGCGTGGTCACGGCCGAGGCGGGCAAACGGGCGTTTTTCCGCCAAAAGCGCGACACCGTAGCTGGAGTGCCAGACGAGTTCATCGAAGGCGAGAGCGAGGTCATCGAGTACGACGGCAAAGCCGACAACGTGCGCTTCATCACCCGCGCCGAACTCCGCCGCTACCGTGGGTCGGTACTGAACGACGAGATCACCGGTGCCGTGATCGTCTATAACAACCTCACCGACGTGTTCACGGTGGACGGCCAGAGGGCACCAGCGTCGTCTGCTGCCGCAGGCGACACGCCAGCGTCCGGTGGCCGCGTGCGTGCCGTGCTGGCGCCCAAAGACCCGCCGTCCGGCGCGGCGGCCCCAGCCGCAGTGCCTGACGCGCCCGCACCGGCGCTGCGCCCCAGCAACAGCCTTGGCGGCGGCGCCAAGTGAGCGGGCCCGCTGTGAGTACTGGTCCTGATACCCGGGCTGATAACCGCCTGGGGCCCGATTCCCAGTCGGGCAGCCGCCTGGAGGTTCAGCACCTGGCCAAGTCCTATGGCAGCCGCAAGGTCGTCAAGGATGTGTCGCTGGTGGTGCAAAAAGGCGAGGTCGTGGGGCTGCTGGGCCCCAACGGCGCGGGCAAGACCACGTCCTTCTACATGATCGTGGGCCTGGTGCGCAGCGATGCGGGCGACATCCGTATCGACGGCCACTCGGTGGCCCACATGCCCATCCACCGCCGCTCACGGCTGGGGCTGTCGTACCTGCCGCAGGAAGCCTCCATTTTCCGCAAGCTCACCGTCGAAGAAAACGTGCGTGCAGTGCTGGAGCTGCAGCGTGCCGACGACGGCCAGCCGCTGACGCGCGACGCCATCGAGGAGCGCCTGACGGCCCTGTTGCAAGAGCTGCGTGTGGACCACCTGCGTGCATCGCCTGCCCTGGCCTTGTCCGGTGGCGAGCGCCGCCGCGTCGAGATCGCCCGCGCCCTCGCCACCCAGCCGCGCTTTATCCTGCTGGACGAGCCCTTTGCGGGCATTGACCCCATCGCCGTGATCGAGATCCAGCGCATCATCGGCTTCCTCAAGGCACGCGGCATTGGTGTGCTGATCACCGACCACAACGTGCGCGAGACGCTGGGCATCTGCGACCACGCCTTCATCATCAGCGACGGCCGCGTGCTGGCGCAGGGCACCCCCTCCGAGATCGTGGACAACGCCGAAGTGCGCCGTGTGTACCTCGGCGAACACTTCAGGATGTAGACATGGCCCCCACGCTTGTCACTTTGTGTACTGCGCTGCCTCCTGAGGGGGCTTTCGCGCCTTGGGGCGGCCCGGCGGCGCAGCACTGTGCCCCCACGCTCCCCGCTGCGCGTGGTTCGCTGCCCCCCAAGGGGGCTTTCGCGCCTTGGGGCGGCCCGGCGGCGCTCAATCAATGAAGCCTGGACTCTCGCTGCGCGTCTCGCAGCACCTTGCATTGACCCCCCAGCTCCAGCAGTCCATCCGGCTGCTGCAGTTGTCCACGCTCGAACTCTCGCAGGAAGTCGAGCAGATGCTCGACGAAAACCCGTTCCTCGAACGCAATGCCGACGAAGCACCGCGCGAGGAGTTTGGTCTGGAAGCCGCCGATACGCCCGCGCAGGCCGACGACTACGGTGCCGATGATGCTATGTTTTCAGGAGCTGTCAGTGCAAACAGTACCAGCACTGAGAGCCAAAACGAGGCTGAAATCCCCGGTGGAGGCGCCGACGAGCCCGACTGGAGCGGCGACGGCACCGTTGAGATGGCGCCCAACGACGCCGAGTGGGGCGGCGACGCCCCGGCACGCACCCGCAACGATGCGGAAGGCGACGGGGCCGACGCTACCGAGCTGGCCCGCTCGCAAGAATCGCTCACCGCCTTTCTGCACCGCCAGGCGCTGTCGCTGCGGCTGTCTGAAGTGGACACGGCCGCGCTGCGTTTTCTCATCGAATCGCTGAACGACGATGGCTACCTCGAAGAGCCGCTCGAAGAGCTGGCCATCAGCCTGGCCGGGCCCGACGATCTGGAGCAGATTGAGGAGCTGGTGCACCGCTTCACCGTGGCCCAGCGGCTTCTGCAAAGCCTGGAGCCTGTGGGCGTGGGCGCGCGCAACCTGGCCGAATGCCTGACGCTGCAGCTCACGGCCCTGGCCGCCGACGAAGACAGCGATGCCGACCCGGACACGGTGCGTACAGCACTCTCGATCTGCCAGCAGCCGCTGGAGATGCTGGCCCGCCGCGACATCCGTCGCCTGACGCTGCTGTGCAGCGAAGGCGGCGCCAGCGGCGAAGAGCGCACGCGTGCCGCCATGGCGCTGATCGCACGGCTGGAGCCCCGCCCCGGCCGCCGCTTTGCCGATGTAGAGCGCAACATCATCATCCCCGACGTCATCGTGCGCAAAGCCGGGCGTGCCAATGGGCACAGCGGGCAGCACAACTTCATCGTGCAGCTCAACCCCGACGTGATGCCGCGCCTGCGCGTGCACGACATCTACGCTGGCGCACTGCGCGGCCACAAGGGCGGCGAGGGACATCAGGGCATGCAGCAGCGCCTGCAGGAGGCGCGATGGTTCATCAAGAACATCCAGCAGCGCTTTGACACCATCCTGCGCGTCTCGCGCGCCATCGTCGAGCGGCAGAAGAACTTCTTCACCCACGGCGAACTGGCCATGCGCCCGCTGGTGCTGCGCGACATCGCCGACGAGCTGGGCCTGCACGAGTCCACCATCAGCCGCGTGACCACCGCCAAGTACATGGCCACACCGATTGGCACCTACGAGCTCAAATATTTCTTTGGCTCGGGTCTGGGCACCGAGACCGGCGGCAATGCATCGAGCACCGCCGTGCGCGCGCTCATCAAGCAGTTCGTGTCTGCCGAAAACCCCGCCAAGCCGCTGTCCGACAGCCAGATTGCCGAGATGCTCAAGGAGCAGGGCATCGAGTGCGCACGCCGCACGGTGGCCAAGTACCGCGAGGCGCTCAAGATCGCGCCGGCCAATCTGCGCAAGGCGTTGTAGTGCTCAACGCATTGAAGAGCATAAGCCTCCCTCAACGCCCTGAACGCAGGATGCTGACGGATTACTTGCGCGCCATGAATACCGCGTCATACGCCTGGGGTGTGAACCCGGCGATTTTCTGGCCGTTGGTCAGCAAGACTGGCACACCTCTGGCACCCAGTTGCTTGAACGCAGCCTTGCCAGAAGGCGTGTCGATGTCCAACTCCCGGTAGGCGATGCCCTTGTTAGTCAGATAGGCCTTGGCCGCCTTGCAGTAACCGCACCAGGTGGCCATATAAAGCACCACATCGCCTCGTGCGATTGCGACCTGTGGGGTGTCGGGGGTTGCTGCTTGGGGAGTGGAGGCCGCGCCTGGCACCACGCTGACTGGCAGGTTTTCCAGCTTCATCGTTTTCTCTACGGCTCCAGTCACCGGTGGCTGGTCGCTGTAGACCACCCTGCCGTCTACTCCCACTGATTTGTAGAGTGTTTGAGCGTTGGCAGCCAGAGGCATCACTGCCAGCGCCAGGGTGGTCAGCAGGGTCCGAACAAAAAGGCGCATGAGGGGGCTCCGGTAAAATCCACTGCCCGAGAGCATACGAGACAGTGGCGCCCGGCTCACAGGACTCGTGCGCAACACCCCCATGCAGCGGCACGGGCGCCACGGTGTGGATGGGCTGGTGACCCCCGCGTGCTTCTCATCGGGTGCCTGGAAGGCAGACATTGTCTGTCGCGCAATGCGCTATGTCCGCCGTTGGTACCCGTCCCCCCGCTTCCTGTTTTGCCCTACCACTTTCCGCCCCATGGCCCGCATCGTCTTCGACCTTCCCGCGCACTTCGGTTTTGCCACCGAACTGCAGATCTACATCAGCCACGTCAACCAGGGCGGGCATCTGGACAACGCCCAGCTGCTCAGCCTGGTGTCCGAAGCGCGCGTGCGCTTTTTCCAGTCCCTGGGCTACCCTGAGGCCGATGTGGGCGGGCTGTCCATCGTGGTGGGCGACATCGTGGCGCAGTACAAGTCCGAAGGTTTTCATGGCGAGACCATGCGCGTGGAGATGGCGCCTGCGGACTTCAACCGCTATGGGTTTGACCTGGTCTTTTGCATGACCGAGAAGGCCTCAGGCCGCGAGGTGGCGCGCGGCAAGATTGGCATCGTCTTCATCGGCAAGGCCAGCCGCAAGGTCGCCCCGATCCCTGACTCCATCCGCCAGTTGCTGCTGGCCCGCGCGGGCACGCCGGATTCCCATGCATTGTCCGAGCGCGTATCCTCCCCATCGACATGAACCAACTCCAACTTTTTCTCCCTTGCGCCGCCGGTGTCGAGGGCTTTCTGGCCGACGAGGTGCATGGCATCACCGGCCTCACGGGACAAGACTTGCTGGTGGGGCGGGGCGGTGTGCTGCTGCGCGCCTCGTGGCGCCAGGCGCTGCTGCTCAATTTGCACAGCCGCCTGGCGCAGCGCGTGCTGGTGCAACTGGCGCACCGCCCGTACCGGTCTGAGAACGACCTCTATGCCATGGCCAGCGATGTGGCCTGGGAGATCTGGTTCACCACGCGCCAGACGTTCAAGGTCGAGGTGACGGCTCAGCACAGCCCGCTGCAGAGCCTCAACTTCGCGGGCCTCAAGGTCAAGGACGCTGTGGCCGACCGCTTTCGTCACAAGAGCGGCGTGCGCCCCGATGTGAACACCCAGTGGCCCGATGTGCGCATCCACCTGCACCTGACCACCGACGAGGCCACGATCTACATCGACACCTCGGGCGAGCCGCTGTTCAAGCGCGGCTGGCGCGAGGACAAGGGCGATGCGCCGCTGAAGGAAACCCTGGCCGCCGCCATGATCGCCGCCAGTGGCTGGGACCCGCACGGCGACAACCCCCAGCCGCTGTACGACCCCTGCTGCGGCAGCGGCACCATCGTGGTCGAGGCTGCGCAGATCGCCTGCCGCATCCCGGCGGGCATGCTGCGGCGCTTTGCGTTCGAGAAACTGCTGCCGTTCCAGGCCCATGTCTGGAGTGCTATAAAAAACGAAGCTGAAAGTGCAATATGCACTAGCGCTGTCCCCCTGTTTGGCAGTGATGTCGCCTTCCGCATGGTTGATTTCGCCCAGCGCAACGCTGAGCGCGCGGGCGTGGCCGATGCCGTGCAGCTGCGCGGCGGCGACGCCCTGCAGCGCATGCCGCCCTGCGATCAGCCCGGCGTGATGCTGCTCAACCCGCCCTACGGCGAGCGCATTGCTGCTGCAGGGAGCGCAGGCCGTAACGCCGGCGAACGCGCCGCCGACCGCGCCCAGGGCATGGCTGTGGGCCGCGAAGAGGCGCAGACCGAAGACGGCGGCGAGTTCTTCAGCCAGCTGGCCACCCACTGGAAGAAGAACTACAGCGGCTGGACGGCCTGGATGCTCACGCCCGACCTCAAGCTGCCCGGCAAGATGCGCCTGAAAGAATCGCGCCGCGTGCCGATGTGGAACGGCCCCATCGAATGCCGCATGTTCCGCTTCGACATGATCAAGGGCGCTGTGCGCGAGCGTCCTGCAAAGCCATCGACTGCCCAAGACCCCGGCAACGGCGCGCCATGAAGGTCGAATTGCGCCTGCCCGCCGAGGCCCCGGCGGGCGAGCCCGCACGCCCGGTAGTGGTGGATACCAATGTGGCGCTGGACCTGCTGATCTTCAGCGACGCGCGCACTGCCCCGTTGCGCACGCTGCTGGCCCAGGGGCGCCTGGCCTGGATCGCCACGCAAGTCATGCGCGATGAACTGGAGCGTGTGCTGGCCTATCCGCACATCGTTGGGCGCATGGACTACTACCGAGTGGATGCGGCCCAGGTGCTGGCGGCGTTTGACGCGCAGGTGCGGCGGGTGGAGATAGCGCCAAAGGTGGCCTACGTGTGCAAGGACGCGGACGACCAGAAGTTCATTGACCTGGCGGCAGCTCACCAGGCCATCTTGCTGAGCAAGGACAAGGCCGTGATCTGCATGCGCAAGCGGCTGCTCACGCTCGATGCCCATGTGGCGACGGAGCTGGTGCTCGTCAGCGCGGGAGAGGTCGCGCCCGCTGACGCCTGAGCCTGCTGCGCTCAGCGATCAAACCTGAAATCCGCTGCCGCATGCAGCTCCCAAGCCCCTTCGCCCTTGAATTCCAACACGCGCGTGTGGTGTTTGAGCACGGCGGGGCGGTGGGCGATGCTGATCAGGGTGGTGCCGCTGGCGCGCAGGCGTTCGTAGAGGGCGGTCTCGTTGGCGCTGTCCAGCGCGCTGGTGGCTTCATCCAGGATGACGATGCTGGGCTGGCGCGCCAGCACGCGGGCAAAGGCCAGGCGCTGCTGCTCGCCCACGGACAACAGTTTCTCCCAGTCGTGGGACGCGTTGAGCCCGCCCACACGCTCGGCCAGGGATTCGAGGTGCACCTCCTGCAGCAGCTCCAGCAGCCGTTCGTCGCTCAGCGTGGTCTGCTTGCTGGGATAAATGATCTGGCTGCGCAGCGTGTCGATCTGCATGTAGGGGCGCTGGGGCAGGAAGAACATGTCCCCCAGCGGCGGGTGCTGTACGGTGCCGCTGCCCGTGCGCCACAGGCCGGCAATGGCGCGCAAGAGCGAGCTTTTGCCGCAGCCGCTCGGGCCGGTGATGAGCAGCGCATCGCCGGGCTGCAACTGCAGCGAGAGGTCCGCCACGAGCAGGCGGCCAAACTGGGGGGTGTACAGCGAGAGTCCTTCGATAACCAGTGTGTCGCCGATGCGCGTGATGATTTGCGGCGAGGGTTTGAGAGGCTCGGTGGATATTGCGGGCACCGGTGCGACGTCCGCAGTCTTGCCCGCTGTTGTGCCTGGCTCGGCCCACGGGGTAGGGGCGGCAGGGGTTTTGAGCACTACCTGAGACAGGGTATGCAGTCGGTCAATGCCTGCCACAAACCGGCTCAGGCTCTCAAAGTTGTCCACGATCAGCGAGATGGCGCCCAGCACGGCCGCAAAGGCGCCTGCGGCCTGGATGGCCCGCCCCACCTCCAGTTCGCCTGAGAGCACCGCGTTGGCCAGGATGATGCTGGGCAGGATCAAGGTGAGCTGACTGAAAGAGCGCTGGTACAGGTTCAGGGAAAGCTGCTTTTTGATGAGCCGGGCGAAGTTGGTGAAAACGGCCTCAAACCGGTGATCGATCTGCACGCGCTCCTGGGCTTCGCCCCGGTAGAAGGCGATGGATTCGGCGTTTTCGCGCAGCCGCATCAGTCCAAAGCGGAAGTCCGCCTCGCGGCGGATTTGCCAGAAGTTCAGCCGTATCAGCGGCGCGCCAAACCAGTAAAGCGCCCCGAACGTTCCCAGCAGGGCATACACAGCCAAAAACGCCACCAGCGTCCTGGAGATTGACCACAGCACCGCGCTAAATGCCACCAGCTGCATCAGCGAGCTGATGAAGACCAGCAAGAAGTGCGTGGACCGGCTGGTGAAAGTGTTGATGTCTTCGCTGATGCGCTGGTCGGGGTTGTCGATGTCGCCACCTGCTCCGATCTCGTAGTACTTGCGCTCGCTCAGGTAACCATCCAGGAAGCGGTGCGTCAACCAGCGCCGCCAGTGGGTGGAGAACGCGTCGCGCATGTAGTAGTAGATAGCGTACACAGGCACCGCAAACCCCAGCACCACCAGGCTGGTGATCACCGCGGCCCAGAAGCGGTCGGCCTGCTTGGCGGCCAGGGCCGACGTCATCTCCCCCGTCTTGTCGATGAGCATGACGGCCAGCTGGGTCTCACACACCATGAGAGCGATCAGCAGCGCCATCAGACCCCAGGCGGTCCCTTTTTTGTCTCCCGCCCAGTAGGGGCGTGCCACGCCCATGAACTGATTCCAGGCAGCACGCGACAGGGTGGGCGGGCGTTGGCGGCTGAGATTGTCCGTTGCAGGGGGCAAAGGCGCAGGGTCGGGGGCAGCGGCAGGCAGGGGCATGAAGAGATGGAACAAGGGCGGGAGGGAGACTCAGCCTGCACCATAGCGGTTGAACAGGCTGCAGCGCTGTCAGCGAAAGACGGCAGCTAGCTAAGGACGGCCGCGCTTGTCGCTCCGTTCATCCACTGGTTACCTGTCCGCATCGGGCGCAGCAGCGTTGTTACCCGCTCAGCAAGTCATACGCCGCGCGCACCCGCTGTAAATCCCGCCCCAGCCTGCGGCTGGCGGGCAGGTGCCGTATCCATCCCATCCTGCGAATGCTGGTGGCCAGCACCGCCTGCATCTCCGCACTGCCCCGTGCCACCCATGCCGCCCAGCGCTCACGCGCCTCGGGGAGGCTGCCGCTCTGTTGCAGAAAAATGGCAGTGGAGTGCGCGTAGCACAGCGCATCGCGCACATGGCACAGGGGCAGTGGCAGTACGGCGGCCGGGTCGTCTTCAAAGTCGATGCAGACCACCTCGCCGCTGGGGTCGCGCACCATGTTGCGTGCAAACGCCTGGCTCAGGCAAGTACCCTGGTGGTGTACGTGGAGCAGCGCGTCCATTCCCTGCTGCCACAGCGTCAGCACAGCGGCTGGGTTGTCGGCACGCAGGGTCCGCTCGATCGCATTGCCCAGTGAGTGGGCCTCTTCGCCCACACGACCCAGGTGGCGCATGGCAAAGCCGTTTTCCTGCACGGCCAGGACCTCGGGCACGTGCACACCGCGCGCGGCCAGGTCCTGCAGGCGCCGCACTTCGGTGGCAATGGCCACCGGGCCGCCCGGGTTAGGCACGGGGCGCAGCACTTCCAGCCGCAGCAGGCCCGCCAGAACGGCCATGGCGCGGTAGCGGCCCATGCCGTGGGGCGCGCCTGCGCGCTTGATCCAGATCTGTTCATCGCCCAGCACATGGGCCATCACGTTGTGGGGCTGCGTGGCCAGCTGCTGCTGTAAGAAGGCGCTGTAGTCGATAGTGCGCGGCGTGGTGTCCATCGTCATACGGCTGCGTCCCCGGCCACCACGGCAGCGGTGCCTGCAGCCGCGGCGTGGACCATTTCCACATGGTGTGGCACGGAAGGCTCCAGCGCAGGCTCGCTGGCCTGAAAGCTGTGGGCGCTGGCCAGGGGCCAGTACAGGCGGAATACGTTGTGCTGCGCATCCAGCGGGCCCAGCAGTGCGCCGGGTTGCATGCGGGTGATGAGGTTGGACAGCAGGCGCACCTCTGTGTCGCTGATGCGGCGCACGATGTGGTGGGCCGTGATGTCCTTGGGGTGGCGCAGCCCGGCGGCCTGCACCAGCTCTTGCAGCGCGTGTAATGTGCTGCGGTGAAACTGCGCCACGCGCGTGGCTTTGTCGGGCACCACCAGGGCCTGCTGGCGCAGCGGGTCTTGCGTGGTCACGCCTGTGGGACAGTGGCCGGTGTGGCAGCTTTGCGCCTGGATGCAGCCCAGCGCCATCATGAAGCCGCGCCCCGCGTTGCACCAGTCGGCTCCCAGCGCCATCATGCGCGCGATGTCAAAGGCGCTGATGACCTTGCCCGCGCAGCCCAGCCGCACGCGGTCGCGCAGATTCACGCCCACCAGCGTGTTGTGCACCAAGAGCAGACCCTCTTGCAGCGGTGCGCCCACGTGGTCGGTGAACTCCACGGGCGCAGCGCCCGTGCCGCCCTCGGCACCATCGACCACGATGAAGTCGGGCGTGATGCCGGTGACCAGCATGGCCTTGACGATGGCAAACCACTCCCACGGGTGGCCCAGGCAGAACTTGAAGCCCGTGGGCTTGCCGCCCGACAGCGTGCGCAATTTGGCGATGAACTGCATCATCTCTACCGGGTTGCTGAACGCACTGTGGCTGGCGGGCGAGATGCAGGCTTCGCCTGCCTTCACTCCGCGCGCAGCCGCGATCTCGGCCGTCACCTTGGCGCCGGGCAGCACGCCGCCGTGGCCGGGCTTGGCGCCCTGGCTGAGCTTGAGCTCGATCATCTTGACCTGCGAGTCGGTGGCGCTGGCCGCAAAACGCTCTTCGCTGAAGCTGCCATCGGGGTTGCGGCAGCCAAAGTAGCCCGAGCCGATTTCCCAGATCAAGTCGCCGCCATGCACCCGGTGGTGCTGGCTGATGCTGCCCTCGCCCGTGTCGTGCGCAAAGCCGCCTTTCTTCGCGCCCTGGTTCAGCGCCAGGATGGCGTTGGCCGACAGCGCGCCAAAGCTCATGGCCGAGATGTTGAACACGCTCGCGTGGTAGGGCTGGGTGCAGGGTGATACGGACGGTGATGGCGCATCGGGGCTGCCTCCGATCCACACGCGAAAGTCGTGCGACGGCAGCTGTGTGGGCGCGAGCGAATGGTTCACCCATTCATAACCTTGTGCACCCACGTCCAGGTGGGTGCCAAACGGGCGGTTGTCCGGGTCGCCTTTGGCGCGCTGGTAGACCAGCGAGCGCTGCGCACGCGAGAACGGCGCGGCCTCGCTGTCGCTCTCGATGAAATATTGGCGCACCTCGGGCCGCACATACTCGAGCATGAAGCGGATGTGGCCGATGACCGGGTAGTTGCGCAAAATGGCGTGGCGCGACTGCTGCAGGTCGTACACACCCAGGGCTACCAGGGCGACAAACACCAGCACCACCGGCAGCCCCACGCCAAACGCCACCAGCGCAAACAGCGACAGCAGCAGCCCGAAAACGCACAGCGCAAAGGCCGTGTAGCGCACCGGGTACAGGGAGTTCAGTTGGTGGATCATCGGATGTCCTGGTTGGGGAGGATCGGTGCGAGGGGGCTACACTGGCCGCCTTTTTGTCGGGTTGCAATGTGGCTCACGGCGTTCTTGCGGGCCCGGCTCCACCCCCCGGCCGCTTTGCCGCCGCTGCACCCGCGCCTTGGCACAAGGCCTGCGCATCATAAAAGTAAAAATTTGCTTTACCGCCCCCGCTTTCTCGCTTGACGACCGGAGTCCCTCATGACCGAACCCACATCGCCCACCCCCGCCACCGACGATCTCGACCCCACCACAGCCCCGGCCGCCGCGCTGGGCCCGGACAAGCTGGAAGAGATCGACAACATCCTCGACGACCTGCGTGCGCGCGGCGAGGAAATCCCGCAGTGGGAGTTCTGCGACGGCTTCATGACTGCGCTGATCTGCAGCCGCCGCCCCATCGCCCCGGCCGAATACCTGCCCATGCTGCTGGGCGACGGTGCCGAGCTGGATGTGGCCGAAGGCGCTCCGCTGCCCGTGCTGCCTGCGTTTGCCGATGCCGCCCAGCAGGCGCGTTTCCTGGAGCTGTGGGACCGCCGCTGGGCCGAGATCACCACCCAGCTCGACACCGATGTGAAGACGCTGGACGACGACCGCACCTTCCAGCCCGAAGCCATGGACATGCGCGGCGCCGTGGCCAGCCTGCCCGAGGCAGAGCGTGCTGAAATGGAAGGACAGGAGATCCCGTCCTTTGGCCAGGTCTGGGCCCTCGGGTTCATGTTTGCGGTCGAAAACTGGCCCGAGGACTGGGCCGCCCCGCGCGACAAGGAAGCTGCCAAGTGGCTGGACGACGCGCTGGACCGCATCGTCGCCCTGACCGAAGACGACACTGGCAAGCCCGAAGTCTGCATGTACGACGAAGACGGCCCCCCCAGCACCAGCCAGGCACGTGTCGAAGCCTTCGGCGAAGCCATCTGGGCCGTGTACGACCTGCGCCAGCTGTGGAAGAGCATGGGCCCGCGCGTGGAGACCGTGCGCAAGGCGCCCGAGCCTGGGCGCAACGACCCTTGCCACTGCGGTAGTGGCAAGAAGTACAAGAAGTGCCATGGGGCTTGAGTAGTATTTGCTACTGATTTGATAGCGTCTGGTGCTTATGATTTAAGCGCTAAATATCAATTTGGCCTGAAATTTTTCTGCTGCCGCTGCCGCTGCCGCTGCAGATGTGGCTGATGTTCAGTGTCGGTGGCTGCCTATCGTTTGTCGAGTGAGGTGATGGGGTGCTTCAGGTCCGTTGCAGCCGCTGCGCCTATTTTGTGCAACAAGCAAGAACCAAGTCACCGAACGAGGCGAAAAGAAAAACGGTGATACACGCGATGGCTACGTTCCAAGCAAAGAAAGACACGCGCGCCACCGTCTCTCCCGCCCGCCCTCGTTCACGCAGTTCGAAGTAGCCCACAAGTGTCCTTGCGCGTATCACCACATAAACATGTGACGCGATCCACACGGGCAGCGCCATAAGAAAAACCAGAGCAACTATCGTCAATATCGGGTACGTCACTTGGCAGCTCACCTGCACCAATGTCAGCGCCTGGCCGTGAGCTAAAACGCTAGATGCTTTGTTCTATCTGTGTTGCCGTGTGCGCCATGGCGCGCACGGCGCCCGACAACCCTCGCTTCACCCCTGCGCCAGAAACTTCTTCAGATTGCCCGCCGCCGTACTCCGCACCTTGCGCTTGAGCGAGGGCGACCAGCCCAGCAACAACCCCGGCGCACCCAGCGCCTGCCGCGCCCAGCGCCAGAAGTTGAAGCGGTCGCGGTGTGTGGCAATCAGCCCGTCAGGCGTGAAGGTGAAGGTGCCGTCGATGATGTTGTGCACTTTGCGCCCCGTGGCGCTGAAGAGGTAGTGGGCCTCCCAGTGGGCCTTGCCGCCTGTGGCATTGGCATCGATGCCGCTGAATTCCAGCTTCCAGTGCTCTGCGGCGCCGGGCTTTTTGGTGGCGGTGCACAGCATGCGCCACATGCCGGCCACCTCGTTGCGGCCCTTGAGCGAAAAGGCCTCGTCGTCAAACGTGGCGTTGGGTGCATAGCAGGCCGCCATGGTGGCGTGGTCGAGCTGCGCGAAGGCGGTGTAGAAGCGTTGCAGGGTCTGGGCGTTGGGGTGCATGGGGTCTCCTCCTCAAGGGCGCCCATGCTACACCGGGGCACACACACCACATGCCGCCGGGGCGACCCTGGTTCGGCGTCCGGCGCAGGCCCGCTCAGCGCATGAAGCTGCGCAGCGCATCGGCTGTTTCGCCGGGCAGTTGCTCGGGGATAAAGTGCCCCGCTGGCACGGCCAGGCCCGTCACCACGCCCGCACATTGCGCCTGCCACAGCGCCAGTGGATCGAAAAGCCGGTGCACCACGCCGTGCTCACCCCAGATCACCAGGGTGTCGCACGCGATCTTCTCGTTGCGCGCGCGGCTTTCGCGGTCGTGGGTGAGGTCGATGCCCGCGCTGGCGCGGTAGTCCTCGCACGCAGTGTGGATGGCCTCGGGCGCGCAAAAGCAGCGTTCGTAGTCGGCCAGGGCCTGGGGCTCGATGTGGACCAGGCCCGCGCTGCCCCAGCCGCCCAGCTTGGCGTGCAGGTAGGCGCGGGCGTTGCCGCCGATCATGGTTTCGGGCAGCGGGGCGGGCTGGATCAGGTGGAACCAGTGGTAGTAGGCGCGCGCAAAGTCCATGTCGGTGCGCGCGTACATGTCGAGCGTGGGCGCGATGTCGATCACGCAGAGCTTCTTCACGCGCGCGGCGTGGTCCAGCGCCAGGCGGTGGGCCACGCGGCCGCCCCGGTCGTGGCCGCACAGGTAGAAGTGGTCATGGCCCAGCGCGGTCATCACCTCGGCCATGTCTTGCGCCATGGCGCGTTTGCTGTAGTTGCTGTGGTCGGGCAGACCGGGGGCGTGCGATGAGTCGCCATAGCCACGCAGATCGGGCATCACCAGAAAGTAGTCGCGCGCCAGCTGCTGCGCCACGCGGTGCCAGAGGGCGTGGGTCTGCGGAAAGCCGTGCAACAAGAGCAGCGGCGGGGCCCCCACGGCGCCCCCAGTGCGCACAAAAATTTCAGCGCCCGAAGTGGTGATGCGCTGGGTGGTGAAGCCGTCAAACCAGGGAGATGTCGTTGTCATGGCCATATGTTGTGGCAAGGGGCGGGTGAAGCCCTGTCTTGTGGACGACAGCCGCCGCCCATGCCGGGGCAGGGCGCCTTGCCGGCTGGGTCAGTCAGGCAGGCAGCAGGCTCAGCAGCCGCTTCAGCGCGTACCGCAGCGTGGCCGTGCGGACTGCAGCACGGTCACCCGCAAAGTGCTGCATCTCGCTGTGGGTTTCGCCGCCCACGCACCAGGCAAACCACACCATGCCCACCGGTTTGGCCTCGGTGCCGCCCGTGGGGCCCGCGACGCCGGTCACGGCCAGGCTGACCTGCGCGCGCGAGTGGGCCAGCGCCCCGTCGGCCATGGCGCGCGCCACAGGCTCGCTGACCGCGCCGTGCTGCTCGATCAGGCCGGGGGGCACCCCCAGCATCTCGGCCTTGGCCTCGTTGGAATAGGTCACAAAGCCGCGCTCGAACCACTGGCTGGAGCCCGACCGGTCGGTGCAGGCGGCTGCGATCATGCCGCCGGTGCAGCTCTCGGCAGTGGTCAGCATGTGGCGGCGGGCCAGCAAACGCAGCGATATTTGCGTCAAATTGGCCTCAAGCGCTTGTAATTCTTGCGCTAGCAGCTCACTTTTTGATAGTGAATTGGATGCCATCAGAACCTCCACAGTGCGATGACCAGCAGGGTACAGAAGGCTGCCACAAAGTCGTCCCACAAGATACCCCAGCCGCCGCGCCAGCCAAAGCCCTTGAACAGACTGTCAGCCCAGCCCACCGGGCCGGGTTTGGCAGCATCAAAAAAGCGGAACAGCCCAAAGGCCACCACCTGCCCCCACAGCCCCATGGGCATGGCCAGCCACAGCACCAGCCAGAAGGCCACCACCTCGTCCCACACGATGCTGCCGGGGTCGGCCACGCGCATGTGGCGCGCCGTGGTAGTGCAAGCCCACCAGCCCACCACGGTGCTGGCAGCGATCAGCAGGCCCATGTGCCGCTGGTTCAGCCACTGCTGCAGCACCAGGTAGGCCAGCCATGCCCACAGCGTACCCACGGTGCCCGGCGCCTTGGGGGCCAGGCCCGCGCCAAAGCCTAGCGCCATGAAGTGGGCCGGGTGGGACAGCATGAAGCGCACGCTGGGGCGCAAGGGTGCAAGGGGTGGCTGGGGCTCGGAAACGGTCATGGCACTGAAGAAAAAGGGTCAGGTACTGGCGGAGCTGCCGTCTGCCCCGGCGGGCAGGCGCACCAGCAGCACGGGCACGGTGGCGGTGCGGGCAATCTGCTCGGCATCGCTGCCCATCAGCACGCGCGCCAGGCCACGGCGCCCGTGGGTGCCCAGCACGATCAGGTCGGCGCCCCAGGCCCGTGCGTGTTCCACCACCAGGTCAGCCACCCGGGCGTCCAGGTTTTCGATCAGCACGGTGTCCACCGGCACACCGCTTTGCGCCACGCGCTCCTGGGCGCGGCGCAGCAAGGCCTCGCCCGCCTGGCGCAGGCGGGGCAGCACCTCCTGGCTGTAAACCTCGGGCCGCTCGAAACCGCTGATGTGGGCCAAAGGGTCCATCACATTCAGCAGGCGAATGCGTCCGCCTGTTGCCTTGGCCAGGCCCGTGGCTTCGCTCACTGCGTGGTCGGAGGTGGGGCTGCCGTCAACGGCAACGAGGAGGTGTTGGTAACTCATGGCGGCGGGCTCCTGGGGGCTCGGTGGCACCGATGTGATCGCTGGGGCGGATTGTGACCGACACGCCGTTGCGCGGGGCCTTCAGAGGGCCAGTCACCTTGTTCCCAAGGTCACTGGCGTTCGATCAGCTCCACGTCCTTGGGGTAGCGGATGGTGTGCTCGGCGCTGAACTGAGCGGTGGCGCCCGCAGCCACAGGCTGCTGCCAGGCCACGGTGCCGGGCGTGCGGTTCCAGGCCGTGTCCGCCGGTTGCGGCAGGTAGCGCGATTCGACCTCGATCTTCTCGTTGCGCGATACCGGTGCGGCATGCAGCACCTGCAGCGTGATGCCGGTGGTGTGGCGGTTTTCCACGCTGTAGGCGCGGCGCGTTTTGCGCTCGGTGCGCGCACCGGTAAAGCCCGCGCTGCCCGTCAGGTCCTGCGCAGGCTCGGCCCGCACGGTGACCCGTTCATCGCGGCCAAACGACAGGCTGGCACTGCCCGCCGGGGCTCCCGCGCTGGTCGCGCTGAAGTCGATGCGGCCATTGCCGACAAACGCGCCGTCGCGGTACAGCCCTGCCGGTCCCGCGGGCCATACGCCCGGCGGTTGCGCAATCTGGGCCACCGCGTAGGCGGCCTCTTCCATGGCCGGTGCCGTGCGGGTGATCAGCGTGGCGGGGGCCGTGTGGCTGCCCAGCGCCAGCGTCACGCGCTGGCCGCTGGAGGGCACGGTGATGCGTTGGGGCACAGCGAACTCGGTGGCAAACCCCTTGTCGAGGGCGCTCACGTCAAAGCTGGGCATGACCTCCTCGGCGGCATTGCGTGACCGGGACAGCGATGCAATGGCCGGTGCTGGCGCGGGCGCCATCGCCATGGCTGGGGAGGGTGTGGCCGGGCCCTGCGGTGGCGGCGCCACGTTCAGCCACCAGGGGCGTGGCAGCTGCCCCTGGGTGGCGCGTCCGGGCTGGCCGGTGGACAGGGTCAGCTGCACATTGCCCCAGTCCTCGCCGCTGTTTTGCGCCACCAGCGCCTGCCGTTCGATCAGCACGGTGGATTTGTTTGCATCCAGCGTCGCACGGTAGCTGGGCTGCCAGCCGGGGCCGCGCACCTGGTAGGACAGGCGCAGCTCGGCCTCGCGCTCGGTCGCCAGGTTGATGGTGACCGACACCACCCGCGCTCGCTGGCTGGCTACGCGGTCGCGTTCGGCCACCAGGGGCTTGAGCGCAAGCTCCAACGACTCCTGCTTGCGCTGGAGCTGGTGCGCGCGTGCAAAGCTGTCCTGGCCGGACTTGCGCAACACCTCGGCGGTGGCGGTGATCTGTGCGGGAGTAGGGCTGGGGCTGGAGCTGCTGGCACGACCTGCGAGGGGCTCGCTGGGTGCGACACCGGTGTTGGCCACGCTGCGCAGATAGCCGTCCACCAGTTGCAGCGCCGATGCCTCGGCCTTCACGCCAGCGATCTGGTCCTCCAGCTCGCGGATGCGGCCGTCCAGCGGGCTGGCGCAGCCTGCCGCCACATCGCGGTCCTCGGTGAGCACATTGAACTCGCCCACGCGCACGGCGGGGTCGGCGTTGATCTGAAGGCTTTGCACATCCAGCGACGCGGGCAGGCAGGCCAGCGTGAGGCTGCGGGCGCCAGCTACCACCTTGGCCACGCGCTCCACCGTGGCGCTACCGGGGTAGACGGTGACGCGGGCGATGCGGGAGGTGTCCTGCGCCAGGGCCGGGGAGGCTGCGTTGCAGAGCAGGGCGATGCTGACCAGGCACAGGGGCCGCAGCGGGAGTGGAGCGTGCAAGCGCGAGGCAAGGGAGGGATGGATCACGGGGCTCCTTGGGCGCGGTGGACAAAGGGAATGGGATGCTAGCAGCCGCCGTGGCTTGGAACAGGCGCTGAGGACGTCAACACGTTCTCAAAGCACCAGAGGCACCTCCGCTGCCAGAAAGTCATACACCGCCCGAATCTTGCGGCTGGTGCGGATCTCGCGGTGCACCGTGAGCCAGATGGGCAGCTCGGGCAACGGCAGCTGGGGAAGCACAGCCACCACGTTCGGGTCGGTGCGGGCCATGTAGTGGGCCACAAAGCCGATGCCCAGACCTGCGCGCAAGGCCTCCCAGTACGCCATGAGGTCGTCGGTGCGGAACGCAAAGTGCTGGCGCTCCACCGGGTAGCCCATGGCGGCAAAGCCTTGCAGGATGTCTTCGTGCCGGTCGTTGCCCACCAGCTCGTGCTGCAGCAGGTCGGGCGGTTGGCGGGGTGTGCCCTTGCGGCGCAGGTAGTCGCGGTGGGCGTAGGCGCCCAGGGTCACCGCGCCGATGCGCTTGGCCACCAGGCTGGCCTGGTCGGGGCGCACCATGCGCAGCGCAATGTCGGCCTCGCGGCGCAGCAGGTTGGTGACCTGGTTGCTGGCCACCAGCTCCACCTGCACCTCGGGCAGTGCCTGGCGCATGTGCGCCAGCACCGGGGGCAGCAGCACGCAGGCCACAGGTTGGCTGGCGGTGATGCGCACCGTGCCGCTCACGCCCTCCTCGGCGCCCGACACGCTGCGCGCGAGCTGGTGCGCTCCTGCCTCCATGGTGCGCGCCGATTCGGCCAGTCGCAGCGCTGTGGCAGTGGGCAGCAGGCCGCGCCCGGTGCGCTCGAACAGCACCACGCCCAGTTGCGACTCCAGTTCTGCGATATGGCGGCCGATGGTGGGCTGGCTGGCATTGAGCACACGGGCTGCGCCCAACAGGCTGCCTTGGTCTAGCGCGGCCAGGAAAGACTGCACCAGGCTCCAGTCAAAAGTTTGATTCATGGCGATAGCGTGCCCGCAATGGCGTGGCCGTGGGGCAATTGGAGGTATTCATATTTGCATTGCTGTTATGAATGCTTAGCCAATTGTGTAACCGGGTCTGCGTTTTCACAATCGCTTCATCCCTTGTGAATGGAGCCCTGGCATGACCCCCCATCCCTTTTCTGGACCCTCCACGGACCACCCGTCCACCGTTCTGATTCTGGGTGCACGGGGCCGCCTGGGCCTGGCGGCCGCCCGGGCATTTGCGCAGGCGGGCTGGCAGGTGCTGGCCCAGGTGCGTTCCAGTGCGCAGAGCGCTGCATTGCCCGCCATTCCTGGCGTGTGGTGGATGCCGGTGGCAGTGGAAGACACCGCCGCGCTGGCGGCCCTGGCACAGTGCGCGCAGGTGGTGGTGCACGCGCTCAACCCCGCCTACACGCACAAGGCCTGGCGCGAAGAGGCGCCCGCGTTGATGGAGGCAGCCATTGCCGTCACCCGCCAGCTGCGCGCCACGCTGATGCTGCCGGGCAACGTCTACAACTTTGGCGAAGCCATGCCGCCCGTGCTGCGTGAAGACACGCCCCAGGCCGCCACCGGTTTCAAGGGCCGCATGCGGGTGCAGCTGGAGCAGCGACTGCAGGCCGCCACGCGACAGGGCGAGATGCGTGCTGTGGTGTTGCGCGCCGGGGATTTTTTTGGCAGCGGCACCGGCAGCTGGATTGACCAGGCCATCGCCAAGGATCTGCCCCGGGGCCGTATCACCTGGCCCGGCCCGCTGGACGTGGCCACGCCCTGGGCCTACCTGCCCGACCTGGCCCGCACCTTCGTGCGCGTGGCGCAAGAGCGTGACCGGCTGGCTGCTTTCGAGTGCCTGCATTTCGCTGGACACCACGTTACCGCGCAGCAGTGGCTGCACAGCTTCACGGCCATTGCAGCAGAGCAGGGCTGGTTGCCCGATGCGGGCGCGCTGCGGGTGGGCCAGCTACCGTGGCCGCTGCTGCGCGTGATGGGGCTGGTGGCACCCACGTTCGCTGCGCTGGCGGACATGCGCTATCTGTGGCGCACGCCCCACCGTCTGGACAACACCCGCCTGCGCGCGCTCATCGGCGACGAGCTCCACACCCCCTTCGATCAGGCCGTGCGCCAGGCGCTGGTCGATTTGGGGCTGGTGTCCACCCGTTTGCCCCGCGCCGCGCTGGCCTGACCGCATCACCTTTTGAATCACCGGAGCATTCTCATGAACCGTCGCAACTTCATCCGTTTGGCAGGGGGTGGCACCATCGCCGCCGCTACTGCGGGCACGCTGGTCGCCTGTGGTGCCGTGGGCTCGCACTATCCCGCCGAGGCGGTGGAGGCCTGGAAAGGCCCGGTGGGCGAGACCGACCTGCGCCGCCGTGCCGTGGCCTATGCCATCACCGCACCCAATTCGCACAACTTACAGCCCTGGCTGGTGGACTTGCGCGAGAGCGGTGTCATCACCCTGCGCACCGACCCTGCGCGGGTGCTGCCACAGACGGATCCGTGGGGGCGCCAGATCCTGATCGGCCATGGCGCCTTTCTGGAGCTGCTGGTGATGGCGCTGGCTCAGCAAGGCGTGGCCAGCGAGGTGTTGCTGTGGCCGCAGGGCGAGATGCCTGCGGCCCTGAAGGACTGGGACGACCGCCCCGTGGCGCGCATCACCCTCAAGCCGGGTGGCCAGCCCGACCCGCTGTTTGCGCAGGTGCTGCTGCGCCGCACGCCCAAGACGGATTTCGATACCACCCGGGCCATCGCGCCCGGGGTGCTGGCCCAGTTGCTGGGCAGCGCCCCGGCTGAAGCCCCGCTGCGCGCGGGCGGCACCGTCAGCGCCGACCAGTTGCCCGCGCTGCGCACCCTGTGCTGGGAATCTGCCCGGGTAGAGCTGCTCACGCCGCGCACCATGATGGAAAGCATCCAGCTCACCCGCGTGGGGCCAGGCGAAATCCTGCAGCACCGCGATGGCATCTCGATCAACTCGCCCTTTGTGCGCGCCGTGGACGCTCTGGGCATGTTCGACCGCACCCAGCCCCCGGCGGAAGGCAGCGCCGCCTACAAAAGCGCCATGGGGCGTTTTGAGGGCCATAGCCGCACGGCCATGGGTTTTGTGTGGATCACCGGCCCCAACACCCGCAGCGACCAGATCCGTACCGGGCGCCTGTATGTGCGCCAGCAGTTGCAGGCCACGGCGCTGGGTGTGGGCATGCACCCCATGAGCCAGGCGGTGCAGGAGTTTGCCGAAATGGCCCCGCACTTCGAGCGCGTGCACCAGCTGTTGCTGGGGCGGCCCGCGCCGCGCACGCCCCAGGAGCCCACCGTGCAGATGTTCTGCCGCATGGGCTACCCGCAGGGCGAGGTGCCTGCCACGCCGCGCAGGCCGCTCGCGCGTTTTGTGCGGACTTGATTGCGGGGAGGTCGGTGCCCGCGTAGCGGGCTGATGCAGATCAACCTCCGGCCACAAGCTGGCGCGCTTTGCCGCTGCTTCACACGCCGTTCAGGTGGCGTTCATTGCAGGTTTCTATATTTGCTGCATTGCAACAAATGGTTGGGACTGGTGATGTGGAAGAAGGTTTTGGGAGGCACTTTGGCGGTGGCCATCGGCGTGTGGATGTTGGCTTTGATCGTGCCCCAGCCTGCCCCGCCCGCGTGGGCCGATGTCTGGTGGTGGCGCAACCAGCTGATTCTGCTCACCGGGGTATCGGCCTGGGCACTCATGTCGCTGATCATGGTGCTGGCCGTGCGGCCCGCGTGGCTGGAAAAGCCGCTGGACGGCCTGGATAAGAGCTACCGCCTGCACAAGTGGGCGGGCATTGGCGCGATTGTGCTGGGGTTGGCGCACTACGGGCTGCAACTCTCGCGCAGCCTGCTGGCCGACTGGGTGGGCCGCCCGGTGCGCGCGCCGCGCGCGGACTGGTGGCTCAACACCTTCCGCCACCTGGCCGAGGGGATGGGGGAATGGGCGGTGTGGTTCCTCGCGGCCATGCTGGTCATCACGCTGTGGCAGCGGTTTCCGTACCACGTGTGGCGCTACCTGCACAAGCTGCTGGCCGTGGTGTACCTGGTGCTGGCCTTCCATGCTGTAGTGCTCACGCCGCCTGCTTGGTGGCCGCAGCCTGCGGGTGTGCTGGTGGGCCTGTGCACGCTGGTGGGGGTGCTGTGCGCCGTGCGCTCGCTGGCCGGGGCCATCGGGCGCCGCCGCCGCCATGCAGCCCGTGTGGTGAGCGTGTCGCCCCAAGGGGCTGGGGTGCTGGAAGTGATCTGCCAGGTCAGCCCCGCCAGTGGCTGGAAGCATGCGGCCGGTCAGTTTGCGTTTGTCACCTTTGGCCGTGCCGAGGGGGCGCACCCCTTCACCCTGCTCAATGCCGACCAGGGCGACGGCGTGCTGCGGTTTGCGATCAAGGCGCTGGGCGACCACACGAGCCAGTTGCCCCTGCATGTCCGTCCCGGGCAGCAGGTGAGCATCGAGGGGCCGTACGGCTGCTTTGACTTTCGCAGCGACAGCGCCACCGAGCAGGTGTGGATCGCCGCAGGCATTGGCGCCACGCCGTTCATGGCCTGGCTGGAGTCGATGCAGTCCACGCCCGCGCTGGCGCCCCGGGTGCACCTGCACTACTGTGTGCGCCATGCGGGCGAGGCCGTGTTTGCCGAGCGCATGGCTGCACTGTGTGCCCGCTTGCCCAGCGTGACGCTGGAGATCCACTACAGCGACGATGCAGGGCCCGTGACTCCCACAGCGCTGCTGGCGGGCACCAGCCAGGCGGCGAGTGTGTGGTTCTGCGGGCCGCAGGGTTTTGCCGAGGTGGTGCGCCAAGGCATGGAGCAGCTGGGGCGCTCGCCTGCGCGCTTTCACCAGGAGCTGTTCCAGATGCGCTGAGGCGGGTTCTCCGCGCCGCAGCGCTATGTGGTGCCGGTGCCGTCCGTGGGTGCCAGGTACTCCCGCACCAGGGCCCGCGCGCGGTGCAGGCGGCTTTTGGCCGCCTCGCGCGTCACACCCAGCCGCTGCGCCATCTCCTCGATGGTCAGCTCCTCGAAGTCGCGCATCAGCAAGGCCTCGCGGTACAGGGGTGGCAGCGAGTCGATGGCCAGGGCCAGGTCATGGCGCAGTTCGTGGTCGGGGCGGTGCGACCAGGCGAGGTTGTCTTCCACCTGTGCCAGCGGCTCGCCCTTAAGCCAGGCCAGCATGGGCTGCATGCACAGCCGCTGCACGATGCGCACCACCCACCCGCCGAACGCCGCCACCTCGCGCAGCGCGCCCACGCGGCGGTACACGATGATGAGCGCCTCCTGCACCACGTCGTCCGTCGCTGTGGTGCCGGCGCAGTGGCGCAGCGCATAGCGGCGGATGTCGGGACGGGTGAGGCGCAGCAGCTGCTCCATGGCGGCCGCGTCACCGCTGCGTGCGGCGGGCAGCAGCTGGGCCACGGTGGGGGCTGGGTGGGTGGTGGCCATGGGCGGTCACTCGACAGGCTTGCGGCCCACCATGGCACAGGCGGGGCAGTAGCCAAAGGCGCCGCTCAGGATGCTGCCAACGCCCGAGGCGGCCAATGCCAGGCCCAGGGGCGATGCGGACATCCACCACAGGCCTGCGGCGATGAGGGTGACGCCCCCTGCAACGCGCAGCAGGCTTTCGGGGCGGGTGATGTTCTTGCGGTACAGCATGGTGAAAAACTCCTTGGTGGGGAAATGAAGGCGCCGGCACAGGGCGCCTTCCCTACCAAGAGCGGCTGGTTGCGCAAAAGGATTCATGGGTTGCAAAAAATTTTTTCCTGCCACCACCCGTCACCGGAAATGGTCGAACGATGCGTAACGGTTCTCCACCGCCTGCCCCTGCGCGTCCACCAGCTTCAGGCCTGGCTCAGCCAGCACGGTACCAATGCGGGTGACGGGCGTACCGCTGGCCTGCGCCGAGGCGGCCACCGCGTCACGCTGCGCGGGCGGGGCGGTGAAGGCCAGCTCGTAGTCGTCACCGCCCGCCAAGGTGCATTGGTGGACCAGTTCAGGGTCCAATGGGCCGGTTGCGCTAGTCGAATATGCCTCTTCTGCTATCAAAAGTATAGTTTTGGAGGTGTCGATACAGGCCCCTGCCCCCGAGGCTTGGAGGATGTGCGACAGGTCGCCCAGCAGCCCGTCGCTCACATCCATGGCGCTGGTGGCCACGCCGCGCAGGGCCAGGCCCAGGGCCACGCGCGGGGTGGGGCGCTCCAGCCGCAGGCGGGCGCGGGCCATCACCTCGGCGGGCAGGGCGATGTGGCCGAGCAGCGCCTCCAGCGCCAGCCGGGCGTCGCCCAGCGTGCCACTCACATAGATGTCGTCGCCGGGCTGTGCGCGGCTGCGCAGCAGGGCCTGGCCGGTGGGTACCTCGCCAAACACGGTGATGCAGATGTTGAGCGGGCCTTGCGTGGTGTCGCCGCCCACCAGCTCGCAGCCATGGGCATCGGCCAGCGCCAGCAGCCCGCGCGAGAAGCCTGCCAGCCAGGCCTCATCCACCCGAGGCAGCGACAGGGCCAGGGTGAACGCGAGCGGTTTGGCACCACACGCCGCCAGGTCCGACAGGTTCACGGCCAGCGCCTTGTGGCCCAGGGCTTCGGGGTCCACGTCGGCAAAGAAGTGGCGGCCCTCCACCAGCATGTCGCTGGAGATGGCCAGTTGCATGCCGGGGGTGGGCGCCAGCAGCGCGCAGTCGTCGCCCACACCCAGTGCAGCCTTGCGAACGGGGCGCGTGAAGTAGCGGGCGATCAGGTCGAACTCACCCATGGCGCTGCCTGGTGATCCAAGAAAAAAAGGTCAAAAAGGTCAAAGGCATCAGGTATTGCTTTCTGTCTGAGAAAACCACGCCGCCCAGTGGTCGATGCAGGCCTGGATCTTGGGCAGCCGGTGCCTGCGGGTGAGGGTGATCGCGTGAATGGTGCTGGGCTGCGGGTCCACGCAGTTGGCCAGCACCGCGGTCAGCAGGCCCTGGCGCACCAGGGGCTCCGCCACCACCGTGGCCAGGCGCGCAATGCCCAGGCCCTGCAGCGCCAGCCGCGCGGTGATGGCCGTGCTGCCCGAGCGCCATTGGCCCTCGGCCACCAGCACGTGGGGTTCGTCATCGATCTGGAAAGGCCAGTGGTTCAGAAACGCCACCGCGCTGTTGGTGATGAGCCGGTGCTGGCGTAGATCGTCGATGTGCCGTGGCACGCCGTGCGTCTGCAGGTAGCCGGGTGTGGCGTACAGGGCGCGGGCCAGCGTGCCCAGCGGGCGCGCCACCACGGTGTCGGTCTGCGGCGGGCCGGTGCGGATGGCAATGTCGATGCCATCACGTGCCATGTCGGCCATGCGGTCGTCCACCACCAGTTCCACGCGCAGTTGCGGGTGTTTTTGCTGCAGGCTGTCAAAGCTGGGGATCAGCAAGTGTTCGGCCACCACCGAACTGGACGCCACGCGCACCCAGCCGCTGGGCTGGCCGCTTTGTTGGGCGAACTCGCCCTCCAGCTCGTCAAGCGTACTGGTGATGCGGCGGCAGTAGTCCAGAAACGTCTGCCCCTCGGCCGTGAGCGTGAGGCCATGGGTGGTGCGGTGCAGCAGCCGCGCGCCACAGGCTTTCTCGATGCGCGCCAGGGTGCGCGAGACCTGGCTCACAGGCGCATCGCGCTCGCGGGCCACGGCCGACAGCGAACCCAGGTCGGCCACGCGGGCGAACAGGTGCATGTCTTCAAAGCGGATGTCGCGCATCGGGCGATGGTAACGGCGGGGCTTTGCGCCCGGCGCAAAACAGTCTTGTATGGGCTGCGGTTTCCGCTGTGCGCTGTGCTGCCTACAGTGGCCTCACCCTGAAAGGAATGCCATGGCCCCCCACCTGTACCCTGACGACTATCAGCGTCTGCGCGACGCGGCCCAGCGCCACGCCGTGCAGTTGCGTCAGGAGGCGATTCGTGAAGCCCAAGCCTGGGTGGTGCGGGGGATTGTGCGCATGAGCCGCCGGGTTTTCCACTCACTGCGGACCCCGTCCGCGCCCACGACCCAAGCCACTCCGGAGGCCCCCACACCATGCCAACCCTTGTTCTGAAACTGTCTCCGCTGCAAAACCCCGAGCGCTACCAGACGCTGGCCAGCGCACTCACCGACCTCACGGTCCAGCTGTTGCGCAAACGTCGCGAGGTGACTGCTGTGATCATTGACGACCTGCCCGGCGCGCGTTGGCACATTGGTGGTGCCCCCGTGGCACAGCCGACGGCCTTGCTGGAGATCAGCATCACCGAGGGCACAAACACCGAGGAGGAGAAGGCCGCCTTCATCGCTGCCGCGTTCGCTGAGCTGCAGCGCCAACTGGCCGGTGACGGCGTGCTGGCTACGGCCAGCTATGTGGTGGTGCGGGAGCTGCCCGCCAGCGACTGGGGCTATGGCGGGCGCACGCAGCAGGCGCGCAAGCTGGCGCTGGCGGGGTGAGGTGGCAAGCGCGCGCGGGGCTCCCTAGGCCGCCGCGCCGCGAAAACGCTGCGCCGCCTGGCGGCTTACCTCGGCCAGCAACTGCTCTTCGCTCTGGCGCTGGCGCAGCCAGCGGGCATCGTTCTGGCCCGCCTCGACCTCCGTGCGCAGCATGTGCATGGCGCTGGATGCCCCCTGCACGGCGGCGTGCCCGGCGATCTTGTCCATGGTGCGCAGGATGTGCTCGCGCAGCGGCATGTGGTCGCCCGTGGCCGGGTCTACGTACACCGCGTCCATGCCAAAACGGCAGGCCTGGAAGCGGTTGTAGGTGTACACGAGGTAGTCGTCTTCTTCAGGCATGAAAGGCTGGTCGGCCAGGAACCATGCGCCCAGCGACTGCACATAGCCCGCGAGGGCGGCGGCGCGCTCGATGGTCAGGGGTGTGTCGAACACGCGGATCTCGATGGTGCCGAACTCGGGCTTGGGGCGGATGTCCCAGTAGAAGTCCTTCATGCTCTTGACCACCCCGGTGCGCGTCATCTTGTTGAAGTAGGTCGTGAAGTCGTCCCAGGTCAGCGCAAACGGGGCGCGACCGGACAGCGGAAAGGCAAACACCGAGTTCAGGCGTGCCGAATCAAATGCCGTGTCCTGGCCCTGCACATAAGGGCTCGATGCCGACAGTGCAATGAAGTGCGGGATGTAGCGGCTCATGCGGTGCAGCATCAGCAGCGCGGCGTTCGCGTCAGGGCAGCCGATGTGCACATGCTGGCCGAAGATGGTGAACTGCTTGGACAGGTAGCCATACAGCTCCGACAGCTCGCGAAAGCGCGGCTTGTCGTAGATGCGGCGCTCGTGCCACTGCTGGAACGGGTGCGTGCCGCCACCCACCACGGCAATGTTGAGCTTGTCTGCGCTCTTGACCAGCGCATCGCGGATGGGCGTGAGCTGGCCCAGCACCTCGCTGGCCGAGTGGCAGATGCCGGTGGAGATTTCGATCATGCTGTTCGTCATCTCGGGCACCACGCTGCCGGGCAGCGGGGTTTTCTTCATGAGGCGCAGCATGTCCTCGGCGTAGGGCGCCAGGTCGTAGTCGTTGGTGTTGACCAGCTGCAGCTCCAGCTCGACGCCCAGCGTCAGCGGCTCGGAATGGGTAAAGGCTTCAAGACTCACGGGGGGAATCTCCGTTGTTGCTGCGGGTCAGGGGCGCCCAGGGTTTGGAGCTTTCGCCCGCACGGTAAATGGCCACGGTGGCAATGACGGCACCAAACACTTCCATCAGCAAGATGGCGGGAAGCGCCACACCGGCAATCACATGGCCGGTCGAAGGCGATGCGAGCACGAACTGCGAGGCAATCAGCAAGGCGATGGACGACATCGGCGTCATCGCGCAGCCCACCCACAGCGCCTGCTTCCAGCTGGCGCCGCTGCCCACATTGCCCAGCGCCACGCCGGTGGCCTTGGCCAGCAGGCGCACGGCGATCAGTGCCAGCACCACACCGACCACCGGCGCACTCCAGTCGGCCTGCGCCGCCACGGTGGACACCAGCACGAACATCAGCATGGTGAGCAGGGACGATGCATTGCCCAGCTGCCGTGGCCAGGCCCAGGGGCGGGGGTTGAGCTGCTTGAGCAGCATGCCCCCCAGCAGTGCGGCCAGCGGTGCCGAGCCACCCATGTGTGCCGCCACCGCCGTGCCTGCAGCCACCAGGGCCAGAAACAGCATGGAGGTGTTTTCGCTGGTGGGGCTCATGAAGCGCAGCGCCATGCGCAGCACCAGGGCCAGTACGGCGGCCACCACAATCGATACGCCCAGCACCACCACCACGGGCGACACGGCCTCCAGCACCGTGAGGCTCTGGCGGTTGATGAGTTCTGCCTTGGCGCTGCCCAGCGTCAGGGCATACAGCGTGGAGAGCGTGGTGAGCACAATGGCGCGTTCGGTCACCGGGCCGGCGGCACGGGTGTCGGCCACCACACGGGTCAGCACTGCAGGAGATGCCGCCAGCGCCACCAGTGCCAGTGGGCCTGCTGCCTGGGTGGGCAGCTGCAGCCACACCAGCACCCAGTACACCGCGAAATAGGTCAGCACGGATTCAGCAATGCTCTGCACCAGCACCATGGGGTTGTGGCGGAACCAGCGCAGCGGAATGCGGCCGCCGCATTCAAACAGCACAATGGCCACGCCCAGCTCCAGAAGGAACAGGCCAATGCCCTGCAGCGGCCAGACAGCGCCGCTGAAGCCCGCCAGGCCCGCTGCTGTACCCACCAGCGAATAGCCCACCACCTTGGGCAGGCCGGTGTGGCGTTGGGTGAGATAGCCTGCCATGGCGGCCACCGCCAGCAGCAGTGACCATTGCACCGTGGGCAGCCCGGCCGAGGGGCGCAGCCACTGCGCCCAAAAGCTCAGGATTTCATTCATGTCATCGGACCTCTGCGTCAGACGGGCGCTGCCCGTTGGAGTGGAGGCCCCGGCGCACAGGCCCTCCGCAGTTGGGACGGGGTGCGCTGGGGCGTTGGGCCCTCGAATTTACAGGGGGACACACTCCACCCTTGTAGGACAGAGGCGGCGGTTTCGCCTCAGCCCTGTGCGGTTGTCGCCAACGGCGGCCGCCGCTCGGGCACAAAAAAGCTCAGAGGCGCGGTACGCAGGCGGGCGCGGATGGCGGCATAGATGTGCGATCGGTCCACGCCACTCACGTTCTGTGCACGCAGCGCCAGGCTGAAGGCCAGGTAAAAGCTCACCGACACATTCAGTGCGCCCAGGAACGGGAGCGAGGCCACCGCCCACCAGAATGCGGGTAACTGCAGCACCTGCAGGCCCAGCGTGGCACTGGCGGCCGCCACCTGACCTGTAGACAGCGTGACGTGCCGCACGTCCAGCCCCAGACCGAAGAACGCAGCAAACGCAGGCACCAGGCCCAGCATGAAGCCTAGCGAGATATTCGCCGCAAAGCCCGACAGGTTCTCGCGCAGGAACCGTGCCCAGCGCGCGGCACGCTCGGTACCCAATAGCCCGGTGATGCTCGGGTTGTAGTGCAGGGCCGAGTCCATGCGGTGCAGCACAAACCAGTTCTCCGTCCAGCCCGCGATGATGCTGGACGCAAACAGCAGCACCCCGGTGAAGGCGGCAAAGAACAGCGACGGCCCTAGCAAATGCAGGGACTCGAACACATGCTCAGCCTGTTTCTCGCTGATGGCCGGGCCGCCGGTGGCCAGCGCAATCAGCGCGGCCAGCGCCAGCACGGCCGGGAATACCACCAGCACATTGCCCAGCACGGCGGCAACCTGTGAGCGCACCAGGTGCGTGATTTCGTCCACGAACGACTCGATGGCATCGCCGGTGCCCAGCTCCTTGAGCTTGGCTGCCATGGCTGGCGCCGTCATGGCTGGTTGTTTTGTGGCCACCGTGAAGTGCAGCAGCTGGATCAGCACAAAGCTCACGGCGTAGTTGATGCCTGCCATGAAACCACCCCAGAAGGCCGATAGTGCCAGCGCATACAGGCCAAATTTGGCCAGCGTGGTGAAGGCCATCAACGCACCGCCACCGGCCGCCTTGCGCAGCATGGAGCGGTATTCGGCGCTGGTGCGGGTGATGTAGTGCTCGCCTGTTTCAGCGCTGCGCTCCGCCACCTTGGCTGCCAGCAGCGACGAGTTGGACGCCAGCAGCGCGCGCAGGCTGCGCCGCTCTTGTCCCACCATCACCAGCTGCGCCATGAGCTGCGCCGCTGTGAGGGCTGGCTGTGCAGACAGCAGGCAGTCGAGCAGCACCCGCACTCGCAGGATGCGCTCGCGCAGCTGCCGCAGCCGGAACACCAGCCCCACCGAAATGCCGTTGTCCTCGAAATGCGCATACACGGTGGCCGCCGCCGCGCGGCAGGCCTCCAGGCGTTCGCGCAGGCGCTGGGCGGATGCGTCCAGCCGGTCGGGGGTGCGCAGGGCGTGCAGCACTTCCACACGAAGGCTTTCCACGTCGCGGATGAGTGCGTGGAAGGGCTGTGCCTCGCGCGCGGACTCGCTCATGCGCAGCCGCAACTCGGGCGCAAAGCCGGTCGAGAGGATTTGCCCCGCGCAGTAGGTGATGGCGTCAAGCAGGGCCTTGTGCCAGCGCGTGGCGCCGCCTGGGCTTTCGCCCGTGCCGTTCTGGGCCAGCAGCATCACCAGCCGATTCAGCGTGGCTTCGTCCAGTGCCGTCAGCCATTGGGCATCAAAGGCGCTGGGCAGTGCCAGCATGAAAAGCTCTGAGGCATCGATGGTTTCGGGGCTGCCGGGCAGCAGCTTGGTGCGCAGGCGCTCGGCCACCTCGCTGACCAGGGCAGTGCGGGGGGCAAAGCCAAAGTCCGCCAGCAAGGTGGTGATGTCCACCTGGTCCACCAGCGTCGCCCACCAGGCCTGCAGCCGCTGCTGGATATCGGGCCGCGCCGCGACCGCATCGATGAAAAGCTGCACCCGGCCCACAGCGGCGGGCACGGAATCACGCTTGCCGCGCACCCAGTCCAGCAGGTGGATGAGCCACAGGTGGCGATGGGCCAGGTCGGCGGCAGGGTCCAGCGCCGCCAGCAGGTGGGCCAGGTCTTTGGGCTCGGCGGAATTTTTCATAGGTGGCCTGCCCCCATAGGAAAAGCAGCCCATCCGATGGATAGCGGTCTCATGGAAGGGTGGGGGCTGTGGGAATGGTTCTTCAATGCAGCACCCGGCCGCTCAGGGGTTCGCCAGACGGGCCGTGGCTGATCGCCTCCAGCACAAACAAGGGCACCGGGGTGTTGAAAGGCTCGCCGTCTTCGGCAACGCAATGGAAGGTTCCATGCATGGTGCCACTGGAGGTGCGCAGCCTGCAGCCACTGGTGTACTGGAACGACTCGCCCGGCTTGAGCAAGGGTTGCTGTCCCACCACGCCCAGGCCCTTGACCTCTTCCGTATGGCCGCGGGCGTCGCTGATGATCCAGTGGCGCGAGATCAACTGGGCGGGCTTGTCGCCCGTGTTGGTGATGGTGATGGTGTAGGAGAAGCTGAACACCCCCGTGTCCGGCGCAGACTGCTCGGGCAGGTATTCGGGCAGTACTTCCACGTCAAACTGGTACTTTGGCATGGGCCGCATGGTAACCGTGCCGCCCCTTGTGTGGGCAACTCCCAGGCGTCAAAACCACCAATGGTTCTGCGCTTTGCGACAATCGGGGGATGAGCCGCACATTCCGAATCGCCCCCTCCATCCTTTCCGCCGACTTTGCCCGCCTGGGCGAGGAAGTGGGCAATGTCATTGCCGCTGGCGCCGACTGGATCCACTTTGACGTGATGGATAACCATTACGTGCCCAACCTGACTTTTGGCCCCATGGTCTGCCAGGCCTTGAAGCCTCACGCCAAAACGGCAACGGGCGTGGCCGTGCCGATTGATGTGCATCTGATGATCCAGCCCGTGGACGCCCTGGCCGCTGCCTTTGCAGACGCGGGGGCTGACTACATCAGCTTCCACCCCGATGCCTCGGGCCATGTGCACCGAAGCATTCAGGCTATCCGGTCCAAGGGCGTCAAGCCGGGCCTGGTGTTCAACCCGGCCGAGCCGCTGGACGTGCTGGACTGGGTGATCGACGACATCGACCTCATCCTGATCATGAGCGTGAACCCCGGCTTTGGCGGCCAGAGTTTCATTGACTCCGCGCTGCGCAAGATCGAAGCCGTGCGCAAGCGCATTGATGCTTCTGGCAAGGACATTCGTCTGGAAGTCGATGGCGGCATCAAGACCGACAACATCCGCCGTGTGGCCGATGCGGGCGCAGACACCTTTGTCGCAGGCAGTGCCATCTTTGGCAAACCGGACTACCGGGGTGTGATCGACGCGATGCGTGTGGCCTTGGGCTGATCGCACGGGCCGCCGCGAAGACTTGGCGCTGCTGCCTCTGTGACAGACCGGGCCTGACTGGAGGTCTGGTTACTGTTGCGCAGGCACGGTGATGGTGGTCGTGGTCGATTCGCGCAGCACGCCGCCGCCGGATACCGAGCCACTCGCCGGGCTGCTTTGCACGCGGCGCATGCAATCCGCCTGGTCGGCAGCCGTCTGGAACGCTGCGCAACGCTGGGTGGCGTTGTTGGTGGCGGCGGCTCCAGGGTTACTCAGATCACCCTTGCGCGAAGCGTCCAGTGCGTTGTTGGCCTCGCGCAGACAGGTGGCCAGGCTGTCCTGGGTGTTGTTGGTCATGCACTTTTCCCGCTCCTGCTCGTAGCGTGCCCGCGCGTCCTGCGGTGGAGTTTGTGCGGATGCGCCCGTGCAGGCCAGCAGCAAGGCAGCGGTGAAGACGGGACTGGCAAAGGAAAAGCGTTTCATGGAGGGCTCCTGAGGCAATGGCAGACGAAGGTCTGAACCTATGCCAGCAGGGTAGGTCCCGTGACGATGTGCCCCTGTCGGACAGCGCCGCCCTTGCCCGTGCGCGGGTTGCGCGTCTTGTGCCTGGTCAGCCCAGGCGCTGAAACGTCAGGACGAATGCCACGCCATCGGACATATTGCGCGCATTGATGGTGCCACCCATCTTGGCCATGTAGGTTTTGGCCACAAACAGGCCCTGGCCCCGGTGCTCGCCCTCGCCCATCGGGGTGGGGCTGTCGGGGTCGGATACGCCCAGTTCGAATATCCGCTCCAGCAGGTCGTCGGCAATCGTCGATCCCTGGTTGTGCAGCGTGGCGCTGGCGGTGGATTCTGACGCCGTCAGCGTCAGCGTAATGGCGCTGCCCGTGGGGCGGTAGCGGTCGGCATTGCGCAGGATATGGGTCACCACGTCTTCGAGCGCAAACTCGTCGGCTCGCACGATGACAGGGCCAGGGCGGGTGGTGCTTGGCGTGTACTTCACACCCAGAATGCCCGCAAAGTGCGCGTTGTCCGCCACGTTGCGCAAGAAGGAATCCAGGTCCAGCCGCCCCTCGGGCACATCGGCGGCTTGCAGCGCCTCGGCGGGCGATGCGGTGCCGTACAGCACGTGGATGGCCTGCTGCATGCGCTGCACATAGCGGTGGCCAGGGTCTTGCGGGCCGTTCAGTGCCATCAGCGACTGCAGGGGCGACATGATCTCGTGCCCCACGGCGTGCCACATGTCGCGCTCTTGCTGGGCGCGCAGCTGCTCGCGCTGCAGGTCGTCCTTCACGCGCTGCAGCAGGTCGGCCAAGCCACCGGCCAGGATGCCCAGCTCGTCCGAGCCGCGCAGGTCCGACACATCCAGGCCGCCCAGCCGGGGGCCGGTGTGGCCAGGCTGCACGTTGTACGACACGGCGGCGGCGCGGCGGGTCAGGGCCGTCACGCGGCGGATCAGGCCCACCTCGACCACCAGCCAGGTCAGCGCAATGGCGCCCAGCATGGCACCCAGGTACCACGACAGGCGCGTGGCCACAGCGGCCAGGCCTTGCTCCACGCCGCGCAGGTGGCCGGTGAAGTTGACCACGTAGTTGCCGGTGGGCGTGTCCAGAATGTCCAGGGCCGTGGGGGCGGCGGGCGTGGCTGCTGCCGGGCCCACACCTGCGGCCTCCAGCGGCAGCCAGCGGATCAGGCGCAGGAGCCAAGGGGCAGATGGATCGGCCTGCACTTCGACGCCCTTGAGGGTGATGGCGCTGGCTTCGTCACTGCCCAGCTTGCGGATCTGCACACGCTCGCCCGGCAACAGGCTGCGCGAGAGGTCTCCCAGCGATGCGGCCAGCTGCGCGCCGGGTGCGTCGCTGTCGAACAGCGGTTTGGTGTCCTCGCCCGGCGCCAGCATCTCCACTCGCACACGCAGCTGCCCCAGGTCTTCCGGCGGCCAGACCAGGCGCTCGTCCTTGCGGAACAGGGCTTCGCGGAACAGTTCGACCGGCAGGCGGATGGAGTAGTGGGTGCGGCGCAGGCAGTCGGAGGTGATGGCGGCCCCGCTAGTGGGTTGTTGCACCGATGGGGGCGGCAGGTCGCGGCACTGGCCGTTTTGCCACAGCCAGCCGCGAAAGTCGCGCACCGGCCGCGCGCGGGCTTCGAGCTGCGGCGTGCCGTTGTCCACAAACCCCGTCAGGCGCCCGCGCACGGCCGCGCTGCCTTGTGGGGGCATGGCCTCATACGGCGCAATCCAGCGGTAGGTGGCACCGCGCATGTCGAGGCTGATGCGCGCGCGGTGCGCCTCGGCGGGCACCAAGGCGCCGCGCTCGCGGGGCGTCAGTTCGCCTGCATAGAAGCTGCCCACCAGGTAGATGAAGCCGCCTGCATAGGGGTTGTTGCCAATCGCAACGCACACTGAGGCGCCATCGGGGTATTGCACGGAGCAGCCAGCCATCTCCACGGCTTGCTGTGATTTTTGCGGGTCGTCAAAGTCGATGGCCGCATAGGGCAGCAGCAGCGGCGCCAGCGGCGTCACGCCCTGGCCGAGGTGGCTGGCATTGAGCAGCGCCAACTGGCCGGAGGGGTGGCGCAGCCGCGCCATGACCTCTGCCTGGCTGCGCACAAACCCATGCTGGTAGGCCTGCCAGGCGCGCTCCTTTTCGTCCTTGAGCACCACCACGCTCAGCACCACCGTGGCCAGGGCCAGCAGCACGAACACCCCGCGCACGAGGATGCGCAGGCGGAACGCGGGCAGGCCCAGTCTAGGCATTTCCAGCGCGGGGCGGCGCAGCAGGCGCTTCATTTGCCGACCCAGCGGAACCCGCGCATGGGCACGTTTTCTATTCCCTCAAACCCAGGATCGACTTCACGCAGCGCCTCGCGGATGGTGCTCACATGCTTACGTACGTTGTCGCGGTTGCGGCCGCTTTTCACCACCTCGAACAGTTCGTCATACGACACCACCTCGCCACTGCGCTGGTGCAGCGTGGCCAGGATGCGCTGGGCCGTGAGCGGCAGGTTGATGCGCTCGCCGCGCCAGGTGGGGGTGCGCTGCCACAGCGGGTCCAGCACCAGTGCATCACCCACGGGGGCGGAGGGCGCGCTGGCTGGGGCCTGGGCCTGTGTGGTACGCAAGATGTCGAGAAAGGTCTCGATGAAGTCTGCCTCTTCGAACGTGGTTTTCTGCAGGTAGTCCCACGCGTCCAGCGCCTTCATGATGCTGCGGTAGATGGCCGCAGGCATGGCCGACACCACCAGCACCGGCGTGCCCTGGCGCAGCTTGTTGATAGCGTTGAGGAGGGCCACGCCTGCATGGCGCTCGCGGCCCAGTTCGATGTCGAGCACCACGGCGTCGTAGTGCTCGCGGGCCAGCGCGGCCTCGGCCTCGTCGCGGGTGAACCACTGGTCGATGACGATACCGCTCTTCGCACTGCGTATCCACCCGGCCAACTGGTTGCTGGTGGGCAGGTCGTCTTCGATCACGGCAATGCGGGTCATGGGCAGGGCGGGGCAGTAGAGGGGTGGGCGGATTATCCCGGCGGCCCGTATTGGGTGGTGTGAGTTTTTCTTCCGGGGCCGGAAGGTTCGTGCGACCGGTGTGAGCGCATTGGGGGCCGCGCTGCATTGTTGCTTCCGGGGTGGATCCGAACAATCGGTCCTCAATGAGCCAGCCACCGCGGCGGCTCAGAACCGACAACAACACCGAACCAACCCAAGAGAGAAACACCATGAAAGCCACCTGGAATCGCATCGTGCAGACCCTGAAGGGCCGCCGCTCTACCCCTTTGTCCGAAGCAGGCACGGAGCCCTTGCTGGAGGCTGAATTGCAAAGCCCTGTGGCAGCCGATGCACGCGGCGCCGAAGCCCCTCACCTGAACTGGGCCTACCTGCTGCCCACCGCCCGCACCGTGCGCTGGCTGACCGCTGGCGCTGTGGTGGCCGCCGCAGGCCTGATGGTGTACCGCAATCCGCCGGTGCAACACTTAGCGCAAGGCGACCTCGGTGTGCGCCTGAATCAGTTCACCGGTGCCGTGAGCCTGTGGCGCGATGGCAGCGTGTGGGTGGTGCCCGGCCTGCACACGGTGCGCGTGTTCTCGCTGCGCGACCAGAGTTACCGCCCCGAAGCCATGCGCCAGGCCACGGGCAGCGCGCCGCTGCAGTCAGTGGAAGGCCTGTCGCTGGGGCTGGACCTTAGCGTGCGCTATGCCCTGGACCCCAACTCGCCCGCCGTCAAGGCCGGCAACCTGCCCGACAACGTGGGTGTCGACATCGTGGAGCCTGCCGTGCAGGGCCTGGTCTACAAGGTGTTTGCCCGCTACACGGTGCGTGAAATCTTCTCGTCCAAGCGCGCCGAAATTGCACAGATCATCGAAACCGAACTGCGAGCCCGCCTGGCTGCCGATGGCGTGACGCTGCGCAGCCTGCAGATCGGCAAGGTGGACCTGCCCGCCGAATACCGCCGTGGCATGGACAGCCTGCTGGCCGAAGAGTTGGCCTCCGAAAAAATGCGCTACACGCTGGAGCTGAAAGACAAGCGTGTGAAGGAAACCGAGCTGGACGCCAACGCCGACAAGGTGCGTCGCGAAGTGGCCGCCGAAGCCGCCGCGCGTGAGCAGGTCATTGCCGCCAAGGCCCAGGAAGAGGCCATGAAGCACGTGCTGCCCTTCAAGCAGCGCCAGATCGAACAGCGCCAGCTCGAAGCTGAAGCTGAACGTGTGGCCCGCGTCAAAGCCGCTGAGGGCAGTGCCCAGGCTCGCCGCATCGAAGCCAACGGCGAGGCCGACGCCCGCCAGAAGCTGGCCGAAGCCGAGGCCTACCGCATGGACCGCGTGGGCAAGGTGAATGCCGAGCAAATGGCCCGCGAAGGCGCGCTGGTGACCAGGCACCCGCTGCTCATTCAGAAGACGCTGGCCGACAAGCTCTCGGACAAGATCCAGGTCATCATCGCGCCCCCGCCCACCAATGGCGACTTCATCGGTGCCGCGCTGCTGGGCGGTCAACGGAATGCCCAGGCCGGTGCAGCACAGGCTGCGGCCGTGGCCGAAGACGCCACCACCACCCAAGCCGTGGAGCAGTGAACATGAACGCCACCTTCGCAACTTTGCTGGCAGCCGTGGCCAGCGCTGCAGTGACCGTGGCGGCCGAGGCCGCCCCCCAGTCATCGCCTGGCGCCCAGGGCAGCGCCATCGTGGTGCAAGACCAGGCCAGTCTGCGCGCTGCACCGCGCGATGGTGCCCAGCAGCAGGCCAGCCTGTGGCAGGGCGAAGTGCTCGAAGTGCGTGGCGAGCGCCTCGACTACTTGCAGGTGTGGGACCACAAGCGCGAGCGCGGTGGCTTCATCCGCGCCAGCGATGTGCGCCGCGTGGCCCTGACCGAGGCGGAAGGCCCCGCGCTGCTGGCCGTGATGCGCTTTGTGCAGGAAACGCCGGGCGCTGAAGCGCTGGGCATTGGCCTCACCGCCGCCTACTTGCAAGCCGCGCCCGCCAAGGCCCTGGCGGGTGTGGAGGGTGCCCAGGCTTTCGATGCCCTGGGCACCTTTGCCGACCGCCTGGCGCGCCGTGCCTCGGTGGCCGTGCCGGGCAAGGCATCGGGTGCCACGTTGTCGGCCCATCTGGATGTGGCCAACGGCTACGGCGTGCGCTTTGCCACCTACGAGGTCGAAGGCCGCATGCAGGTCTGCTACGAGGGCGAGGCCTTTCGCCGCCTGCTGGCCATGCCCGTGGCCGATGCCGAGCAGCGCGCCCGTGCCGTCCTGGCGCTGACCCGCCCCGAATGCATCAACCCCGATCTGCCCGCACACGAGCGTGCCAAGGTCACCACCTGGCAGGCTGAGGTACTGGAGCGCGTGGACGTGGCGGGTCTGCCCGGCTACCTGCGCAACCGTGTACAGATGCGCCGCTCCAGCGTGTGGGGTGCTGCAGCGTTCCAGCAGGCGCGTAAGAACGCGGCCGACCCGGCTGTGGCCGCCGCCGCTGCACGTGCCCTGACGGAATTCACCGGCGTGAGCAAGGCCGAGCTGCCTGACGAGGACCAGAGCGCCTACAACGACGCCGCCATGCGGGTGAGTGCGGTGCGCTGGGCGCTGGTGCCTGCTGTTGTGCCTGTCACCTCGGCCGCCAGCACTCGCCCCACGCTGCTGACTGAGCCTGGCGCCCCCGGCGAAACCTGCGTGCTGCTGGTGGACGCGCAGCACAGCGTCAAGGCCCCGCTGCTGCGCCGCTGCACCTACGGTGTGGTGTGGACTGCATCGGCCAGCACCAACCGCGAAGGCACAGCTTTGGCCCTGGCCGTGCAGCCCATGGAGGGCTGGCGCGAGCTGTGGGTGCTGCGCAAGACTGAAGGTGGCTGGCTGGCCGATGTGCTGCCGCCTGCCGCCGCCACGCCCGAGACCGGCGTGGCCGAATGGGCGGGCTGGGTGCCCGGCGGCCAGCAGATGCTGGTGGCGCGCGAAGCCCGGGGCCAGGGCCGCTACCGCAAGAGTTTTGAGGTGGTGCGGCTGGAGGGCTTGACCACCGAGCGCGTGACGGGCGATGTGGCAGTGCTGCCCCTGTTCCAGCGTTGGCAGGATCCTGCGTGGAAGCGCCAGACGCTGAGCCTGCGTTGAGCGAAGTGGGGGACGGCCGATGAGGGCTTGATGGAGTCCGTAAACTTGGCCCCCTCTTCTTCGTTCCCGAATGCCTGCTTCATGTCCCTAGCCGCTATCCCTTTGCTGTCCACGTTGCTGACCCGCGTGGACGCCGCCATCATCGACCTGGACGGCACCATGGTGGACACCATGGGAGACTTCAACGAAGCGCTCAACCGCATGCTGCGCGAGTTGGCCCTGCCATCCATCGCTGCCCGGACGATCGAGCACATGGTGGGCAAAGGCTCGGAGCATTTGCTGCGTTCGGTGCTCCATCATGTTCTGGCGCAGATGAATCATGCTGCTATTGCTACTGAAATTGAAGCGTTGTATCCATCGGCCTGGGCCAGCTACCAACGCCACTATCTTGCCATCAATGGCCAGTACGCCGGGGTGTATGACGGTGTGGAGGCGGGGCTCCAGGCTTTGCGCGCCCGGGGTCTGCGTCTCGCCTGCCTGACCAACAAGCCGCGGGACTTTGCACTGCCACTGCTGCAATCCAAGGGGCTTGGCGGGTATTTCGAGAAGGTCTTTGGCGGCGACTCGTTCGAGCGCAAGAAGCCCGACCCACTGCCGCTGCTCAAGACCTGCGAAGCCTTGGGCACGAACCCTGCGCGCACGCTGATGGTGGGCGACTCCACCAACGATGCGCAGGCAGCACGTGCCGCAGGGTGCCCTGTGGTGCTGGTCACTTATGGCTACAACCACGGGCAGCCGGTGCGGGCTGTCGATGCTGATGGTTTTGTGGATTCGCTGTTGCAGTTGTCGTAGCGTTCGGGGCGCTGACTGACCGCTGCCTCTGCATCAGGCGGTGAGCTGACGGGGAGCTACTTTGCGGTACTCCAGCCGGGATGCGCTGGGTGCGCTGTTGCGCACAGGCGTGGTGGCTGTGGCTGCGTTGCCAGGGTGTTCTGCCTGGGCCGACAGGCGGAACACCGCCACGGCATCCACCAGCTGGCCGGCCTGGGTCTTGAGGCTGTCGGCAGCGGCGGCGCTTTGTTCCACCAGGGCGGCGTTCTGCTGCGTGGCTTGGTCCATCTGGGTGATGGCCTCGCCGACTTGCGAAACGCCCTGGCTTTGCTCGCTGCTGGCGGCGCTGATCTCGCCCATGATATCGGTCACGCGGCGGATGGCGCTGACCACTTCGGTCATTGTGGCTCCGGCCTTGTCCACCAGGGCCGTGCCGCGCTCCACACGCTCGACACTGGTGCCGATCAGACCCTTGATCTCCTTGGCTGCTTCGGCGCTGCGTTGCGCGAGGCTGCGCACCTCACCGGCCACCACCGCGAAGCCCCGGCCCTGCTCGCCCGCGCGGGCGGCCTCCACGGCCGCGTTCAGCGCCAGGATGTTGGTCTGGAAGGCGATGCCGTCGATCACGCTGATGATGTCGGCGATCTTGCGGCTGCTGTCGTTGATTCCCTTCATGGTGTCCACCACCTCGGCCACCACGTCGCCCCCTTGCTGGGCCACAGTGGATGCACTCACGGCCAGCTGGTTCGCGGTGCGGGCGTTGTCGGCGTTTTGGCGCACGGTGGAGCCCAGTTCTTCCATCGATGCGGCAGTTTCTTCCAGTGCGCTGGCTTGTTGCTCTGTACGGGCACTCAGGTCGTTGTTACCCGATGCGATTTCGGCACTGGCAGTGGCCACACCTTCGGCGCTGTGGCGCACGTTGCCCACGATGGTGGCCAGGCGTGATTGCATGGTGGACAGCGCCTGCAGCAACTGGCCGGTCTCGTCACTGCCACTGGCGGTGATGGGGTGGGTCAGGTCGCCATCTGCGATGCTCTCGGCAGCTTGCTGACCCTGCTGCAGGGGGCGCACGATGGAGCGGGTGACCGTCAGGCCCATCAATGCACCGAGCGCAACGGCTACCAGCGTGCCCACGCCCAGCAGCACCTGGCTGGCCTTGGCCAGGGTGGAGGTGTCGGCCTGGCTTTCGGCCAGCTGGGCCGCCATGGTCTTGCGCAGGTCGTCGAGGGATTGGAGGTATTTGTCTGCCAGCGGGCGCAGGTCCTTGTCTACCAGGGAGGGCACATTGGGTTCGCCACCACGGTGCAGTTCGCGGATTTCGTTGAGCTTGTCGTTGTAGGCCTGCCGGGCCGTCGCAATCGCTGCAAGAAGCCCCTTGGCCCGGTCACCTTGCACGAGGGCCTCAATGCGCTTGACCTTGGCTTCCATGTCCTTCGCCGTTGCCTGCGTGTCGGCGGTGAGCTTGTCCATGTAGTCGCGGTCGATGGCCTTGAGGAAGGCCTCGGTGCGCACCCAGTTCAGGCGGATGTCCGACGCCCAGTCTTCCACCAGGGTTTGCTGCTCGATCTCCTGGGTGGCTACGCGCTCACTGGCACTTTGAAGGCTGTCAATGCGCCACATCCCTGTGGCCGCAATGAGCGCCGTGATGAGAAGAATGGCGCCGAAGGATGCGCCCAGGCGCAGGCCGACGGAAAGGTTGCTGAGTTTCATGATGGTGTCTGGCGCGAAAGGGGGCAGGGGGCAGAAGGGGCGTTACAGACGGCTCGTTGCGGGGCGCGGGTAGCGCACAAAGCTCGGTTCAGGCCGTGGCCTCGGGCGCTGCGGGTGCACGCAGCGGGAGGCCGGTTGTCGAGTTATCAAAAATAAGCTGGAAGGGTTGTGCAATGGCTGAAGCGAATACTGAGGCACAGGCTACTCCCGGGTAGGGGGCGCGTCTGTCGGGCGCGCGACAGCCTTTGCCGGGAGCGCGTGGGTGTTTGCCCTAGGACAACTAGGACGAGGACTGGGCGGTCTTGCCTAGCAAGGCGTCCTTGAGCTTCCAGTCGGCAGGCGCATTGCCCAGCCAGATACCCAGCAATGCGTTGAAGAACTCAGGCTCCTTGAACGGCTCTCCCTGCGGCTTGCCCTTGACGGTGATGATGGTGCCGGTACCGGGAATCCAGTCGATCTGGAACTGGTCTCCCGCCACCAGCTTCTTGTGGTCCGAGAAGATCTGGCTCATGCGGAGCACCCCAGGAATGAGCTTGGAGAATGCCGCGCGGTCCATGTTGTCCTCCATGCCGCGCGAGAACAGCTTGCCCAGCTCGGTGGAGTCGATGTCGCGCAGCATGGTGATGCTCATGCGCTTGGGGCCCTTCTGGGCCATGACATCGGCGGGCGTGCCGGCTTTCTTTTCAAGATAAAGCCCCGCCGTGTACACCTTGAACACTGCCTTGTAGCGCACCCCTGCGCCGTTGAGCTGCAGGTTGCTGCCGCTCAGGCTGGCGGTTTCTTCGTATTTCACGTCGGCCACGGTAATGGGCTGGGCAATGGCACTGGCTGCCAACAGGCAGGCTCCGGCCATCACAGCGCATCGCGTCAGGAATTTCATGCGCAGCTCCTAAAAAAGAACGGTCGTTCGTTTCAAATTGTTGCAGCGCTCCTGTCGGGCCGCAACAGGGTTTTCGAGTGGTTGTGCGATCTCGCCTTGAGAGTCGTCAACTCAGGCCATGAAAAAAGCTTTGCTACACTTTGGCCCATGTTCATTCACCACGTGTTCATCACAGGTTGCAGCGACCGGGGAGCCTGGCCCTGGCGTCAGCCTGTCGCTTTGAACGCCTGATGGCACCTGGGCAGCAGCCCCAGCGTGCACCCGTGGCCTCCACCCGCAGCGGTGGGGCCGATTGAATGGACCGCAGCGCCCCTTTTCCATTGCACAGGGACACGCGCTGCGACAGCTGGGAGCCCTCCCCGTGATCACAGAACTTGAATTCAAAAGCCTGGCCAGCGAAGGCTACAACCGCATTCCGCTCATGGCCGAGGCCTTTGCGGACCTGGAAACTCCGCTCTCGCTCTATCTGAAGCTGGCGTACACCAAAGACGGCGGCAAGCACAGCTTCCTGCTCGAATCCGTGGTGGGCGGCGAGCGCTTCGGGCGCTACAGCTTCATTGGCCTGCCCGCCCGCACCCTGCTGCGCGCCAGCGGCTTTGGCGACCAAGCCAAGACCGAGGTGGTGACCGACGGTCAGGTGGTCGAGACAGCGCAAGGCAATCCGCTCGATTTCATCGAGGCCTACCAAAAGCGTTTCAAAGTGGCTTTGCGCCCCGGGCTGCCGCGTTTTTGTGGCGGCCTGGCCGGTTACTTCGGCTACGACGCGGTGCGCTACATCGAAAAGAAGCTGGAGACCACCTGCCCACCCGACACCCTGGGCTGCCCCGACATCCTGCTGCTGCAGTGCGAGGAGCTGGCCGTCATCGACAACCTCTCGGGCAAGCTCTACCTCATTGTCTACGCCGACCCGGCCCAGCCGGAGGCGTACGCCAAGGCCAAGAAGCGCCTGCGCGAGCTGAAAGAGCAGCTCAAGTATTCGGTGAGCGCCCCCGTGGTCAAGGCCACCGAAAGCCACCCCGCCCAGCGCGACTTTGCCAAGGCCGACTACCTGGCCGCCGTGGAGCGCGCCAAGGAGCTGATTGCCGCAGGCGACTTCATGCAGGTGCAGGTGGGCCAGCGCATCCACAAGCGCTACACCGAGTCGCCCCTGTCGCTGTACCGCGCGCTGCGTTCGCTGAACCCGTCGCCGTACATGTATTTCTACGACTTTGGCGACTTCCATGTGGTGGGCGCCAGCCCCGAGATCCTGGTGCGTCAAGAGAAGACCGACGAAGGCACCAAGGTCACCATCCGCCCCCTGGCCGGAACCCGCCCGCGTGGCGCCACGCCCGAGAAAGACAAGGCCACCGAGGTCGAACTCATCAACGACCCCAAGGAACGTGCTGAGCACGTGATGCTCATCGACCTGGCGCGCAACGACATCGGCCGCATCGCCAAAACCGGCACCGTGAAGGTGACCGAGGCCTTTGCCGTGGAGCGCTACAGCCACGTGATGCACATCGTGAGCAACGTGGAAGGGATCCTGCACGACGGCATGACCAGCATGGACGTGCTCAAGGCCACCTTCCCCGCCGGCACACTCACCGGCGCGCCCAAGGTGCACGCCATGGAACTCATCGACCAGCTGGAACCCACCAAACGCGGCCTGTACGGCGGCGCCTGCGGCTACCTGAGCTACGCGGGCGATATGGACGTGGCGATTGCGATCCGAACCGGCATTATCAAGAACGGCACGCTGTACGTGCAGGCCGCCGCCGGTGTGGTGGCTGACTCGGTGCCCGAGCTGGAATGGAAAGAAACCGAACACAAGGCCCGTGCGCTGCTGCGTGCCGCAGAGCTGGTCGAGGAGGGGCTGGAATGACCCGCGCCATTGCCAAAGTGAAGGCCTGCACCACCATGCAGGATGTGCGCCGCGAAGTGAACGCGCTGGACGACGTGCTGGTGCCCCTGCTGGTGGAGCGCGTGGGCTACATGACCCAGGCCGCCCGCATCAAGCAAGGTGTGGAGCAGGTGCGCGACGAAGCGCGCATTGAGGCCATCGTGGCCCGCGTGCGGGAGCGCGCCCAGGCCGAAGGCGGTGACGCCGACGTGATGGAAGCCATCTACCGCAGCCTCATGGAAGCCTGCATTGCATATGAACACCGCGAGTTCGCCCGTCTGCGCGAGCCCGCCCTTGCCGGGAGCGCCGCATGAAACTCTTGATGGTCGACAACTACGACAGCTTCACTTACAACATCGTCCAGTACTTTGGTGAACTGGGCGCCGAGGTCGAGGTGTTCCGCAACGACGAGATCACCGTGGCCGAGATCGAGGCGCGCCTCAACGCGGGTCAGCTCGACCGCCTGGTGATTTCGCCCGGGCCTTGCTCGCCTGCGGAGGCGGGCATCTCGGTGGCCGCGATCAAGCACTTTGCTGGCAAGCTGCCCATCCTGGGCGTGTGCCTGGGCCACCAGAGCATTGGCGCGGCCTTCGGCGGCAACATCATCCGCGCGCAGGAGCTGATGCACGGCAAGACCAGCGTCATCACCACCACGCAAAAGGGCGTGTTTGCCGGGCTACCCGAACAGTTCACCGTCAACCGCTACCACTCGCTCGCCATCGAGCGCGCCACCTGCCCCGATGTGCTGGAGGTGACGGCCTGGACGGAGGACGGCGAGATCATGGGCGTGCGCCACAAGACGCTGGCGATCGAAGGCGTGCAGTTCCACCCCGAAAGCATCCTCACCGAACACGGCCACGCCATGCTCAAGAACTTTCTGGAGCAGCGCACATGATCATCGACGCCCACCAGCTGGTGATGTTTATCGCCGCAGGCTGGCTGCTCAACCTCACGCCAGGCCCCGATGTGCTTTACATCGTGACCAACGCGCTCAAGTCCGGCACCCGCGCTGGCATCGTGGCGGGCCTGGGCATCACGGCTGGGTGTTTTGTGCACATCTTTGCGGCCGCCGTGGGCGTGGGCGCGCTGCTAGCCGCATCGGCCACGGCGTTCACCGTGCTCAAGTGGATCGGTGCCGCGTACCTGATGTGGATGGGTGTGCGCATGCTGTTGTCCAAGTCCGGTGCCGATGGGGGCAACAGCGCAGCGCTGGCAGCCGCGCAGGCGGCCCCTGCGCAGCACACACCGCTGCGCAAGGTGTTCCTCGGTGGCTTCTGGACCAATGTGCTCAACCCCAAGGTCGCGATCTTCTTCCTGGCCTTTGTGCCGCAGTTCATCGCGCCGGGCGCGGACAACAAGGCGCTGGCCTTTGTGCTGTTGGGCGTGCTGTTCAACCTCAACGCCATCCCCGTCAACGTGGGCTGGGCGCTGGCGGCATCGTGGATGGCACGGCGCGCCGGGGTGATCCAGCGCGGCATGCACTGGCTGGACCGCGTGGCCGGGGCCATGTTCATCGGCTTCGGGCTCAAGCTGGCCTTCACGGACCAGCCCTCAGCATAAATACCAGGAGACATTCCATGCCCATTACCCCCCAGGAAGCGCTGCAGCGCACCATCGAGCACCGCGAAATCTTCCACGACGAGATGCTGCACCTGATGCGGCTCATCATGAACGGCGAACTCTCGCCCGTCATGACCGCGTCCATCATCACCGGCCTGCGCGTGAAGAAGGAAACCATCGGCGAGATCACCGCTGCCGCGCAGGTGATGCGCGAGTTCAGCACCAAGGTGCACGTCAAGGACGCGACCCACATGGTGGACATCGTGGGTACGGGCGGCGACGGAGCCAACACCTTCAACATCTCCACCTGCTCGATGTTCGTGGCCGCCGCAGCGGGCGCCAAGGTCAGCAAACATGGCGGGCGCGGTGTGTCGAGCAAAAGCGGCAGCGCCGATGTGATGGAGGCCCTGGGCATCCACATCAACCTCAAGCCCGAGCAGATCGCCCAGTGCATCGCTGAAGTGGGCATCGGCTTCATGTTTGCGCCCAACCACCACCCGGCCATGAAGAACGTGGCCCCGGTGCGCAAGGAACTGGGCGTGCGCACCATCTTCAACATCCTGGGCCCGCTGACCAACCCGGCCGGTGCGCCCAACATCTTGATGGGCGTGTTCCACCCCGACCTCGTCGGTATCCAGGTGCGCGCGCTGCAGCGCCTGGGCGCCGAACACGCGCTGGTGGTGTACGGCCGTGACGGCATGGACGAAGTGAGCCTGGGCGCCGCCACGCTGGTCGGTGAGCTGAAGAACGGCCAGATCACCGAATACGAGATCCACCCTGAAGACTTCGGCCTGCCGATGGCCAGCAACCGGGCGCTCAAGGTCGAAACACCCGAGCAGTCGCGTGAGATGCTGATCGGCGTGCTGAAGGGCGAACCCGGTGCCGCGCAGGACATCGTCTGCCTGAATGCAGGCGTGGCCCTGTACGCCGCCAACGTGGCCGAGTCCATCCAGACGGGCATTGCCAAGGCACGCGCTGCGATTGCCTCCGGCGCCGCGCTGGCCAAGCTGGAGCAGGTGGTCACGCGCACGCATGCGCTGGCCACAGCGGTCTGATACGGCGGCCTGACCCAGCCATGTGGCACAACCCGGGCACCTGGATCGCACTGGGCGTCTCTGCCCTGTTCATCGTAGCCGGGGTCGTGATGCACCGCGTGTTCACCCGCATTCTGAAACAGGGCTCCGCTGAGCCCACCGAAACCGACAAGGCAGCCAACCATGAGTAGTGACATCCTCAACAAGATCGTGGCCGTCAAGCACGAAGAAGTGGCCGCCGCCAAAAAGCGCCTGCCGTTCGATGCCATGCGCGCCGATGCCGAGAGCCGCGTGCTCACGCGCGACTTTGAAGGCGCGCTGCGGGCCAAGATCGCCAAGGGCCAGGCGGCGGTGATTGCCGAGGTCAAGAAGGCCAGCCCCAGCAAGGGCGTGCTGCGCGCTGACTTCGAGCCCGCTGACATTGCGCAAAGCTATATGGAAGGCGATGGCAAGGTCAGCGCGGCCTGCCTGTCGGTGCTGACCGACCGGCAGTTCTTTCAGGGCCAGCCCGACTACCTGAAGCAGGCCCGTGCCAGCACCTTGCTGCCCGTGCTGCGCAAGGACTTCATGGTGGATGCGTACCAGATCTACGAATCCCGCGCCATGGGCGCCGATGCCATCCTGCTGATCGCTGCCTGCCTGGATGACGCGCAGATGGCTGATTTCGAGGCCATTGCCCGCAGCCTGGACATGGCCGTGCTGGTGGAGGTGCACGACCGCCCCGAGCTGGAGCGGGCGCTCAAGCTCAAGACCCCGCTGGTCGGCATCAACAACCGCAACCTGCGCACGTTTGAAGTCACGCTGGACACCACCCTGGGCATGCTCAAGGATGTGCCTGCGGACCGTTTGCTGGTCACCGAGTCCGGCATCCTCAAGCCTGCCGATGTGAAGACCATGCGCGACGCGGGTGTGCACGCCTTTCTGGTGGGCGAGGCCTTCATGCGGGCGGATGACCCCGGCCTGGCGCTGGCCAAGCTGTTCGCTTGATAGTGATCGATTACTATGTTTTTGATAGCTGCTGGAGCATATGTAACTAGCGCTACCAGCCCGTTTCGCCATGAATTCCTCTGAAATGCCCGCCACGCAACTCCAGACGGCCCAACCCGCCGACTGGCCGGTGGCCACTGGCTGGCAGCCCTTGGTGGACGCCTTTTTTGCAGGCGCGCGTGGGCAGGCGTTGCTCGCTCACTTGCAGGCGCGGCTGCAGGCCGGGGCTGCGATCTTTCCGCCCCAGCCGTTGCGCGCGCTGGACCTGACGCCACCCGAAGACGTGCGCGTGGTCATCCTGGGGCAGGACCCGTACCACGGCCGGGGCCAGGCCGAGGGTCTGGCATTTTCGGTGGCGCCGGGCGTGCGGCTGCCACCCTCGCTGCAGAACATCTTCAAGGAAATGCAGCGCGACCTGGGGGTGGCGTTTCCCCCGTTCCCGAACCCCGGCGGTAGCCTGGTCAAGTGGGCAAAAAATGGCGTGCTGCTGCTCAACACCTGCCTCACGGTGGAAGAGGGCCAAGCCGCCAGTCATGCGGGCAAGGGCTGGGAAGAGCTGACCGACACCGTCATCCGCCATGTGGCCGAAGGCCCGCGCCCGGTGGTGTTCATGCTCTGGGGCTCGCACGCCCAGTCCAAGCGCGCCTGGATTCCGGCAGACCGGGGGCACCTGGTGCTCACCTCCAACCACCCCTCGCCACTGTCCGCGCTGCGTCCGCCCGTGCCCTTCATCGGCAACGGGCACTTTGGCAAGGCGCGAGATTTTCGCGCGCAGCACGGGTACTGAGCGGCCTTTGCCTCACCCGGGCCCCGGCAACCGCCCCCTGAGCAACTCCAGAAACGCCTGCGCCGCCACCGGCAGGCTGCGCCCGGCCAGGGTCTGGATCTCGACATCGCGCAGGTCCATGCCGGGGTCGCTGATGGGCAGGGCCACGATGGCGTGTTCTGCCACCAGGTGGCGCACGGCGATCTCGCTGGCCACAGACAATCCGCCCCCCTGCTGCACAAAGTTGACCACCGTCTTGACATGGTTGCTGATGAGCACAGCCTCCAGCTGCAGTCCCTGGCGGCTGCAGACGATGTCGATCATCTGGCGGACCGTGGTTTCGGCGGGAGGCAACGCCAAGGGGTATTCGGCCATCTGCGCCAGGGTCACGCTGTCTGCGCCGGCCAGGGGGTGGCCGGGGGGCAGCAGGGCCAGCACCGGGGCGCTCTGGCGGTAGGCCACGTCGATGTCCTTGTGCGGCGCGCGGCTGAAGCACAGTCCGATGTCGGCCGCGCCGCTTCGCACGGCGTCGGGCACCTGGGCGGTCGGCAACGCGATCACGCTGAACTGCACGCCCACATGGGTGCGCTGAAACTCCACACACAGGCGCGGCACCAGCTCGTTGGCAAAGGCGTCGGACGTGGCCAGGCGCACCCGGCCCGCACGCAGGCCCTGCAGGGCACCGATCTCGCCCAGCGCGCGTTCGGCGTCCAGCACCGTTCGGCGCGCGTGCACAGCCAGAATCTCGCCAGCTGCCGTCAGCACCATGCCACGCGGGTGGCGTTCAAAGAGGGGCGTGCCCAGCTGGGTCTCCAGCCCCGCGATCTGGCGGCTCAACGCCGAGGCGGCCACATGCAGGCGGGCTGAAGCTTCGGTGAGCGATCCGCTCTGCGCCACTTCCAGAAAGTAGCGCAGTGTGGTGTCTTGCAGCAGGTGAGGGCGCATGCGGGAGGGTTCTCAGAGGGAAGTGCCCAGTATGCGTCGGTTTGCCGTGATGGCAAAGCAGCTTGCTGAAATGCTGGTGGTCAAGCAAGGCACAGCTTCCTAAGATGAATGAGTCCATCCGTTGTTGTCCGTTTTTTGCTGGAGTGTTGTGTATGCGTCTACTTTCCTGGGGCCGTGGTGTCTGGGGCCTGGCCGGCCTGCTGGTGCTGGCGTCTGCTGCGCAGGCGCAAGCCAACTGGCCAGACCGCCCTGTGCGGGTGATCGTGCCCTTCCCGGCCAGCGGCGCGACCGACCTGGTGGCCCTCGTGGTCACGCAACGTGTAGCGGCAGACCTGGGCCAGCAACTGGTGGTGGACAACAAGCCCGGCGCGGGCGGCACCCTGGGCACGGCCGAGGCGGCCAAGGCCGCCCCCGATGGCTACACCCTGTTGCTGACCACGAGCAGCACGCACGCCATCTCGCCCCACCTCATGCCCAAGCTGGCCTATGACCCGCGCAAGGACTTCACGCCGGTGGCCCATGTGGCCGACGCACCCAGTGTGCTGCTGGTCACCAACTCGCTGCCCGTGAAGACCGTGGGCGAGTTGATTGCGTATGCCAAGGCCAACCCCGGCAAGCTCAACTACGCCACCAGCGGCAACGGCACCATCGTGCACCTGAACACTGCGGCCTTCAGCGCCCAGGCGGGTGTGGAGATGACCCACATTCCCTACAAGGGCACGGCGCTGGCCATCCCCGACCTGATTGCCGGGCAGACGCATGTGCTGTTCGACTCCCTGCCCACCGGCATGCCGCACGCCAAGGCCGGGCGCCTGCGCGCCCTGGCCGTGACCAGCGAAAAGCGCAGCTCGCTGGCCCCCGAGCTGCCCACGCTGGCCGAATCCGGCCTGCCCGGCTACTCGTCGGTGACCTGGTTCGGTGTGTACCTGCCTGCGGGCGCGCCACCCGCGCTGGTCGAGAAGGTGCACAAGGCCTTTGCCAAGGCCGTGCAGGCGCCCGAAGTGGCCGAGAGCCTGGCCAAGCTGGGCGTGGAGCCCGCAGCGCCGCGCACGCCCGCGCAGTTCGCGGCGATGGTCCAGGCCGACAGCAACCGCTGGGCCACGGTGATTCGCCAGCGCAAGATAACCCTGGAATGACATCCCCCTGAGCGGCTTCGCCGCTTACCCTTCTCTCGAATGGCGTTGCCATTCGGGACGGGGGACGACACCCTCGGTGCGGGGCGGCCCTTCCTCGGTGTCCCTCGCCGCCGGCCGTGCCAGTTTCAAACAGACCGCCCTACGCAGGCAACAGATTCGGAACCCTATGAACACCGCATCCCTCGACTGGTCCCTTCCTTACGCATCCCATCGCAGCGCGGTCATGGGCCGCAACGTGGTTTCCACCTCGCAGCCGCTGGCGGCGCAGGCGGGTCTGCGCATGCTGCTGGCCGGGGGTAATGCGGTGGACGCCGCCATTGCCGCCGCCATGGCCCTCACGGTGGTTGAGCCCACAGGCTGCGGCCTGGGCAGCGACGGGTTTGCCATCGTGTGGGACGGCAAGGAGCTGCACGGCCTCAACGCCTCGGGCCGCTCGCCTGCAGCGTGGACGCCGGCGTATTTTGAAAAGCTCGGCGGCATCCCCGAAACCGGCTGGAATGCCGTCACCGTGCCCGGTGCCGTGTCGGCCTGGGTGGCGCTGTCCAAGCGCCTGGGCAAGCTGCCGTTTGCGCAGCTGGCACAGCCTGCCATCGACTACGCCCGCAACGGCTTTCCCGTGTCGCCCACCATTGCGCGGCTGTGGGCGCTGGGTGCGGCCAAGCTGGGGGCCCAGCCCGGGTTTGCCGAGTGCTTCATGCCGAACGGTCGGGTGCCTCAGGCCGGCGAGGTCTTCCGCAGCGAGGCGCACGCCCGCACGCTGGAGCTGATTGCCGAAACCGAGGGCGAGGCTTTTTACCGTGGTGTGATCGCCGAGCGCATCGCGGCGCATTCGCAGGCCCACGGCGGCGCCATGACGCTGGCCGACCTGGCCAGCCACCAGGCCGACTGGGTGGGCACCATCCAGCAGCGCTTCGGTGACTCCGTGATCCACGAGATCCCGCCCAACGGCCAGGGCATCGCCGCGCTGATGGCGCTGGGCATGCTTGATGCTCACGGCGTCGGCACGCACCCGCTGGACAGCGTGGAGACCGTGCACGCCAGCATTGAGGCCATGAAGCTGGCGTTTGCCGACCTGCACCAGTACAACGCCGACATCGACGCCATGCCCGTGAAGCCCGATGCGCTGCTGAGCCCCGACTACCTGCGCAGCCGCGCCGCGCTGATCGACGCCACGCGCGCTGGCAACCCCGGCTACGGCGCGCCGCGCCCGGGCGGCACGGTGTACCTGGCGGCGGCGGATAGCCAGGGCATGATGGTCTCGTTCATCCAGTCCAACTACATGGGCTTCGGCTCGGGCGTGGTGGTACCGGGCACGGGCATCAGCCTGCAGAACCGGGGCCACGGCTTCAACCTCATCCCTGGCCACGCCAACCAGGTGGCGCCGCGCAAGCGCCCCTCGCACACCATCATCCCCGCATTTGCCATGCATGCCGATGGCACGCCCCAGATGGCGTTTGGCGTGATGGGCGGCCCCATGCAGAGCCAGGGCCACACGCAGATGGCGCTGCGCGTGCTGCGCTACGGCCAGAACCCACAGGCGGCGGCCGATGCGCCCCGCTGGCGCGTGACAGGCGGCAAGGGTGTGGCGGTGGAGCCAGGGTTCGACCCCGCCGTGGTCGCCGCGCTGCGCGCGCTCGGCCATGAGGTGACCGTGGAAGAGGGCAACGGCGTGTTTGCCTTTGGCGGCGCCCAGCTGGTGCTCAAGAATGGCAACAGCTACGTCGCAGGCTCCGACCCGCGCAAGGACGGGCACGCGGCGGCGTTTTGAGCAGAGCCGGGCGCACGCCCGGTTCAGAGTGAATTGCTATTGAATAGATAGCTGCTTGGGCATGTTGCACTGGCGCTACCGGCCAATTTGGCACTTCGAGCAGGCCCTTAGCGAGTCTCGCGCACGGTCAGCCACGCGCTGGCTGCGCCGCTGAACACGATGGCGGCAATACCCGCCATCGACCAAGCGTCCGGCACATGGCGGTAGACCAGCCAGCCCGCCAGCATCGCAAAGCCGATCTGTGAATACAGAAACGGCGCAATCGTCACCGGCGTTGTGCGCGCATAGGCGTTGAGCAGCAGCATGTGGCCCACTGCGCTGGACAGGCCCATGGTGAACATGCCGGCCCACATCCACGGGTCGGTGATGGACTGCCACACAAACGGCACCCCCAGCGACACCAGCGCCGTGGCGATCCAGCTGGTGTAGAGCTGCGTGGTAGCGGGACTCTCGTGCCCGGCCATCTTGCTGCTGATGACCTGGTAACCCGTGCCCGATGCCAGCAGGCACAGTGGCCACAGCAGGGCCCAGGTGAAGGCGTCGCTGCCCGGGCGGATGATGGCCAGCGTGCCCGTGAGGCCGATGGCCACCAGCAGCCAGCGCCAGGCGCTCACGCGCTGGTGCAGCCACAGCGCGGCCACCACCGTCACGCACAGCGGCGTGGTGGCCACCACCGCCGTGAACTCGGGCAGAGGCATGTGCATGATGCTGATGAAGCCAAACAGGCTGGTGGCCGTGAACAGCGCACCGCGCAGCGCCTGAAAACGCGGCTGTGTGGTGCGCAGCGCGGCCAGCCCCTCGCGGTGCAGCACAAAGGCCGTGGTCAGCAGCGACTGGAACAGGTAGCGCATCCACAGCGCCATCAGCAGCGGCACGCCCACGCTCACCAGCTTGGTGGCGGTGTCCAGCAGCGCAAAGCATGCGCAGGCCACCACCGTCAGCACAATGCCCACCAGGGCTGATCGCAGCCGGGTGCGGCGGGCGTGCAGGTCGTCGGTGGCGGGATGCGTGGGACTCACGGCGTGCTGCGTGCGCGCTCCAGCAGCATCGCGTCGCCGTAGCTGAAGAAGCGGTACTGCTGCGCGATCGCGTGCCGATACAGGCCCATGATGTGGGCGTAGCCCGCAAACGCGCTCACCAGCATCATCAGCGTGCTCTTGGGCAGGTGGAAGTTGGTGATCAGCACATCCACCACCTGGAACGCAAAGCCCGGCGTGATGAAGATGTTGGTATCGCCCGTGGACAGGCCGGTCTTGGCCCAGGATTCGAGCGTGCGCACGGTGGTGGTTCCTACAGCCACCACGCGGCCGCCGCGCTGGCGGCAGCGCTCCAGCGCGGCCAGCGTGGCCAGCGGCACCTCGTACCACTCGCTGTGCATCTGGTGCTCGGCCAGGTTTTCTGTCTTGCAGGGCTGGAAGGTGCCCGCGCCCACATGCAGCGTGACGCTGGCACGCTCGATGCCGCGCGCGGCCAGGTCGGCCAGCACCCCTTCGTCAAAGTGCAGCGCGGCAGTGGGCGCGGCCACGGCGCCAGGGTTGCGCGCAAACACGGTCTGGTAGCGCTGGCTGTCCTCGGCCTCGTCGGGGTCGTGGTCGGTGTTCTGGTGGCGCTCGATGTAGGGCGGCAGCGGCAGGTGGCCGTGGCGGTCCATCAGCTCCCAGGGCGACTCGCCTCTCGGGCCGTGCAGCGCAAAGCGGAACAGCGGGCCGTCCTCCGTGGGCCAGCGGCCCAGCAATTGCGCGTCAAAGCCGCCTGCCTTGCGGCCACCGGCCATGTGCACCACGCTGCCGGGCAGGGGTTTTTTGCTGACCTTCATGTGGGCCACGACTTCGTTGCCCTGGCCACCAGCCTCGGCGGGCAGCACGCGCTCGATCAGCAACTCCAGCTTGCCGCCGCTGGCCTTCTCGCCAAAGATGCGCGCCTTGACCACGCGCGTGTCGTTGAACACCAGCAGGTCGCCCGCGCGCAGCAGGCCGGGCAGCTCACGAAAGATGCGGTCCACCGGCTGCATGGCGCGACCATCGAGCAGGCGCGAGGCGCTGCGCTCGGGTGCGGGGTGCTGGGCAATGAGTTCGGGGGGCAGCGAAAAGTCGAAGTCGCTGAGGGTGAACACGCGGGGCGTGGAAGGGCCGCCGGAGGCGAGGGGCGCATTGGTTGCGCCGCTGTAGAGATCAGTCATCGTGCTTGAGGGCCGAACGGGCCCGTGCCAAGGTAAAAATTGCGGAAGGCGCGATTGTCCCACGGGGCTGCGCGCCCTGCAGACTCTCAGTGTTGTGGCTGGGGCGTGAACGCCACGGGCGCGGGCACGTTGTGCACCAGCCGCTGCACATCGTCGGCCTGGGCCAGCGTGGTACCCGGGTGCAGCAAGGCCGCAGCACCAGCGGCCACACCCCAGCGCAGTGCCTCGGCGGGCGCGTCGCCCCTGTCCAGCGCCCAGACCAGCGCTGCCAAAAAGCAGTCCCCCGCGCCCGTTGTGCCGGTGGTGGCGGGCACGTTGAGGGCAGGCGCCTGCCACACGCCCTCGCGCGTGGCCAGCACTGCGCCTTGCTCGCCCACCGACAGGGCCACGGTGTCGGCGGCGCCGCTGTGCACCAGCGACTGGGCGGCAGCGCACCAGTCGGCCGCATGTTCCAGCGGCTGTTGCATCACATCGCGCAGCTCGCGCAGGCTGGGCTTGACCAGGGCCACACCAGCTTGCAGCGCGGCAGTCAGCGGTGGGCCCGAGGTGTCGATCACCACGCGCACTCCCCGGGTCGAGAGGGGTCGCGCCAGTTGTGCATAGAAGTCGTCAGGCGTACCCGGGGGCAAACTGCCACTGGCAATGAGCCAGCGCGGCGATGGGGCATGTGCCGTCAGTGCATCCAGGCAGGCCTGCCACTCGGTGGTTTGCAGCGCGGGGCCGGGCAGTACAAACCGAAACTCCTGGCCCGTGCTGGCCTCAACCACCGAGAAGTTTTCGCGCGTGTCGCCCGCAATGCGCTGCAGCCGCGTGGACACGCCCTCGTCGGCCAGCAGCTGCTGCACCTGTGCGCCCGCTGCGCCACCTGCCAGCGCCCAGGCCTGCACGTCGGCGCCCAGGCGGTGCAGCACCCGCGCTACATTGATGCCGCCGCCGCCCGCAAACCGCCGCACCGGGCCGCAGCGCAGCTTGTGTGTGGGGGCTACGTGGTCGGTGGTGGTCGCCAGGTCGAGCGCGGGGTTGAGCGTCAGGGTGATCAGCGCAGACATGGGCTACCAGACCTTGTCGGGGAAGCCGGACCACAGCTCATTCAGGTCGGGAAAGCGCCACTTCTCGGGGTCTTCCCGCGCCACGATCTTCTCGGTGCAACCCGGGGCGGACAGGTCCACCATTTCGGGCGGAATGCGCAGGTCGGATTTGGTCGAGAAAAATACCTTGACGATGGGGGTGGTCAGCGCGGTGGGCGATTGCTCCGTCACGATTCCGATGCGGCCCGATGCCAGCCGCACCAGCGAGCCCACGGGGTAGATGCCGATGCTTTTGACAAACGCCTGGAAGATGCGTGCGTCGAAATGGTCCTTGGTCCACTCGGCCATGCGGCGCAGCGACTCGGCCGGGTCCCAGCCGCGCTTGTAGGGCCGGTCGGAGGTGATGGCGTCGTACACATCGCAAATGGCCGTCATGCGTGCGATCACGCTGATGCCGTCGCCCTGCAGTTTGTCGGGGTAGCCCGAGCCATCGATTTTTTCGTGGTGGTGCAGGCAGGCATCCAGCACCGCGTCGGGCACGTTGCCGCCCTCCTTGAGCATGTGGTAGCCCTCCACCGGGTGGCTGCGCACCACGGTGAACTCCTGGTCGGTGAGCTTGCCGGGCTTGTTGAGCACGGCCAGCGGGATGGCCGCCTTGCCCAGGTCGTGCAGCAGGCCCGCCATGCCAGCGAGCCGCTGCTGGTCTTCCTTGAGTTTGAGCTGCTTGGCCAGGGCCACCATGAGTGCGCACACCGCCACCGAATGCATGTAGGTGTAGTCGTCGGCCGTCTTCAGCCGCGCCAGGCTGATGAGTGCGCCGGGGTTGCGCGTGACGGAGTCCGAAATTTCCTCCACCAGGCTTTGGGCGCCTGCAGAGTCCACCGCCCGGCCCATGCGGGCCTCGTTGAACATGGACACCACGGCTTCCTTGGACTTGACGCAGATGGCGGCGGCCATCTTCAGTTCGCTGTGCATGTCGGCCGGTTTGCGGTCCCGCCTGGGTGGCGGGGGGGGCGACGGTAGTGTCACCTTGATGGGGGGCAAGTCTTCCAGGCGGCTGAAGTCGGTCTCGATCTGTGCATCCACCTCCTCGCGGGACATGGATGCAGTGCCCTCCGCCACGTCCAGGCCCTTGTCGGTGTCGATCCAGATTTCCTGGATGGCCGTGGCCTGGATGCGGGCGAGGTCCTTGGGATCCTTGAGCAGGAACTTGGCCCGCCAGAAGGGGTGGTCCATCCACGAGCCGCAAAACTCGTGTAGGTACATGCCCAGGGTCAGGTGTTGGATTTGAATGCGCTTGAGCATGGCGGGGGCCCCGGACTCGAAAACACGCCGTTATCAGGCGTTAGCAATGGTAACCATGGTAGCCTTTTCGGGCTGCGATCTCCGCTCGTTTTCCCTAGCAATTTGCTCCATATGCCCGCCGCCACCCCAGCCCTCGCCAAAACCACCGTGCCTGCTGCCGCCCTGGCAGCGCGCGGCCAGGGCGCTGCCTCGGTGGCACAGAAGGCCCTACAGAAGCTGGGCTTGCGCCGCGACATCGACCTGGCACTGCACCTGCCTTTGCGCTACGAGGACGAAACCCGCATCACCCCGCTGGCCAATGCGCGCGATGGGCAGACGGTTCAGATCGAGGCCACGGTCACTGCCAGCGAGATCCAGCTGCGCCCGCGCCGCCAGCTGCTGGTGCAGGTGGAGGACGACACGGGGTCGTGCGAACTGCGCTTTTTCAGTTTCTACCCCTCCCACCAGAAGACGCTCGCCGTAGGCGCGCGCCTGCGCATCCGGGGCGAGGTCAAGGGTGGCTTCTGGGGCCGGCAGATGCTGCACCCGGCGTTCCGTGTGGCAGGGGGCGAGTTGCCTGCGGCATTGACGCCGGTGTACCCCACGACGGCGGGGCTGCCCCAGCCCTATCTGCGCCGCGCCGTGGTCAGTGCGCTGACGCGGGTGGATTTGTCGGACACCCTGCCACCCGGTGCGGAGCCACCGGTGGCACGGATGTATAGCCTAAATGGCCTGCAGCGCAGGTTCAGCTTGCGCGAGGCGCTCACTTTTTTGCACCACCCCACCCCGGATGTGGCGCTGTCTACGCTGGAGGACCACAGTCACCCCGCCTGGCAGCGCCTGAAGGCCGAGGAGTTGCTGGCCCAGCAGCTGTCGCAGCAGCAGTCGCGGCGCGAACGCGACATGCTGCGCGCGCCGGTGCTGCGGCCCCGGCGCAGCGCCGACGGCGCCTTGCCCTTGCACGAACAGCTTTTGGCCGTGCTGCCGTTTGACCTGACCGCCGCCCAGCGCCGCGTGGGTGAGGAGATCGCGGCTGATCTGGCCCGCCAGGTGCCCATGCACCGATTGCTGCAGGGCGATGTGGGCTCCGGCAAGACCGTGGTGTCGGCCCTGGCTGCCTGCCTGGCCATGGACGCTGGCTGGCAGTGCGCGCTGATGGCGCCCACCGAAATCCTGGCCGAGCAGCATTTCGCCAAGATGATTGGTTGGCTGGAGCCACTGCTGGCGCAAAGAGGCCGCAAGGTGGCCTGGCTGGTGGGGGGGCAAAAGAAGAAGGACCGCACCGCCATGCTGGCGATGGTGGCCAGCGGCGAGGCCGCGCTGGTGGTGGGCACCCATGCCGTGATCCAGGAGCAGGTGCAGTTCAAGAACCTGGCGCTCGCCATCATCGACGAGCAGCACCGCTTTGGCGTGGCCCAACGGTTGGCCTTGCGGCAGAAACTCGCAGCCCACGGCATGGAGCCGCACATGCTCATGATGAGCGCCACACCCATCCCGCGCACCTTGGCGATGAGCTACTACGCCGACCTGGATGTGTCCGTCATCGACGAGCTGCCCCCGGGCCGCACGCCCATCGTCACCAAACTCATTGCTGACAGCCGCAAGGACGAGGTGATCGCACGCATCGGCGCGCAGGTCGAGGCCGGACGGCAGGTGTACTGGGTGTGCCCGCTGATCGAAGAAAGCGAGGCGCTCGACCTCTCCAACGCCACCGCCACGCACGCCGACCTGAGCGAGGCCTTGCCTGGCGTGATGGTCGGCCTGTTGCACTCGCGCATGCCCACGTCCGAAAAGAAGGCTGTGATGGCACTCTTCACCAGCGGCCAGATGGGCGTGCTGGTGAGCACCACCGTGATCGAGGTGGGGGTGGACGTGCCGAATGCGTCGCTGATGGTCATCGAGCATGCCGAGCGCTTTGGCCTCTCGCAGCTGCACCAGCTGCGCGGCCGGGTGGGGCGGGGCGCTGCGGCGTCGGCGTGTGTGCTGCTGTACGCCACCAACGACAGCGGCAGCGTGGGCGAAACCGCCAAGGAGCGCCTGCGCGCCATGGCCGAGACCAACGACGGCTTTGAGATCGCCCGGCGCGACCTGGAGATTCGCGGCCCCGGCGAGTTTCTGGGCGCACGCCAGTCGGGCGACGCGCTGCTGCGGTTTGCCGACCTGGCGACCGACACGCACCTGCTCGAATGGGCGCGCGAGCTGGCCCTCCAGATGCTGGATCGGTATCCTGAACTGGCCGCAAAACACGTCGCGCGCTGGTTGGGTGGAAAATCAGACTATCTCAAGGCATGAGACGCTCAGAACGACGCTGACGTGGCCCGCAGGAACACACCATGACCCTCACCGAACTCAAGTACATCGTTGCGGTGGCCCGCGAGAAGCACTTTGGCCATGCGGCCGATGCCTGCTATGTGTCGCAACCCACGCTCTCGGTGGCCATCAAGAAGCTGGAAGAAGAGCTGGATGTGAAGCTTTTCGAGCGCAGCGCAGGCGAGGTGACGGTGACGCCGCTGGGCGAGGACATCGTGCGCCAGGCGCAAAGCGTGCTGGAGCAGGCGGCCGCCATCAAGGAAATCGCCAAGCGCGGCAAGGACCCGCTGGCCGGGCCGCTGACGCTGGGGGTCATCTACACCATCGGGCCCTATTTGCTGCCCGAGCTGGTGCGCCAGTCCATCACGCGTACGCCGCAGATGCCGCTGATGCTGCAGGAGAACTTCACCGTCAAGCTGCTGGAGATGTTGCGCACCGGAGAGATCGACTGCGCCATCCTGGCTGAACCTTTCCCCGACACCGGCCTGGCGATGGCGCCGCTGTATGACGAACCCTTCATGGCGGCCGTGCCCAGCACACACCCGCTGGCGGCCAAGAAGTCAGTCACGGCGGCCGAGCTGAAAAACGAAACCATGCTGCTGCTGGGCGCGGGCCACTGCTTTCGCGACCATGTGCTGGAGGTCTGCCCTGAGTTCGCGCGCTTTGCGAGCAATGCCGAGGGCATCCGCAAGTCGTTCGAGGGCTCGTCGCTGGAGACCATCAAGCACATGGTGGCTGCAGGCATGGGTGTGACGCTGGTGCCGCGCCTGTCGGTGCCGCGCGACGCGCTGCTCACGGTGTCACGACGCCGCAAGAGCGATGAGACCTACATCCGCTACCTGCCCATCCGCGAGGAAGACGGCGGCCCGCCGCCTGTGCGCCGCGTGGTGCTGGCGTGGCGCCGCAGCTTCACGCGCTACGAAGCCATTGCAGCCCTGCGCAACGCCATCTATGCGTGCGAGCTGCCGGGTGTGACGCGGCTGTCCTGAACGGGCCGTCTGACGTCGATTCGCTGCGAGGAATCGGCGCTACACTGCCGCCGCCCCTGCGCAGGTCCACCCGGCCTGCGCAGGCGATGCTCCCTCCATTGCACCCTCTGCCCATCGGCGGTCGGTGCCTTTGCCCCCACAAGAGGTTCCTATGAAGACGCTTTGGCTCACCGCCACGCTGGTCGCTGCCCTGACGGCATGCTCCACCCCCGCCACTCCGCCCGCAACCCAGACGCTGAAGAAGCCCGCGCTCGACCGCATTGCGGCGGCGCCTGCGGCTGCAACGGCAGCGGACTTCCGCCAGTTCCTGGCGCTGGCCGCACAGATGCAGCCTCAGCTGCAACCGGCCGTGTCGGCTTACCTGGCCCACAAGCCTTTGGCGGGCGATGACCTGGTCAACATCAGCCGCCTGCTGGGCCTGCACAACCGCTTGCGCAATCAGGCGGCAGTGATCGACGCCACGGCGAAGATGGTGGCCATTCCCACGGTGCGCGCCGACAAGGTGCCGCCGCACGAAGACAAGCACATCATCGCCTTCGGTGCCTTGGTGGATGGCATGGCCAAGGACTTCGGCCTGCAGTACCGCAACGTGGACAACCGCATCTTTGAAGTGAAGCTGCCTGGCACTGGCCCCGAGGAGTTCGGCATCCTCACCCATGCCGACGTGGTGCCCGTGGTGGCCGACGAATGGGTGCTGGACGATGGCACGAAGCTCGACCCCTTCCAGCTGACCCGCGTGGGCGGCAACCTGTATGGCCGGGGCTCCATTGACGACAAGGGCTCCATCGCCACGGTGCTGTTTGCGATGAAGGCCGTCAAGGACAGCGGCCTGCCGCTGGCGCGCACCATCCGCCTCATGATCGAAACCACCGAAGAAACCGGTGGCGACGCGATGAAGTACTACCGTGCCAAGACCACGCTGCCTGAGTACAACATCGTGCTCGATAGCAAATATCCTGCGGTGGTGGCCGAGAAGGGCTCGGGTGCGCTGCGCGCCTCGTTCCCGCTGTCATCGGCTGCCAATCCGGGCGCTACGGTTATCACCGCCATGGCGGGTGCCGCATCGGCCAACGCAGTGCCGCAAACCGCCACGGCCCGGCTGCAGGGTGGCAACCTGGCAGATGTGGCGGCGCGGCTGAACGCTGCCAAGGGCGCCTTTGTTGCGAAGTACCAGCCGCAGGGCGGCGCATTCGGCATCGATGTGGCGCAGGACGGCGGTGCGGTGCTGGTGAAGGTGACCGGCGCATCGGCACACGGATCGCGCCCCGAAGAAGGCGTGAACCCGCTGCCGCGCCTGGCGCTGTTTCTCAAGGAGTCAGGCCTTGCGCTGGCACCCAACGGTTATGCGCAGGCCGTGCGTTACCTGACCGACCTGTATGGCACTGATTACCTGGGGCGCACGCTGGGCCTGGCTTACAGCGATGACTTCATGGGCCCGCTCACGATGTCGCCCAACCTCATCCGCGAAAAGGATGGCAAGGTCGATGTGCTGGTGAACGTGCGCATGCCCCGTGGCAATACGCCCGAAGCGCTGGCCAAGGCCACCACCGAACGCATCAAGGCCTGGGGCGCCCAGGCCGGCGTGGCGGTGGAGGTGGACCACAGCCAGGGCAACTGGATGGCGCGCGACCCCCAGGGCGCCTGGCTGGCCACGCTACTCAACACTTTTGGCGACACCACAGGCCTCGAAGCCAAGCCCGTGCCCACCGCCGGCAGCACCACGGCCAAGCTGATGCCCAACGCCATCAACTTTGGCCCCGCCATGCCTGGCAAGAAGTACACGGCCCACAACGCCAAGGAGTTCAAGGAAGTGGCCGACCTGGATGCCGACATGCAGATGTTCACCGAGATGCTGGTGCGCATCGGCAACTTGCCGCAGATGCAATAAGCCTGCGGTGCTTGCCCCCGCGTGTTTTCTTGACCCAGGTGCAGGGCATCGATGTTGGCTGACACTGTGAGGCTTTTGCTTGCGCTACAGTGTTTGAGGACCCCGCACCGCGCGGGGTGTTTCATGTTTTCCGCACGGAAGGAACCTCCCCATGGCCAAAGCTCCTGGAAAAGCCGCACCTGGCAAGACCTCTGCCCCCAGCATCAACATCGGCATCAGCGACAAGGACCGCGCTGCCATCGCCCAGGGCCTGTCGCGCCTGCTGGCCGACACCTACACCCTGTACCTCACCACCCACAACTTCCACTGGAACGTGACGGGCCCTATGTTCAACACGCTGCACACCATGTTCATGGCGCAGTACACCGAACTGTGGAACGCGGTGGACCCGATTGCCGAGCGCATCCGCTCGCTGGGCCATGTGGCGCCGGGTTCTTACGCCGAGTTCGGCAAGCTGGCGACGGTACCCGACGCGCCCGCCAAGCCGCCCAAGGCGTTGGACATGGTGCGCGTGCTGGTTGAAGGCCACGAGGCCGTGGCCCGCACGGCGCGCAGCCTGTTCCCTCTGGCCGACAAGGCCAGCGACGAGCCCACGGCCGACCTGCTGACCCAGCGCCTGACGGTGCACGAGCAGACGGCGTGGATGCTGCGCTCATTGCTCGAAGAGTAAAAGGGTTCGCAGCTTCCAAGCGCATGACCCGAGGGGCGCAGAACAGTGCAGCACAGCGAAGAAGAGCGCCTTGTCCTACATGGCGCATGTCCATCGCCTGCGCATGATGCGGGTTTTGGTCATGCCCCTTCTTCGCAGGGTGGCATGGCGTATCAATCCCCTCTGATGTATGCGAATCCTGTACGTTGAAGACAACCCGGAGCTGCGCGAGACCATCGGCATGCTCATGGAAGGTGAAGGCCGGACGGTCACGCCCTGCGCCACTGCCGAGGAGGCGCTGGCGCTGGATGCTGGGGACGTCTTTGATGTGGTGGTGACCGATGTCAGCCTGCCAGGCCTCTCGGGCACGGAACTGGCCCGCCAGCTGCTGGCGGATGATCCGCAGCGGTGGGTGGTGCTGTGCTCCGGCTACGAGCTCGGTAGCCACCCGCGCAGTTGGGGGCCCAACGTGCGCGCCTTGCTCAAACCTTTTGAGCTGGAAGAGCTGGAGCAGTTGCTCGAGTCCATCCATACAGCGCTGGCTTCAGCCGCCGGCTGAGGCTTGCGAGCGCCGATCGCTCGCTGTTCATCCTTTGTTCATCACGCCACCCCCCCAGGTCGTGGCGATCTGCGCTGTTGTGCTGGGCTGCGGGCAGTCAATTGCGGGGGCTGCGTGCTGGCGAGTGGCGCGGCAGTCTCACCCGAAAGGTCGTGACATCGTCCCGTGACTGGGCCTCGATGGTTCCACGGTGGGCCCGCACGATCTGGTGCGCAATGAAGAGGCCCAGCCCCAGCCCCTGGTGGCGGCCGGGCTCACGCTCTCCACCCCGGAACGGGTCGAACAGATGCGGCAGCAGCTCAGGGGGAATGGTGCCGCCGTTGGACACTGTGATGCTCACCTCCTCAGGGCTGGTACCGTCCACTGCAATCTGCACAGGGTGGTCGACTCTGCCGTGGTGCAGAGCGTTGCCAACCAGGTTGGTGATCACCTGACACAGGCGTTCGGCATCCCAGGTGCCGGCCAGGTCGCCTTGCAGGGTGGACCCGATGTAGCGTTCCGGGTGGCTGGTGGCCACCTCATCCAGCGTGCGCTGCACCAGCGCCTGCATGTGGGTGGAGCCCAGCTGCAGCGCCAGCCCGCCCGCCTGGCGAATGCGGGTCACGTCCAGCAGGTCTTCGATCATGTGGCCCATGCGCTGGCTGGCGCTTAGAACCCGGTCGGCCATCAGCGCGGCCTTGTCGGGGGACGGCTGGCGCTTGAGCACCGTGGCTGCTGCGACGATGGACTGCAGGGGGGTGCGCAGGTCATGGCTCAGCACCGCCATGAACATTTCATTGATGCGCAACGCCTCGGTGCGCGCGCGCAGCTCATGCGCCAGCGCCTGCTTGCGCCGGTGCAGTTCAAAGAACACGCTCGCCTTGTTGGTGAGCATGTGCGGGTCGATGGGTTTGTACAGAAAGTCCACCGCACCACTCTCGTACCCCCGGAACTGCCAGTTCTGCTCCCGCGAACCCGCCGTCATGAAGATGAGGGGAATGTGTCGGGTGCGTTCGCTGCCCCGGATCAGCTCCGCCAGCTCAAAGCCGTTCATCTCGGGCATTTGCACGTCCAGCAAGGCCAGTGCCACGTCGTCGTGGGCCAGCAGCAGCTCCAGGGCCTCGGGGCCAGACTGGGCCTTGAGGATATCCAGCCCGTCGCGTTGCAGCAGGGCCTCCAGGGCGATGAGGTTTTCCTCGACATCGTCAACGAGCAGGCATTTGATGCGGTCGGTCTGGGGCATGGGCGGTGGGGAGGGTGGATGGGGTTCTCAAGGAGGGACGCATATGCCCATATCAAAGCTGCTGGCGCTGATGCAGGTCCGCCAGCAGCCTTGCAATGCCTTCAGGGGGCAGGATGTGGTCAACCGTCACGGCCGCGATGGCCGCCTGTGGCATGGTGGGCATGCCGGCGCTGGCAGGGTCTTGCACGATGGTGAGGCCGCCCGCTGCCTGAATGGCCTGCAGGCCGTGCACACCGTCTACGTTGGCGCCCGACAGCAGAATGCCCACCAGCCGGGGGCCGTAGTGGTCTGCTGCGGACTCGAACAGGACGTCGATGGAGGGACGGGAAAAATGCAGGGGAGGGTCTACCGACAGCCCCACATGCGGGCCCTGGGGCCCGCTGTCAACCAGCAGGTGGTAGTCCGGGGGCGCAAAGCTCACCGAGCCTGGCGTGATGGCGTCCTTGTCCTGCGCCTCGCGCAGCGCCAGGGCGCAGCGGGGCTGAAAGATGTCCACCAGCAGGCTGCGCCGGTCCCGGGGCAGATGCAGCACCACCAGCACCGCCGCCTGCAGCGTGGCGGGCAGCGCGGGCAGCAGCTCCAGCAAGGCATCGATACCGCCCGAGGAACCGCCCACCACGATGGCGGCGTAGCCCCCGGAAGGTGCCGGCCTGAGCGCGAGATCGGTGGTGCTCACAGTCCGGCCTTTTTGCGGTAAATACGGTCTTCCTTCACAAAGTCCTCGAAGGCATCGGTGTGCGCTGAAAACCGCAGCGACTCCTTGGACCCCAGGCCCAGAAACCCCCGGTGGCACAGAGACTCGCGGAAAAGCCCCAAGGCGCGGTCCTGCAGGTCACGTTCGAAGTAGATGAGCACATTGCGGCAGGACACCAGATGCATTTCAGCAAACACACTGTCGGTGGCCAGGCTGTGGTCGGAGAACACCATGTGCTCGCGCAGGCCCTTGTCGAACACCACGCGGCCATAGGCGGCCGCGTAGTAGTCCGACAACGAGCTGCGGGCGCCGGAGCGCGCATGGTTCTCGGTGAAAGCCGGCACCCGGGACACGTCGAACACGCCGGACTCCGCAGCGCGCAACGCGTGCGGGTTGATGTCGGTGGCGTAGATCAGGGTGCGGTCGAGCAAGCCTTCTTCCTGCAGCAGGATGGCCAGCGAATAGACCTCTTCCCCCGCGCTGCACCCGGCCACCCAGACCTTGAGCGACGGGTAGGTGCGCAGCAGCGGTACCACCTCCTGGCGCAGCGCCTGGAAGTAGCTGGGATCGCGGAACATGTCGCTCACCTGCACGGTGAGGTATTCGAGCAGCGCAGGGAACACGGCGGGCTCGTGCAGCACGCGGTCCTGCAGCTGCGACAGCGTCTTGCAGCCGAACTGCACCAGCGCCGAGGCCAGCCGCCGCTTGAGCGACGCCTGCGCGTAGCCCCGAAAGTCATAGTGGTAGCGGTGGTAGATGGCATCGATCAGCAAACGCTGCTCGATGTCGGTGGTGCGGGCCTTGCGGTGGGGCATGGCGGGGCCTACTTGGGCATCCACACCCGCACGAGGGACAGCAGTTTCTCCACGTCCAGCGGCTTGGCGATGTAGTCATTGGCTCCGGCGGCCAGGCATTTTTCCTGGTCGTCCTTCATGGCCTTGGCGGTCAGGGCGATGATGGGCAGGCGGCGCCACTCGGGGCGGTTGCGGATCTCGCGCATGGCGGTGTAGCCGTCCATCTCCGGCATCATGATGTCCATCAGCACCAGGTCGATGGCGGGCAGGCCGCCACTGCCGGCGCGCTCCAGCGCGCGCAGGGCCTCCAGGCCGTTGCGCGCAATCTCCACGCGGATGCCGGTGGGCTCCAGGATGCTGGAGAGCGCAAACACGTTGCGCACATCGTCTTCCACCACCAGCACGTTGCGGCCTTCCAGGGCAGTTTCCCGGTTGCGGGCTACCTGCAGCATCTGGCGGTGCTCTGCCGACAGCTCCGACTCCACCTGGTGCAGGAACAGCGTGACTTCGTCGAGCAGCCGCTCGGGCGAGCGGGCGTCCTTGATGATGATGGACTTGGAGAACCGCCGCAGTTGCTGCTCCTCGTCGCGCGACAGGGCTCGGCCTGTGTACACGATGACGGGCGGGAAGGAGACGCCGTCCTGCTCCGTCATCTGCTGCAGCAATTCGTAGCCGCTCAGGTCGGGCAGGTTCAGGTCCATCACCATGCAGTCAAAGGTCGAGCCGCGCAGGTGTGCCAGCGCCTCGGCTGCCGTGCCGGCGCCCACGATCTCCACGTCGTCGTTGGTGAGCAGGTGGCGCACGCTCTCGCGCTGGCGCTCGTCGTCCTCCACCACCAGCACACGCCGCAGGTTCTGGGTGAACTTGGCTTCGAGCCGCTGCAGCGCGTGCACCAGTTCGTCGCGCTTGACGGGCTTGAGGGCGTAGCCCACGGCTCCCCGACCCAAGGCTTCTTGCGAGTAGTCGGCCACCGAGACCACATGCACCGGGATGTGGCGCGTGGCCGGGTTGCGCTTGAGCTGGTCGAGCACGCCCAGGCCCGAGAAGTCGGGCAGGTTCACATCCAGCACGATGGCGCTGGGCAAGCTGTGCACCGCATACGCCAGGCCGTCGGCGGCGTTGTGGGCCAGGTGGCAATCAAAGTCCATCTCGCCGGCCAGGTCGCTCAGGATCTGCGCAAAGCGCTCGTCGTCCTCGATCACCAGAATGCTGCGGGCGCTCGCGCGGCGCGGGGCTGGCGACGCGAGAGGCGCCGCTGACGGTGGCAACGCAGGGGTAAAAGGAGCAGGGGCGACGACCGGTGCAGGCGCGCGAGCAGGTACTGCGGCAGCCAGCGGCGCCGTAGGTTCTGCTTCCGGCGACGAAGGCACCAGCTTCTGGGGCAGCACCAGGGTGAAGACGCTGCCCTCGCCCGGCGTGCTGTGAACGTGGATGGACCCACCCAGCAGCTGCGCCAGGTCGCGCGAGATCGACAGGCCCAGACCCGTGCCGCCGTATTTGCGATGGGTGCTGCCATCGGCCTGGCGGAAGGCTTCGAAAATCAGCTCCTGCTGGTGCGCCGGGATGCCGATGCCCGTGTCCTTGACGGCAAACGACAGGGTGTCGTCCGGGTTGCGCGACACATGCAGCGCCACCGAGCCTTTTTCGGTGAACTTGAGCGCGTTGGACAGCAGGTTCTTGAGCACCTGCCCCAGGCGCTGCGGGTCGGTGTCCAGCGTGGCGGGTGCGTCGGGCGCGACGGTGGCCGTGAGTGTCAGACCTTTTTCTTGTGCCAATGGGCGCAGCGGGTCGATCAGGGTTTGCAGTGCCTTGGACAGCGTCACCGTTTCCACCGACACGGTGGCCTGGCCGGCCTCGATCTTGGACAGGTCGAGGATGTCGTTGATCAGAGCCAGCAGGTCGTTGCCCGCCGCGTAGATGGTCTGCGCGTATTTCACCTGGTCGGCGCTCAGGTTGCCCGGCTTGTTGTCTGCGAGCAGCTTGGCCAGGATCAGGGTGGAGTTGAGCGGCGTGCGCAGCTCGTGGCTCATATTGGCCAGGAACTCGCTCTTGTACTGGCTGGCCAGCTCCAGTTCGCGGGCCTTGTCGGTCATGGCGCTTTGCGCGCGCAGCAGTTGCTCGCGCTGGTATTCCAGTTGCTGGGTCTGGGTCTCCAGATGGGCGTTGGTTTGCTCCAGCTCCGTCTGCTGCACCTCCATCTGGGCTTGCGACTCTTGCAGGATACGGCTTTGCTGCTCAAGCTCTTCATTGCTCACGCGCAGCTCTTCCTGCTGGGTCTGCAGCTCTTCGGACTGCCGCTGGGTTTCTTCCAGCAAGGCTTCCAGGCGGTTGCGGTCAATCCCCGCGCGGATCGCCACTGCCAGGATGCCCGAGGCGCGTTCCATCAGGGTGCGCTCGGGCTCCGTCAACGGGCGTTGAAAGCCCAGCTCGATCACGGCAAAGACTTCTCCGTTCTCGATGGCGGGGGCCAGCAGCAGTTCGGTCGGCGCGGACTGGCCCGTGCTGGACGACACCATCAGGTGCTCGGCGGGCACATCGCGCACATGCAGCATCTGGCGCGAGCGTGCGACCTGGCCCACCAGGCCCTCGCCGGGCAGCAGACGCTGCTCCAGCCGTTCGCGGGGCAGGGCGTAGCCACCAAACAGGGTGAGCGCGCCGTTGCAGTCGGCCACATAGCCTGCCCCCACGGCGGCGCGCAGGTACTGAGCCAGATATTCGAGCGTGAGCTGGCCGAGGTCTTCCAGCCGGTGGTCGCCCTGGATGCGCTGGCTCAGCCCGTTGAGGCCCGCCGACACCCACGACTGCTGGGCCTTGAGGCGGTAGTCCCGCGCGTTGGCGGCGGCCGACAGGCAGATGAGCACCAGCAGTACCAGGGAGCCGCCCCAGGAGTAGTAGGTGGACATGGCCGCCGCTTCCACCCATTGCTTGCGGTCGTTTTCGAGCTGCTGGCTCAGCAGCGTGGACAGGTCGGACGCCAGGTCGCGGATGCGGTCCATCATCACCCGGCCTGAGTCATTGCGGGTCACGGCCACGGCGGCGTCCTGGCCTTTCGAGCGGCGCAGTTCAATGGTCTCGCCCAGCTCGCGCAGTTTTTCGTGGCGCAGGTCGTCAATCTGCAAGACCAGGCGGCGCTGTACGGCGCTGTCGTCAGTCAGCTCCTTCAGGCGGGCCATGTTGCGCTCCATGGCGCTCAGGGACAGGTTGTAGGGCTGCAGGTAGGTGTCGTCTCCCGTCAGCAGGTACCCGCGTTGCCCGGTCTCGGCATCTTTCAGCGAGGACACGAACAGGTTGAGGTGGCGCATGGTCACCGTGGTTTCGTCCATGGCCTGCACTGCATGGGTTCGTACCTGTGAGGTGCGGAAGTTCACCAGCGCGATCAGCACCGTGGCGAGGGCGGCAATCACAAATCCCACCAGCATTCCGCGGGGAACAGCAAAACGCGTGGCGGCCTGGGAGGTCGATGTATGGGGCATGCGTTGAGGCCCCAAAAGGGCGGGTGCGTTGGGGGAGGACCGAAGACTGTAACGGGTTTTACGCGCAAGTAGGGCGCTGTTGCTTTGCCTGGGCGTGGTGCGCGATGGTCGGCGGCGCTGCTGCTACATTCGGTGCGCCCGTGGTCCCCCACCCGTAGCAGCGCCCTGCTGCCGAGCCTCTTTTTTTGCTTTCGATCGCCCCACCATGTCGCCGCACCCTGTCACTGCTCGGAGTCGTTTTTCGCTCTACCTCGACCTGATCCGCTGGGACCGCCCTGCAGGCTGGCTGGTGTGCCTGTGGCCCACACTGTCTGCGCTGTGGGTCGCAGCCGATGGATTTCCAGGTTGGCACTTGCTGGCCGTATTCGTGCTGGGCACTTTCTTTATGCGCAGCGCGGGCTGCTGTGTGAACGATGTGGCCGACCGCGACTTTGACAAACACGTCAAGCGCACGGCGCAGCGCCCGGTCACGACCGGAGCCGTGTCGGTGAAGGAGGCGCTGGGCCTGGGCGCCGTGCTGGCGCTGGTGTCGTTTGGTCTGGTGCTCACCACCAACACTGCCGCCATCCTCTGGTCTGTGCCCGCCGTGCTGGTGGCCATTGCCTACCCTTTCACCAAACGCATCATTTCCATGCCCCAGGCAGTGCTGGGCATTGCGTTCAACTTCGGCATCGTCATCGCCTTTGCCGCCGTGCAAGGCAGCGTGCCTGCGGTGGCGTGGTGGATGTGGCTGGGCAACATGTTCTGGGTGCTGGCCTACGACACCGAATACGCTATGGTGGACCGCGACGACGACCTCAAGATTGGCATCAAGACCTCGGCCATCACCCTCGGGCGGCTGGATGTGGCCGCCATCGTGGTATTTTATCTGCTTTTCTTGAGTATTTGGGCGGTAGCGCTACAACAGTATGCCTTGGGTGCTATTTTTTATGTAGCGGTTACAGTGGCGCTGGCCCAGGCCGTGTGGCACTTCACCCTGATCCGCACACGCACCCGCGAGGGCTGCTTCAAGGCGTTCCGCATCAACCACTGGCTGGGTGCCACGGTGTTTGCGGGCATTGCGGGCAGCTATCTGGTGCGGGCGGTACTCACAAATTAATAGCAGTCAGCGCTTGATCGACTAGCGCTACTGCCCCAAAACATCAAGATCCGAACTCGTTGCCGAGTTCGTTGGCACGCTTTTCGGCGGCGCGCATGGCAGCTTCGAACGCCTGCGACACGCCGCTGGCTTCCATCGACTGCAGCGCGGCATAGGTGGTGCCGCCCTTGGAGGTGACGCGTTCACGCAGCACGGCCGGGGGTTCATGGGAGCGGCGGGCCAGCTCCGAGGCGCCCACAAAGGTGCCCACGGCCAGCTGGTGCGCCTGCGCCTCGCTCAGGCCCATGCCCACACCAGCGCGCGTCATGGCTTCGAGGAAATAGAACACATAGGCCGGGCCCGAGCCCGAGAGGGCGGTGACGGCGTCGAGCTGCGTTTCGCTTTCCACCCAAAGGAACTCGCCGGTGGACGCCATGATGGCTTCCACACTCTGGCGCTCGGCGGTGGTCACGGCGGGGCGCGCGTAGATCGCGCTCATGCCCTTGCCCACCAGCGCGGGCGTGTTGGGCATGGTGCGCACGATGCGCTCGGTGCCCAGCCACTGGGCGATGCTGTCCGAGCGGATGCCCGCCGCCACGCTCAGGTGCAGGGCCTGCTGGGTGTGTGCCTTGGCCTGCGCGGCGGCGTCCTTGAAGGTCTGGGGCTTGACGGCCCAGACCACGATGCTTGCGCGCTGCAGCGCTGGGCCCGCCTCGGGCTGAGCGGTGAGACCAAAGTTCTTGAGCAGCGCCTCGCGTGTAGGGGCGTAGGGCTCGACCACCTCGATCTGGCTGGCCGGGTGGCCCTGGTGGATCAGCCCGCCAATGATGGCGCTGGCCATGTTGCCGCCGCCAATGAAAGCGATGGTGGGAAGCGAGGGGGATGCGGCGGTTTGGCTCATGGGAGGTGCAAGGTGGCAACAACAGGGGCCACGATGGTAGCGCCGCCGCGTTGCCACCCGGCGCGCGGCGGGTTCAATCGGCTGTCGTTTGGCGAACGGCGTGTTCCCAGTTCGCCATCAGCTCCTGCGCACGCGCGCTGCTGAGCGTGGGCACAAAGCGGCGGTCGGCGCGCCACAACCGCGAGAGTTCATCCGTGCTGCGGTACACGCCGCTTGACAGCCCTGCCAGGTAGGCGGCGCCCAGGGCGGTGGTCTCGATGACGGCCGGGCGCACCACCGGGATGCCCAGCAGGTCGGCCTGGAACTGCATCAGCAAGTCGTTGATGCAGGCGCCACCGTCCACGCGCAGTTCGCTCACGGGCGCACCGCCCGCAGCCACTGCGTCGCGGCTCATGGCCAGCAGCAGGGCAGCGCTCTGATAGGCAATGCTTTCGAGCGCCGCGCGCGCAATGTGGCCCAGTGTGGTGCCACGCGTGAGGCCCGTGATGGTGCCGCGTGCGTCAGGCTTCCAGTAGGGGGCGCCCAGGCCGGTGAAGGCGGGCACCATCATCACGCCGCCCGAATCGGGCACGCTTTGGGCCAGTGACTCCACCTCGTTGCTGGTGGAGATGGCGCGCAGGCCGTCGCGCAGCCACTGCACCACTGCGCCGCCGACAAACACACTGCCTTCCATCGCAAATTCAGGTTGCGCCGTCGCCTGTGCCGCACTGGTGGTGAGCAGGCCGTTCTGCGAGGTCTGGAACGTGCCGCCTGTGTGCATGAGCATGAAGCAGCCTGTGCCATAGGTGTTCTTGGCCATGCCCGCCGTGAAGCAGGCCTGGCCGAACAGCGCGCTTTGCTGGTCACCTGCCACGCCGCCAATGCGGATGGCGTGGCCCAGCAGGTCGGCCGCGATGTCGCCAAAGTGGGCGCTGGACGGCAGCACCTCGGGCATCAGCGCCTTGGGAATACGCAGCAGCGCCAGCAGCTCGTCGTCCCACTGGTTGGTATGCACATTGAACAGCATGGTGCGCGAGGCGTTGCTCACATCCGTCACGTGCACTTTGCCGTGGGTGAGCTTCCACATCAGCCAGCTGTCCACCGTGCCAAAGGCCAGCTCGCCGCGCTCGGCCGCTTGCCGCGCGCCTGGCACATGGTCCAGCATCCACTGCAGTTTGGTGCCGGAGAAGTAGGCGTCCACCAGCAGGCCGGTCTTGGCCTGGATGGTGGCGGCATGGCCCTGTTCGCGCAGCTGGGCGCAGGCGGGTTCGGCGCGCCGGTCCTGCCACACTATGGCGTGGTGCACGGGCTGCCCGGTTTTGCGGTTCCACAGCACGGTGGTCTCGCGCTGGTTGGTGATGCCCACGGCGCGTATGGCGCTGGCCGCAATGCCTGCCTTGGCCAGCGCGTCGCGCGCGGTGGCGAGCTGGGTGCGCCAGATCTCCAGCGGGTCGTGCTCCACCCAGCCGGGCTGGGGGTAGATCTGCGGCAGCTCCAGCTGCGCTTGCGCCACGATGTGGCCGCCTTCGTCAAAAACGATGCTGCGGGAGCTGGAGGTGCCTTGGTCGAGAGCGAGCAGGTAGGTCATGAGGGCAAAGGATAGGTGAAGCTACGCAGCTACCGTGCAGATGACTTCAGCATCTTGCAGAAGGGCCGGGAAGGGCTCGGGCGGCGGTGCATCGGTGAACAGGCGGTCGATCTGCGCCAGCGTGGCCAGCTGCACCATGGCCGGGCGGTTGAACTTGCTGAAGTCGGCCGCCAGCCAGACCTCGCGAGCGTGTTCGATGATGGTTTGCGCCACCTTCACTTCGCGGTAGTCGAAGTCGCGCAGCGACCCGTCGGGCTCGATACCCGAAATGCCGATGAGCGCAATGTCCACCTTGAACTGGCGGATGAAGTCCACGGCGGCTTCGCCCACGATGCCCCGGTCGCGGGCGCGCACCACACCGCCGGCCACGATCACCTCGCACTCGGGGTTGCCGCTCAGGATGGCCGCCACATTGAGGTTGTTGGTGATCACGCGCAGGCCCCGGTGGTGCAGCAGCGCCTTGGCGATGGCTTCGGTGGTGGTGCCGATGTTCAGGATCAGCGAGCAGTCGTTGGGCACCTGTTCGGCCACGGCGCGCGCAATGCGCGCCTTGCCTTCGGCATGCAGATTTTCGCGCTGGGTGTGCGCCAGGTTCTCCACCGTGGAGCTGGGCACGCGCACGCCGCCATGAAAGCGCGTGAGCAGTCCCGACTCTGCCAGGCGCTGCACATCGCGGCGCACCGTCTGCAGTGTGACCCCCAGCGTTTCGGCGAGCTGTTCCACCGTGGCGGACTTGCGCGCGCGCACTTCTTCGAGGAGTTGGAGTTGGCGGGGATTGGTGTTCACGGTGGGGTGTTGTGCGCAGTGTTATGTCACCGAATCGTAACGAATCTGAAACATTCGCTTTGGTGGCTGGCGACACGCTAAAGACTGTAAATCGAACAAAAACGAATTGATTAAGGGTAAACCTTGATTCAATTCGAACAAAAAGGAACAAAAATGAAAAAGTTCGAAATTTGAGGGCTGCCGCGAGTGTGTGCAGTCCTTTCACACAGGCCCAAGGGCCGGAAGAGGATGCTTCATGCAGCTGGCGTTGGACAGCATCAGCAAAAAAGTCGGGGCGCAGACCTGGCTGTACGACATGAATTTGTCGCTGCAGCCCAATGCCGTGACAGTGTTGCTGGGGGCGACCCAGGCGGGCAAGACCAGCCTGATGCGCATCATGGCGGGGCTGGATGTGCCCACCCATGGACGCGTGTTGGTTGATGGCCGGGACGTGACGGGCACCCCTGTGCGCGACCGCAATGTGGCCATGGTGTACCAACAGTTCATCAACTACCCCTCGATGAAGGTGGCGGCCAACATTGCGTCGCCCCTGAAGCTGCGCGGCGAAAAGAACATCGACGCCCGGGTGCGTGAGATCGCAAGCCGCCTGCACATCGACATGTTTCTGGACCGCTACCCGGCCGAGCTGTCGGGAGGGCAGCAGCAGCGCGTGGCACTGGCCCGCGCCCTCGCCAAGGGTGCGCCGCTGATGCTGCTGGACGAACCCCTGGTGAACCTGGACTACAAGCTGCGCGAAGAGCTGCGCGAGGAGCTGACCCAGCTGTTTGCTGCCGGCCAGTCCACTGTGGTCTATGCCACTACCGAGCCGGGCGAGGCCCTGCTGCTGGGTGGCTACACCGCCGTACTCGACGAAGGTCAGTTGCTGCAGTACGGCCCTACGGCCGAGGTGTTCCACGCGCCCAATTCGCTGCGTGTGGCGCGCGCTTTCAGTGACCCGCCGATGAACCTGATTGCTGCCTCGGCCGCCACTGCCGGTGTGCGCCTGCAGGGCGGTGTGGAGCTGGCCGTGCACCTGCCGCAAGGTGTGGCCACGGCGGCTGGGCTCACGGTGGGCGTGCGCGCGAGTGCGCTGCGCGTGGTGGCGCGCCAGGGCGACATCAGCGTGGGTGGGGTGGTGGAGCTGGCGGAAATCTCGGGGTCGGATACCTTTGTGCACGCGACCACACCCTGGGGCGACTTGGTGGCACAGCTGACCGGTGTGCATTACTTTGAACTGGGCACGCCCATCACGCTGCACCTGGACCCAGCCCAGGTCTATGTGTTTGGCGCCGACGGCCGACTGGCGTGGGCGCCTGCGCGGCCTGTTACTGCACAAGGAGGGCGTTGAGATGGCCCGCATCAGTCTGGATTTGGCGCATTCGTACAAGCCGAACCCGCAGCAGGACAGCGACTACGCCCTGCTGCCTTTGAAGATGGAGTTCGAGGACGGTGGCGCTTACGCGCTGCTCGGTCCCTCGGGCTGTGGCAAGACCACCATGCTCAACATCATGTCGGGCCTGCTTGTGCCGTCACACGGCAAGGTGCTGTTTGATGGCCGCGACGTGACGCGTGCCAGCCCGCAGGAGCGCAACATTGCGCAGGTCTTCCAGTTCCCGGTGATCTACGACACCATGACGGTGGCCGAGAACCTGGCGTTCCCGCTGCGCAACCGCAAGGTGCCCGAGGCGCAGATCAAGCAGCGTGTGGGCGTGATCGCCGAGATGCTGGAGATGAGTGGCCAGCTCAACCAGCGTGCGGCAGGCCTTGCGGCCGATGCCAAGCAGAAGATTTCTCTGGGCCGTGGACTGGTGCGCGCCGATGTGGCGGCCGTGCTGTTCGATGAGCCGCTCACGGTGATCGACCCGCACCTCAAGTGGCAGCTGCGGCGCAAGCTCAAGCAGATTCACCACGAACTCAAACTCACGCTGATCTACGTGACCCATGACCAGGTGGAGGCGCTGACCTTTGCGGACCAGGTGGTGGTGATGACGCGCGGCAAGGCCGTGCAGGTGGGGTCTGCCGACGCCTTGTTCGAGCGACCTGCGCATACTTTTGTGGGGCACTTCATTGGCTCGCCGGGCATGAACTTTTTGTCTGCGCACAGCGAGGGCGACAGTATCGCTGTGGCCGGGCATCGCCTGGCCAGCCCCGTGGGCCGTACGCTGCCGAACGGTGCCCTGCAGGTCGGCATCCGGCCCGAATACCTGGCCCTGGCCCAGCCGCAGCAGCCGGGCGCATTACCTTGCATGGTGGTGCAAGTGCAGGACATTGGCACCTACCTGATGCTGACCGCCAAGGTGGGCGAGCACACCGTCAAGGCGCGTTTCACACCCGAGACGCACCTGCCGTCGGCCGGTGACACGGCGTGGCTGCAGGTGCTGGGCACCCACACCTGCTTCTACCAGAACGAACAGTTGCTGACCGCGGAGGTCGCCCCATGAGCGCCGCCCGGCCGCCCGAAGGCGCTCAGCACCGCAGTGCGCAGCACGGAGGTTTCCAATGAGCACCACGACCAAACCCGTGAACCAGAAGGCCTGGTTCCTGATCCTGCCCGTGATTTTGTGTGTGGCCTTCTCGGCCATCCTGCCGTTGATGACGGTGGTGAACTACTCGGTGCAGGACATCATTTCGCCCGAGCGCCGTGTCTTTGTAGGCACGGAATGGTTTGTGCAGGTGATGCGCGATGAGGAGCTGCACGCCGCGCTGCTGCGCCAGTTGACCTTCTCGCTGGCGGTGCTGGCGGTGGAGATTCCGCTGGGCATCATGCTGGCGCTATCCATGCCTGCGCAAGGCTGGAAGTCGTCCGCCGTGCTGGTGGTGGTGGCCCTGTCCTTGTTGATCCCCTGGAACGTGGTGGGCACTATCTGGCAGATCTATGGCCGCGCCGACATCGGCCTCATGGGCCGGCTGCTCCAGGAGATGGGCATTGAATACAGCTACACCGGCAACGCCACGCAGGCGTGGCTCACGGTGCTGCTGATGGACGTGTGGCACTGGACGCCGCTGGTCGCTCTGCTGGCCTTTGCCGGGTTGCGGTCCATCCCTGACGCTTACTACCAGGCGGCCCGCATCGACGGTGCCAGCAAGTTCGCCGTGTTCCGCTACATCCAGCTGCCCAAGATGCGCGGCGTGCTGATGATTGCGGTGCTGCTGCGCTTCATGGACAGCTTCATGATCTATACCGAGCCTTTTGTGCTCACAGGCGGCGGGCCGGGCAATGCCACCACCTTCCTGAGCCAGTACTTGACGACCAAGGCTGTGGGCCAATTCGATCTGGGCCCTGCCGCAGCGTTCTCGCTGATCTATTTCTTCATCATCCTGCTGCTGTGTTTCATCCTCTACAACTGGATGCAGCGCGTGGGTACTGCCAGCAACGAAGGAGCCGGCCATGAATGAAAAGCGCTTCCAGAAGCGGTCGATCTTCCTTGTTGTCTACCTGCTGTTCGCCCTGTTGCCCATCTACTGGATGGTCAACATGAGCTTCAAGACCAATGAGGAGATCCTTTCGACCTTCACGTTCTTTCCACAGCATTTCACCTGGGCCAACTACAAGACCATCTTCACGGATGAATCCTGGTATTCGGGCTACATCAACAGCCTGATCTATGTGGCTATCAACACGGTGATCTCGCTCACCGTGGCGCTGCCCGCAGCCTATGCATTCAGCCGCTACCAGTTCCTTGGCGACAAGCATGTGTTCTTCTGGCTGCTGACCAACCGCATGACGCCACCAGCCGTGTTTTTGCTGCCGTTCTTCCAGCTCTACACGACTGTGGGGCTCATGGACACGCACATCGCCGTGGCGCTGGCGCACTTGCTGTTCAACGTGCCGCTGGCCGTGTGGATTCTGGAAGGTTTCATGAGCGGCATTCCGCGTGAGATCGACGAGACGGCCTACATCGACGGTTACAGCTTTCCGCGCTTTTTCATGACCATCTTCTTGCCGCTTATCAAGGCCGGCGTGGGCGTTGCAGCGTTTTTCTGCTTCATGTTCAGCTGGGTGGAGCTGCTGCTGGCCCGCACGCTGACCAGCGTGAATGCCAAGCCCATCGTGGCCACCATGACGCGCACGGTGAGCGCATCGGGCATGGACTGGGCGACGCTGGCGGCAGCGGGCGTGCTGACCATCGTGCCGGGTGCGATCGTGATCTGGTTTGTTCGCCACTACATCGCAAAAGGCTTTGCGATGGGGCGGGTTTGAGGAGGCAGCGAGATGTTTGACTGGATGGCCTGGACGCTGCCCGTGGCGGTGTTCTTCATTTGCATCGTGCTGATGCTGATCGGCATGACGGTGTGGGAGATCAAGTCGCCCACCACGATGCGCAAGGGCTTTTTGCCGCTGGAGACGACGCGCGGTGATCGGCTGTTTATTGGGCTGCTGTCAGCGGCTTACGTGAATCTTATTTTTGTGGGCATCAGCGGCAAGCTGGCCCAGTGGTTCAGCCTGCAGGGCGATCCGTCGATCTGGATCAGCTTTGTGCTGTCGATGGCAGTGCTGCTGCTCATCCTGCGCAAGGGGTGAGGTGCCTGCAGGCAGCCTTGATTTCAATGGTTCCCGTCGCGCGGCTCAACCCTTCCCCGGAGCCGCGCGACCCTTGCATCCAAAGGGGAGATGACTATGAGGAGACAGGCACTATGAAGACGCGGTACACAGCGCTGGCACTGGCAGTAGCGGTCATGACGGGTCAGGCCGCCATGGCGGGCGAGGCGGAGGCCAAAAAATGGATCGACACCGAGTTCCAGCCCTCCACGCTGAGCAAAGACCAGCAGATGGCCGAGATGAAGTGGTTCATGGACGCAGCCAAGAAGCTGCAGGCCAAGGGTGTGAAGGAAATTTCGGTGGTGTCCGAAACCATCACCACCCACGAATACGAATCCAAGACGCTCGCCAAGGCGTTCGAAGAAATCACCGGCATCAAGGTTAAGCACGACCTGATCCAGGAAGGTGACGTGGTCGAGAAGCTGCAGACCTCCATGCAGTCGGGCAAATCCATCTATGACGGCTGGATCTCGGACTCGGACCTGATCGGTACGCACTACCGCTACGGCAAGATCATGAACCTGACCGACTACATGGGCGGTGCAGGCAAGGAGTGGACCAACCCCGGCATCGACATCAAGGACTACATCGGTACCAAGTTCACGACCGGGCCGGACGGCAAGCTGTACCAGCTGCCTGACCAGCAGTTTGCCAACCTGTACTGGTTCCGCGCCGACCTGTTCGACCGCAAGGACATCAAGGACAAGTTCAAGGCCAAGTACGGCTACGACCTGGGCGTGCCGCTCAACTGGAGCGCCTATGAGGACATCGCAGAGTTCTTTACCAACGACGTGAAGAATATCGACGGCAAGCCCATCTATGGCCACATGGACTACGGCAAGAAGGACCCCTCCTTGGGCTGGCGTTTCACCGACGCCTGGCTGTCCATGGCTGGCACGGCCGACATCGGCGCGCCCAATGGCCTGCCGATCGACGAATGGGGCATCCGCGTGGCTGACGATAAGTGCACACCCGTGGGTGCCTCGGTGGCTCGTGGTGGTGCGACCAATTCGCCTGCCGCCGTCTACGCCCTCACCAAGTACGTGGACTGGATGAAGAAGTACGCGCCCAAGGAGGCCACGGGCATGACCTTCGGCGAAGCTGGTCCCGTGCCTGCACAAGGCCAGATCGCGCAGCAGATCTTCTGGTACACCGCCTTCACGGCCGACATGACCAAGCCCGGCCTGCCAGTGGTGAACGCCGACGGCACCCCCAAGTGGCGCATGGCCCCCGGCCCCAACGGTCCGTACTGGAAGCAAGGCATGCAGAACGGCTACCAGGACGTAGGCAGCTGGACCTTCTTCAAGGACCATGACGCCAACAAGACGGCTGCCGCCTGGCTCTACGCACAGTTCGTGACAGCCAAGACCACGTCGCTCAAGAAGACCATGGTCGGCCTGACGCCGATCCGCGAATCCGACATCCAGTCCAAGGCCATGACCGACATGGCGCCTAAGCTGGGAGGTCTGGTCGAGTTCTACCGCAGCCCGGCCCGCGTTGCATGGTCGCCCACTGGTACCAATGTGCCTGACTACCCCAAGCTGGCGCAGCTGTGGTGGAAGAACGTGGCACAGGCTGTGACGGGTGAAAAGACCCCCCAAGGCGCCATGGACACGCTGGCTGACGAGATGGACCAGGTGATGGCCCGTCTGGAGCGTGCGGGCATGGCACATTGCGCACCCAAGCTGAACCCCAAGAGCGATCCCTCCAAGTGGCTCAGCGACAAGCAAGCGCCTTGGGCCAAGCTGGCCAATGAGAAGCCAAAGGGCCAGACGATTGCCTATAACACGCTGCTGCAGGCGTGGAAGGACGGCAAGACGCGCTGATCCTCAGATCAAGGTGTTGTTGTAATCAACATTGATCGGCAGCCAGGGCCCAAAAGGTCTCTGGCTGCCTTTTTTGCTCCATACCGCCCTCGGCCCCTGTGCGGCTGCGGGGCGGGTTTTCACCCCGGGAGTGTCAGGAATTCAAGGGTAAACCCTTGGTTTTTACTCCGCCCATGGACAATCACCCCATGACCATTGCCACCGCTCCCCTTCCCACACGGCGCGCCGACCTCCTGGCCCGCCTCGCCCAGCCGCACCACTATGACCTCGCCGTGATCGGCGGCGGCGCGACGGGTCTGGGGGTAGCTCTGGATGCTGCCGCGCGTGGTTTCAGCGTGGTCCTGGTGGATTCGCACGACTTCGCCAAAGGGACTTCGTCCCGCGCCACCAAGCTGGTGCATGGCGGTGTTCGTTACTTGGCGCAGGGCAATATTGCGCTGGTGCGCGAGGCGCTGCATGAGCGCACAACGCTGCTGCACAACGCGCCCCATCTGGCGCAACCGCTGCCTTTTGTGATGCCGTCGTACCGTTTCTGGGAAACGCCGTTCTATGGCATCGGTCTCATGATGTACGACGCTCTTGCTGGCAAGGCCGGTCTGGGCGCTACCGAGTTTCTGGGGCGCGCTCGAACCCTGCAATGCCTTCCGACAGCCCGTACCGAGGGTCTCAAGGGTGGTGTCAAGTATTGGGACGGCCAGTTTGATGACGCTCGCTTGGCCTTGGCGCTGGCGCGTACGGCTGCGAGCCTGGGGGCGTTGGTTGTCAATTACTGTCCCGCACGGTCGCTGGTCCACGAGGCGGGCAAGGTCGTGGGTTTTGTCTGCGAGGACACGGACAGTGGCCAGCAGTTCACGGTGCGCGCCCGGTCGGTGGTCAACGCCACGGGTGTGTGGGTGGACACGCTGCGCCAGATGGACGGTGAAGCCATCGGGCGGCCCGTCAAGCCCATGGTGGCACCCAGCCAGGGGGTGCACATTGTGGTGGACCGGGAGTTCCTGCCGTCTGACCACGCGCTGATGGTGCCCAAGACTGCCGATGGCCGCGTGTTGTTTGCCGTGCCATGGCTCGGCAAACTCATTTTGGGGACCACCGACAGCCCGCGCCAGGACGTGGTGCGTGAACCTGAACCCTTCCAGGAGGAGGTGCGGTTCATTCTGGAGGAGTCTGCGCGCTATCTAACCCGTGCGCCCCGTGTCGAGGACATTCGCAGTATCTGGGTGGGCTTGCGTCCGCTGGTCAAGCCGCAGGACGACGATGGTGACAACACCAAGAAGATCAGTCGGGAGCACACCGTACTGGCCAGCCGCAGTGGCCTGATCACCGTGACCGGTGGAAAATGGACCACTTACCGGGCAATGGCGGAAGATGTGTTGCAAAAATGCTTCACCACGGGCCTGCTGCCGGAAAAGCCGGCCGGTGTGACCAACCATCTGCCCCTGGTGGGAACCCCCGGAGAGCCCGTGCAGCACCGCATCAGCGATGCCCAGGGCCTGCACTCTTACGGCAGTGAAGCGGCCGCAGTGTTGGGAATGCCGGGTGCGCAGGCCGATCTGGGCGGCGGCTTGACGGAGGCTATGGTGCGCTTTGCGGCCCGCTATGAATATGCCTGCACGGTGGAAGATGTGCTGGCGCGGCGTTCGCGCCTGCTGTTCCTGGATGCCCGCAAAGCCATAGACCTGGCGCCGGTTGTCGCGGGCATCCTGCGCGAGGAACTGGGCGCCGACCCGCAATTGGAGGCCTTTCTGGCCCTGGCGCAACAATATCTGCATGTGCCTGCATAACACTCGCTTGACTTCCCAAAAGTCTTTTGCAATAATCGAGGGCTTCGCGTTTCCTACGTGAAGTTTCTGCCCAGCGGGAAGTGCTGCAAATGGTTTGCGGTGCGGACGACGGGCCCAAGACTGACTGGCTGATCTTCAGCCCTCGAGAAGTTCTCTGGGGCTGTTGTCTTCTGGTGCAAGTTGGGAATATTGAAATGATCCAGACAGAATCTCGGTTAGAGGTTGCCGACAATACCGGCGCCAAGTCCGTCCTTTGCATCAAGGTGCTGGGTGGCTCGAAGCGTCGCTATGCAAGCGTTGGCGACATCATCAAGGTGAGCATCAAAGAAGCCGCTCCACGTGGCCGCGTCAAAAAAGGCGAGGTTTACAGTGCAGTGGTGGTTCGCACGGCGAAGGGTATTCGTCGCGGCGATGGTTCGCTCGTCAAATTCGATGGCAACGCCGCAGTGTTGCTGAATGCAAAGTTGGAGCCTATCGGCACCCGCATCTTTGGACCCGTGACGCGTGAACTGCGTACCGAAAAGTTCATGAAGATCGTGTCCTTGGCTCCTGAAGTTCTCTAAGGACGCGCCATGAACAAGATTCGCAAGGGCGACGAAGTCATCGTGCTGACCGGCCGTGACAAGGGCAAGCGCGGCACTGTGTCGCTGCGCAAAGATGACTCCCACCTCGTCATCGACGGTATCAATTTGGTCAAGAAGCATGCCAAGCCGAACCCGATGAAGGGTACGACCGGCGGCATCATCGAAAAGGCCATGCCGATTCACCAGTCCAATGTGGCCATCTTCAATGCTGCTACCGGCAAGGCTGATCGCGTGGGCATCAAGGTGCAGGCTGACGGCACACGCGTTCGTGTGTTCAAGTCCAGCGGCGCTGAAATCAAGGCGGCCTAAGGGGTAAACATGGCACGACTCCAAGAAATTTACCGCGACAAGATCGCACCCGAGCTGACCAAGCAGTTCGGTTACACCTCGCCGATGCAGGTTCCCCGTCTGACCAAGATCACCCTGAACATGGGCGTGAGCGAAGCAGTCTCGGACAAGAAGGTGATGGACAACGCCGTGGCCGACCTGACCAAGATTGCTGGTCAGAAGCCTGTGGTGACCAAGGCCAAGAAGGCTATCGCCGGTTTCAAGATCCGCGAAGGTCAAGCCATCGGTTGCATGGTCACGCTGCGTGGCGTGCAGATGTATGAGTTCCTGGATCGTTTCGTGACCGTGGCGCTGCCTCGCGTTCGTGACTTCCGTGGTATCTCCGGTCGCGCCTTCGATGGCCGTGGCAACTACAACATCGGCGTCAAAGAACAGATCATCTTCCCTGAAATTGAGTACGACAAGGTTGACGCCCTGCGCGGTCTCAATATCAGCATCACCACGACGGCCAAGTCCGACGAAGAAGCCAAGGCGCTTCTCGCTGGTTTCCGTTTCCCGTTCAAGAACTGAGGCGAAGCATGGCTAAAGTAGCTTTGATCCAGCGCGAACTGAAGCGCGAAAAACTGGCAGCCAAGTACGCAACCAAGTATGCGGAACTGAAGGCAATCGCTGGCGATGCCAAGCGCAGCGACGAAGAGCGTGATGCAGCCCGCCTGGGCCTGCAAAAGCTCCCGCGTAACGCCAACCCCACACGTCAGCGCAACCGTTGCGAAATCACCGGTCGTCCACGTGGCACCTTCCGTCAATTCGGTCTGGCTCGCGCCAAGATCCGCGAACTGGCTTTCAATGGCGACATCCCTGGTGTCACCAAGGCCAGCTGGTAAGCAGGCAGGAGAGATTAAACATGAGCATGAGTGATCCCATCGCTGACTTGCTGACCCGCATCCGTAATGCACAGATGGTCTCCAAGGCCACGGTTCAGGTGCCTTCTTCCAAAGTGAAGATTGCCATCGCCCAGGTGCTGAAGGACGAAGGTTACATCGACGGCTTCCAGGTCAAGACCGAAGCTGGCAAGTCCGAACTCGAAATTGCCCTGAAGTATTACGCAGGCCGTCCAGTGATTGAACGCATCGAGCGCGTCAGCCGCCCTGGTCTGCGTGTCTACAAAGGCCGTGATTCCATTCCACAAGTCATGAACGGTCTGGGTGTGGCAATTGTCACAACTCCCAAGGGTGTGATGACTGATCGCAAGGCGCGCGCTACCGGTGTCGGTGGCGAAGTGCTCTGCTACGTGGCCTAACCCGCGGCATTGAGGAGAAACTGAAATGTCCCGAGTAGGAAAAATGCCCGTGACCATCCCCGCAGGTGTGGATGTGTCCGTGAAGAGTGACCAGATCTCCGTGAAGGGCTCTGGCGGCACGCTGTCGCTGGCGCAAAACGCGCTGGTGAAGGTGTCGAGCAATGAAGGCAAGCTCAGCTTTGAGCCTGCCAATGATTCCCGCGAAGCCAATGCCATGAGCGGCACGATTCGCCAGTTGGTCAACAACATGGTGGTCGGCGTCAGCAAGGGCTTCGAAAAGAAGCTGAGCTTGGTAGGCGTGGGTTACAAGGCTGCTGCAGCCGGTTCCAAGCTGAACCTGGCCGTCGGCTATTCGCACCCGGTCAACATCGAGATGCCCGCTGGTATCACGGTTGCCACCCCTACCCCCACTGAAGTGGTGATCAAGGGTGCTGATCGTCAACGCGTCGGTCAGATCGCCGCTGAGATCCGTGCTGTTCGTCCACCCGAGCCCTACAAGGGCAAGGGCATCCGCTACGCGGACGAAAAGATCACGATCAAAGAGACCAAGAAGAAATAAGGAGCTGCAACATGTTGACCAAGAAAGAGCAGCGTCTTCGTCGTTCGCGCCAGACCCGCATCCGCATTGCACAGCAAGGCGTGGCTCGTCTCACCGTGAACCGTACGAACCTCCATATCTACGCCAGTGTGATTTCCGGCGACGGCAGCAAGGTGCTGGCAAGCGCTTCGACGGCAGAAGCCGATGTGCGCAAGTCGCTCGGCGGTTCGGGCAAGGGTGGCAATGCCGCTGCAGCCCAGATCATCGGCAAGCGTATCGCTGAGAAGGCGAAAGCTGCGGGTGTCGAGAAGGTTGCATTTGATCGCGCAGGCTTTGCCTACCACGGTCGCGTCAAGGCCCTGGCCGACGCAGCCCGTGAAGCCGGCCTGCAGTTCTAAGCGGAGCGGAATAAAAAATGGCTAAATTTCAACCCAAAGTGCAAGACGAAGGTCGTGACGACGGTCTGCGCGAAAAAATGATCGCGGTCAACCGCGTGACCAAAGTCGTGAAGGGTGGCCGTATCCTCGGTTTCGCCGCACTGACTGTGGTTGGCGACGGTGACGGCCGCGTGGGCATGGGTAAGGGCAAGTCCAAGGAAGTGCCTGCTGCCGTGCAGAAGGCGATGGAAGAAGCCCGCCGCAACATGGTCAAGGTGTCCCTGAAGAACGGCACCATTTATCACAACGTTACCGGCCACCATGGCGCGGCAGTAGTGATGATGGCTCCCGCTCCCAAGGGTACCGGTATCATCGCTGGCGGCCCAATGCGCGCTGTCTTTGAAGTGCTGGGTGTGACCGACATCGTGGCCAAGAGCCACGGCTCGTCGAATCCCTACAACATGGTCCGTGCTACCTTTGACGCGCTCGTCAACTCGACGACTCCGTCGAACGTGGCAGCCAAGCGCGGCAAGACAGTCGAAGACATCTTCGCCTGAACCGGAGCCTGAATATGACAACGCAACAAACAGTCAAGATTCAACTGGTGCGCAGCCCGATTGGCACCAAGGAATCGCACCGCGCCACCGTTCGTGGCCTGGGTCTGCGCAAGCTGAACAGCGTCAGCGAATTGAAGGATTCGCCCGAAGTTCGCGGCATGATTAACAAGATCAGCTACCTGGTCAAAATCGTCTGAGAGATAGATCATGGAACTCAATAGCATCAAGCCCGCAGACGGCGCCAAGCATGCCAAGCGCCGCGTAGGCCGTGGTATCGGCTCCGGTCTGGGCAAGACCGCTGGCCGTGGTCACAAGGGCCAAAAGTCCCGCTCTGGTGGCTACCACAAGGTGGGCTTCGAAGGCGGTCAAATGCCTCTGCAACGTCGCTTGCCCAAGCGCGGCTTCAAGTCGCACCTGCTCAAGTTCAATGCAGAAGTTACGCTGACGGCGCTGGACCAACTGGGCCTGGCCGAAGTGGATGTGCTGGCACTGAAGCAAGCTGGTCTGGTGGGCGAACTGGCCAAGGTGGTCAAGGTCATCAAGAGCGGTTCCCTGACCAAGGCAGTCAAGCTGTCTGGCGTGGGCGCTACGGCTGGTGCCAAGGCAGCCATCGAAGCTGCTGGCGGCAGCGTCGCCTGAGTGTGGCACTGAAGGAAGGCATCTGTGGCTACTAGCGCGGCTCAAATTGCAAAGACCGGAAAATTCGGCGACCTGCGTCGTCGTCTGGTTTTTCTGTTGTTAGCGCTGGTCGTATACCGCATCGGGGCTCATATCCCTGTGCCAGGTATCGATCCAGCCCAACTTCAGCAGCTGTTCAGTGGCCAGCAGGGCGGCATCCTGAACCTGTTCAACATGTTCTCGGGCGGTGCGCTGTCGCGTTTCACGGTGTTCGCTCTGGGGATCATGCCGTACATCTCTGCATCGATCATCATGCAGTTGATGACATACGTGCTGCCGGCCTTTGAGCAGTTGAAGAAGGAAGGCGAAGCAGGTCGCAGAAAGATCACGCAATACACCCGTTACGGGACCTTGGGCCTGGCGCTGTTTCAGTCTCTGGGTATTGCTGTTGCTCTCGAAAGCTCTGCTGGCTTGGTTCTGAGCCCCGGCTTTGGCTTCCGCCTGACTGCAGTGGTCAGTTTGACGGCAGGAACCATGTTTCTGATGTGGTTGGGTGAGCAGATCACTGAGCGTGGCCTGGGCAACGGGATTTCGATCCTGATCTTCGGTGGTATCGCTGCCGGGTTACCCAGTTCGATCGGTGGTCTTCTGGAGTTGGTTCGTACCGGCGCCATGAGCATCCTGGCAGCCATCTTCATCGTTATCGTGGTGGGTCTGGTGACTTACTTCGTGGTGTTCGTAGAGCGTGGTCAGCGCAAGATTCTGGTGAACTATGCACGGCGACAAGTCGGCAACAAGGTGTATGGCGGTCAATCGTCGCACTTGCCCTTGAAACTGAACATGGCCGGTGTGATTCCTCCGATCTTCGCGTCGTCGATCATCTTGCTGCCTGCGACGGTGGTGAACTGGTTCAGTGCTGGTGAATCGATGCGTTGGCTCAAGGACATCTCGGGTGCACTGACTCCAGGTCAGCCAATCTACGTGATGTTCTATGCTGCTGCGATCATTTTCTTCTGCTTTTTCTACACGGCGTTGGTGTTCAACAGTCGCGAGACAGCAGATAACCTGAAGAAGAGCGGTGCGTTCATCCCAGGCATTCGTCCCGGTGAACAAACGGCCCGCTACATCGACAAGATCTTGGTTCGCCTGACCTTGGCCGGTGCTGTGTACATCACTTTCGTGTGTCTGTTGCCGGAGTTTCTGATCCTGAAGTACAACGTACCGTTTTACTTTGGTGGAACTTCGCTGCTGATTATTGTGGTGGTGACCATGGACTTCATGGCCCAGGTCCAGAACTACATGATGTCGCAACAGTACGAATCGCTGCTCAAGAAGGCTAACTTCAAAGGCAGTACAGGCGGTTGACAGCACGAGGGTAGCGCCCAGCGCTGCCCGCAAAGAGTTGGATATCGATTGAGTTGGCGCCCCACGATTTTTCGCGGGCACAAATTGTGTTCCGTGCGAAGCAGCCGGGACGGATGGAAAAGTTTTAGGAGAATGCAATGAGAGTTTCGGCTTCGGTCAAAAAAATCTGCCGCAACTGCAAGATCATCCGCCGCAAGGGTGTGGTGCGCGTGATCTGCACGGATCTGCGTCACAAGCAGCGCCAAGGTTGATTGGAAAGTATTAGAGGACGCATATGGCACGTATCGCTGGCATTAACATTCCGCCGCACAAGCACGCGGAAATCGGTTTGACCGCCATTTTTGGCATTGGTCGCACCCGCGCTCGCAAGATCTGCGAAGCAACTGGTATCGCTTACTCCAAGAAGATCAAGGATCTGACGGACGGCGATCTAGAAAAAATTCGCGAGCAAATCGAGCAGTTCACCATTGAAGGTGACCTGCGCCGCGAAACCACGATGAACATCAAGCGTTTGATGGACATCGGCTGCTATCGTGGCTTCCGCCATCGCCGCGGTCTGCCAATGCGTGGTCAGCGCACCCGTACCAATGCTCGCACTCGCAAGGGTCCGCGCAAGGGTGCAGCTGCACTGAAGAAATAAAGATTGAAAGATCATCATGGCTAAGTCTCCTGCCAATAACGCAGCTCAGCGCGTTCGCAAGAAGGTCCGGAAGAATGTTTCGGACGGCATTGCACACGTGCACGCCTCGTTCAACAACACCATCATCACGATCACCGACCGTCAGGGCAACGCCCTGTCGTGGGCTTCGTCCGGTGGCCAAGGTTTCAAGGGTTCGCGCAAGTCCACCCCATTCGCAGCCCAGGTGGCTTCGGAAGTGGCTGGTCGCGCTGCCATCGATCAAGGTATCAAGAACCTGGACGTCGAAATCAAGGGCCCAGGTCCTGGTCGTGAGTCTTCGGTGCGCGCATTGGGCGCACTGGGCATCCGTATCACATCGATCTCCGATGTGACCCCGGTGCCACACAACGGCTGCCGCCCTCAAAAGCGCCGTCGTATCTAATCTCTCTAAGCCCACCGCCGCCTGTGAACGCGCAAGCGCCTCAGGCGGCTCCCGCAATGGTTTGCGGTAGATGACACAAAGGAAGCTCAAGTGGCACGTTACCTCGGCCCCAAGGCCAAACTCTCCCGCCGTGAAGGCACCGACCTGTTCCTGAAGAGCGCACGTCGTTCGATTGCCGACAAGTCCAAGTTCGACTCCAAGCCTGGTCAGCACGGCCGCACTTCGGGTGCCCGCACCTCTGACTACGGTCTGCAACTGCGTGAAAAGCAGAAGGTCAAGCGCATGTATGGCGTGCTGGAAAAGCAGTTCCGCCGTTACTTCGAAGCCGCCGACGGCAAGAAGGGTAACACTGGTGCCAACCTGCTGTTCCTGCTGGAATCCCGTCTCGACAACGTCGTGTACCGTATGGGTTTCGGCTCCACTCGCGCTGAAGCGCGTCAGCTGGTGTCGCACAAGGCGATCACCGTGAACGGCAAGTCCGTGAATATCGCTTCGTACCTCGTGAAAACGGGTGATGTGGTGGCTGTGCGCGAAAAGTCCAAGAAGCAAAACCGCGTGGTGGAAGCCCTGCAACTGGCGGCCCAAGTGGGCATGCCCGCCTGGGTGGAAGTGAATGCCGAGAAGGCAGAAGGCATCTTCAAGAAGGTGCCGGACCGCGATGAATTTGGCGCCGACATCAACGAATCGCTGATCGTTGAGTTGTACTCGCGCTAATCGGTCGAGTACGTAATTCAAGAAAACCGTCCCTAAACCGCGAGGCATCGCGGTTTAGGCGCTTCACCAGCCTTACCGGTGTAACGAGCTGGGGGTATTGAGAGGAAGTCTGAATGCAAACCAATTTGCTGAAACCCAAGGCGATCAATGTCGAGCAGCTTGGCCACAACCGTGCCAAGGTCGCACTGGAGCCGTTCGAGCGTGGGTACGGCCACACGCTGGGCAACGCCATTCGGCGCGTCCTGCTCTCGTCCATGGTGGGTTACGCAGCGACGGAAGTCACGATTGCAGGAGTGCTGCACGAGTATTCGTCCATTGACGGCGTTCAAGAGGACGTGGTCAACATCCTGTTGAACCTCAAGGGTGTGGTGTTCAAGCTCCACAACCGTGACGAAGTGACGTTGAGTCTGCGCAAGGATGGCGAAGGTGTGGTCACTGCCCGTGACATCCAGACCCCTCACGACGTGGAAATCGTCAACCCTGATCACGTGATCGCCAACCTGTCTGCTGGCGGGAAGCTGGACATGCAGATCAAGGTCGAGAAGGGCCGTGGCTATGTGCCGGGCAATCTGCGTCGCTATGCTGACGAATCGACCAAGTCGATTGGGCGCATTGTGCTGGATGCATCGTTCTCGCCAGTGAAGCGCGTGAGCTACACGGTGGAAAGCGCTCGTGTCGAGCAGCGTACCGACCTGGACAAGTTGGTTGTCGAGATCGAGACCAACGGTGCGATCACTGCCGAAGATGCCGTGCGCGCATCGGCCAAGATCCTGGTGGAACAGCTGGCGGTATTCGCACAGCTGGAAGGCGGCGAACTGGCTGCTTTCGACGCACCCGCAGGCCCACGTGGCAATGCGACGTTCGATCCGATCTTGCTGCGTCCTGTGGACGAGCTGGAACTGACCGTGCGTTCTGCCAACTGCCTGAAGGCGGAGAACATCTACTACATCGGTGATCTGATTCAGCGCACCGAGAACGAACTGCTCAAGACGCCTAACCTCGGTCGCAAGTCGCTCAACGAAATCAAGGAAGTGCTGGCATCGCGTGGTCTCACCTTGGGCATGAAGCTTGAGAACTGGCCGCCAGCAGGTCTGGACAAGCGTTAAGCCAAAGCTATAATCGAAGGCTGCCCGAAGTTTGGGCGCCCGGTTTGATGTCCCCCGCAAGGGGGACTTTTCGTTCCCTGCGGGGAACAGTGCCTCGGGCAGTACCTGATACGGCTGCCTGATTTAATTACATAGACAGTAGAAAGAAAGCACCATGCGCCACGGACACGGCCTTCGCAAACTCAACCGCACCAGCTCGCACCGCCTCGCGATGCTGCAGAACATGATGAACTCGCTCATCGAGCACGAAGTCATCAAGACCACTGTTCCCAAGGCAAAGGAACTGCGCCGCGTGATCGAGCCCATGATCACCCTGGCCAAGGAAGATTCTCTCGCCAACCGTCGCTTGGCATTCAACCGTCTGCGTGACCGTGACAGCGTGACCAAGCTGTTCAACGACCTGGGCCCGCGTTTCAAGGTGCGTCCTGGCGGCTACACCCGTATTCTGAAGATGGGCTTCCGCGTGGGCGACAATGCGCCTATGGCCCTGGTCGAATTGGTCGATCGTGCTGCAGAAACTGAAAATAATTCGGCAGCAGCTGAATAATAGGGTATAATTTATTTCTTACCGCGCGATGGAGCAGTCTGGTAGCTCGTTGGGCTCATAACCCAAAGGTCGGAGGTTCAAATCCTTCTCGCGCAACCAAAACATAGCAAATACTGCTAAAGCAAAACGCCCACTTTTTAGTGGGCGTTTTTGTTTGTGCTCTTGGTCCACGGTCAGTGGGTGGACGAGCAGACCTGTCCGGCGACAATTGTTTTGTCCTGTGGAAGGTGGTGTCGGGCCTCGACAGGCTCACCGTCCAAACAGATCCGCCTTGGCGGCCTTGGTGATGGCCACCACACAAGGGTGTGTGATGCGCCTTTCGATGGAGATCGCGAAAAACTCCTCCACCAAGTCTGAGGAGCGGCCAATAACCTCTACCCCAAACTGAGCAGTGGTCTCCTCATCCAGCACGGAGGGGGATGTGAAGATACCCCGGCCTTCCCGGCCAAAAGCATTCATCAGTGCGCTGTCGTCAAATTCACCGACCAGACGGGGTTGCAGGTGGTGCTTGTTCAGCCAGTGGTCGAGTTGCTGGCGTACGGACGACATAGGGCCCTGGATGAGCATGGGCGCACCGTGCAGGCATTCTGGGAAGGGCCCACCCAGCTGCGCCCGCAAAGCCGGGGCGCACAGAAAACTCATGCTGCTGGTGCCCAGGGGGTGGTTGAACGCTTTGACGCCGATTTTCTTGGACACTGGCTCGTCTGCCAGCACCAGGTCCAGCTTGTGCAGGCTCAGCTGCGCAATCAATTCTGGAAACTTGCCTTCGTGGCAGGTCATGTGCACGCGCTGGGGCATACCCAGCGCAGGCTCCAGCAGGTGGTAGGCCACCGACTTGGCGATCGAGTCGGCCACGCCCACCCGGAACTCCAGTGGCTTCTCCTGTCCGCGCGACAGCCGGATCGATTTTTCCAGTTCGTCACCCAGCGCAAAGATCTGCTCGGCATACCCCAGGGCCACCCGTCCCTCGCTCGTCAGCTCCAGGCCGCGCCCCCTTTTGCGGAACAGGTCGTGGCCCAGCCATTCTTCCAACTGCTTGATCTGGCCGGACAGCGTTTGCGGGGTGGTGTTGAGCTGCTCACCGGCGCGCATCACACCGCCTGCCTTGGCCACCGTCCAGAAATAGCGCAGGTGCTTGAAGTTCATACCGTCCCAACACTTCGTGTAATTCGAAGAATAAAACTCAATAAAACGAATATACGCGAAGTATAAAACTCTCTACATTGACGTTTGGCAGCTTCCGTGGCGATCTGCGCCGCGGTCTGGAGCTGCCTGTGTTCACAAGGAGTAGCAACGATGCGTATCACGACCCGAGGACAGCTGGCGGTGTCCGCCATGACCGACCTGGCACTGCGCCAGAAGATGCGGCCGGTGCCCTTGTCCACCATCAGCACACGGCAGGGGATTTCTCTGTCTTACCTTGAGCAGCTGTTCAGCGCACTGCGCCGCGCCGGCTTGGTGGACAGCACCCGGGGGCCCGGTGGCGGCTACACGCTGGCGCGGCGCGCGGAGCAGGTATCGGTGGCTGAAATCATCTTGGCGGTGGAGAACCTCAAGACCGACGAGCTGCAGAACCTGGGGCCCAGCCAGGCCGCCCAGGTCAAATCCATGACCGGTGAACTGTGGACCAGCTTCAATTCCCGGGTGATGGAATACCTGCAGTCGGTGACGCTGCAGGACCTGGTCACCCAGGCGCTGGAGCAGGGTGCTGTCGTGGAGGAGAAGACCCCCGCTGCGCGCACCAAGTTGCCCCTGGCGCACAAGCCCCGCCCGTTGATGGCGCGGGTCAACGTGCCCAACTCGGTGTTTGCTCTGGGGACCGTGCCGATCCTTCAGCGCCGCTGAAGCGGATGTCGCGATATGGTGGTGCGGAGCGCTGTCAGCGGCGCCATGCACACGATCGCCCTGGCGCGGTGCCCCAGGCGGTGGCTACAGCTGGTGGGCCAGCTGCTTGATCCCCCGGATCAGCATCTCCACCGAGATAGCTACCAGGATCAGGCCCATCAGGCGCTCAAACGCCATCACCACGCGTTCGCCCACCAGGCGCTGGATGCGTTCGGCCAGTAGCAGCACCACGGCACACACAGCCATGGTGACGCACAGCGCGGCCACCCATTCCCACCGGCGTTCCGGCGCCTGGGCCACCAACAGCATGACCGTGGCCAGTGCCGACGGGCCTGCCAGGGCAGGGATGGCGAGAGGAACGATCAACGGCTCGCCTGGCAGCTCTGTTTGCGGTCCGTCCGCCGACGGAAAGATCATGCGCAGTGCGATCAGGAACAGCACCACCGCGCCCGCAATCTGCAGCGACAGATCGCTCAGGTTCATTACCCGCAGAAACTCAGCGCCAAAAAACAGGAACACCAGCAGCAGCGCAAACGCAATCAGCACCTCCCGCAGGATCACCCGCGCCCGGCGCTCGGGCGCCACGCCGCGCAGCGCGTTGGCAAAGATGGGGATGTTGCCCAGCGGATCGGTGATCAGCAGGAGCAGGATGGTGGCTGACGCGAAGGTGTAGCTCACGCTGCGTACACCGCGTCCAGCGAGCGAAAGCCCTTGATCTCGATCGGGTTGCCGCTGGGGTCGTGGAAGAACATCGTCCACTGTTCGCCGGGCTGGCCCTCAAAACGCACCTGGGGTTCCAGCACAAAGGCGGTGCCGGCGGCCTTGAGCCGTGCGGCCAGTGCATGCCAGTCGGTCAGCTCCAGGATGGCGCCGAAGTGCGGCATGGGCACCAGATGGTCGCCCACATGCCCGGTGCGGGCGCTGGCAAACGGGATGCCCAGGTGCAACGAGATCTGGTGACCAAAAAAATCGAAGTCCACCCAGGTGTCGGTGCTGCGGCCCTCCTGGCATCCGAGCACACCGCCGTAAAAGCGGCGGGCGGCGTCCAGGTCGGTGACGTGAAAAGCGAGGTGAAAGAGGCTGCGCATCCTGCAAAGGATAGCAGCCGGGGCTGCGTTCCGGTCGCAGCGCTGAACCTGTCAGGCGACAGACGGATCGGCGGCCATGTTGTCAAACTTCTTGAAATACTGGCGCGCCATGGCCACCAGCTGGGCGTCGGTCGGGTGGTCGGCGGCCACCGAGTCCACCACCACATCGGCCACTGCCGCATGGTGCTTGGTCGCCCAGTCGCGGAACTGGTTGCGCACCAGGCCTGGGCCTGCCAGCAGCACCTCGCGGGTGTGGGTGAGTGCATGGGCCACATCGGCAAAAAACGGCGTGAGGTCGTCAGCCTTGCCCTGGTGCTTGTGGTGGCTGCGGGACTTGATGCGCTGGGCTTCGGCGTGTTCGCGGTCGAACATCACCACATGGGCTTCGGACTGGTCCATCCAGACAACGGCGTGAAAAGTGCTCATGGGTCGGCTTTCTTGAAGTGGTGGCAAAAACGGGAAAGGAAATGGCCTGTATGCGCGAACTCTGCTCACGCAGCTCGGCGGTGTTGTTCGGCCTTTTCCTGGCAGTGCACGCAGCGTGCCGCCTCGGGCGTAGCGTGCAGGCGGGCGGCCGTGATGTGGGTACCGCAGTCCGTGCACTCGCCATAGGTGCCTGCTTCAATGCGGGCCAGGGCAGCCTCGACAGCTGCCAGATGCGCGGTTTCGCGTTCGTCGAGGGCAAATTCCAGCTCGCGCTCGGTGGCGACCTGGGCGCGGGGGTCTTCGGGTTGTCCGAAATGGTCGGCAGCGGCCTCTGCGCGGCCGATGACACCGCCGCGCTGTGCGGCCAACTGGGCCAGCAGCTCGGATTGCTGGGCCAGCAATTGCTGGAGGAACGGTGCGGCTTGGGTCTTGTCCATGCGGGGTCTCCTCTGGGTGATCGGATACCTGCATGGTGCGCCTGTGCGCCATGCCCTGCGTTGACCAAGGTCAAGGGATGGCGCTCCGTGCCCACCTCCCTGTTTTCACCGCTGGGCGGACTCAGCGCTTGGGCGGCCGCGCCAGCATCTCGGCGGTGTTGGTCTTGCGGTCAGCGTTCACACGCTGCACGTGGGGGCGCTCGGCCATGCGGGCCAGGTATTCGCGCACCGGCAGGTCGGCCAGATAGTCGCGGCCATAGATGATTTTGGTGGCCGAGCTGACCAGCGGCAGGTGCACGATGGCAGCGCAGTCGGCCAGGGTGAAGGCGTCGCCGCCCACGTAGGGGCTGAACTTGGCCAGCTCGCCGAAGGCGGCAATGTTTTTCTCAAGCTGCGCTCCCACCTTCTCCTTGGCTGTGTCGCTCACGGTTCCGCCAAAGAAAGCCTGGGGATACAGGTTGCGTGCCACCAGCTCCAGATGCAACTCCAGAAAGGTGATCAGCTCGCGCACCTTGGCGGCCTGGTAGGGGTTGGCAGGGATCAGCGCTGGCTGCGGGTGGGCTGCCTCGATGTAGTCGGCCATCACGGCCGATTCGCACAGCGGCCCCTCGGGTGTGCGCAGGTAGGGCACCTTGCCCAGCGGGCTGGCGCTGCGGTCGGTCTCTCCCACCCAGGCCAGTTCTTCGGTGAAGGGCAGGCCCTTTTCGAGCAAGGCAAGCTTGACCTTGTTGTAGTAGTTGCTGGCCGAAAAGCCGCAGAGTGTGAGCATGGTGTTGTCTCCGTTGTGGTGGTGAATGCAGCACGCATCCTAGGTGGGGGCGGGGGCGCAGTCCGTCGCGCAGATGACCCCGGTCAAGGACTGCGAACCCAGGCACCCTACAATTCGCACCCATGCCCTCCCTGCAAACCATTCGCAGCCTTCGCTGGCTCGCCCGCCTTGTGCTGGCGTGGTTTGTGTTGTCGATTGGCGTGGCGGTAGCGTCGCCGCTGGTCAATCCGCAGGCGATGGAGCTGATCTGTTCGGGTTCGGGCGCCATCAAGTTGCTGGTCAAGACCGATGACGGTGCCAAGGAGATGTCCAGCCACACGCTGGACTGCCCCCTGTGCGCGCATGTCGGCGCTCCGCCTCCCGTGTCGCAGGCCCAGCTGCCTGTGGCGCACCCCCTTGCGCATGCCCTGCGCCCCATTCCTGCCGCGCACATTGCTGCGCGCACTGCCGCGCCGCTGCCGCCGCGCGGACCTCCAGTTATCTCCTGAAATTGCTATTGATTCGATAGCTTCTGGCGCATGATTTATCTGCGCTAGCGGCCTATTTGGCTTGATTTTCAGGAGTTTCCATGCGCAAAAGCCGCATGGCGCTGGCCGTGGCCAGTGCCTTTCCCCTCGCCCTTACCTTCACGGTCATCGGGGCCGTGCCCGCATTCGCCCAGAGCGCTGACAGCACCGGTGTTGGCTCCAACGCCCCCGTCAAGGAACTGGGCGTGGTTACCATCACCGGCGGCCAGCCCACCTCGCTGCCCACGCAGATTCCCACCACCATCGAGGGTGTGACGCGCGAGCAGATCGAGCATGCGATCAACGCCACCGACAGCGAAGACGCTCTCAAGTACCTGCCCAGCCTGCTGGTGCGCAAGCGATATATCGGCGACTACAACCACGCCGTGCTGTCCACCCGCGCCTCGGGCACGGGCAACCCGGCGCGGTCCATGGTGTTTGCCGATGGCATTTTGCTGAGCAACTACCTGGGCAACGGCCCCACCAACGCGCCGCGCTGGATGCTGGTCACGCCCGAGGAGATCGAGCGCGTGGATGTGCTCTATGGCCCCTTCTCGGCCGCCTATGCAGGCAACTCGGTGGGCGCGGTGGTGGACTACGTCACGCGCATGCCGACGAAGTTCGAGGCGCACGGGCAGGTCAGCTATCAGCACCAGCCCTTTGACCTTTACAACACCAGCGGTACCTACGGCGGCAAGCAGGTGAGCGCCTCCGTGGGCAACAAGAATGGCGACTGGGCGTGGTTCCTCAACTTCAACAAGACGGACAGCGAAGGCCAGCCGCTCACCTTCCCCACGCGCCTGGTGTCTGCAGGCACCGTGGGCAATGCAGGCACGCCGGTGACGGGCGCGGTGCTGGGCAACAACCGCAGCAACCAGCCCTGGTACCTGCTGGGCACCGCCACGCAGTACCACACGCAGCAGGACCACATCAAGGCCAAGATCGCCTACGACTTTTCGCCCACCGTGCGCGCCGCCTACACCTTCGGTTGGTGGCACAACGAATCCGAGGGGCGCCCCACCAGCTACCTGCGCGACGCCAACGGCAATGCGGTGTATGGCGGCACGGTCAACATCAACGGCCGCTCGTACACGCTCGCGCCCACCGACTTCAACGTGTCCAACGAAGACCTCACGCACTTCATGCATGGGCTGTCGGTCAAGAGCAATACCAAGGGCGTGTTCGACTGGGAAGTGGCCGCCAGCCTGTACGACTACCAGACCGACACCCTGCGCGCCGCCACCGTGGCGTTGCCCGCCGCTTTGAGTGGTGGCGCAGGCCGCATCGTCAACAGCAAGGGCACAGGCTGGAACACGCTGGCCGCCAAGGGAACGTGGCGGCCCGATGGCGTGTTGGGCGCCCATATTGTGGACTTTGGTCTGCAGCGCGACAGCTACCAGCTGCGAACGGTGGAGAACGCCACGACGAACTGGATCAACGGCGCCGCAGGTGCGCGCAACCAGGCCTTCAACGGCGACACCCAACTGCTGGGCCTGTGGGCGCAAGACACGTGGAAAATCGCGCCACGGTGGAAGGCCGTGCTGGGCGCCCGCGCCGAGCGCTGGAGCGCCAGCAATGGCCAGACCGGCAACGCTACCACCACGGTGAGCCATCCCGAGCGCAACGAAACCTATCTGTCGCCCAAGGCTGCCGTGGCCTACCAGGCCAATGAGCTGTGGGTGCTCAAGGCCTCCACCGGCCGCGCCGTGCGCATGCCCACCGTGGCCGAGCTGTACCAGGGCGGCATCAGCGGCAGCGGCACACTCATCAACAACGACCCCAACCTGAGGCCCGAAAAGAGCTGGACCACCGAGCTGACGGCGGAGCGTGACTTGGGCAACGGCTTGCTGCGTCTGACGGCTTTCTTTGAGCGCACCAAGGACGCGCTTTACTCGCAAACCAATGTGCTCGTCACGCCCAATGTGACCAATGTGCAGAACGTGGACGCCATCGCTACCCGTGGCATTGAGCTGTCGTACCAGGCCGCCAATGTGTTCGTACGCGGACTGGAGCTGGGCAGCAGCCTGACCTGGACGGACTCCAAGATCACCAAAAACGACAAGTTCCCCGCCAGTGTTGGGAAGTGGCAGCCCCGCATCCCCGAGTGGCGTGCCACTGCCGTGGCCACTTATCGGCCCGATGACAAGTGGTCGTACACCCTGGGCGCGCGTTACAGCGGCAAGCAGTACAGCACGCTCGACAACAGTGACCCCAACGGTTTTGCCTACCAGGGCGCGAGCCGCTACTTCACCACCGATGTGCGCGTGCGCTACCAGATCACCAAAGCGGTCAGCGCCGCCGTGGGCATCGACAACCTCAACAACTACCAGTTCTGGAACTTCCACCCCTACCCGCAGCGCAGCTACATGGCCGAGCTGAAGGTAAGCCTCTGAAAGGAAAATATCCCATGTCTCTGAATACTATGAAAAAGATAGCTGCTGCCGCATGTTTGACTAGCGCTACAGCCTTGTTTGGCATTGCATCTGCCCATGTGGTGCTTGAATACCAAGTGGCCCCGGCCGGCGCCAGCTACAAGGCCGCGTTCAAGGTCGGCCACGGCTGCGGCGCGTCGCCCACGCGGCAGGTCGTGGTGGACATCCCCGCAGGCATGCGCGGTGCGCGCCCCATGCCCAAGCCGGGCTGGGCATTGGATGTGCAGCGCGACAAGCTGGCCCAGCCCTACAGCAGCCACGGCCGCAGCATCACCGAAGACGTGGTGCGCATCACCTGGACAGCCAAGACGCCGGAGGACATGCTGCAGAGCGCTCACTACGACGAGTTTGTGCTGGTCGCCCAGGCGCCGGAGCAGGCCGGCACTGTGTACTGGCCGGTGCGCCAGGTCTGCACCGAGGGCCGCAACGACTGGACCGAGGTGCCCAAGGCGGGCCAGAAGCTGTCAGACCTGAAGTCCCCTGCGGCAGCGCTGGAGATTCTGCCCACCGGCGGCGCCACTGCCCACAATCATTGACAGTCGGGCCCAGTCCCCCATCCCTTTTTCTTTGAGCCAACCGAAAGATAGTCACCATGAAAACACTTCTTCACACTGCAGCCGTCGTTGCCGTACTGCTCAGCACCCCTGCATGGGCGCAGACTGCCGCCGTCAAGGTCGAAGGCGCCTGGGCACGCGCCAGCGTGCAGGGCCAGAAGGCCACGGGCGCATTCATGCGCCTCACCGCCAAGGACGGCGCCCGCCTGGTGCGCGCCGAGTCGCCCGCTGCGGGACTCACCGAAGTGCACGAGATGAAGATGGAAGGCGACATCATGAAGATGCGCGCCGTGCCTGCGCTGGACCTGCCCGCAGGCAAGACGGTGGAACTCAAGCCCGGCGGCTACCACGTCATGCTGCTGGACCTGAAGGCGCCCCTGGCCAAGGACAGCTCGGTACCCATCACCCTGGTGTTCCAGGACGCCAAGGGCGTGGAAAGCAAGCTCAACCTCACAGTGCCCGTGGGCACGGCAGCCCCCGGAGGCGCTACGGCGGGCAGCATGATGGATGGGCATAAACACTGAGGTGACAGCCGCCGTAGCGCCTTCGCGGGCGCAACGCATTGGAGTAAGCTGTGACTCCTCAGAACCTTCAGCAGGTTCTCACGACCCATCTCTTGCGGAGCGGCCATGAGCGACACATCCAACTTCGGTTTCGGCAAATTCGTCCCCGGTTTTGACTTTCTGCAAAGCCTTGCCAAGGGGGCGTCCAGCAGCATTCCGCAGTTGCCCAACCTCAGCAATTGGGTGGCGCCCACCATCAGCGTCGAAGAGCTGGAAAAGCGCATCGACGAACTCAAGGCCGTGCAGTTCTGGCTGGAGCAGAACTCGCGTGCACTCTCTGCCACCATCCAGGCGCTGGAGGTGCAGAAGATGACCCTGGCCACCCTCAAGGGCATGAACTTCAGCATGGGCGATGTGGCCAACGCCTTCAAGCTCAAGACGGCCGACACTGTGATGAGTGGTGTGCAAAAGGCTGCCGATACCGTGAGTGGCGCCGCCGAGGCTATGGCTGGCGCTGCTGCCCGCGTGACGGGCCGCGCCAGTGCCGCCAACGAGTCCGAGGAAGAGGCCGATGACGCTGAGCCCGCCGCTCCACCGGCCAAAGGCAAAGCCAAGGGCAACGCAACGGCTGCGGCCGAGCCTGCGGTGGTGGACCCGATGCAGTGGTGGGGGGCGCTCACCAGCCAGTTCCAGCAGATCGCCACCAACGCCATGAAGGACGCGGCCAAGCAGACGGCCATCGACACCACCAAGAATATGGCCACAGGCCTGGCCAAGGAAGCGCTCAAAACGGCGACCGGCATGGCCAGCCAGTTCGCGGCCAAGGGCATGCAGACCATGCAGGGCGGAGCCAAGCGCGCTGCAGCATCATCAGCGGGCACTGCCAAAAAATCCGCTGCAGCCAAGAAGCCCGCAGCCCGCAAAACCACAACGAAACCCGCCGCCAAAAAGGCCAGCAGCACCCGCAGCCCGGCCGCCCGCAAGCGAGCGGGCTGACGCCAAGGCGGGGGCGGGTGTGGCAACCCGCAGGTGGCGCAACACTGGCCCACCCCCGCCCCGGCATGGAGATCATCACCATGAAACTATTCCCCACTGGTCATGCCACCCACCCGCAGTGGCGCATGGCCGCTGCGCTGGTGCTGGCGCAGTTGCGCGCCCAGATGGCGCTGCCCGACTACGCATCGGCGCCCACCCTGGGCCTGCTGTACATCACCGACCACTATGCCAACGAGGCCCAGGCGCTGCTCGACTACCTGAGCAGTGAACTGCCCGAGGTGACCGACTGGAGCGGTACCGTGGGCGTGGGCGTGTCGGCCAACAACGCCGAATACTTTGACGAGCCCGCGCTGTCGGTCATGCTGCTGGATGTGCCCTCCGACCAGTACCGCGTGTTTTCTGGCGTGGCGCCGCTGCCCGCCCATGCGCCGCATGCCGGCGCAGGCTTTGTGGCCCACACGGCGCTGGTGCATGCCGACGGGCACACGCCGGAACTGGCCGAACTGCTGACCGAGATGGCGGCGCGCACTGACACGGGCTACCTGTTTGGTGGCCTCAGCGCCAGCCGCACGGCCAGCGTGCAGTTTGCCGTGGGCGGCGACGGCAACATGGCTGGGCAGGGCGGTGCCAGCGGGGTGTTTGACGGCGGCCTCTCGGGCGTGGCGTTTGGCGCAGGTGTGTCGCTGGTGTCGAGGGTCACGCAGGGCTGCCAGCCCGTAGGCGCACTCCACACCATCACTGCCGCGCAGGACAACGTGGTGCTTGCGCTGGATGGCGAGCCTGCGCTGGATGTGCTGCTCGATACGCTGCAGGTCTCGCTCGACGGTGGCGACCCGCAGCCAGCGCTGCGCAAGGTGCGGGCCACGCTGGCCGGGCTGGTCAGTGCGGGTGAGCAGCCACAGGGCCAGCGTCGCACCGGCCACTTTGGCACCGACACGCGCGTGCGCCATATTCTGGGGTTGGACGGCTCACGCCGGGGCGTGGCCCTGGCCGACCATGTGGAGCCCGGCATGCACCTGGCGTTCTGCCAGCGCAACGTGGCTGCCGCGCGGGCGGACCTCATGCGCATCTGCGCCGAGATCCGCGAAGAGCTATCGCCGGAGGAACTGGAGCCCGCGCCCATGGTGGCGTCCGGCGCGCCAGGGGAACTGGCCGCTGCGCCGGGCGCTGCCGGACATGCTGGAGCGCAACCCCAGACGGGGCGGCGCATTTGCGGCGCGATCTATGTGAGCTGCTCGGGCCGGGGCGGGCCGCATTTTGGCGGGCCCAGCGCCGAGCTGCAGATCGTGCGCCATGCGCTGGGCGATGTGCCACTGGCCGGCTTTTTTGCGGGCGGCGAGATCGCCCACCACCATGTATACGGCTACACCGGCGTGTTGACCGTGTTTGTGGACGGCGAGCCCTTGCCGTCCTGAGGTAGACGAGGGGAGGGGGCCGACTGGCGCAGCAGCCCCCGCCATCGTCAACGCCTGTCAGCCCGCGCCGTTCTCGTCGGACTCGGCTTTCTCCTCGGGCGTCAGCCGCGTGGCCAGGATCTTGTCGATGGTCTTGCCATCCATGTCCACCACTTCCAGCTTCCAGTCCTCCCACTGCACCGTGTCGGTCACCTTGGGCAGGCGGCCGGTCAGCAGCATGATCATGCCGCTGAGTGTGTGGTAACGGCCGCGCTCTTCCTCGGGCACGGCGTCCAGGTTCAGGCGGTCCTTCAGCTCGGGCACGGGGATGTGGCCGTCCAGCAGCCAACTGCCGTCCTCGCGCTGCAGCGCCCACGAGGTCTCGGGGTCGCGCGGCTGGAACTCGCCGGTGATGGCCTCGATGAGGTCCTGCAGCGTCACGATGCCCTGCACCTCGCCGTATTCGTCGATGACAAACGCCATGTGCACGTCCGACAGGCGGAAGTTGTCCAGCAGCTCCATGCCCGTGATGGTCTCGGGCACATACAGCGCCGTTTGCAGCGGCTGGTCGGCCAGGCCACCACGCGCCTTGTCGCGCAGGGTGCGGGACAGCCACTGGCGCGCGTTGATCACCCCCAGGATGTTGTCCATGCCGCCGCGCACCACCGGAAAGCGCGCATGGTCGGACTCTTCAATGCATTGGAGGTTGTCTTCAAACGGAGCATCAATGTCCAGACACACCACATCCCCGCGCGGCACCATCAGCGAGCCGATCTGGCGGTCGTCCAGGCGGAACACGTTGCGCACCATGGTGTGCTCGTGCGACTCGATCACGCCGGCGGTGGTGCCTTCGACCAGCATGGCGTGGATCTCTTCTTCGGTCACCGGGCTGCCACTGGTTTCCTTCACACCCAACAGGCGCAGCAGCGTGCGTGTGGATGTGGACAGCAGCAGCACAAACGGCTTGGTGGCCAGCGCCAGAAAGTTGATGGGCCGTGCCACCAGGCGGGCAAAGGTCTCGGGGTACGACTGGCCGATGCGCTTGGGCACCAGTTCGCCCACCACGATGGAGAAGTACGTGATCAGCACCACTACCAGACCGGTGGCCGCGTAGCCGCCGTAGGGCAGTGGCACCCCCAGGCGCTCCAGCCACGAGGCCAGCGGCGCGGCCAGCGCGGCTTCGCCCACGATACCGTTGAGCACGCCGATCGACGTGATGCCGATCTGGATGGTGGAGAGGAAGCGCGTGGGGTCTTCGCCCAGCTTCACGGCCGCGGCGGCACCGCTATCGCCCTCATCAATCAGCTTTTGCAACCGGACTTTGCGGGCCGTGACCAGAGCGATCTCTGACATGGCAAACAGGCCGTTGAGACAGATGAGGGCGAACAGTATTGCTATTTCCATACAAAGGGCGCCTTGCGCGCCCTTGGGAGTTGAGAAGCGACCAATTGTAAGGACAGGGGCCAGAGGCCTTGCGCAGGCTCCTAGCCACCTTCGGTTGGCAGGCCGGTTTCATCCCATTCGGGCAACCCGCCGCGCAGCCAGTACACCGACTGGAAGCCCTTGGCGGAGGCTACCTTGGCGGCCTTGTAGGACTTCCAGCATTCGGCGCCATTGCACGCAAAAATCACCGGCTTGGCTCTGTCCAGGCCCTGAAGCTTGTCCAGCGCCTGAAAGTCATCCTGCGCGGCATTGAAGGCCACGTCCTTGAGGCTCTTTTCCACATACGCAGCGAATACGGCCCCGCGGATGCGCTTGGTCTTGAATTCCTTTTCGGTGCGGGTGTCCACCAGCGTGGCGCCCTGCGCCAGCAGGGTCTGGGCCTCGCGCGCGGTGACACGGTTGACCCCAGGCAGGCTGGTGGGCGTGAACAGCCCCAGCTCGGCCACGCGACGGTATTCCACCACCTCCGGGCGCACGGAGATTGGCGGCAGGCCGCTGGCGGAGGACGACGCGTTGAACCACTGGGCCAGCTTGTTGCGCGCATCCGCCGGCAGGTCTTTTTTCACCACGATGGAGAACCCGCCCGGAACGGGCTGCGACGTGGCCAGCACCCGCGCGATGCCGGGGTGCGCCGCAGACCATTCGGCCCAGTCGTCCTCGCGCACCACGGTGGCGTCTGCCGTGCCCAAGGTCAGAGCGGTGAGGCCCGCCTGTGGGAATTTTTCGTATTGCACGGCGCGCAGGTCCTGGAACGACAGTCCTGCCTCGTTCAGCATGCCGCGCGCCATGTAGGTATAGACCGAGTCCTGCTGGGGCAGGTAGAGCCTGCGGCCCTTCATCGCAGGCACTGCCGCCAACTGCTGCAGCCCGACCAGCAGGTATCTGTCTGATTTTTGCGTTGCGCCCACCAGTTCGTAGCCGCGTTGCAACGCAGACGCCGCCACCTGGGCAGGGCCAATGAAGATGTCATAGCCCGCGCTGCGGGTGGCGCGCATCACGTCGGCCATATCGTCGCTGGTCGTCAGTGCCACCGACTGGCCCGCGGCTTTCGACAGGCCCGTTTCGGCAGCGGTGCGCAGGATGGAATGCGCCGCCTTGCGGGCGGTGGGCTCCACGGCCACGATGGCCGTCAGCTGGGCCTGTGCTGCGCTGCAACCCAGCCATAGGACAAGTAGCAGTCCCAGCGGGCCTCGGGTCGGTATTCTGGTGGTGTTCATTGCGCTGCTCCTCTCCCCAAAACAAAGCGCGAATATGCCCACGCCCCCCGCACCTGCGTACGAATGTTTCCGATCTTTTGTTCTTGTTACTTCTGCTAACGACGCCGTGCGTGCGGCAGGAGGAGCGGCCGCACAGAATGCGGGCTGACCCGATCCCCCGTCCCTGCCCAATGGCGAGGGGCCACAAGGTTTTGTCCACCCCACTATTTGGAGACGTTTCCATGAAAGATTCGATGACCCTGCCGCGCCGCCACATGCTGGCCGGAAGTGCTGCCGCCCTGAGCGCGCTGGGCCTGGCCGGATGGACGGGCAGTGCGCGGGCCCAGCAGGCCGCAGCCTCTGCGGCCAAGCCGCTGCCCGCCTATGCGGGGTGGAAGTCGCCGGATGCATTGATCGTGCACAGCAGCAGCACCCTGGAGACACGCCGCTCCGCGTTCGGCACCAGCGTCATCACGCCGTCCAACCAGCTGTACGTGCGCAACAACCTGCCTGCGCCTGACGCGGCCATCCTGGACAACCGCGACGCGTGGACGGTGTCCGTCGAAGGAGTCAAGAGCCCGCGCAGCCTGACGCTGGCGGAGCTCAAGACGCTGGGCGTGGAAACCGTGGCCACCGTGCTGCAGTGCTCGGGCAATGGCCGGGGCTTTTTCCCCAGCAAGCCCAGCGGCACGCCCTGGTCGGTGGGCGCTGCCGGTTGTGTGGTCTGGAGCGGTGTGCCGCTGCGCAACGTGGTGGCCGCCCTGGGCGGGCTGGCCGATGGTGCCGCCTACCTGACCGGCACGGGGGGCGAGAAGCTGCCCGAAGGTGTGGACCCGCTGTCGGTACTGGTGGAGCGCTCGGTGCCCGTGAAGGCGATGGACGACGCCCTGCTGGCCTGGGAGATGAACGGCGAGCCGCTGTCGCTGGCGCATGGCGGCCCGCTGCGGCTGGTGGTGCCCGGCTACCAGGGCGTGAACAACATCAAGTACGTCAAGCGCGTGGCGTTTACCAGCGCACAGTCGCAGGCGCGCATGATGTCGCACGGCTACCGCATGTCGCCGCCCGGCAGCAAGGCCAGCCCCGACCAGCCTTCGGTGTGGGAGATGGGCGTGAAGTCGTGGATCAACGGCCCCTTGCCCGACAAGGGGGCACTCAAGCCCGGACAGGTGCAGGTGCATGGCGTGGCCTTTGGCGGCACGCGCGGCATCAAGGGCGTGGAGGTGTCGGCCGATGGCGGCAAGACCTGGTTGGCGGCCAAGCTCATCGGCCCCGACCTGGGCCCCTTTGCCTGGCGGCAGTTTGCGCTGCCCGTGCGCCTGGAGGCGGGCACCCATGTGCTGGCGAGCCGCGCCACCGACACGGCGGGCAATGTGCAGGCCGAGCAGCGCGAGGAAAACCTGGGCGGCTACAACAACGCCAGCTGGCGCGACCACGCCGTCACCGTGACCGTGGCATGACATCGCTCCCCCCTGAGGCGCTTTACGCCTTCCCCCCGAAGGGGGGACGCCACCCGTGGCCTGGCAGAGCCAGTTCCACGGTGGCACTGGCGTGGGTGCGCGCCGCTATCGGACGGCATCGGATGCCGCAAGGCGGTTTGCTGGTAGGGCTAGCGTTACTGTGGGCGGGTGCCAGCTGGGCCGCCGAGCCGGCCGAGCTGGCGCGCGGCAAGGAGCTGTTCACCAAGATCCAGCCCGCCTGCGCGGTGTGCCACACGCTGCAGGCCGCCGGTGCCGAGGGCCAGGTGGGCCCGGTGCTGGATGAGCTGAAGCCCGACGCCGGCCGTGTACTGCGTGCGCTCAAGGCAGGCATCGGCGTGATGCCCTCGTATGCCGAGCGCATGAGCGAAAAGGACATGTTGGCCGTGGCACAGTTTGTGGCGCACGCCACGGCCGCGGCCAAGTAGGCGCGGGCTTTCGTGGCGGTTGCAGCGCTGCCTCGCTGCAACCGCGCGCTGCTTCAGGCCGCAGTGCGCGACGGCACCAGCGCCGCTCCTCCTGCGCGCCCCTGCAACCCCTGGAACGCAAAGTCCACCTCGGGCACGCGGCCGCTCACGATGTCGGCCAACGCCTTGCCCGAGCCGCAGGCATGGGTCCAGCCCAGCGTGCCGTGGCCGGTGTTGAGGAACAGATTGCCCATCTTCGTCTTGCCGATCAGCGGCACGTTGCTGGGCGTGGCGGGGCGCAGACCGCTCCAGAACTGGGCCTGGGTCGTGTCGCCCGCGCCAGGGAAGAGTTGCTCCACGCGCCGCACGATGGCCTCGCAGCGCACCTGGTTCAGGTGGCGGTCATAGCCGTTCAGCTCGGCCGTGCCGGCAATGCGCAGGCGGTCACCGCCGCGTTCGCTGGTGTAGCGCGAGAACACGAGCTTGAACTCGTCGTCCGTCAGGCTCACCTGGTGCGCCTTGCTGGCGTCCTTGACCGGCATGGTCACCGAGTAGCCCTTGGCCGGGTAGATGGGCAGCTGGATGCCCAGCGGCTGCGCCAGCAGCGGGCTGAACGAGCCCATGGCCAGCACAAACGCATCGCCGCGCACGCGCTCGAAGCGGCCTTCGGCATTGGTCACTTCCACGTGGTCGATGCGGCCACCTGCCTCGCGCAGCGCGGTGATGTGGTGGCCCATGCGGAACTGCACGCCCGCCGCCTCGCACAGCTTGGCCAGCTCGCGCGTGAACTGGTTGGCGTCGCCGGATTCGTCCTCGGCCGTGTAGGTGGCGCCGGCCAGCTGAGGGCGGATATGGGCCAGGGCAGGCTCGATGCGCACGGCCTCATCGGCGCTGATGACCTGGCGCTCGCAGCCCAGGGCGCGCATCTGCTCGGCCGGGCCCAGGGCGCCGTCGAATTCCTTGGCGTTGGTATAGAAGTGCAGGATGCCCTGCGTGCGCTGGTCGTACTGGATGCCGGTGGCCGCGCGAAGCTGCTGCAATGTGTCGCGGCTGTAGGTGCCCAGGCGCACGATCTGCTCGATGTTGTGGCGCGTGCGCGCCGGGGTGCAGTTGCGCAAGAAGGACAGACCCCACAGCCACTGCCGCATGTCGGCGCGCAGGCGGAACAGCAGGGGGGCGTCCTCTTTGCCCAGCCACTGCAGCACCTTGAGGGGCGCGCTGGGGTTGGCCCAGGGCTCGGCATGGCTCACCGAGATCTGGCCGCCGTTGGCAAAGCTGGTCTCGGCACCGGGCGCACCCTGGCGGTCGATGACGGTCACGTCATGGCCAAGTTGTTGCAGGAAATAAGCCGAAGTCACGCCGAGCAAGCCGGCGCCCAAAACGATCACGCGCATGATTTTCAAAGCCTTTCTGGGCTCTGGCGCTAGAACAACATGCGCTGGCAGCTATGGATTTAATAGCGAACAGCTGGCGCATAAATGCCCTAGCTGCCGCTCCCCCTGTCCTTGGTACCTGAGAGATTCACCGCCACCCACCCGGGCTGCGGCTTGCTCCTTCGGTGCGCTTCGCGTTGCGCGAAGCGGCTCTCCAGACGGCTTTGATGAATGGTGCAGTACGGGACCTGAGCGTGTATGGGAGTTTGCGCCTTCGGTGCAGCGGCGGCCTGTGGCTGCCGTGCTCTCCTGCGAGGCCGATTCTAGGGGCCAAGCCTGCGCGCAAGATCGACTCCGGCGGCTAATGGGGCGCAATCGTTGCTGATGCAGCGGGGCGTGGCCGTTGGTGAAGGTGCCGATAATCCGCCGACCCCTTGTCCCATGGAGAGTTTTGCCATGTCCCCCACCGCTTTGGATCCTGCCGCCAGCGCCGCCGTCATCACCCAGGCCCGGGAGGGACGCACGCCCCGCCCGCTGGACTTTCCCGCAGGGCTTCGCCCACGCGATGCGGCCGATGCGTACGCGGTGCAGGACGCCGTGGTGCGCGCGCGCGGTGGCATCGCGGGCTGGAAGGTCGGCGCCGCGTCGCCCCAGGCGCAACCCGCGCGCGCCGCGCTCACCCGCGATTCAGTGTGGGTGGCCACAGCGGGTGATGCGGTTGCTCTGTCTGCAGCTGGTTTTGCCGTGATGGGCGTGGAGGCGGAGCTGGTGTACGAACTGGGGGCTGACCTGCCCGCCCGCGCCACCCCCTACAGCGCCGCCGAGGTGCTGGCGGCGGTGGTGTCGGTGCGCGCCGCCATTGAGGTGTGCGACACACGCTTTGCTGCATGGGCGCAACAGGGCGAGTGGAGCCGTCTGGCCGACCAGGCCTGCCATGGGGCATTGGTCGTGGGGGCCGGGGTTGCCGATGTGGCCGCAGTGCAGCCGCTGTTGCAAGGGGTGAGTCTGTCGGTGAACGGCTCGGTGGCCGTGCAGCACGCCACCTGGGGCAATCCGGCGGGCGACCCGCTGCGACTGCTGGTGTGGCTGGTCAACGAAGGCGCGCGCAGCCTGGGCGGGTTGCGCGCGGGGCAGTGGGTGACCACCGGTTCGTGCACCGGCACCGTGCTGGTGGCGCCGGGTACTGAAGTCGTGGCGGACTTTCCGGGGCTCGGTCAGGCTGCGTTATTGCTGCGCTAGCTGCGATCGCTGCTAGCGCAGCTGCAGCTGCTGTAGCTGAGGAAGGGCCTGCTTAGCGCACGGATCGTGCTTGGGGCCGGTCCATCAATTGCGGCGCGGGTTGTCCGGCTGGCTGTCACGGCGGTTGGGCACTCCGTCGCCATCGCGGTCCCGGTCGTTGCGGTTGGAGATGCCGTCACCGTCGCGGTCCCAGCCACCGCGTTGCATCTCCCACCGGCCTTCGCGTTCGATCCACTGGGGTTGGCGGTATTGGTAACCGTTGCGCGCCTGCACCCAGTGGCCGCGCACCCAGTGGTGGCGGTTGCCACGCCATTCCCAGTGGCCTTCTTCCCACACCTGGCCTCGGCGAGGGCGGGGCATTGCTTCATTGCGCGGAGGGGGCGGCGCAGGAATCACCTGGTACGTGGGCGCAGTCTGGTAAGTGCGCTCGGGTTGGCCGGACTGAATGATGACGGTACCCTGGGTGGCGGCCTGCGCAGGAGCGAAGGCCAAAAACGCCATCAGGGCGAGGGAGGCTGCAGTGAGCGGGTGGTGGGCCATGAGTGTCTCCTGTGGATGGTTCGATACGGAACCGGGTGGGACGATGGTGCACGGGTATCCGGCGCCGCGCTGTAGGCGCGACGCCGCCCCTGGCGTAGGCGCAGGGGGGCGGTCTGGGGCGGGCCTGAGCGCCACCGTGGGCGGCTGCCCCTCGGCTTAACGGCGGTACGGGTTGTCCGGGCGGTGGTCGTAGCGGTTGGGCACGCCGTCCCCGTCGCGGTCGCGGTCATGGCGGTTGGGTACGCCGTCGCCATCACGGTCCCAGCCGCCTCGCTGCATGTCCCAGCGGCCGCCGTGTTCAACCCAGCGGGGCTCTCGATAGTGGTAGCCGGGGCGGGCTTTGACCCAGTAGCCCTGCATCCACACATGGTGGTGGCCACGCCATTCCCAGTGGCCGGGAACCCATGCCATGCCGCGGCGCGGGTGGGGAACCGCTTCGTAGCGGGGAGGGGGCGGAGCCTGGTATTGCACGCGCACCGGGGCGGGTTGCTGGTAGGCGGGTGTGCCAGCCTGGATGACGACGGTGGCGCTGGTCTGCGCCTGCGCCGCGCTCGCGGCGCCCAGCGACAGCAGGGCGATGGACACAGCGGCAAGTGCTTTGCGGGCCATAAGGGTCTCCTCAGAAATGATTCCTTGCGGAACCGGAGACTTCATGGTGCACAGGCTGCGTCAAGCCGGTGTAGGCACATTGCGAAGCTTTGTGAAGTTGTGTTGCCGACTTCGGAGGCAAACGGCCACTGCGAGACTTTTGTCACGCCTGCAGCGTGTGAGCGGCGTCAGCGCCACCACACCAGCGCCGCAATCACCAGCAGTGCGCACCAGGCTGGGTGCCTGCCGTGGGTGGCGCAGAACACCAGCACGCCACTGGCCAGCGTGGCAATGCCCACCACATCCGCGGCCCAGGCGCCCAGGGCAGCGTCCCAAGGCGCGGTGCCCAGGCGCCAGAGCAGGGCGCTCAATGCCCAGCACAGTACCGAGGCCACATGCCAGGTGCCCCACAGGATGCGCAGGTGTGGGGTGTGCAGCACCTGCTGCGCAGCGCCCGGCTCCACGCGCCCCACCGTTTGGCGCCCCTGCGTGCGCAGGCTGCGAAACAGCAGAAGCTCTCCGAGCACCGAATGGGCCGCGCCCACCAGGGCCAGTCCGGCTGCGGCGAGGGTCAGGGCGGTGTTGGTCATGGGTGAATGGTCAGTGCCTCATGTGCCTGGGTGCGCACGCGCGCGCGCAGCTGCGTCAGCAGGTGCATCAGCCCCATCCACATGCGCTCGAACGCCGGCATTTCGCCGGGCACCTGGGCCAGGTGCTGGCCCAGCACGCGCTGGTGCTGGCTGGGGGTGATGGGCGGCGGTGTCTTGGTGCCAAAGTCAAACACGGGCTGGGTGAAAGGCTCCGTCTGCCAGGCCTGCATCTCGGCCAGTGCGGGGGCGAGTTCACTGGTGTAGGCCTGTACGGTCAGGTCGTTGCTCAAGAGCCCCAGCGCCTGGTAGGCCTGCAGCACCTGCGCGTTGCGCGCTGGGTCGGTGTCGGCGCGCAGCAGTGCCGACCACGCCTGCACCACCTGCGTCCTGAATGCGCTGGGCAGGGCGCGCGTGCAGCCAAAGTCCAGCACGCCCACCGTGCCATCGGGCGCGAACAGGAAGTTGCCCGGATGCGGGTCGGCATGCACCCGCCCCAGCACAAAGGTGCAGTGCATGAACCAGTCCCACAGATGCTGCCCCGCCTGGTCGCGTTGCGCCTGCGATGGCTGTGTGCCCAGCCAGGCCTGCAGCGGCTGGCCGGGCAGAAATTGCTGCGTGAGCACCTGGGCCCGCGTGTGCGAGAGCAGGGGCTGCGCCATCACCACGCCCGGCCGGGCCGCGTGCTGGGCGAACCACTGCATCTGTTCAGCCTCCTGCAGGTAGTCCACCTCGCGCAGCAGCGTGGCCTCGATCTCGGTCATCACGCTGTCCAGCACGGCATCCGCAGGCAAAGGCATGTCGGTGTGGGCCAGCGCGCGCAGCGCGGCGCGCATCAGTTGCATGTCGCTCGCAATGGTGGCGGCAATGCCGGGGTACTGCACCTTGACGGCCACCGTGCCGTGGCCTGCCAGCTGTGCGCGGTGCACCTGGCCCAGGCTGGCGGCGGCAAACGCGGTGGGCTCGAAATGGTCGAACAGCGCCTCCGGCTCCTGCCCGAAGGCCTGGCGGAACACGCGGCCCACCAGGGCGCGGTTGAGCGGCGGGGCCTGGTGGTGGGCGCGTGCCAGTTCGCGGCGCACGCCGTCGGGCAGCAGGCCCGGGTGCATGCTGAGCAGTTGCGACACCTTGAGCGCTGACCCCCGCAGCTGCCCCAGCGCGCCAAACAAAATGCGGCCCAGCGCTGCCTCGTGCTCGGCCTGCGCCTGGGCCGAGCGCTCGCGCGTGCGGTGCGAGAGCTCAGCCATTCCGATGCGCGCTGCCGCGAGCCCCGTGATGGCACTGCGAGCCAGCTTGCCGGTGCGGGGTGCGTCTGCGTCAGTTTGGGCCATGGTCTGCCAGGCGCTGAGCCGTGCCGCGCGCTATGACACGGTGGATCGGCGTGATCACCGCCATGTAGGCATGGCCGAGTGTGTTGTGGATGTGCACCACCGTGCTCAGCACCACGCGGGGCGTGGCGCCAGGGGTGGCGGGCTGTTTGCAGATGGACACCTGTACGTCCAGGTGTTTGTCGTCCTGGCCCATCACCACTTCGGTGTCGCTCAGATGCCGGATGCGGAAGATGCCGACGCGGTCGCCCACGCGGTAGCTGCGTGCGTTGCGCAGGGACCGGCCGCTGGCAGGCGGGTGGCCGTCGTCCAGCTGGCCCAGGTCTTTCAGGCCCACCAGTCGCACGGCCTTGTTGCGCGCGAACATGAGGGCGCGCGTCCACGCAGGGGTGCGGGCCGCCACGTCCAGCCACGACTGCAGGGCAGAGCGTGTGGGGTGCCGGTCGGCCACTTCGTAGGCATCAAAAAAATCGGCTCCGGGCAGTGTGGCGTGGATGGCGGTGCCGGGCGGCACTTGTGTGGCGCGCGCGGTGGTGGGCGCGGCGAGGGCTGGGGTCGCATTCATGGGGCGCTCTTTTTCTTGCGGGGCGTGGCAGCGCGGGGCTTGCGCGGTGCTCGGGGGGGCTGCGAAGGCGTGGTGGCCGGGCTTGCGGCGGCGGCTGCCATGGGAGCAGGTGCCCTGGCTGTGGGGGCGCTGGCCATGGCCTGCTGTGCCATGTGCAGCATGCCCATCAGGCCGCTGCCGTGTTGCACCATGCGGGCCATCTGGCTGCGCAGCACAAAGCCGCTCAGTTGCAGCACGCGGTTGACCAGCCCGCCGCGCAGCGCCTGCACCAGCACGCCCAGCGACAGGTCCACCAGCTGCGTGGTGTCGGCAAATTCGTCGGAGGTGTCGGCCAGCCAGTAGCTCACCACACCCGCAAGGTAGTCGGTGTAGAGGCTGCCCGCCAGGCCCTTGAAGTCGCAGGGCTCGATCTCGCCGCTGGCCTCTGCCGCTTCCAGAAAACTCGCCACCGCCTCGCGCAGGCTCTGGCGCGCTGCCAGCGGCTCGGCCAGCATCGACAGGGGCGAGCGCCGCGCCAGGCCGCGCACCTGGGCCACGAACTCGCGGTCGGCCAGCAGGCGCTCTAGCACGGCATCGGTCAGGCGCTGCAGCTTTTCTTGCAGGCCATAGCCCGCAAAGCCCGGCGTCTGCAGCGTGTCGGCCAGCGCCTGGTGGGCCACATCGTCCAGGTAGCCCAGCACGATGCGGTCCTTGGTCGGAAAGTATTTGTAGATCGTGGCGTCGCCGATGCCGGCGGCACGCGCGATGTCTTTCATCGTCGTGCCGTCAAAGCCCTGGCGGGTCATGAGGTCCACCGCGCTGGCCACGATCTGGCGGCGCGTGGCGTCTTGCTGCTGGCGGGTGGTTTTCATTCGACTATTCTTAAATTGATTGAATTTACAATTTAAAGAATAGTTATTTCTGTTTGTGACGTCAAGCCACCTCTTGCCGGGCGCAAGGAGGATTTTTGAGGCTTTTTTAGCCCCAGGCGCAGGTATTTCATGCGCCGAAAGCTATCAAAAAGATAGTGAATAAAGGGTGGGTCATGGCACTGCGGACAGTCCCCACACCTGTGGGGCGGCCGCTGCGCTCAACCAAGGGCAGAAGTTGGCTTGCAGCGACGGCTGCCGCTTGCAGGGGCCTGCGAAATCGACAGGAGGCTTATCGCCGCATGCTGGCAAACGCCTCGAACTCCCAGCTGCGCATGGCCAGCAGCAGGGTGTAGCCTTCGCGCTCGCGGTCGGGTAGTTTCTGGTCGGCCAGGTGCTGCTGGGCAAAGTCCTGCGCCACGCGCTGCATGCGCTCCATGAAGGCGGGCGCCAGGCTGCGGCTGATGTTGCCGTGCACCAGCAGCACGCCTTCGCCCAGTCCGTCAAAGCCGCCCGCAAAGTAGTCCAGCAGCGCATGGTCGCGGAAGTAGTTCATCACCGGGCCATGTGGGCGCCAGCGGAAGGTCTTGGCCAGCTTGAGGCGGTAGCGGTTCAGCGGCCGCAGCTCGATGATGCCGATGCGGTCCAGCTGCGCCAGGTATTTGATGCCCTCGGCCTCGGTCAGGCGGTAGTAGCCGGTCACCTGCTCCAGCGTCCACTGGCTCAGCACACAAATCGCCATCAGCAGCAGCTTCTTGTCCGCCACCACGGCCTTTTCCTGCTCCTGGGTCAACTCTTTCAGCAACGGCTGTTCGTCGGCCACGCGCCGCGCCAGGTCGGCAAAGTCCAGCGCCAGCGCGCGGCAGATGGCGTCGATGCGCGACAGCGGCATGTCGCCTTTGGCCAGCATGCGCTTGACGCTGGACTCGGCCATGCCCAGCGCCTGCGCCAGGTCGGCGTAGGTCATCTGCGCGGTCTTGAGTTCCTTTTTCAGGGCGGTGACGAGATCGGCGGTCGTGCTCATGGTGTGGGGCTCCTTGGTATCGATTATCAATACCCAAAGGCGCGTGGGTAGCCTATTGAGCGACTTCTTGCGGGAGCTGCCGCCACCGCTCACCACACTGCGCGGCATCGTTCACTTTCTACGGTGTGTGTGATGTCTTCTTCCCCTGTGACTGTCCTTCGTTCTCGCGGCCTGCCAAAGCTGCCGCGCCTGTCGTATGCCGAAACGGGCCTGCTGCTGGGCGCGGCCGCGCTGCTGGCGCTGGCATTGTTCGGCCCGGTGCTGCCTGCCAGCGAGCACCAGCACGGGTTTGCCGACCAGCGCACGCTGTGGGGCATCCCCTGTGCGCTGGATGTGCTGAGCAACCTGGCCTTTGTGCTGGCGGGTGCATGGGGCCTGTCCGTGCTGCGCCGTGTGGCGCCGAGCGCGCTGGACGCGACATCCCGTGCGCTGGCCGCCTTGTTTTTTGGCGGGCTGCTGTGCACCGCCGCAGGCTCGGTGCTGTACCACTGGCAGCCGCAGGACGCGGGCCTGCTGTGGGACCGTCTGGGCATGGTCCTGCCCTTCGCGGGGCTGCTGGGTCTGGCGGCTGCCAGCCGGGTGAGCGCGCGGGCGGGCGTGGCCGCCGCTGGCACCGTGCTGCTGGCCGGGCCGATGGCGGTTTGGGTCTGGGTGCACACCGGTAACCTGCTGCCCTGGGCCGTGGTACAGCTGGGCGGCCTGCTGGTGGTGCTGGTGCTGGCATGCGTTCCACCCCGGGCCGATGGCCTGGCGCTGCACCTGGGCGTGGTGGTGGTGCTGTACGCCCTGGCCAAGCTGCTGGAGGCGGCAGACCACCCGGTGTTCGAGGCCACGGGCGGATGGGTGTCAGGCCACAGCCTCAAGCATGTGCTGGCGGCGGGCGCGGCCTGGCCGGTGCTGACGGCACTGGGGGCGCTGGTGGCTTTGCGCCACAGTGACGCGGCGGTGATGCCGCTGGTCATGCCGTCCGGGCAGAATGGCGCCCACGCCGTGGGTGTCGCCCGCAGATCCGGCGCATGAAGCGCAGGTCCGGAAAATTCCAACAAGCCAACCCATCGGAAACGAGGAGAAACGCATGAGCCCCGACACCGCCTCCACCAGCGTGGCCCCAGCGCCCACGCACGAGGACCCGAACCAGTTTGCCTTGCTGCGCCAGCGGCGGTTTGCGCCCTTCTTCTGGACCCAGTTCTCTGGGGCGGCCAACGACAACCTCTTCAAGTTCGCCTTCACGGTGATGGTGACCTACCAGCTCAGTGTGGACTGGCTGCCGCCTGCGATGGCGGGGCTGGTGATCGGCGCGCTGTTCATCCTGCCGTTCTTGCTGTTCTCGGCCACGTCCGGCCAGCTGACCGACAAGTACGACAAGACGAAGATGATCCGCTTCGTGAAGAACCTGGAGATCGCCATCATGCTGGTGGCTGCCGTGGGTTTCATCGCGGGCAATATTCCCATCCTGCTGCTGTGCACCTTCTTGATGGGCGTGCACTCCACGCTGTTTGGCCCGGTCAAGTTTGCCTACATGCCCCAGGTGCTCAACGAGCGTGAGCTGACGGGCGGCAACGGCATGGTCGAGATGGGCACGTTTGTGGCCATCTTGCTGGGCAATGTGGCGGGTGGACTGCTGGTGGCCATCCCCGGCATCGGCCACACCACCGTGGCCGTGGCCTGTGTGGTGGCTGCACTGGTCGGGCGCGGGGTGGCGCAGTTCATCCCCTCGGTGCCGGCCACCGACCCGGGCCTGACCATCAACTGGAATCCCTTCACCGAAACCTGGCGCAACCTCAAGCTCGCGCACGAGAACATCGTGGTGTTCCGCTCGCTGCTGGGCATCAGCTGGATGTGGTTTTTCGGCGCGGTGTTCCTGAGCCAGTTCCCCAGCCTGGCCAAGAACGTGCTGCATGGCAACGAGCAGGTGGCGTCGCTGCTGTTGGTGGTGTTCTCCATCGGCATTGGTGTGGGCTCGCTGTTGTGCGAGGTGCTCTCGCGCCGCCACGTCGAGATCGGCCTGGTGCCGCTGGGTGCCATCGGCATGAGCGTGTTCTCCATCGACCTGTACTTCGCCTCGCGCAGCCTGCCGCCGTCCGAGATCATGGGCCTCGCCGCCTTCATGGCCCAGGGCGCGCACTGGCGCGTGATGCTGGACCTGGCGCTGCTCAGCCTGTTTGCGGGCCTGTACAGCGTGCCCATGTACGCGCTGATCCAGATGCGCAGCCAGCCCACGCACCGTGCGCGCATCATCGCGGCCAACAACATCCTGAACGCGCTGTTCATGATCGGCAGCTCGCTCATCGCGGGTGCGCTGCTGGGCGCAGGCTTCACGGTGCCGCAGATTTTCTTGTTCACCGGCCTGGCCAACGCCGTGGTGGCGTTCTACATCTTCATGCTGGTGCCTGAGTACCTGCTGCGTTTTGTGGCCTGGGTGTCTTCGCGGTTCGTGTACCGTTTCAAGGTGCAAGGCGACGAGAACCTGCCTTCAGCGGGCGCGGCCATCCTGGCGTGCAACCACGTGAGCTTTGTGGATGCGGTGCTGCTCATGGCGGCCAGCCCGCGTCCCATCTACTTCGTGATGGACCACCGCATCTTCCGCGTGCCCGTGCTGGGCTGGCTGTTCCGCCTGGCCAAGGCGATCCCCATCGCGCCCTACAAGGAAGACCCTAAAACCTACGAAGCCGCCTTCGATCGCGCCGCACAGGTGTTGCGCGAAGGCGATCTGCTGGCCATCTTCCCCGAAGGCGGCATCACCAAGGACGGTCAGCTGCAGGAGTTCAAGGGCGGCATCATGAAGATCATCGAGCGTGCACGCGCAGAGGGTGTCGAGGCCCCGGTGATCCCTATGGCATTGACCAATCTGTGGGGCTCGTATTTCAGCCGCATCGAGCAAGGTGGGGCCATGGTGCGGCCGTTCCGCCGAGGGTTTTTCAGCCGGGTGGGGCTGAATGTGGGTCAGCCTGTCGCGTCGGCGCAAGTGCAGCCCACCGTGCTGCGTGAACAGGTGCAAAAGCTGCTGGTGGCCTGAGCGATCAGCAGCTTTCAGAACAGGTTTCAGATACCTCTGTCAAATCAGCGATAGCCCGGTCAGCAGGGCCAGGCGCTCCCGCTCTTCGCGCGCAGTGGGTTGTGGATGATCAGCCGTTGCGAAAAAGAAAGCTGTAGGCGTTCAACGCCGGTACCCCTCCCAGGTGCGCGTACAACACGCGAGAGCCTTCGGGGAATTCGCCCTTGCGCACCATGTCGATCATTCCGTGCATGGACTTGCCTTCGTACACCGGGTCGGTCAGCATGCCTTCCTGGCGCGCGCAAAGGCGAATGGCTTCGAGCGTGCCCTCGTTGGGCAGACCGTACTCCGGGCCGCCGTAGCGTGTGTCCAGCACCACGTCCTCGGCGGTGATCTCCTGGCCCAGCTCCACGAGCTTGGCGGTGTTCTGGGCAATGCGCAGCACCTGGGCATGGGTCTTCTCGGGCTTGGCCGAGGCGTCGATTCCGATCACCTTGCGCGCACGGCCATCGGCGGCAAAGCCCACCACCATGCCGGCCTGTGTGCTGCCCGTGACCGAGCACACGACGATGTAGTCGAACTGAAAGCCCAGCTCCTTCTCCTGCTGGCGCACTTCCTCGGCAAAGCCCACGAAGCCCAGGCCGCCGTAGGGGTGCTCGGAGCAGCCTGCGGGGATGGGGAAGGGCTTGCCGCCCGCCTTCTTCACGTCCTCCATGGCCTGCTCCCAGCTGGGGCGGATGCCGATGTCAAAGCCCGCCGCATCCAGGCGCACGTCTGCGCCCATGATGCGGCTCATCTCGATGTTGCCTACGCGGTCGTACACGGCGTCGGAGTAGTTGACCCAGTTCTCCTGCACCAGCACGCACTTCATGCCCAGGTGCGCAGCCACTGCGGCCACCTGGCGTGTCTGGTTGGACTGGATGCCGCCGATGGACACCAGCGTGTCGTAGCCACCCGCAATCGCCTCGGGGATCAGGTATTCGAGCTTGCGGGTCTTGTTACCGCCGAAGGCGAGGCCCGAGTTGCAGTCCTCGCGCTTGGCATACAGGTGCACCTTGCCGCCGAGGTGGGCCGACAGGCGCGGCAGCGCCGTGATGGGAGAGGGGCCGAAGGTGAGCGGGTGGCGGGCAAATTTCTGCAGGTTCATGGCGGTGTTCCGGTCGATGAAGAGGAGGCGCAAGCGGGGGGGGCTTGCAGTGCCTTCATCGTAGAAAAACACGCGCGTCAAGTGGTTGCAAAATTTTCCAAAATTTCAGTGTTTCAGGTTGATAGATCAGAATGTGAGGGATAAATATTTCTCTGGGTGACCTATGAGCGCAACAAAAGTTCGTCCCAAGAATGCGCCGCAGGCTGATGTCTCGGTCGAGCTGGACCGTACCGACAAAGCCATCCTGCGGCAGCTGCAGCGTGATGCGTCGCTCTCCAACGTGGCGCTGGCCGAGAAGGTGCATCTGAGCCCACCCGCCTGCTTGCGCCGCGTGGAGCGCCTCAGGCGCCTGGGGCTCATCGACAAGGTCGTGGCGCTGCTCAACCCCCAGGCTGTGGGGGCGGGAATGCTGGTGATGATTGGCGTGGTGCTGGACCGCTCCACGCCCGAGTCGTTTGCCGAGTTTGAAAAGGCGGCTGCCAAGGTATCCGGCTGCATGGAATGCCATGTGGTCACCGGCGAGTTCGACTACTTCATGCTGGTGCGCACGCGCGACAACGACAGCTTCAACCGCCTGCATGCCGAGCAGCTGCTCTACCTGCCGGGGGTGCGGCAGGTCCGCTCGTTCATGGTGCTGCGCAACGTGCTCTCGACCACCGAGTTGCCGCTGGCGGTGTAGCGGCCTGCGTCCGACCGACCGTTTACTGGGCGCCGCGCAGTCGTCCCATCATGGCCGCCCAGGCAGGGCCGCCAAACACGTTGACCACCAAGCCCGCCATCAAGAGCCCGGCGCCTGCAAAGTGCACGGGCAGCAACTGCTCGCCAAACGCCACCCAGCCCGTGGTCAGGCCCACCACGGGCACCAGCAGCGTGAAGGGCGCCACGCGGTTCACGGGGTAGTGCGACATGAGGTAGGTCCACAGCCCGAAGCCCAGCAGCGTCGAAATCCACGCGATATAGGCCACGGCGGCCATCGATTGGAAGGAAAGGTGCTCGACGGCAGCCCACACCGTGGCGGGCCCATCCAGCAACAAGGACAGCGCCACAAACGGTAGCGGCGCCACCACGCTGGACCAGACGATGAAAGCAAACTGGTTCATTGGCCCATACCGCCCCACGGCACGCGTGACGATATTGCCGCAGCCCCACATGGCCGCCGCCGCCACGGTCAGCGCAAAGCCCGCCAGGGGCATGGAGGCACCATGCGCGCTGCCGATCAGTACCAGCCCGCAGCCTGCCAGCGCGAGACCTGCCACCTGGTTGCCGTGCCATTTTTCGCGCAGCCACCAGGCGGCCAGCAGCAGCGTGAAGAACGACTGCGACTGCAGCACCAGCGAGGCCAGGCCCGAGGGCATGCCGATGTGGATGGCGGTGAACAGCAGCGCAAACTGCCCCACGGCCATGGTCATGCCGTACAGCAGGTACAGCTTTAGCGGCACCTTGGGCGGCTTGACGAACAGCAGCGCCGGAAACGCCGCCAGCAGGTAGCGCAGCGCACCCAGCAGCAGTGGTGGCACGCCGGCCACGCCCACCTTGATGACGGCGAAATTGAGGCCCCAGACGACGATGACGAGGAGGGCCAGGGCAAGGTCGCGGGGGCGCAGGGTGGTGTTCATGCCCTGCATTCTCTGGGATGGAACGGGTCGGTGGCCGGACGTTTCCGGACCAGCATGGTGCGAAAACGGACCAACCCGCGGAGACGTTCCGGGGGGTTACGCCGGCTCGACCGCGAAGCTCAGCCCCGCATTCGCTTGCAGGCGTGCGATCAGTGGCTCGCCCATAGCTGGAGCCGTGGTCCAGATGCCGCCGACGGTGCCCTTTGCATCCTGCAGCAGACACACCGCAGCTTCGGTGATCATCTTGGAGGTAGAGCCATAGCCCGGGTCGCGGTCGCCCTTCACGCCTACGCGCAAGGTGTTGCCGGCGGCGTCGGTGCCCAGAAACAGCACGTCGTAAAAGCCGTTCTCGCGTTCCTCGCGCGAAGGGCCTTCACCGGGCTTGGGGCCCTTGTCTGAGCCCAGCGACTTGTCGCCAGCCACCGCGTTGGCGATGGCCTCGCCCTTTTCGCCGGCGCCAGTGATCAGCATTTCGTCGTACACAAAATCGGTGCCGTATGCGTGCTGCAGCAGGAAGTTGGAGCGGTGCACGTTGCGGGTGTTGATGGCAGCCATCACGAACGGCGCGACCCAGACGCCATCGCCACCCATCGTGCCCAAAGCCTCGTCCACCATGGGCTTGTTGCCCGAGGGCTGGCGTGGGCCTTCAAACCCGGGGGTGAGCGAGAAGGGATTTTTCAGCAGGTCCAGCACGCCGGGCTGGGTGGCGGCGGCCGCCATGGTGGCCTTGAGGCTGGCGGCGGTGCCGCCCGAGAAGGTGCCCTTCATCTTGCGTACCCGGCCGCGCACGCGGGGCGCCGGGTGGCCGAAGCGCTGGGCAAATTCCTTTTGCAGCAGGAACACGCCCAGGTCGAACGGGATCGAGTCGAACCCGCACGAGAACACGATGCGCGCGCCGCTGACCTTGGCCGCCGCTTCGTGCGCGTCGATCATCTGGCGCATCCAGGCGGGCTCGCCGCACAGGTCCACATAGTCCACACCGGCCTTCGCGCAGGCGGCCACCAGTTCGTTCCCATACAGCTGGTAAGGACCCACAGTGGTCAGCACCAGGCGCGTGGCGTCCATCAGCGCCTTCAGGCTGGCGGGGTTGCTGGTGTCGGTCACAACCAGCGGCGTGTCGGCCGGAGCGCCCAGTTCGTCGCGGATTGCTGCCAGCTTGTCGGCGTTGCGCCCGCCCATGGCCCAGCGCAGGCCGCTGCCGGCGGGGTAGCGCTGGAGCAGGTATTCGACCACCAGGCGGCCGGTGAAGCCGGTGGCGCCGTGGACGACGAGGTCAAAGGTTTTGGTCATGGTGTGGGTCTCCGTCCGTCAAATGTGCAAGTACCCGTAGCGGACAGGTGCTGCCACGCCCGGGGTGGCTGCCATTCTCTTTGGCCGCACCCGCTGCCTCTGTCGCGCAGGTGCATGGCAGGTGTGGCGTAGGGCTGGAACAACGGATTTTTGCGTCTTTCTGGGGAGAAAGTACCGCAAAACGATACCGAATGGGCTGCTGCTGGCCACTGTTACGGTTCAATGCAGACACGCAAGTTACGTCTGGGCACCATTCGTTCCGTGTTCAACCAACGCCCCCCGGGGCACCACTGCAATGTCTTCTTCTCCCATCGTTGTTCAGCGTGACACCAAGGCCTGGCAGTTACAGGTGTGGGTCTCGTTCGGCATTGCGGTTTTTCTGTGTGCCGTGGGCCTGGCATGGCTGCCTGGCGAGCAACTGGAGCAGGCCTTCATGGTGATGGGCTATGTGTTCTGCCTCTCGGCCGCGTTTGTGTTGGCCAAGTTTGTGCGGGACAACGAAAGCGCTTCGCGCCGTGGCGGTGGTGACACCCCCCTATGGAAGCTGGTGGTGTGGGGCGGCTTTGCGGTGGCCATGGGCCTGACGGGCTGGGGCCTGCTGAGCATGGACATCAACGTGACCTACAAGGCCTTTCTGGGCGTGAGCTGGCTGTACCTGATCACCACCGCCTTCACGCTGGCCAAGATGCTGCGCGACCGCCACGAGGCCGATCTGATGGAAGCCCGCCTGCAGGGCCGCCGCGAAGCTGCCCAGGCCGCTGCCCAGAACAGCAGCGCGAACTGATCGCCCCGTGTGCGGGCAGGCGGCAACCTGCCGCCTGTCTGGATGAACCTTCTTTTTGGTCTTTCGACCCGGTCTGGCCCGCATCTGGGGTGCGTGGGCGGGCCGTATCTTGAGGAGTGAATGATGATGAATGCCAAGTTTTCTTCGTGGGGCTCTGCGGCCCGCCTGCCTCGCGCCCTGCTGGCCGCCGGGGTGGTGTGTGCGGCCCTGGTGGCTGCTGCGCCGGCCCGGGCCCAGAGCGAGGCTTCTGCCGCGCTGTCGCTCTTGCCCGTGGCCTCGGTGGTGGGCACGGCGTCGGTGGCCTCGGCGGCCGCCGGTGCGGTGGTGACAGTGCCGGCGGCGTTGTCGGTGGGCGGCGCGGTGCTGACGGTGCGGGCGGTGGAGGCCTCGGCCGTGGGCACGGTGTACCTGCTGGAGCGAGCCTCGGACGGCGCCCAGGTGAGTGTGGAGGTGGTCGGCCGTGGTGTGGCGGGCTCGGCCTATGCAGTGGGCACGGTGGTGACCTGCAGCGTGATCGGCACGGGCGTGATTCTGTCGGCGGCGGGCGAGGCCATTGCCTTTGTGCCCAATGCCATCGGCCGTGCTTTGTTGCACAACGAGCGCCTGTGAGGAGTGGCACGATGGTGAAAGCCCTGAACCTTGGCCGCGACCCCGCGCTGCGCATCCCTGCCGCGGTGGGCATGGTGTTCCTCGCTGGGGCTGCGCTGCTGGCAGCTACACCGGCCCAGGCGGGCCGCTCCTGCGAATCCCGCAAGCCCGTGCCCCCGCAGGTGATCGAGCGCGGCATGAAGCTGGCCGAGCAGACCTCGGTAGCGCTGGATGCCGAGCACGCCAATTCGGGCGCACAGGTGGTGGCGCTGGCGCGCGCAGGGCAGGACCTGAGCAAGTACGGCCTGCGCTACTCGCACATGGGCTGGGCTTACAAGACCGCCGAGGGCCCCTGGCGTGTGGCGCACAAGCTCAACGAATGTGGCACGGCGGTGGGCCACCTGTACCGCCAGGGCCTGGGTGAATTCTTTCTGGACGACCTGTGGCGCTACGAGGCCGTGTACGCCGTGCCCACGCCCGAGGTGCAGCAGCGCCTGCTGGCCGTGTTGCAGGACAAGGGCCGCACCAAGGCGCTGCAGCACCCGCCCTACAGCATGGTCAGCTACGCGTGGGGGCGCAAATACCAGCAGTCCAACCAGTGGGCGCTGGAGACCCTGGCAATGGCCATGGAGCCCAGCACCCTGCGCTCGCGCGACCAGGCGCAGGCCTGGCTGCAGTTCAAGGGCTACGAGCCCACCACGCTCAGGCTGGGCCCGCTCACGCGCATGGGCGGACGGGTGGGGTCGGCCAACATTGCGTTTGACGACCATCCGAACGAAAAACGGTTCTCGGACCGCATCGAGACCGTGACCGTCGACTCAGTCCTGGCCTGGATGCAGCGTACGCAGCTGGCAGCCGCCCCCGTGGTGCTGGCGATCAAAAATTGAATCAAAATGCCAGAAGGCGCAATCAATATATGCGCTGGTAGCTATAAAAAGAAGAGCATTTTCCGGTGCGCTGCAGGGTGCGCCCAACCCCGGCGCCCGGCGCCACCGAGGAGAAGAACATGAGCAAGTCCCTGAGACTGTCCGAAAAATGGTTCCGCCGTGGCCTGTGGCTGGTGGCGCTGGTGTTTGCCAGTTTCCTCATCGGGCTGGGTGGCACCATCGTGGGCGATCTGCCCAAGGTCGAGACCCCGCTGCGGGTGGACGACTTTCTGGACAAGGCCGCAGCCGACAAGCTGCGTGCCGAGGTCAAAACGGCGCGCCAGGCCGAACAGGACGCGCAGACCGCGCTGGAGCAGGCCCAGCTGCAGCGCAGCAAGGTGCGCAGCGAGGTGCAGGCCGAGCGAGAGAGCTTCAACAACTGGCTGTCCACGCGCAGCGCCACGCAGCGGGCCGACCAGGACCCTGAGGTGATCGCGCGCACCCAGGCGCTCGACGCCCTCAAGCTGGTGGAGCGCAAGGCCCAGCAGGCGGTGGAGACGCAGCAGCAGGCCGCACTCGATGCCCGCCAGGCGGCGGCTGCCCGGCAGGAGCAACTCCACCAGATGGAGTCCGACGGCTACGTGAAGCTCGGGGCCGAGCGCCGCAAGGTCGAGCTGCGCGTGTTCCTGTACCGCCTGGCCCTCACGCTGCCGCTGCTGGCCGCAGCCGGCTGGCTGTTCGTCAAGAAGCGCAAGAGCACGTACTGGCCGTTCGTGTGGGGCTTCATCTTCTTTGCGCTGTTTGCCTTCTTCGTGGAGCTGGTGCCCTACCTGCCGAGCTACGGCGGCTATGTGCGTTACGTGGTGGGCATTGCCGTGACGGCCGTGGTGGGGCGCTACGCCATCCAGGCGCTCAACCGCTACCTGGAGCGCCAGAAGCTGGCCGAGGCCCTGCCCGACCAGGAGCGCCGCAAGGAGCTGAGCTACGACGTGGCCCTGGCCCGCCTGGCCAAGAGCGTGTGCCCCGGCTGCGAGCGGCCCGTGGACCTGAAAAACGAGAAGATCGACTTTTGCCCGCACTGCGGCATCGGCCTGTTCGATCACTGCGGCCACTGCAACACCCGCAAGAGCGCGTTTGCGCGGTTCTGCCATGCCTGCGGCGCCGGGGCGGGAGTAAAACTGGCGCAGGAGTGAGGTAGGCCGCGCTGCGGCCCTAGCCCACCATCACCCGGTTGCGCCCCTCGGCCTTCGCGCGGTACAGGGCCGTGTCAGCGGCCAGCAGCAAGGTGTCCATGTCGGCATCCGCGCCCAGGGTGGCGCTGTGCACCAGGCCGATGCTGACGGTGGCCCGCTGGGGTCCGCCCTGTGTTGCGTCCAGCGCCTGCCGCTCCACGGCGCTGCGCACCCTTTCTGCAATTGCCTGGGCCTCGGTGGGGGACACGCCGGGCAGCACGGCGGCAAACTCTTCGCCCCCGATGCGGCCCAGAACGTCGTCGGCGCGCAGCGCGCGCACCATGGTCTGGGCAATGCTCACCAGCAGCCGGTCGCCCGCGCCGTGTCCGTGCTGGTCGTTGACCTGCTTGAAGTGGTCCACGTCCACCATCATCACCGCCAGCCCGGTGGATTCGCGCTGGTAGCGTGCCAGCAGGCGGTCGCCCTGTTTGAGCAGTGCGCGGCGTGCCAGAACACCCGTCAGGTCATCGTGGCGCACGGCATGGTGCAGGCGGCGCAGCGCCTCGGCGCGTGCCGCGCTGGCGCAGGCCACGGCCAGGGGCCCCAGGGCCAGCAGCGTGACCCCCACGCGCAGCGAGAACACATCGCCCGCATGGGCCGGCGTGAAGTTGAGCACGCCGGTGGCCACGCCTGCCATGGTCCACAGGCACACCACCAAGGACAGCAGGCTGGAGGTGAAGGCGCTGTAGCTCAACGCACACCACAGCAGCCCCGGCACCACAAAAGCCAGCATGCCGGGCCCGCCGATGAGCGTGCGGATGCCCTCGGCCAACACCAGCGAACTGACGGGCGCAACGCGCCAGAACAGGGGCGTGTCCTGGGTGTGCGAGGGCGGGTCTGCCGCGCGCGGAGCGGCCAGCACCACGGGCACGATGAGCATGTAGTTCATCAGCTCGGTGCTGAACCACAGGGACAACAGGTCCGTCCACGGCGAGTCGAAATACACCGGCGCCGCGCCGCAGCCCGCCAGTGCACCCACCGCGCTGGCCGCCAGTGCTGCCAGCAGCAGGTACAGCGCCGCCACCGTGCGCTGCAGCCGCAGGATGCGCTCGTCCAGCCCCCGCAGCACCAGCCAGCCGGCGGTGGCGCCCAGCAGGTTGGCGGCATTGAGCCACAGGGCCATGCCCCAGGCGCTGCCGGTCACCAGGTCGGCCGCCACATAGCCCACTGCAGCCGCCACCCAGGCGGGCGGCCGCGCCAGATGGGGGTAGCGCACCAGCAGCCCCAGCAGCAGCGCATTGGCAGGCCAGAACGCAGACAAAAAGCCGATGGGGCGCGCAAAGATGCCCACCAGGCAGGCGGTAAAGATCAGCAGCGCCAGGGCCGCCCAGGCCATGGGTGGGGGCACGGTCCGGGTGGTGGCAAAAAGGCGGGGCAGGGTGGGCGGCATGTAGGCGGCGGGGGCGTGCGGACCCCGATTGTCCCCGGTGTCAGGGCATGCCCAGCAGCAGGGCCACCAGCTCGCCCGTACTGGTGGCGCCCAGCTTGCGCATGATCCGCCCCCGGTGTGCTTCCACCGTGCGGTGGCTGATGTGGAGGTGGCGTGCAATCTGCTTGCTGGTGGCACCGGTGACGATGTGCTGGGCCACCTCGCGCTCGCGCACCGTCAGCGGCGTGCTCACCACGCGGCGGTGCGAGATGTCTTCAAACATCCACACCGCGCGCGCAAACGGGTTGGCACGGTCCAGCGCGCGGCCCACCACATGGCACCAGAACAGCGTGCCGTCGCGGCGGCGCATGACGCGCTCGTCGCTGTAGCTGCCGGTGTCCATCATGGCGGGCAGGCCCAGGTTGCCGGTGTGGGTGAACTCGTCCAGCGACGGATACAGCGGCGCCAGCGGTTGGTCCAGCAGTTCGGCCTGCTCGTAGCCAAACATGCGGGCAAAGGCGTCGTTGCAGATCTCGATGCGGCGCTCGCGCGTCACGCACATGCCCACGGGGGCGAGGTTGAAGGCCAGTTCCAGCGCTTCATTCAGGGGGGCAGATGATGCGGTCGGGACGGTGGTCATGGGGCGGATTTTGCTGCAGTCCACCGGGGCGGCCCGGGCGATCAGCGCTTGCGCCACCGCTTTTTCCACTGTCGCTGGATCACCCGGGCCACGCGCCAGGCCCACGACGCGCGGGCGCGCTCCAGCACGGTGTGCTTGAGCCGCATCCAGTGCGTGTGGGTCCAGGCAAACCAGCGCAGTCGCATGAGCGCGGGCTGCGTGAGGGTGAACAGCCGCGCCACCACCGCCGTGCCCACCACCTTGGCCAGCAGGATCACCAGCATGCCCAGCACCACATGCCCGCGCCCGATCGCCCACAGCGCCAGCAACTTGATGGGCAGCAGCAGCGCCGTGGGCAGCGCAAAGAGCGCCACGGCCGCCCAGGGTGGCAGGGCGCGCACCCAGCCTTCGATCCAGCGCAGCCCCGGCCAGCGGCCGATGCGCGCCAGCAGGCGCTGCAGCGGCTCCCAGCCCCATTCCTCGAACAGGATCAGCAGCGCCAGCAGGCCACTGCCCAGGCCCGTGAGGGCCCGCAGGGGCCAGTGCAGCAGGTGACGCAGGAGTTTTGGAATGGTTTGGGCCCGATGCGCTAGTGAATCATATTTGAGGTGCTATACAAAACATAGCGTTTTGGCGGGCGGGGAATGTGTGGCTCACACGCCGCGTGCGCGGTCGGACTTGAACTGCGCGCGGAACTGGGCAAAGGTGCCCGCCTCCAGCGACTCGCGCACCTCGCGCATCAGGTTCAGGTAGTAGTGCAGGTTGTGCACGGTGGTGAGCATGGGGCCCAGCATCTCGCCGCAGCGGTCCAGGTGGTGCAGGTAGGCGCGGCTGAAGCCATCGCGCCCGCCGTCGTCCCACGACACGCCCGAGCTGCCCGCGCAGGCGTAGCAGGTGCAGCTGGTGTCCATCGGTTGGTGGTCGGCCTTGTGGCGGGCGTTGCGGATTTTGAGGTCGCCAAAGCGCGTGAACATCGTGCCGTTGCGCGCGTTGCGCGTGGGCATCACGCAGTCGAACATGTCCACGCCATCGGCCACGCCCTGCACCAGGTCTTCGGGCGTGCCCACGCCCATCAGGTAGCGGGGCTTGTGTGCGGGCAGGCGGTGGGGCGTGTGGGCCATGATGTCCAGCATCTCGTCCTTGGGTTCGCCCACGCTCACGCCGCCCACGGCGTAGCCGGGAAAGTCCATCTCGACCAGGCGCTCCAGCGACTCCTGGCGCAGGTTCTTGAACATGCCGCCCTGCACGATGCCGAAGAGTGCGTTGGGGTTGTTCAGGCGGTGGAACTCGTCCTGGCTGCGTTGGGCCCAGCGCAGGCTCATCTCCATGGATTTGCGCGCCTCAGCCTCGGTGGTGAGGTGGCCCTTGGTCTCGTACGGCGTGCACTCGTCAAGCTGCATCACGATGTCAGAGTTGAGCGTGGTCTGGATCTGCATGCTCACTTCAGGCGACATGAAGAGCTTGTCGCCGTTGACGGGGCTGGCAAAGGTCACGCCTTCTTCGGTGATCTTGCGCATGGCGCCCAGGCTCCAGACCTGGAAACCGCCTGAATCGGTAAGGATGGGCTTGTCCCACTTTTCAAAGCCGTGCAGGCCGCCAAAGCTCTGCATCACATCGAGCCCCGGGCGCATCCACAGGTGGAAGGTGTTGCCCAGGATGATCTGCGCGCCCATGTCGTGCAGGCTGCGCGGCATCACGCCCTTGACGGTGCCATAGGTGCCCACGGGCATGAAGATGGGGGTTTGCACCACGCCGTGGTTGAGCGTGAGCTGGCCACGGCGTGCGTGGCTGGAGGGGTCGGTTTTGAGGAGGTCGAACTGCAGCATGATGGGGCGCATTGTCCCAGACGGGCCGGGCTGACCTGCCGCAAGGGATTGGACTGGCGCTGGCCGATGGCGTCGCTACACTGGTCTGTACTCACTCAAGGAGAACCCCATGCTCAAGATCCTCATCGCCGTGGACGGCTCCGAACTCTCCCTGGATGGCGTGCACCACGCGCTGGCGCTGGTGCGCCAGGGGCTCAAGGCCTCGATCGTGCTGGCCAACGTGCAGGAGCCTGCCACGTTGTACGAGCTGGTGACCACCCGCGACCCTGACCTGATCGCCGCCGCCAGCCTGGAGGCGGGCGAACATTTGATGGCCTCGGCCCGGGCGCTGCTCGATGCGGCAGGGGTGGCCTACGAAACCGATGTGGGCGTGGGCGATGTGGCCCACACCCTTGTGGACATGATCGAACGACTGGGCTGCCACATGGTCATCATTGGCGCCAAGGGGCAGGGCGCGATCACCAGTGCGCTGCTCGGGTCCGTATCGCAGGAGCTGGCACATGCCAGCCCGGTGCCGGTGACCATCGTCAAGCATCCCGATGTGGTGGAGGCCGTCGATGGCGACACGGCAGAACCGTCGGCGGCCTGATCACGGCTGACCACCTTCATGCCCTCGAACAAAAGCCACCCGTAAAGGTGGCTTTGCAGGGTGGGGCGGTGTGGGACGGTGGGTTAGTCCAAAGAGATCTTTTGCTCGCGGATCAGTTTGTGCCAGCGTTGCACTTCGCTGCGGATCAGGTCCGCATATTGCTGCGGCGTGCTGCCCACGGGCTCAATGCCGAAGTCGATCAGCTTTTGGCGGATGGCGGGCGTCTGAATGGCGGTGGCGACCTGTTTTTGCAGGGCACCCACCACCTCCGCAGACGTGCCCGCGGGGGCCACGATGCCGACCTGCGCCGATGCTTCAACCCCTTTGATGCCCAGTTCGGCAAACGTGGGGACATCGGGCAACTGGGACAGGCGCGTGGCGTTGGCCACGGCCAGCGGGCGGATCTTGCCACCCTTGATGAAACCGGCGCCTGCAGCCAGGTCCACCATCATGGCGGCGACCTGGCCGCCAGCCAGGTCGGTCAGTGCCGGTGCAGCGCCTCGGTACGGAATGTGGACCATGTGCAGCCCGGCGTTGACCTTGATCAGTTCCATGGCCAGGTGGTGCGGACTGCCCGCGCCCGCCGAGCCGTAGCTGACCTTGCCTGGCGAGGCCTTGGCCTTGGCAATGAAGTCCTTGGCGTCACGGATGTCCGAGTTCGGACCCACCACCAGGATCATGGGGAAGCGGCCCATGAGGGTCACGGGCACCAGGTCCTTGTCGGGGTTGTACGAGAGCTTGCTGTAGAGCGCCGTGTTGAACACCATGGTACCGTTGTCGGCCGACAGGATGGTGTAGCCATCGGCGGCCGAACGGGCAACGTCAGCAGCGGCAATGGCCGTGTTGGCGCCAGGCTTGTTGTCCACGGTCACGGTCTGTCCGGTCTGGGTGGACAGTTGCATGCCGATCGTGCGGGCCAGGAAGTCCGAGCCACCGCCTGCAGGATAGGGCACCACCCAACGGATCGGTTTGGCCGGGTAGTTCTGGGCGAAAGCCGCGGTGGGGCCTGTGAGTACGGCAAGTGCCGCGAGCAGAGCCGTGGCATGACGTCGATTCAGCATGGTGTCTCCTGAGATAGATCAAACAATATATATTTCGCAATGATATTACGCAATGCGTAATGATCCCGACGTAGATACCCTACTTTTGCCGCCGCCCATGGCCGTCCCCATGCCACACACCGCCCCCGACACACCTGCCGACATCCTCACCAAACGGCGCCAACGCGTGCAGTCGGCGGAAACCGGCATGACCATCCTGAAGGCGCTCGCGCGGTTGGGGGGCGCGGCAAGCCTGACGGCCATCGCTGCCGAGTCGGATGAGAGTGCGGCCAAGGTGCACCGTTACCTCTCCAGCCTGACATCCGAAGGGCTGGTGGCCCAGCATCCCGCCACCCAGCATTACCACCTGGGCCCCGAGGCTGTGCGCATCGGTCTGGCGGCATTGCGGCAATGCGACCCGGTGCGCATGGGCGAGGCGGCCCTGCTGCGCATGCGCGAGTCCCTGCAGGTGACTTGCTTCATTGCCGTCATGGGCAATATGGGGCCGACGGTCATGCGCATGGAAGAGCCTTCGCTCCCGGTCACGGTCAACATCCGGCCCGGTTCGGTGCTGCCGCTGGTGTGGTCTGCGAGCGGGCAGGCATTTCTGGCGTTTTCTGAAGACGCGGAGCTGCGCGCCAAGGCGCATGCGGAATTCGCGGCGGCGACGGCCGAGCAGCGCTCCTTCATTGGGGGGGCTGACCCCGTGGGCACGCTGTGCCGACAGGTGCGTGCACAGGGCGGCGCCATCGTGCGCGACACCCTGCTGGCGGGCATCAGCGCGATCGCAGCGCCCATCTACGATGCGCGGGGCCATGTCGCTGCCGTACTGACTGCGCTGGGGGCCAGCAATGGCTTCGATACGCGGCCGGAGGGCAAGGTCTGCACCATGGTCATTCACGAGGCCCAGGCCATCAGCACCGCCATGGGCTACGCGGACGCCTGAGGATGCGCGGCCGCGCGTCGCGGCGCTGATGCAGCCGTGCTGCCCACCCTGTCCGCCCCGCACCTGCGTTCGCTCGACTCCGCAGGCACATGCCCGGAACAAGTCTGCTTGCGTCTGCGCCCATCGGCCCCAGCCTAGGCCCTTGGCGCCTGCTTGCTCAGCGACCAGGGTTTTTCAGCGGATGGTTGTGAATTTACGCATTGCGTAATAGCATTGCGCAAATTTTGTTGCCACGCCATGAACATCCCTGCTGCTACATCCATGGGGCGCTGCCCTGTCCCTTCCGTTGGCGCTGGCGCCGCCGCTGCGCCCCACGGCTGTCCGGTGAGCGCTCGCGCGGCGGCGTTCAACCCCTTCGACCCGGCCTATATGCAGGATCCGGGCGACTATCTGCGCTGGGCGCGCGAGGAGGAGCCCGTGTTCTTCAGCCCCCAGCTGGGTTATTGGGTGGTGACGCGCTACGAGGATGTGAAGGCCGTCTTCCGCGACAACCTGCTGTTCTCGCCCTCGGTGGCGCTTGAGAAGATCACGCCGGCGTCGCCGCAGGTGCTGCAGATCCTGCAGGGATACGGATTCGCCATGAATCGCACCATGGTCAATGAGGACGAGCCCGACCACATGGAGCGCCGCCGCCTTCTGACGGACGCGTTCCTGCCCGAGCGCCTGGTCACGCTGGAGCCCATGGTGCGCAGCCTGGCGCGCAAGACGATGGACCGCTTCATCGACAAGGGCCGAGCCGACCTGGTGGCCGAAATGTTCTATGAGATCCCGCTGAACATCGCGCTCAAGTTCCTGGGTGTGCCGGACGAGGGCGCCGAGCAGCTGCGCCAGTTTGCGGTGGCGCACACGCTCAACACCTGGGGCCGGCCAACGCCCGAAGAGCAGCTGGCGATCGCCCACAATGTGGGGCGTTTCTGGCAGACGGCGCAGGGCATCCTGGACACCATGCGCGCGAATCCCGACGGTGAGGGCTGGATGTACGAAACCATCCGCCAGCACCTGCGCCATCCCGACGTGGTGCCAGAGTCCTACCTTCGCTCGATGATGATGGCGATCCTGGCGGCGGCGCATGAGACCACCTCCAATGCCACGGCCAATGCGTTCCACACGCTGCTCACGCACCGCAACGCCTGGGAAGACATCTGTACCAACCCCGCGCTCATTCCCAACGCCGTGGAGGAATGCTTGCGCGTGGCGGGCTCCATCATTGCCTGGCGGCGGGTGGCCACGGCGGACGCCGTGGTGGGTGGGGTGCAAATCCCGCAGGGCGGCAAGATCCTGATGGTGCAGGCCTCGGCCAATTTTGATCCCCGCCATTTCGAGAACCCGGACGAGGTCGATGTGTTCCGCGAAAGCGCGGTCGAGCATCTCACCTTCGGCTACGGCGCCCACCAGTGCATGGGCAAGAACATCGGCCGACTGCAGATGCGTGTGTTCCTGGAGGAGTTTGTGCGCCGCCTGCCGCACATGCGCCTGGTGGCTGGGCAGAAGGTGGACTACCTGTCCAACACCTCATTCCGTGGTCCCTCGGCCTTGTGGGTGGAATGGGAGCCAGCGCAGAACCCCGAGCGCAGACAAGGTTCGCAAGGGTTGTCTGCGCCGCCTTCTTTCTACATTGGCCCTCCCGCCAAGGACTCCATCACCCGCACCCTGGTGCTGCATGACAAGCAGCCCGAGGGTGAGGGCCTGTGGCGCCTGGTGTTCGCCGACCCGCAGGGCCGTGCGCTGCCGGCGTGGTCTGCGGGAGCACATGTGGATGTGGTGGCTGGCGGCTTCCGGCGCAAATACTCGCTGTGCGGATCTGCCGAGGATCGCAGCCACCTGCAGGTCGTGGTACAGCGCGAGGAGCGGGGGCGCGGTGGCTCGCTGCACTTTTGCGATGTGCTGCAGCCGGGCGACAGCGTGCAGCTGGCTGGTCCCAAGAACCTGTTCCGGCTGGACGAAAGCGCCGAGCGCTATCTTCTGATTGCGGCGGGCATCGGCATCACGCCCATGCTCGCCATGGCCGACCGGCTGCAGCGCCTGGGCAAACCCTACACGTTGCACTACGCGGGCCGCTCTCGGGCCCAGATGGCACTGCTGGCACGGCTGGAGCGCGACCATGGCGACCACCTGCGGCTGTACGCCAAGGACCAGGGGCAGCGCATGGACCTGCCCGCCCTGTTGGCCTCGGTCGGTATGCAGGACCGGGTGTATGCCTGTGGCCCCGATCGCTTGATCGACGAGCTGGAGGCGCTGGGTGCCCACTGGCCGGCGGGCGTGCTGCACTATGAACACTTCAGCGGCGAAGGCTCTGGCCTGCAACCCGAAAAGGAGCACAGTTTTGTGGCCGAGTTGCAGGACTCCCAGGTCCGGGTGACCGTGCCCCGCGACCGAACCTTGTTGCAGGCGTTGCAGGCAGCCGGGTTTGACGTGCCCTGTGACTGCGGCGAAGGGCTCTGTGGCACCTGTGAGGTCGCAGTGGTGGAGGGGGAGATTGACCACCGCGACAAGGTGCTGAGCAAGAGTGAGCGGGCCACCCACCGGCGCATGCTGGCCTGCTGCTCGCGTGCGGTGGGCGACAAGATCGTGCTGGCGCTCTGATGACTGGCCGATAGCGACCCTGCAGCGTCGCCACACGCGGGGCTGAATACCGCCCCCATCAAGCAAAACCCCCTGCAGCGGCAACGCTGCAGGGGGTTTTTCATCTAGCGGGGAGGTCTTCAGGCCGCCTTGCGGAATGGCTCGGCTGTAGGCCGCTGCAGCTTGCCATGGGGCAGGGTCGCCAGCCGCGAGAACATGCGGCGCACATAACCGCGTACCCACAGGCATTTGTTGAGTTCGTCCACGGGCAGTGGTCCCGACACCACCACGATGTCGTTGGCCACGTCCTGTGCGCCGGCAGCGCGCAGGCGGCGGCGCGTGTTGTTGGCCCAGGACTGGATGCGCGTGGGGCTGCCGTGCTGGTGCACCTCGCCCGTGTGCACATCGAACGCAATGGCCACCGTGTCGGTCTTGAGCTTGAAGCGGCGTTCACCCGTGACGGCGCTGGGCGCCTCGCGCATGTCATACAGGTAATAGCTGCCTGCCTTGAGCTGGTATTGCATGTCCATGGGTGTGTTCCTCTTTGTCGGCATTGTCGAGGGGCACGCGGCAGGCAATGGCAGGTAAAACGGTGGGAAAGGGGCTCTTTTTGAACGCCTCTCACAGCGGGCCACGCCGGTTTCTGTGCGCGTGCCATTGTGGCCGCGCGTCGGCGCCATCCTGCGAAACTTGAGGACGATGTCGTAACGAGTTGTGAGGGCCTTTGCCCCGCCTTGGGCTACTGCTGGCTGGTGCTTCGTCCAAGGCGTATGCAATGGGCGCGGCCCCAGGCGCTGGCAGCCAAGCAAGGGCCGCCCCGCAGCGAGGGCTGCGTCCCCCTGCCCACATCGCGTAGCGATGTGAGAGCGTGGGGAAGGCGCGCAGCGCCTCAGGGGGGTGTCTCTGCTAGAAGTCCACCAGGCTCAACCCCACGCTGAACACCGTGCGCTTGCGGTTGTAGTCGATCATGCTGTCGCCATAGCCGCTGAACAACGAGGTGTGCAGGCGCAGGTTGCTCTTGCTGCCAAAGAGGCCGGTGCCCAGGGCTTGCAGCCATTCCACGCGCACCGAACCCCGGTCGCTGCTGGCGAGCGAGTGGCGCACGGTGGCGCCCAGGGTGTTGTCCTTGTTCACGTTCCACAGCAGCGACAGCTCGCCCCGGCCGACGTAGTCGCTGATGCCGGGGTTGTCATCGCTGCCCGCGCTCTCGGGGATGCGCTTCCAGATGCGGGCGGTCACGCTGAAGCGGTTGTCCAGTTCCATGCCGGTCATCAGGTAGGCGCGGTTCCAGCTGCGCGACAGGGGCTTGCTCTGGCCGTTGGACTGGTGCACCAGACCGATGCCGCTGTAGCGCCACTTCCAGCCAAATGGAAGTTGCGCCGTGGTGGGGTACACGTACATCAACTCGGGCTCGTGATCGGTGGCGCGGAAGGGGCGCGAGATCTCGGGCGTGAACAGTTGCCAGTAAGACTGCTGTGTGTAGCCAAACCACAGCGAATCCTTGAGTGTGGGGTGGCCCTGGGTGAGCAGGCCCTGGGCGACCTTGGTGCGCACGGACAGCTGGATGCGGTTTTCGGTGCGGCGGTAAGGCGTCGAGTCGGTGGCCGAGTTGCCGTCGGCATCCGACGTGGGCTGGCGGTTCACGTTGCTCGAGGCCACCACCGACACCGTGATGGGGCGGTAGCCCCGGAAGCTGAATGTGCCGCAGTCCGTGCCCGTCTCCAGCTCCCAGAAGCGCGAGAGATCGCTGTACTGCGGGTCGCGACAGCCTTCGGTGTGCGCCACGTCGATGATGCGGGTGGCCGGCAGCGTGGCATCCACGGGCGGCGGCACCGCCGACGAGGAGCTTGTGCCGCCAGCGTTGGCCGATGCCGAAGCGGCTGGGGCTTGCCACGGTTGCGCGCCAGCTGCGGTGGTTTTGGTCTGTTCGGCTGCCCAGGCATCAAAGCAGGCCAGGCGCGCCTGGTTGTCGCTGGACAGCGTCGTGCAGCGGCGCAGGGCGGTGTCGGCCCCAGCAGCTGCGCCGGTGGCCGCGGCAGGTGCTGATTGCGCCAGGGCCGCTCCGGCCGGGGCCAGCGCTGCCATCAGCAGCGCCAGCGTGTAGTGCCGGCGAGGCGTTGGCGCGGCACGCGCCACCGGGCTCATTGCCAGGCCGCCTGTTTGCGCAGCACAAACGGTGCTGACGGCGTGGTGGGGGTGGGGTGGGCGTTGTTCCATGTTCCGCGTATTTCCTTGCCGCAACTTCCATCGACCACCTGGCCTGTCCAGGTGGCGCTGATGTTGGTGCCGTTGATCGATTCTTCCAGGGTCAGGTTGCCGCCATCGACGTCACCACTGACTTGGGCTGTGGTGCCACTGCGCACCACGGTGCCTCGCACGCTCTGTACCAGCTCCGGGTGCGGGCCCAGTTGCAGCGTGGCCGTAGCGGGCCCGGCTCCCGGCGCAGGGGCCTGCAGCTCGGCGCGCCACTGGCCCTGCAGGTGCTGGTGGTCCATGTCTGCCGCTGCCGGGCAAGCCGCCGTGGATTGTGGGCCTTTTTGGCTGATGGCGCTTGTAGGATAAGCGCTGATAGCTATCAAAAGCACAGCAATTCCCCAGGCGCTGCGGACATGGGGCTCCGTGGGGCACGGCGTGGAACGAACGGTGGCGGGATGTGTGGCCATGGTGCGTGACCTTCTCAGACCGCAGGCGTGGGGTTGGCGGCCGCAGCCGCGTTGGCCGCAGTGGTGGCCTGGGCCTTGGCAGCAAATTCGGCGCGCAGGGCCTTGAGTTTTTCGCGCGGGTCTTCGCGGGCGGTGGTCTTGTCCAGGCCCATTTCGGCGATGAAGCGGCTCGGTTGTGCGGCCACCATTTCGCGCCCTTTTTTGCGGCGCTTGGTCCAGCTCACGGCCAGGGTGCGCTGGGCGCGGGTGATGCCCACGTACATCAGGCGGCGCTCTTCCTGCAGGCGCTGCAGCGTGTCGTCGGTCACCTTTTGCTGGCGGCCTTCGTCGTCGTCGAGCTTGAAGGGCAGCATGCCCTCGGTCACGCCCACCAGCACCACATGCGGCCACTCCAGCCCCTTGCTGGCGTGCAGGGTGGAGAGCGTGACCATGTCCTGCTCCTGCTCGCGCTCGCTGATGGTGGACAGCAGCGCAATGGTCTGTGACACCTCCAGCAGGCTCTTGGTCTCCTTGGCCACCACGGCACCGGCCGTATCGTCGATCTGCCCGCCCGCGCGCTGGGCCATCCAGTCGCAGAACTCCATCACGTTGCTCCAGCGGGCGGCCGCCACTTTTTCGCTGTCTTCGTTGTCGTACAGGTGCTGCTCGTAGCCGATCTCCTTGAGCCATTCGTTCAGAAAGGCGCGGGCCTCTTCGGCGCCATGGGTGCGGCGGGCGCTGTATTCCAGGTAATTGATGTAGCGGCCAAACTCGTGCAGGCCGTCCATGGCGCGCTTGGGCACTGCAGCGGGCAGCATGCCGTTGAACAATGCGCCGAACATGCTTTGCTTGTGCTGCGTGGCAAACGCGCCCAGCGATGCCAGCGTGGTGTGGCCGATGCCACGCTTGGGCGTGGTGATGGCGCGCAGAAACGCCGGGTCATCATCGTTGTTGATCCACAGGCGAAACCAGGCGCACAGGTCCTTGATTTCGGCGCGGTCAAAAAAGCTGGTGCCGCCCGACACTTTGTACGGAATGTTGGCCTTGCGCAGCGCTTTTTCAAACGGCTTGGCCTGGTGGTTGGCGCGGTACAGGATGGCGAAACTCTTCCAGTCCGGCGGCGGGTTGCTGGCCGCGCGCAGGCTCTGGATGCGGGCCACGGCGCGCTCGGCTTCGTGCTCCTCGTTGTCGGCATCGACCACACGCACCGGTTCGCCCTCGCCCAGTTCGCTGAACAGGGTTTTGGGGAACAGCTTGGGGTTGGGCCCGATCACGTTGTTGGCCGCACGCAGGATGGCGCTGGTGGAGCGGTAGTTCTGCTCCAGCTTGATGACCTTGAGGTGGGGGTAGTCCACCGGCAACTTCTTGAGGTTGTCCAGCGTGGCGCCGCGCCAGCCGTAGATGGACTGGTCGTCGTCGCCCACAGCGGTGAAATGTCCCTTTTCGCCCACCAGCAGCTTGAGCAGCTCGTACTGCGTGGCGTTGGTGTCCTGGTACTCGTCCACCAGCACATGGCCCAGGGCCGCCTGCCACTTGGCGCGCACTTCGGGGAAGTCGCGCAAGAGGCGCAGCGGCATGCCGATGAGATCGTCAAAGTCCACGCTCTGGTAGGCCGCAAGGCGCTCTTCGTAGCGCGCCATCAGCGTGGCGATGATGCGTTCGTTGTCGTCGGCTGCCTGCGCCAGGGCCTGCTCGGAGGTCAGGCCCATGTTCTTCCACTTGCTGATCACCCACTGCCACTGGCGCGCCGTGGCCATGTCGGTCGTGCCGCCCGAGGCTTCCTTCAGGATGCCGGTCACATCGTCGGCATCCAGGATGCTGAACTGGGGCTTGAGGCCCAGCACGTGGCCGTCCTCGCGCACCATGCGCACACCCAGGGCGTGGAAGGTGCACACCAGCACATCCTTGGCGCGGCGGCCGATCAGGCCCTTGGCGCGCTCGCGCATTTCGGCTGCTGCCTTGTTCGTGAAGGTGATGGCCGCAATGCGCTTGGGGTCCATACCCTTTTCGATCATGTGGGCGATCTTCATGGTGATCACCCGCGTCTTGCCCGAGCCCGCGCCTGCCAGCACGAGGCAGGCCCCGTCGGTGTAGTGAACAGCCTGAAGCTGGGCGAGATTGAGACCGGCAGACATGGAGAGGGCGAGGGCAGAAAGAGGCGGAGGGCGGAGACCGGGAAGGGCGCGGGGCGGTGGGCGCCACGGGCGCGGGGTGCAAACCGAGGGGTGTGCAGCGCAAGGGCGCAATGATACCGGCGCGCCCCCGGCGGCTGCGGTGCGAGGGTATCTGCCTTCGCCCATGCGTGATCAGCGCCTGACGGGCTGCTGACAGGGGCGCCCCAGTGCCATCGTGCACGCCCTGTGCTCCGGGAAACCCCGCTAGGGGCTTTGTTTTCACAATTTGATACTGGTCGGTGAGTCCCTCCCTTTGTGAGGAGGGGAGTGTTGTGAACCGAGCACCGCCATGAACCCTGTCACCCCGCCTTCCATCGCTCCGACCGCCGCCGCCCGGATGAACCGCCGTCTGTTGCCACAGTCCGCATGGACCACCTGGGTGGCCACCGGAGTGCTGGCGGGCGTGGCGTTGCTGCCTGGGCTGGCGCAAGCGCAGATCGGGGGCAACACCCCCGTGCGTATCGGCGTGGTGGGGCCGTTCACCGGGCCATCGGCCGATTTTGGCGTGCCCATGCTCAACGGCATCAAGCTGGCGGTGGACGAGATCAACGCCGTAGGCGGCTACCTGGGCCGGCCGCTGGAGCTGGTGGTCAAGGACGACGCCGCCAACCCGGACCAGGGGCGCAAGGCGTCGCAGGAACTGCTGGCCGACAAAGTGGTCGCCACCATCGGTTTTTGCAATACCGGCGTGGCGATGAAGGCCATCGACCTCTTCCAGGACGCCAAGAGTCCGCTCATCGTGCCCTGCGCCACCGGCACGGCGGTCACCACCAAATACCCGCCTGCCGACAGCTACATCTTTCGCGTGCAGGCCCGCGACGCACTGCAGGCCCCCTACATGGTGGACGACATCGTCAAGCGGGGCTGGGACAAGGTGGCCATCTTTGCCGACAAGACCGGCTATGGCGAAGGCGGCTACAACGATGTGGTGGCGGCACTGGTCGCCAAGAACCTCAAGCCCGTGCATGTGGCCCGCTTCGACCTGGGTGTGAAGGACCTCACGGCTGAACTCGCTGCGGCGCGCAATGCGGGCGCCAATGTGATCTACAGCTACACCGTGGGCCCTGAAAACGCTGTCATCGCCAACGGCAAGAAGGCGCTGGGCTGGAAGGTACCCCAGGTGGGCGCCTGGCCGCTGTCGTTCCCGTTTTTCCTGGAAGGTGCCAAGGATGCTGCCGAGGGCGCGCTCATGGTGCAGACCTTCATCGCCGAGCCCAGCAACGAACGCCGTGCGTCTTTCCTGTCGAGCTACACCCGCAAGTACCAGGGCAAGGTGGCTGTTCCCATGGCTGCTGCCAACGCCTACGACGCCACCTATCTGCTGATGTATTCGTTCCTGGGCATCCGCGACGGCAACCTCCAGGGCAAGGCCGTCAAGGAGTCGCTGGAGGGCAAGATGAAGACGTACTACGGCGTGGTTTCCACCTACGAAAAGCCGTTCAGCACGCAGGACAAGGACGCCATCACGCGCAACATGCTGGTGATCGGGCAGGTGAAGAACGGCGCCATCACCTTTGCCTACCCGGAGGATGCCAAGCGCAACCTCATCATTCAGCGTAAGCAATAACAAAAAAGCGGATGTCTGCGCTCGCCACCCGCGAGCCCCCCCACCTGACTTTGCGCTGACCACCCCGGGCGCCGCAGACCCTGGCTGCTGGCGCAACAAGGACAATCTGGCTGTGCTGTCCGTCCTGCTCGTCACCTTCCCCTTCTTTGCGCTCGTGCTCTGCGGCTACCTCGCCGCACGGCGCGGCGTGCTGCCGCAGCCCGCCATTCCGGGCCTCAACGCCTTTGTGCTGTACTTTGCGCTGCCGTGCATGCTGTACCGCTTTGGCGCCAGCACTCCCATTGGACAGTTGCTGGACCCGGCCGTTGCGGGCGTGTATGTCGTGTGTGCCCTGGTCATGGTGGGCGCTACGGTGGCCCTCACGCGCAACGCGCGCATCGGCTGGAACGACGCGGCCTTTGGCGCGCTGGTGGCGGCCTTCCCCAACACGGGCTTCATGGGCGTGCCGCTGCTGGTCGCACTGCTGGGCGCACAGAGCGCAGGGCCTGCCATCGTCACCATCGTGGTGGACATGGTCATCACCAGCTCGCTGTGTATTGCGCTGTCGCGCCTGGATGGTGCGGGAACCCATGGCGTGGGCGTGGCGCTGAAGAACGCCTTCAAGGGCATGGCCACCAACCCCATGCCGTGGTCGATTGCACTGGGTGCGCTCGCGTCGGCCGTCCAGTTCAAGCTGCCAGGTCCGGTGGACAAGACCGTTGCCATGCTGGCGGATGCGGCTTCGCCCGTGGCGCTGTTCACCATCGGGGCGGTGCTGGCCCGTTCGCAGATGAACCAGCACGAGCAGGTTCCCGCACGTGACTATGTGCCGGTGGCGCTGGCCAAGCTGCTGGTGCACCCACTGCTGGTGTGGGGCGTGGGCACGGCGGCGATGGCGCTAGGGGTGCCGCTCACGCCCTTTGCGCTCACGGTGCTGGTGCTGCTGGCGGCGCTGCCCAGCGCCAGCAATGTGTCACTGCTGGCCGAAAAATTCGGCGCCGACAACGGGCGGGTGGCCCGCATCATTCTGGTGTCCACGGCGCTGGCTTTTTTGAGCTTCTCGGCCGCCGTGGCACTGCTGACCTGAACTGCGAACCGCTGGCCTGGGGTGGCGTCAGGCGGCCGGGGGCGTCTTGCGCCCCACCAGGTACTGCACCCCGAGCATGCCGTAGAACTCCGAGTGCGGCTCTTCGGCCGCCAGGTGGAAGATATCGCCCGCTTGGAACACACGTTCGGAGGTGGCGGTGGCAATGCGGATATCGCCTGAGAGGATCAGCGCCTTCGCCTCGAAGGGATGGGTGTGGTCGCCCAACATGCCATCGGCCTCACGGGTCACGGTGACGGCGGGCTCGAAGCCCTCACGGGCCAGTTCTTCTGCAAATTGTTCGGGGGTCATGGGTGTCTCCTGCTGCGGTGCGGGTGCAGTGTAGGTGCGGGTACAAAGTCAGCGTGGGGGCTGGGATTATCAAAAATGATAGCTGCCAGCGCATGGTGCACTAGCGCTACCGTCGGATTTACTCAAATTTTCATGCTGGGCTCGTGCGCAGGCGTCGTCCAGATAATGCGGCAGTGCCGCCGCATTGGCCTGCGTGCCGTTGCTTTCCTGAGATGGCTGCCTTGAGAAAACGATGCGAAAAAACATTCGACACGGCATGCTTTTTGCGCCGACGATGTGGCGTGGTCAATGGGTGCCCACGAACGGACAACAACAGGAGATTCAGCATGAGCAAGAGGAACATCCGGCTGTGGGCATTGACGCCCGTGGCCCTGGCGTTGGTGCTTTCGGGCTGCGGCAGCGGCTCGGACAACGACCTGGCCGTGGACAACAATGCCCAGAGCTGCTCGGTGGTGTCCAGCTCCGGCTCGGCCGTGGTGGTGGGTTCTGGTGTGGCGGGCGATCCGGCCGCACCCGAGGCCGCATCGGGCTACCGCCTGGGCTACAAGGCCAAGCAGTCGAGCAAGTACATGGTGGTGGCTAACACCCCGCTGGCCACCAAGGCCGGGTGCGACGTGCTCAAGGCCGGCGGCACAGCCGTGGACGCTGCCGTGGCCGTACAAGCCGTGCTGGGCCTGGTGGAGCCGCAGTCCAGCACGCTGGCGGGCAGCGCTTTCATGATGTATTACGACGCCAACACCAAGAAGATCGTGGCGTACGACGGCCGCGAGACCGCACCCGCCGCCGCCAACGGCTACTACCTGGTGCGCCAGGACCAAGGTGATGCCTCGTCCCCCGCGCCCGTGCCCAGCGCCCGGCGCAGCGGCCGCTCCATCGGTGTGCCCGGTGTGATGCGCATGCTGGACATGGCCCACAAGGAGCACGGCAAGCTGGGCTGGGACAAGCTGTTCGACGAAGGTATCCAGCTGGCCACCAACGGCTACCGCATTCCGGGCCGCATGGGCGACGCCATCAAGGGCAACGCCGCCAGCTTGGCGCTGGACGCCAATGCCGTGTCCGCGTTTTTCAATGCCGACGGCACACCCAAGGTCACGGGCACGGTGACGACCAACCTGCCCTACGCCCAGACACTGCGTACGCTGGCGAGTGGCGGCGCCAACGCGATGTACTCCGGCCCGCTGGCCGAGGCCATCGTGGCCAAGGCAGCCCAAGCGGTGGGCGACGATGCGGCCAAGACGCCCATCACCCCCAGCCTGATGACGGTGAACGACCTCAAGAACTACCAGGCCAAAAAGCGTGAGCCGGTGTGTACCACCTACCGCGCGAGCTACTACGTCTGCACCATGTCGCCGCCGTCGTCGGGCGGTATCGCCATCGCGCAAGGCCTGGGCATTCTGGAGAACTTCGACCTTTCCAAATACGGCCCGGCCAACGCCACCAACGAAGGCGGCGTACCCAGCGTGATGGGTGTGCACCTGGTGTCCGAAGCCGAGCGCCTGGCCTATGCCGACCGCGACAAGTACGTGGCCGATACCGACTTCATCCCGCTGCCCGGCAAGGGCGTGTCCACCATGCTGGACAAGGCCTACCTGAAGCAGCGCGCGGCACTGATCCAGCCCGATGGCAAGTCGCTGGGAACGGCCTCGGCGGGGGCGCTGGGCGATGTGCCGCTGGGCGTGGACAAGACGGTCGAGCGCGGCACCACGCACTTCTCCATCGTGGATGCCTACGGCAATGTGGTGTCGATGACCTCCACGGTCGAGTCGAGCATGGGCTCGTACCACATGGTGGGCGGCTTCCTGCTGACCAATCAGCTCACGGACTTCTCGGCCCAGCCCGCTGACAGCGCCGGTGTGCCGATTGCCAACCGCGTGGCCCCCGGCAAGCGGCCTCGCAGCACCATGGCACCCACCTTGGTGTTCAAGGGCACGGAGCCGGGTGATTTCGTGATGGCCACGGGCTCGCCCGGCGGCGGCACCATCATCCAGTACGTACTCAAGACCGTGGTTGGCGCTGTGGATTGGGGCTTGGACGCCCAGCAGGCCACGTCGCTGGTGAACTTTGGCGCCACCAACAGCCCCACCACCAACGTGGATGGTGCCAATACGGCGTTGGACCTCACCGGGCTGATCGACGGCCTCAAGGCCAAGGGCCACACGGTGAACAACGCCGCGCAGTCGAGCGGCGTCTCCACCATCATGCGGGTCAACCGCAACGGCCAGACCCGGCTGGAAGGTGGGGTGGACCCCCGCCGTGAAGGCATCGTGCTGGGTGACGGCGCGCTGTAACCGGCGAACCACGCTCTGACGAGGCGGGGGCTGCGTTGAAAGCGCAGCCCCCGTTGTTTTTGGGCCGCTGCGCAGGCCTGCGGGGGCGCCTCAGATGGCTAACGGGTCCACATCCACCAGCCAGCGGATCAGCCCTTTGTGCTCCGGCTGGCTGCGCGTGGCTTGCAATATCGGCTGCCACGCGGCCAGAAAGCGCTGCAGGGTGGCGCGGCTGCTGCTTTCCATCAGCATCTGGGCGCGTTCCACATTGGCGACGCGCTGGATGGTCAGCGGCACGGGCGGGAACAGGATCACCGTGCCGTCGGGCAGGCCCGGCAACTGCGCGGCGTGGGCGGCGGCGGTGGCGGCGGTCAGAAAGCCCTGCGCCACCTCCTGCGTGCGCGCATCGGCCCGCACCAGCGCCTGGTACGAGAACGGCGGCATGGCGGCCTCTTCGCGTTCCTTGAGCTGCTGGGCGGCAAAGGCTTCGTAGTCGTGCGTGCGCAGCGCCTCGAACACCGCATGTTTGGGGTGAAAACTCTGCACCCACATCTCGCACTGCGTGCCCTGCGCGGCCATGTAGGCCGCATCCCGCCCCGCGCGCCCGGCGGCCTGCATGAGCAGCGCAAACAGCCGCTCGGCTGCGCGAAAGTCGCTGCTGAACAGTGCGCCATCGGGCTGCACGGCGGCCACCAGGGTGATGCGGCGAAAGTCATGTCCCTTGGCGATCATCTGCGTGCCCACCAGCACATCCACCTCGCCCGAATGCACTTGCGCCAGCTGGGCCTCCAGCGCACCCTTGGCCTTGGTGGTGTCGGCGTCGATGCGGGCAATGCGCGCAGGTGTGCGGTCGGGCCGCAGCACTTCGGACAGCAGGGCGCCCAGTTGCTCCTCCAACTGCTCGGTGCCCTTGCCCATGGGGTGGATGTCGGGGCTGCCGCAGGTCGGGCAATGAAATGGCACGCGCACCGTGTAGCCGCAGTGGTGGCAGCGCAGGGTGCGGTCGGTCTTGTGGAACACCTGGTGCGCGCTGCAGTGCGGGCAGTCGCTCTTCCAGCCGCAGTCCACGCAGTGCAGCACGGGGGCGTAGCCCCGGCGGTTGAGCAGAACCATGCTCTGCTCGCCGCGCGCCACGCGTTCGGTGATGGCCTGCAGCAGCGGCGCGCTGAACACCGTGCGGCGGGGCTGCTGGTTCATGTCCACCCGGCGCACACGCGCCAGGGCACCAGCACCGATGCGGCTGGGCATGTGCAGGCGCAAGTAGCGGCCGCCTTCGGGGTCGTCGGCCGCGGGGGGGCGGCTGGCGTACCAGCTCTCCAGCGACGGTGTGGCTGAGCCCAGGATCACCTTGGCGCCCTGCTCGCGCCCGCGCCAGATGGCCAGGTCGCGTGCGGAGTAGCGCGCGCCCTCCTGCTGCTTGTAGCTGGGGTCGTGTTCTTCATCGACCACGATGAGTTTGAGCCCTGGCAGGCTGGCAAACACCGCCATGCGCGTGCCCAGCACGATGCGCGCGCTGCCGCTGTGGGCGGCCAGCCAGCTCTTGAGACGCTGCGGGTTGGTCATGCCGCTGTGCAGCGACACCACGGCGCCGGGGCCGAAACGAGGGGCGAAGCGGCCCACAAAGCGCTCTTCGAGCTGCGGTGTGAGGTTGATCTCGGGCACCATCACCAGGGCTTGCGCGGTGGGGTCGGCCTCCAGCATCTCCTGCGCGCAGCGCAGGTACACCTCGGTCTTGCCGCTGCCCGTGCTGCCAAACAGCAAGAAGGGGCCTTTTGCAGCGGCAATTTGGACCCTGGCGCTCTCTTGTTCTGCGGTGAGTGCTATGTTTTCAATAGTGTCGGAGGTGTCCGCTGCTCCCTTGACCGGGCGCCGCAGCCGGCGTGCCAACTGCTCGGGACGCAAGTCGCGCAGCTGGGGAGGCAGGGCGGCCAGGGCCACTTCGCCCAATGCGCGCTGGTAGTAGCGTGCCGCAAATGCCACCAGGCGCCGCCAGGGTAAGTCCAGAGGCGCCACGCCGTCCAGCACGCCCGCAACAGGGCGCAGCGTGGCGCCATCGGGCAACTCGCCGGGGGCCTCGTCCGCATCCCACACCACGCCCAGCACCTCGCGCGTACCCAGCGGCACGCGCACCAGCGTACCCGGTGGGAGCGGATGCTCACTGGCGTAGCTCAGCAGGTCGCCGACCCCACTGTGCGATGGCGTCTGCAGTGCAACGTGGACGATGGAGGAATAGATAGACACAAGCTATGAAGCGAGAGAGTGGCTTAGTGCAGGTTGTGGATGTGATCTGGAGCTTTGGTGGCTAAGTGCTTGATTTGTCGTGGGTGTGTGAGTAATCCCGGATTTCTGTGGATAACTTTGTTGACATCCTGTCCGGACAGCCGCCCAAGCCGCATGAACACTGGCTGCGAACAGATTGCCCGGAAATGCGGCATGCCAAAAAAATCGTTATGAATCAATCATCTGAAGAAATTTACCCTGGATTTTTGTGCTAGGCCGATTCACCGGTTTCATGTTGCGCTGCATCACGGTTTGTGTGCATAAGTCGGACACGTGAACGCCGTCAAGAGGACAGATAGCCCCCTTTTTGTGTTAGCGGTGTGGTGTCATGTTCACGCATTTCTTCGATATGGCCCGCAAGTGCTTGATTTCACAGGGTATTTGTAAGAAATCCAAAATTTCTGTGGATAACTTTGTTGATATCCCTTGGGTTTGCCCCGCAAGCCCTTGAAAATCCGTGCTTTGGTTGGATTGCCTGTCAAAAAAGCAGGGGATTTAAATTCATATAAATCAACGACTTACAGTGATGCAAAGTTTTTTTACAAGTTGACACCTGCAGCGACGCGGGGCCGGTGGATGCTCCAATTTTGTGCATAAGTGCGCCTTTGAAAGCGACCTCGCCCGCGCATGAAGGTCCAAGGATTGTCGCAGGGCCTGCCCGGGCGTTGTGCGGTGGTGCTGGTGTCGTCGCAGGTCCCCGGTGATGGCGGCCGATGTCGCTTTGCTTCAAGACGGCGTGGGTCCGCGTGACGACGATGCGGCCATGGTTAAACACTCTTCTCCTTCCCTTGCGGAGGCTCCGACCATGGAGCGCGATGGTTTTGTGCTGGCCCGGCTGGACGATGTGGTGCAGGCTGCACGCGCCGACAGCCTGTGGTTCATGACCTTTGGGTTGGCGTGCTGCGCCGTGGAAATGATGCACGCCGCCATGGCGCGCTACGACCTGGACCAGTTCGGCATCATTCCGCGCTCCAGCCCACGCCATAGCGACCTGATGATCGTGGCCGGCACGCTGACGAACAAGATGGCGCCCGCCATCCGCAAGGTCTATGACCAGATGCCCGAGCCGCGCTACGTGATCTCGATGGGCTCATGTGCCAACGGCGGCGGGTACTACCACTACAGCTATTCGGTGGTGCGGGGTTGCGACCGCATCGTGCCGGTGGATGTGTATGTGCCCGGCTGCCCGCCGACGGCCGAGGCGCTGCTCTACGGCATCCTGCAGCTGCAGGCCAAGATCAAGCGGCCCCGAGTGATCCCACGGTAAACGGCAGCGGGTCTAACTGCGCCGCAGCAGCCAGTCCGCATCGTCGCCCGGTCGCTGGGTGTGGGCCTTCAGCGCTACAGGGGGCCTTTCGAACAGGGCGCGCGCTTCGCGGCTGAAATGCGCCTGGTCGGCATAGCCGTGGCGCAGCGCGGCATCGAGGGCGCCGGCGTTGCCATCGCGCATGGCCAGCAGGGCATGTTCGGCCCGCAGCATGCGCTCGATCTCGCCAGGCCGCAGACCCGCCAGCTGCCGGGTGCGGCGCTGCAGGTGCCGGGGCGTCCAGCCGAGTGTGGTGGCCAGGGCCTGCCGTGCGTCGCGCTGCCAGTCCTGGTGCAGCACCTGCACCCAGGCGGCATGCCGGTCGGCCACCGCCGCCCAGCGCGGGGTCAGAAAGTCCACACACAGCGCCTGGCGCGCCCCATGGTCGGGCGCCGTGTGGACGGCCGCGAGGAAAGGGTGCCAGGCTGCGGGCAGCCAGGTCGTTGCGTCCGTGACCCGGTCGGTCAGCGGCGCAAGGTCCTGCCCGGTGAGCAGCCCCAGCGCGCCGGGCTGTAACGCCAGGCAGAACGAATCACCATCACGGGAGGAGACCGAGTGGTACGGATGTCGGTGGGCGCCCGAGAGCGTGATGGCCGGCATGGCCGCTGCGGCGGTCGCGCCCGCACATTCCACGAGTTGGGCGGTGCCCCGCGTGAGCCAGATGATGCCAGGGTAGGGGCTGGGCGGCACGCGCGTGTCCGTCGGGGTGTGGGGCGGCTGGCGGCCCAGGTCGCGCCAGAAAAAGGCGCGCACGCAGTCTGCGAGCGCGCCGGGTGGGGATTGCAGGGTCGAGGCGGGCAGTGCCTGCGGGCCGGTGGGGGACTCCGCTGGCGGCGGTACAGGGTGTTCCGTTGCCATCACCTGGTCCCTGCGCGGCGTGCCGGGCGGTCTGGATGCCTCGCCGGGGTGTCAGCCCTGGCGCTGCGCGCGCGAGTGGCTGTGCACAGCCTCCACCAATGCCGCCACATGCTCGGGCGGGGTGAACTGGCTGATGCCGTGGCCCAGATTGAAGATGTGCGTGGGGCCGGTGGTGTTGCGGTCGGTGTGGGGCTTGCCAAAGCTGTCGAGCACGGCATGCACCTGGGTGACGATCTGCGCAGGCGGCGCAAACAGCACGTTGGGGTCGATGTTGCCCTGCAGCGCCTTGCCGGGGCCGCCCACCTGGCCGCCGACGATGGCGCGCGCCTTGCCCAGGTTGGCCGTCCAGTCCAGGCCCAGCACCTCGCAGTCGATGTCTTTCATGTCCTCCAGCCAGATGCCACCGCCCTTGGTGAAGACAATGCGCGGCACATCCGTGCCATCCACGCCGGTGCGCTTGAGCTGTGCCAGCACGCGCTTGGTGTAAGCCAGGCTGAACTCCTGGAAGGCACCGTCGGCCAGCACGCCGCCCCAGCTGTCAAAAATCATCACGGCCTGTGCGCCCGCGTCGATCTGGGCGTTGAGGTATGCGGCCACGCTGTCGGCATTGATGGCCAGGATGCGGTGCATCAGGTCGGGACGCGCGTACATCAGGCTCTTGACCAGGCGGTAGTCGTCCGATCCCTTGCCCTCGACCATGTAGCAGGCCAGTGTCCAGGGGCTGCCCGAGAAGCCGATCAAAGGAACACGCCCATTGAGCGCCTTGCGGATGCTGGTCACGGCGTCGAATACGTAGCGCAGCTTGTCCATGTCAGGCACGGCCAGTTCGGCCACGGCCGCCTCGTCGCGCACCACTTTGGCAAAGCGCGGGCCTTCGCCCTCGGCAAAGGACAGGCCCAGGCCCATGGCGTCGGGCACGGTCAGGATGTCACTGAACAGGATGGCGGCGTCGAGTGGGAAACGCTCCAGCGGCTGCAAGGTCACTTCTGTGGCGTACTGGACATTGGTAGCCAGGCCCATGAAGCTGCCCGCCTGGGCGCGCGTGGCTTTGTACTCCGGCAGATAGCGCCCCGCCTGGCGCATGAGCCACAGGGGCGTGTAGTCGGTGGCCTGGCGGCGGCAGGCTCGCAGGAAGGTATCGTTGGCAAGGGGGGCGAAGGTCATGGCGCAATTGTCGCAGGCCGACCGCCGGCCTCGGCACCCGATCCGGCTGCGGAAATTGACGCGCATCAAGCCGAAACCACGACGGGTCGGCTCAAGGGCATCTATCGCTCTGCAATGTAGTGCGACATCCGCACGACTTCGCCCGGCGCCAAAAACGCACGCACTTCGGTCTCCAGCGCCTGGTCTGCCATCGTGGCGCGGGCGCGCTGGTGCAGGTAGTCGGCCCAGGACTCGACGATGAAACGCTCTACATAACGGGAGGGTTCGCCCAGGTCCTTGTAGACGCGCCAGAAGGTGGCGCCGTCGCGGCGGCGCGGGGCTTTCATGCGGCTGATGGTGTCGAGGAAGGCTGCGTCGGTGCCGGGTGCGATGCGGTAGCCCACCTCCACGGCCACAGGGCCCGCTTCTGGCAGGGGCTCAGCCTCGATGAAGAGTTCATCCCAGGGCGTGGCCTGCGTCACCTCGTGCAGCGCGCCCATGCGCAAGGGCATGGGGCGTGCCAACAGCAGGCCTGCACCCATCAGTGCGGCCGCCACACACAGCGTGGGCATGAGGCCGATGAGGTCTGAGGACGCTCCCCAGAACGCAGAGCCCATCGCGAACGCGCCCAGCGCGGCCACCATGTGCATGGCCACGGCGCGTGAGCGCACCCACTGTGGTGCGCTGGCCTGTGTGGCAGTGTTGAAGGTGGACATGGCCGACATCCAGGCCGCGCCCGCGAACAGCATGGCGATGTAGACCACCCAGGCGATGTGGGTCAGCGCCGCCACCAGCATGGCCGCAGCAAACACCACACCACCGGCGCCGACGATGGCCTCCAGCCCAAAACGTGCTCGCAGCCGCCCCAGCACCAGGCCCACAGCCACGGCGCCGGTGCCCAGACAACCCATCAGCAGGCCAAAGCCCTGCGCGCCCGTGCCCAGCTGGCGCTGCGCAATCACCGGCAGCAGCGCCCACAGGGCCGAGCCCGCTGCGCTGAACGCCATCACCCGCACCAGTTGCGCCAGGATCATGCGCGAATGCCATGCAAAACGCAGGCCACTGAGCGTGCCGCCCCACAGGCGCTCGGCGGGCAGCTTGGAGGGCGGGTGCGCCTTGGGCGGCCAGCGGCGGATCGACTCCCACATCACCAGCGTGGTGGTCACCGTGACGGCAAACACCCAGCCCGCGCCCAGCTGCGCAAACACCAGCCCCGCCATCGTGGGCCCCACGGCGCGCGCTGCGTTGTAGGCAATGCTCACGGCGGTGATGGCCTGGGGCCATTCGTCACGCGGCACAGGGTCGATGACTGAGGAGTTCCAGGCGGGTGTGAGCACAGCCGTGCAGCAGCCGCAGATGAACACCAGAAACAGCACCGACGCCGGGCCACTCCAGCCCCCCAGCGTCAGCAGCGTGAGCAAGGCGCACGCCCCGGTCTGCGCCAGCAGCGCGCCCGATATCAACCGGCGCCGGTCGGTGGTGTCCGCCAGCACGCCGGCGGGGAGGGCCAGCAAAAACATGGGCATGAACACCGCCGTCTGCACCAGAGCTGCCAGGAAAGACGAACCTGTGAGTTCCACCATGAGCCACGCCGCCGCCATGCTCTGCATGCCGCTGCCCACAAAAAAGATCCCACCGCAGATCCACAGGCCCCGGAACGCGGGTTGGCGCAGGGGGCTCCACAAAGAGGTCGAGTGCTGGGACATGAAGGATGGGCGTTGGGCGTGCGTGGGTCGTTATGGGACGGGGGTAGAGCGGGTGCGTCTGTGGGCGGGTGGCTCAGAGCAGGTTTGAGGATATCGCTGGTTCCCCGTTTTGGGGCGACCCCATCCTGCAAACCCCCTCAATCCACATGCCGCCCGCCCCTGAGCCGGTACGTGCGTGGTACGTCGGTGCGTGTGGCGACCAGTGCCTCGGCGCGCTGCTGCATGTCAGCGAGGGCCAGGTCGAGTGTCTGCACGGCCTCGGCGTTCAGTCCCGCAAGCAGGTCCTGGTTGAGTGTCCTTACCTGCGGGAACAGGTCATTGTGCACAGCCTGCCCTGCAGGCGTCAGCGACAGCCTGGCCTGGCGCCGGTCACCGGGCATGGCGTCGCGCGTGATGAGTTTTTTGGCCAGCAGCGAGGTGATGGCACGCGAGGTGCGCGCGCGGTCCAGCCCCAGGCGATGGGCCAGCTCCGCCGGGGGCATGTCCGGGTGCTGGGCCAACATCATGAGCAGGCCCCACTCGCGGCGGGTGATGCCATAGCCGCCTTCGCACAGCCGCACCACCAGGCTGCCCGCCACCGCGATCAGGCGGTTGAGGCGGTACATCAGCAGGTCGTTGGCGGCCTGCGGGTGCGCCAGGCGGTGGGCGTGCGGTGCTGCAGTAAGGGGAGCCGATTCAGGCGCGGGCATCAGGGTATTCACGGACATGAATTGATTAGATCAATCGATTGTGTGCCCAATACATTGGGCTCATCAACCCGTGCCCCCCGTTGCCGGGCCAGCCCGTCCAACCAGGAGAACTCCATCATGTGGAAACCCCTTGCCACCGCTGCACTGACCGCCGTGCTGGCCCTCTGTGCCACCCTGGCCAACGCGCAGGAGACGCCCTTGCGCATCGTGGTGGGCTACGCCCCTGGTGGCGCCACCGACCGTGTGGCCCGCATCGTGGCCGACAAGCTGGGCACCAAGCTCGGCACGCCGGTGATCGTGGAGAACAAGACGGGCGCGGGTGGCCGCCTCTCGGCCCAGGCGGTGAAGGCCGCGCCCGCCAACCAGCCCGCGCTGCTGCTGGCCAACCCGGCCGTCATGCTGGTGGCGCCTCTGGTGTTCCCGGACGCAGGCTACGACCCCGAGCGCGACTTCCGCCCCGTGAGCCACGTCAACAGCTACGAATTCGGCGTGGCCGTGGGCAGTGCCGTGCCGGTGAAGGAGCTGCCACACCTCATGGCGTGGCTGCGGGCCAACCCGGACAAGGCCAACTTCGGCGTGCCCGCCACGGGCAGCCTGCCGCACTTCTTCGGTTTGATGGTGGGCGATGCCGCCAAGGTGCGCGCCGAGGTGGTGGGCTACCGGGGCTCGGCGCCGCTGCTCAACGACCTGCTGGGCGGCCAGGTGCCCGTGGCGTTTGACACCTTCGACACCCTGCTGCCCCAGCACGAGGCGGGCAAGATCCGCATCCTGGCCGTGTCGAGCGCCAAGCGCAGCCCGCTGGACCTCAAGATCCCCACCTTCAAGGAAGCCGGCATGGACCTGGCCGCTACCGGGTGGAACACCTTCTTCGCCCCCATGAGCATGCCCAAGGCCCAGGCTGAGCGCCTGGCTGGGCTGATCCACGAGGTGATGAAAGACCCGGACACCCAGCGCAAGTTTGAGACCGCCAAGATGGAGCCGGTGGTAGCGACCATGGGGCAGACCGAAGCCATGCTCAAGGCCTACCGCGCGCAGTGGGCGCCGGTGGTGCAGCGCTCAGGCTTCAAACCTTGATAGGAAGCACCCCCTGAGCGGCTTTGCCGCTTCCCCCGCAAGGGGGACGGCGGCCTCGCTGCGGGGCGGCCCTTGCTGGCCGCCCCTCGCCTCGGCCGTGCCTATTGCCTATTGAAGAGGCAATGGGCGCGGCTGAGTGAAACTGGACTTCAAGATGACCACAAAACCCCGCCCCAACATCATCTTCATCGTTGCCGACGACCTCGGCTACGCCGACCTGGGCTGCTACGGCGGGCGCGACGCGGCGTTTGGCCCGGTGTCGCCGGTACTCGACCAGCTGGCGGCCAATGGCCTCAAGCTCACGCAGGGCTACTCCAATTCCCCCGTCTGCTCGCCCACGCGCTTTGCGCTGATGACGGCGCGCTACCAGTACCGCCTGCGCGGCGCGGCCGAGGAACCCATCAACAGCAAAAGCCGGGGCAGCACCACGCTGGGCCTGCCGCCCGAGCACCCCACGCTGCCCTCGCTGCTGCGTGCAGCGGGCTACCGCACGGCGCTGATGGGCAAGTGGCACCTGGGTTATCCACCCGCGTTCGGGCCGCTGCGCTCGGGCTACGAAGAATTCTTCGGGCCCATGTCGGGCGGGGTGGACTACTTCACGCACTGCAGCTCCAACGGCACGCACGACCTGTACCTGGGCGAGGAGGAAAAGCAGCAGGATGGTTACCTCACAGACCTCATCACCGACCACGCGCTGGACTACGTGCAGCGCATGGCGCTGGGGGCACAGGCGGGCACACCGTTCTTCCTGAGCCTGCACTACACGGCGCCTCACTGGCCTTGGGAAACGCGCGACGACGAGGCGCTGGCGCAGGAGGTCAAGGGCAACCTGTTTCACCTGCACGGCGGCAACATCGAGACCTACCGCCGCATGATCCAGCACATGGACGAGGGCATCGGCCGCATCATGGTGGCGTTGCAGCGGCACGGCATTGACCGCGACACGCTGGTCGTGTTCACCAGCGACAACGGTGGCGAGCGCTTCTCGGACAACTGGCCCCTGGTGGGCGGCAAGATGGACCTGACCGAAGGTGGCATCCGCGTGCCCTGGATCGCACACTGGCCCGCCGTGATCGCACCCGGCGGCGTGAGCGCGCAGACCTGCATGACCATGGACTGGTCGGTCACGATCCTCGACGCCGCAGGGGCCGCCGCGCATGCGGACTACCCGCTCGATGGCCGCTCCCTGATGCCGCTGCTGCGCGATGCCAACGTGATCGACGAGCCCCCGCTGTTCTGGCGCATGAACCACAGGGGCCAGCGCGCCATGCGCCAGGGCGTGTGGAAGTACCTGCGCGTGGATGGCAACGACTACCTGTTCAACCTGGCCGAGGATGAGCGCGAGCGCGCCAACCGCGCGCCCGTGGAACCCGAGCGGCTGCACGCCATGCGCGCAGCGTGGGAGGCCTGGAATGCGTCCATGCCCGCCATTCCCGACGATGCGACCGTGAGCCTGGGGTACTCGGTGAAGGACATGCCGCAGCGCTGAGCCTGGCACGCAGGCCGTCAGGAGAGTTTGGCGGGCGGGCTTGCCCTGTTGCCTGCCCGGCCCGCTTGCCGGTAGATTGGGCGCCATGCCCGCCGCCTCTGCGCCCTCGTCTGCCGCTGCGGTGCGCCAGTGGACCACCGACGTGGTGGCGCCGCCCGCGCGCATGCCACTGCTGCGCGCAGCCTGCATGCCCATCTGTGTGCGCTGCTGCAGGCGCGCATCGACCAGCCGGGCCTCTTGGCTCAGGTTTGGCGCAGGAGGTGGGCGTGTCGCTGCGCACCTTGCACCGGGCCTTTGCGGCGCAGGGCCACACCTTTGCGGGCACGTTGCGCGAATTGCGCCTTGCGCGGGCGGGCGAACTGCTGCGCCGCCCCCAACTGGCCCATGTGGCCGTGGGCGAGATCGGGCGGCGCTGCGGCTTTGCCGACGCCTCGCATTTCGCCCGGGCCTTCCGGCGCGCCAAGGGCGTGTCGCCCGCGCAGTGGCGGCGCGGCGGCTGAGGTCGCCCGCAAGCCAAACGCTCGACCGGTGTGACAGCCCGCGCTGGCCTGTGGGTGAGCGCTCTGGCACATCCAGCACAGCAGGCTGGCACGCGCGGGCCATTCAGAGCCACCGGGTGTTTCTAAGGTAACGGCAGGGCGGATTGCCCGGTTCCACAACGCAACACAGCCCCAAGGAGACACACATGCCGGATACCTATGTCCTGGTCCATGGCGCCTGGCACACCGGTGCCGAAATGGAAGCCACCGCCGCCCACCTGCGCGCGCGCGGCCACACCGTGCATTGCCCTACGCTCGCTGGCAACCGCCCCGGCGACGACCGCGCCGCCACAGGCCTGGCCGACGCGGTGGATTCGCTGGCGGCTTTCATCGAAGGCCAGGGCTTGAGCGATGTGCGCCTGGTGGGCCACAGCTACGGTGGCATGGTCATTAGCCACATGCCCGCGCGGCTGCCGGGGCGTGTCCGCCGCCTGGTGTACTGGAACGCCTTCGTGCCGCAGCACGGCGAATGCCTGAACGACCTGGTGCCACCGCACTACCGTGCGCTGTTCGACCAGGTCGCGGCAAGCAGCGGCAACGCCGTGATGTTGCCGTACCCCATCTGGCGCGATGCCTTCATCAACGACGCCGACGAGGCCCTGGCGCGCAGCACCTACGCGCTGCTCAACCCCCACCCCTACCGCACCTTCAATGAACCCGCGCAACTGCCCGTACCGCTGGCCGCGCTGGAGGTGGGCAAGAGCTACCTGAACGCGCAGCAGGACACGGCACTGCCCCACAGCCTGCCCTGGCATCCGCGCCTGTCGGAGCGGCTGGGCCTGTTCCGCCTGGTGGAGTGCCCGGGCAGCCATGAGCTGTGCTTTTCCGACCCCGCGTCGGCGGCGTTTCACATCGAGCGTGCCGGGCGCGACTGACCTGTGCCCGCAAGGGCATGGCGCCAGTTTTTAGCCCTTTTAGCCTCAAGCGCCAGATGTATATGCGCTGGCAGCTATCAATTCAATAGCGTTCCGCCCTGACCCGCCTCCAGTAGCCGCGTGAGCAGCGGGTGCATCACCTTGCGCGCGCTGTAGATCAGGTGGAACTGCTCCTGTACGTCGGGCGTGGTGCCCACCTGTACCAGCCCATGCGTCTCGGCAAGGTGTTCGCCCAACGACACCGGTGCGGGCATCACGCCCATGCCGGTAGCGGCAAAGGTGCTTAACAGCGCGCTGTCTTCAAACTCCCCGGCAATGCGTGGGCGGATGCGCTCGCGCTCCAGCCAGTGGTCGATGCGCGCGCGCATGGCGGCGTGGTCGGTGGGCAGCAGCAAGGGCACCACGGCCAGGCTGTGGGGGAAGTTGCTGACCGCCGCCTCGGCCCACAGCGGGGGGGCGTACCAGGCGATGGCGCTGGTGCCCAGCAGCTGGCTGGTGGTGCGCAGCGCGGGGTTGGGGGGCGCTGCGCGGTCGGCTAGCACGGCGTCGAGCTTGTGCAGTGCCAGCTCGCCCAAGAGTGGCTGGAACTCGCCCTCGTGGCACAGCAGGCGCAGGTGCGGCTCGTCCAGCACGGGCGTCAGCAGCCGGTGCACGGCCAGTTTGGCAATGCCGTCGGAGATGCCCAGGTTCAGCCGCAGTGTCTGGCCTGTGGCTGCTTCGCGCACGCGCACCGGCAGCAGCTCGCCCAGCGCAAAGATATGGTCCGCCTCGTGCAGCGCGGCCACGCCCGCGTCGGTCAGCACCAGGTTGCGGCCCTCGGTACGCAGCAGGCTCACGCCCAGCGACTTTTCCAGCTCGCGCACTTGGGCGCTGATGGTCTGTACGGCCATGTCCAGCCTTTCGGCGGCGCGGGCGATGCCGCCCTCCTTGGCGACCACCCAGAAGTAGAAAAGATGGCGGTAGTTGAAGCTCTGGCTCATGATCTCTTTGCGGTGTGCCTGTCAAAAAGGTGTTTGGTTCGTAAAAACCGAACCAATACTACTGTGATCACAGGTTTTAAAGAAGTACCCCAGCCCCTACAGTCCTGGGCTTGGGCGCCCGGCTTGCCTGGGTGTGTGAGGGCATCTTTGGAGAAACTCGATGGAAACAATTGGAACGTGGTGGATGTGGGCGGGATTTGCCGTCTTCGTGGTCGTTGCCATAGCCGTTGACTTGCTGGTCATGGAGCGCCAGGGCGCGCACAAGGTCACCATGGGCGAGGCTGCGCGCTGGAGCCTGTTGTGGTTCTCCCTGGCCTTCGTGTTTGTGGCCATCCTGTGGTGGTACCTGGACAGCAGCCAGGGGCGCGAGATCGCCAACACGGTGTCCATGCAGTTCATCACCGGATATCTGGTGGAGAAGAGCCTGTCAGTGGACAACATCTTCGTCTTCCTCATGCTGTTCAGCTACTTTGCCGTGCCGCCGCAGTACCAGAAGCGCGCACTCATCATCGGCATCATTGGCGCCATCGTGCTGCGCACGCTGCTCATCCTGGCCGGTGCCTGGCTGCTGGCCACCTTCCACTGGCTGCTGTATGTGTTCGGTGCGTTCCTGGTCATCACCGGCGTGAAGATGTGGTTTGCCGCCGGGCAGGAAACCGACATTGCCACCAACCCGGTGCTCAAGTTCCTGAAAAAGCGCATCCGCATCACCGACCAGTTCGATGGTGAAAAGCTCTCGACCATGATCAATGGCGTCAAGCACTACACCCCGTTGTTCGTGGTGCTGATCCTGATCGGCACGACCGACATCATCTTTGCGGTGGACAGCATCCCGGCCATCTTCGCGATCACGAGCGACCCTTTCATCGTGCTCACGGCCAACATTTTTGCCATCCTGGGCTTGCGTGCGCTGTACTTCCTGCTGGCTGACCTGGCAGACCGCTTCCACCTGCTGGCCTACGGCCTGGCGCTGGTGCTGGTCTTCATCGGCGGCAAGATGCTGCTCATCGACTTCGTGAAGATTCCAATCGGCTATGCGCTGCTGGTCACGGCCACGCTGATCGCCGGGTCCATCTTCCTGTCGCTGCGCAATTCGGGCGAGGCTGCCAAGGGCGCCCCACCCGCACTGCCCCCCAAGGCCTGATCGCTGCCGAACCTGGAGACCACAACCATGGATCTGATCGAATCGGTGATGCTGTGTATGTTGTTGGGCCTGGTGGGGGCCAGTGCCATGGCCTACCACGCTGACAATGAGTCGCGCGACGTGCGCCTGCTGGTGGGCCTCACCACCTTGTGGGGCGCTGGTACCGCGGTAGCGTTGGTTGCATGATGCAGTCGCTGTGTCGCTTGCGCCGCTGGCTGCGCGCTCTGGAGCCCCGGGCCAGCCAGCTTCTGGACCGCAGCTGGCTGGCGCAGTTCCAGCCCTGGCTGGAGCAGCGGGCCCTGTTTCGCTTTCAGCGCCAGCCGCTGGCGCGCGGGGTGGCGGCGGGCATGTTCTGCGGCCTGATCCCCGGGCCGTTGCAGATCCCTGGCACGCTGCTGGTGTGCGCCTGGCTGCGCGGCAACGTGGTGGCCGGAGGCGTGGCCACCTTCTATACCAACCCGCTCACCACCGTGCCGCTGTATGTCATGGCCTTTTACCTCGGGGCGCTGGTGATGCCCGGCGCGCAGACGTTGCCCGCCTGGAGCAGCGTGGCGCCGGGAGGGGAGTTCACGGTGCAGGCCCTGGGCACCTGGATGCAGGCGCTGGGCACACCGCTGCTGGTGGGCCTGCCCACGCTGGGCCTGCTGCTCGCGGCGCTGGGCTATGCCAGCGTGCAGCTGCTGTGGCTGACCCCCGCACTGCAGCGCAAGCGCCGGCTGGCTCGCTGCAGGCAGTCTGCCTGCTGACTACCCTTCGGTATGCTGGCGTGGCCGCCACGCCAGCGCACCGTCGTGGGACTTGTCCGGCAGCGGGAGCCCCAACGCTTGCGTCAGCTCCGCCAAGTCGTCAAGGTATGCCCAAGACTGCCCACGCGCCGGCTGCTTGATCTGCAACGAAAACTCCAGCGAGGCGGGAAAGTCGTCGTAGTTCGTGATGAGTGCGTGGCGGCCGCTGGCAAGGCGCAACGCAAACTGCCGCCCCGCGCGCGGCGCGCCGACCGTGGCGCGAAACCGTGTACTGCGGGCGGCAAACACCCTCATTGCGTCGTCGAACGGGTGGTTGTCGATGTGGCACGGGTACAGATCGCAGGCGGGCAGCTTGGTGAGCGGCACCCATTGCGCTGCGAGGCGTGCGGAGACGTTGGCGTGCTTGGCGTCGGGCATTGTGGTGTGCGCAGGCAGGGCAGAGGTCGCCATCGTATGCGCCTCATGTGCTTCCGTCCTTTGCGCCCTGTGCTGCTGCGTTGCAGCGCGTCAGTCCAGCTTCACACCGACTTTTGTGATCACGCGCCCCCATTTTTCGCGCTCGGTGCGCGCAAAGCTGCCCATCTGGGCGGCTGTGCCGGGCATGGGCTCCACGCCCAGGGCCTGCAGGCGGGCCTTGGTGCGCGTGTCGGCCAGGGCCGTCTGCAGCGCCTTGCTGAAGCTGGCCACCACATCGGCCGATGCGCCCGTGGGCACCACCAGCCCCTGCCACGCAAAACCTTCAAACCCCTGCAGGCCCTGCTCGGAAATCGTGGGCACATCGGGCATGGTCGTCACGCGCTGGGGGCTGGCCACGCCAATCGCGCGTACCTTGTTGCCCGCGAGGAACGGGTACACCGTGGCACTGTCGATCCACATCGCGGACACCTGGCCGCCAATCACGTCCTGGATGGCCGGAGCCGCGCCGCGATAAGGCACATGGGTGAGCTTGAGCCCGCTTTGCTCGCGGAACAGCTCGCCCACCAGGTGGTGCGGGCTGCCCGGCCCGGCCGACGCCCAGTTCACGCCATCGGCCTGGCCCTTGGCCCAGGCCATGAACTCCTTGAGGTTCTTGGCCGGCACGCTGTTGGACACCACCAGGAACATGGGGAAACGCACCAGCAGGCCCACGGGCTGGAAGTCCTTTTCGGCGTTGTAGCTCAGCTTGCTGAACAAAAACGGATTGGCCGCCAGCGTGGCGAAGTCGGCCGAGAACATCAGGTTGCCGTAGTCCTTGTTGCGCGCTGCGTACTCTGCGGCGATGTTGGTGCCCGCGCCGGGCTTGTTGTTGATGATGATGGGGCGGCCCAGCGTGGCCGACATCGACTCGGCAATGGTGCGGGCCACGATGTCCGAGCCGCCGCCAGCGGCATAGCCCACCACCCATTCGAGTGGTTTGGTGTCCTGGGCGTTGGCCAGGGGCAGTGTGGTGGCAAGGGCCAGGCCTGCGAGGGTGGCGATGAAGTGTTTGCGCTGCATGGTGGTGTTGTCTCCGTAGTGGTCAAAGTTCAAGGCGAGTCGGGCCCTGCACCGTCTGCGCGGTGTTGGGGTTGTGGGGTCCATGGGTGCGGGCTAGGCCGCGACGGCGTGGGTAGGCACCACGGGCGTGATGGCCTGGTGGGTCCGCTGGTCTGCCGTGGGCACGGCATCGCCGCGCGCCAGTTGCAGCGCGTGTTGCAGCGTGGCCTGGTCACCGATGTGGTTGGCCAGCAGCAGCACCAGGCGCGCGTTCATGGCGTGGCTCTCGGGGGTAGAGAGGCCTTGGTGCGCAGCGATCAGCGCTTCATAAAAGTCGTCGCAGGCCTGCAGGTTCGGTTGGGTGTTCAGCATGGGCATGTTCCTTGTCGTCTTCCTGGTCAGACGGCGGCGGCCGTGGCACGGGCCAGCGCGCTGCGCACGGCAGCTTCGGTGGGCGTGCGCCAGCGCGCACACACATGCTGGTCGGGCCGCACCAGGTACACGGTGCGCGGCAGCGCGTCCAGCCGCTGGGCAGCCAGCGCCTGGTGGTCGATCACGTCGATGCCGATCTGCAGCACCTTCACATCGGGCAGGTCACGCGTCCATGCAGGGGCAGGGCCAAACACCAGCAGCGTGAAGTCCGGCCCCAGCTCGCGCAGCAGCCAGGTGGGCTGGCCCTGTTTGGTCAAGGGTGCGTCCAGCAGCACGGCACCGGGCACCTGGGTGCCCACAAACGCATCGGTGTCGGGCGTGCTCAAAGGCGACACATGCAGCGTGGCGGGCACCGACAGGCGCCCACTGTTGACGATGCGGCGCGCAAATGCATGGTCACGCGCCAGGTGCAGTGCGGCATCGCGGAACAGGCGGCTCACCTCGCTCTTGGGCGTGATGAAGTCGGTGGCGCGGGTGGAGTTGCACAGGTTCTCGTCGGCCGCGTATTCACGCTCGGGGCCATAGGTGGCCACCAGCGCCGGGCTGGCCCGGCCCTTGAGTACCCAGTCCAGCTTCCAGGCCAGGTTCTCGGCGTCCTGCACGCCGCTGTTGGCGCCACGGGCACCAAAGGGCGATACGCCATGCGCGCTGTCGCCCGCGAAGATGACGCGGCCGTGCACGAACTGGTCCATGCGCAGGCAGGCAAAGGTGTAGACGCTGGCCCAGTCCAGTTCGAACTGCGCTTCCGCACCCAGCAACGCCTTCACGCGCGGGATGATGTTCTCGGGCTTTTTCTCTTCTTCCGGGTCGGCATCCCAGCCCAGCTGGAAGTCGATGCGCCAGACGTTGTCGGGCTGGCGGTGCAGCAGCACGCTCTGGTTGGGATGAAAGGGTGGGTCGAACCAGAACCAGCGCTCGGTCGGGAAGTTCGCCTCATCCGCCAGCTTCACGTCGGCGATCAGGAAGCGGTCCTGAAAGATGCGCCCCTTGCTCGCCAGCCCCAGCATCTGCCGCGTGGGCGAGCGCGCGCCGTCGCAAGCTACCAGCCATTGCGCATCCATCTGGTAGGCGCCTTCGGGCGTGTCGATGCAAAGCAGCGCGCCGTCCGCGCGGCTTTGCACGGCCGTCACCTTGTTGTGCCAGCGGATGTCGATGCCCGGCAATTGCAGCGCGCGCTCCACCAGGTAGGCCTCGGCGTAGTACTGCTGCAGGTTGATGAAGGCGGGGCGCTCGTGGCCTTCCTCGGGCAGCAGGTTGAACTCATACAGCTGCTCGTCTTTGAGGAACACCTTGCCCAGGTTCCACGAAATACCCTTGTTCACCATGCGCTGGCCCACGCCCAGGCGGTCCCAGATTTCGAGCGTGCGTTTCGCAAAGCAGATGGCGCGCGAGCCGATGGAGAGCTTGTGGTCGTTGTCCAGCACCACCACACGCTGTCCGCGCTGGGCCAGGTCGATGGCCAGCGACAGGCCCACGGGGCCCGCGCCGATGACCACGATGGGGTGCTGTGCGGGCGCGGTGCGGTCCTGGTCGGGCGAGCGCACGTAGCCGAAGTCGATGCCCTGCACCTCGGCGCCACTGGCGTGAAAAGCCTCGCGGGGAATGTCTCTGGGGTTCATTTTTTGTCTCCTCCAACCTCGGCGGTTCAGCCTTCCAGGGCTTTCCACATTTGAATGTCGCGTTCAGCGGTCCAGATGCGTGGGTCGGGGTATTGCGTGGCCTCGTCGTACGCTCGGGTCACGTCGAACGGCATGCAGTGGTTGAAGATCACCCAGTGCCCGTACTTGGGTTGCAGTTGGGCAAACGTGGCCTCGTAGACCTTGCGCAGGTCTTCGCCCTTCGCAGCGCTGGCCTTCACGCTCTCGTACAGGTCGCTGATGAAGGCGCGCGTGCCCGCCAGGCCCGCCTGCACCTGCTCGGGCGTCTGCAGTGCGGCGCCCCGGCCGGGCACCAGCTTTTCGGGCTTCAGCGCCGCGATGTTGTCCAGGGTCTGCGGCCAGTCCTGGAAATACGCATCGCCCGCATACGGCGTGGCGTCGAACTCCACCAGGTCGCCGCTGAACAGGATCTTTTCTTGCGGCAGCCAGGCGACCGTGTCGCCCTTGGTGTGGCCCCGGCCCAGCTGCAGGATCTGCACTTCGAGTTTGCCCAGCCACAGGGTCATCTTCTTGTTGAAGGTCATGGTCGGCCAGGTCAGGCCGTCCGGCACGCTCTCCACGTTCTGGAACAGGCGCGGGAAGCGACCGATCTCGCTGTCCTTGTCGAATTGGCCGCGCTCCACGATCAGGTCGCGCGTGTCCTCGCTGGCAATGATGTGCTCGGCGCCGTAAGCGCTTGCGCCCAGCACGCGCACCGCGTGGTAGTGGGAGAGCAGCACGTACTTGATGGGCTTGTCCGTCACCTCGCGGATGCGGCGGATCACGTCCTGCGCCATCACGGGCGTGGCCTGGGTGTCGATGACCATCACTGCGTCGTCGCCAATGATGATGCCGGTGTTGGGGTCGCCCTCGGCCGTGTAGGCATAGGCGTGGTCGGAGAGCTTGTCGAAGCTCACCTTCTTCACTTCGAGGTCGGCGGCGGAGGCAAAGGTTTTGACGGTGCTCATGGTGGAGATTTGTTAATGGTGAATGCGTTTATCTAAACGGAATGCGTTGATGTTAGGCAAGAAATTCGTTCATGTCTAACGCATTTGTTTAGGTGTAAACCCGAGGTGCGGATGGATGCTGCGCTGCGTGGACAATCGCCCCATGCCCACCACGACCCCCGACCTGCCCCCCGCCGACGACGAAGACACGCCCCGCAGCCCGCGCGGCATCCAGAGCGTGGAGGTGGGCGGCCAGCTGCTGAAGGTGCTGGCACGCACCGGCCGGCGCATGGCGCTCAAGGACCTGGCCCGCGCGGCGGACATGACGGCCGCCAAGGCCCACCCCTACCTGGTGAGCTTTGGCAAGCTGGGCCTGATCGAGCAGGACGCCGTGAGCGGCCATTACGGCCTGGGCCCCTTGGCCATGCAGCTGGGCCTCATCAGCCTGCAGCAGGTGGACCCGGTGCGCCTGGCCATTGCCGAGCTGCCCGCGCTGGCCCAGCGCATCGGCTACACCGTGTCGGCCTCGGTCTGGGGCGACAACGGCCCCACCATCATTCGTGTGGAGGAAGGCCCCACCGCCGTGTATGTGGCCATGCGCCACGGCACCACGGCCTCGGTGCGGCACACGGCCACGGGCAAGGTGTTTGCGGCCTTCGGCCCGCGCGAGCGCGCTGCGGCTGCGCTGGCGGCCGAAGGGTTTGCGGGCGCTTTGGACGAGCCCGCCTTTGCGGCCGAACTGGAGGCGGTGCGCCAGCACCAGATCAGCGAGGTGACCGACCAGCTCCTGCCCGGCATCAGCGCGCTGGCCACGCCGGTGTTTGATGGGTTCGGGCAGCTGGTGCTGTGCATCGCCGTGATCGGTCCCAGCGCCACGCTGCAGACCGGGCCCGCCAGCCCGGCGGCGCAACATCTGCGCGAGGCGGCGCGGAGTTTGTCGCAGCGCCTGGGGGCGCCGGTCGGCCCCGCGTAGCCCGTGGGGCGATCAGCCCGCTGCGCGCCCCAGCGCCTGGTCGATGTCCCACAGGATGTCGTCCAGGTCTTCAATCCCCACCGACAGCCGCACCATGTCCGCACTCACGCCCGCACGCTCCAGCTCTTCCTCACTGAGCTGCCGGTGCGTGGTCGACGCAGGGTGGATCACCAGCGTCTTGGCGTCGCCGATGTTGGCCAGGTGGCTCAGGAACTCGCAGGCGTCGATGAACTTTTCGCCAGCCGTTGCTCCCCCCTTCACGCCAAACGTGAGGATGCCCGATGCGCCGGGCGTGCCATCCACAGCACGGAACTGCTTTTGCGCGAGGTCGAAATACGGCGAATCCGGCAGACCGGGGTAATTGACCCACGCCACCTGCGGGTGGCTCTGCAGAAACTTCGCCACCGCCAGCGCGTTGCGGCAGTGCTCGCGCATGCGCAGGTGCAGGGTTTCGGCGCCCTGCAGCAGCTGCCAAGCGTTCATGGGCGAGAGCACGCCGCCAAAGGTGCGGTTGACCTCCATGCGCGCCTTCATGGTGTAGCCAAAGTCGCCAAAGGTCTCATAAAACTTCACGCCGTGGTACGCGCGGCTGGGCTCCACCATCTCGGGGAACTTGCCGTTGTCCCAGGGGAACTTGCCACCCTCCACCACCACGCCGCCCATGGTCGTGCCGTGGCCGCCGATGTATTTGGTGGCGCTGTGCACCACGATGTCGGCGCCCAGCGCCAGCGGGTTGCACAAGTAAGGGCTGGCCACGGTGTTGTCAATGATGAGCGGCACGCCGTGCGCATGCGCCACCTCGGCCACGGCCGCGATGTCGAGCACGTTGACCAGCGGGTTGCCGATGGTCTCGCCGTACACAGCGCGGGTGTTGGGGCGCATGGCGCGTGTAAAGTTTTCGGGGTCGAACGGGTCCACAAACGTGGTCTCGATGCCCAGACGCAAAAAGCCCACGCCCAGCTGCCCCACGGTGCCGCCGTAGAGCGTGCTGGCTGCCACGATGTGGTCCCCGGTTTTGAGGATGGCCAGCAGCGCCGCCATCTGCGCGGCCATGCCGCTGGCGCAGGCGAGCGCGGCGCGGCCGTTTTCGAGGCTGGCCATGCGCTCCTCCAACACCGCCACCGTGGGATTGCTGATGCGGCTGTAGACGTTGCCAAAGGTCTGCAGGTTGAACAGGCTGCTGGCGTGCTCGGCGTTGTCGAACACAAAGCTGGTCGTTTGGTGGATGGGCGTGGCGCGCGCGCCGGTCACCGGGTCGGGCTGGGCGCCTGCGTGGATGGCGCGGGTGCCAAAGCCGAAGTGGCGGTCGGCGCCGTTGGATGTGGGCTCGGTCATGGCGGTGGCGCAGCCTGCAGTGCTGCGCGGAGGGTTGGGTGAAGGAATTTGAATGAAATCGGCCGCAAGCGCTAGTGCAATATGCGCTGGCAGCTATCAATTTGCTAGTAAGGCAGCTGCCGCAAGCGCTTGGCGCTGATCACGCGCGTGTTCACGCCCATCCAGCCCAGGCCGCCAAACAGCCGCGCATGTTCAATCTTCACGCAGCGGTTCTGAATGACTTGCAGGCCCGCCGCCTCCGCGCGCAGGCCTGCGGCTTCGTTGAACACCCCCAGCTGCAGCCACAGGCACTGTGCGCCGATGGCGACGGCTTCGTCGGCCAGTGGCGGGATGTCCTCACTCTTGCGAAAGCAGTCCACCATGTCGATCTTCTGGCCCTGCGTTGCCAGCGCGGCGGCCGCCTCGGTCACGCTGGCGTAGACCGTCTCGCCCAGAATCTGCCCGCCCTCGCGCGCCACCAGCGGGTTGACCGGCACGATGCGATAGCCATGCGCCTGCATGTACTTGGCGGCGAAGTAGCTGGGGCGGTGCCACTGCGGCGAGAGGCCCACCACCGCAATGGTGCGGCAGGCGGTGAGCAAGTGGCGCAGGGTGCTGATGGTGTCGGGGGTGTGGAGCATGGGTGCCAGTTTACGGGCGCGCGATAACTCCTAACAGCAGGCAGCTTTGAAGTGCAAGTTACGTTAGCGACTCCCATCTCTCTCGGACTTTTCCTGCGTTGGCTTGCAGGAACTGAGGCGCGTCGCGATCGGCGAACAGTACTAGGCTGGTGCTATTGGCGATGACTGCAGATACAGAGCGCCATCCGAAACCCGAAAACAAACTGGAACATGGAACGGGGCCGTGCTCAAACCAGTGCTCTAGCAAGTTCACGTAGAACAGCAAATCAATATTTGAACGAGTTACTGCCGTGTATGTCCGTTTGGAAGAGAGCCGATTGAGCTCGGCAATCACCAGCAGGCCGATTGCATCGGGCGTCAGGCTTTGCGGGGTGTAATTGGTGATCTTTGGCCTCGTCCTTTGAGCGACGGCGGCGGAACGTGAAGCTTTCACCTCATCATGCCGCCGCCTCTGACGATCCATGATCTCCTTAATTTCGAATCGACCTTTTTGATACAGAACGTCAGGCGGGTCGTACTTTGCGCAAAAGACATGCGATTCATCTGCCCCGCAATGCAGGTTCGTCAAAAAGTTAACCCCGACATTCCACTCCCGCCAAGATTTGAAGGCTCGTGAAAAGCGGTCATCATCCGGTCCAGGCGGATCGGGGATGAATGCGTCGTCGGTTATTGCCCCCACGCTAGTACTGACGAGCTCAGACCTGGACGGTGGTTCGAACTCACCGGCTCAGGACTTGTACTTGATGCTGCACCCATACGGCGCCGTCGTCGCCGCCGAGATCGGCTTGCCTGCCAATGCCTCCGATAGCCCCACCTTCACGTAGTTGGTGGCCTTCTCGATATCTGCCGGGCGGGCCGAGGGGATACTGTCGATGCCACCCGCGTACACCAGCATGCCCTGCGGGTTGACGATGTACATGTGCGGCGTGGTGCGCGCGCCGTAGCTCTTGCCCACGGTGCCTTCCTCGTCCATCAGCACGGCGGTGGGGGCGGCCTTGCGTTCCTGCTTCCAGGCCATGAGCTTGGCGGGCTCCAGGTAGTCGCTGCTGGCTTTTTCGGTGGAGTTGATCGCCAGCCAGACCACGCCTTGGCCGGTGGCGTCTTTCTGCGTGGCGGGCATGTTGCTGCTGTCGTAATGCTTTTTCACGAAGGGACAGCCGGGGTTGGTCCATTCCAGCACCACATGTTTGCCCTTGAAGTCCGACAGGCGCACAGTTTTGCCGTTGGTGTCCTTGAGTGTGAAGTCGGGCGCGGGCTGGCCCACGGTAGCGGCGGCCTGGGCGCCCAGTGCAACCAGGGCGGCGGTGGCGATCAACGTACGGCGTAGCAACTTCATGGCGGGGTCTCCTGAAGGGGTTGGCGGGTTGTCGAAGGCGGAAAGGTGTGAGGCAGCGGCCTACAACTGCGCAATGGTGGCGCGCACCTCGTCCACGCTGAGTACTTCGGTCAGCACCACCGGCGGCTTGCCGGGGCGGTAGAACACGTAGACGGGCACACCACTGCGGCCCAGCGACGCCAGGGCGGCGGTGATGGCGGGGTCGCGCCGCGTCCAGTCGGCGCGCAGCAGGGCTACGTTCTTGATTTGCAGGTCGGCGATCACGTCGGAATTGGCCAGCGTGGTCTTCTTGTTGTACTGGCAGGTCACGCACCAGGCGGCGGTGAAGTCCACAAACACAGGGCGGCCACCGGCCACGATCTGCTCTGCGGCGCCAGGTGCCCAGGGTTGCCAGTCGGTGGCGGATGCTTGCGTGGCGCTTTGCGTAGTAGGCACGTTGGTGATGTGGGGCACAAAGGCCCAACCCAGCAGCGCCATCGTCGCCAGCGATACGGTGGCCATCCACATCCGCGCGCGCCCGGCCAGCGACAGCGCCCACACCACCAGCGACAGCCCCACCAGCAGGATCAGCAGCGCACCCGCGCCGTCGATGCCGCTTTGCTGGCCCAGCACCCACACCAGCCAGACCACGGTGGCGAACATGGGAAAGGCCATGAGCTTGCGGAAGGTGTCCATCCACGCTCCGGGGCGGGGCAATGCACGGGCGACGGCGGGGATGAAACTTGCGGCCAGGAACGGCAGCGCCAGGCCCAGGCCCAGCGCCGCAAATACCGCCAATGCCTGCGGCGCGGGCAGCGTGGCCGTGAGGCCCAGCGATGCGCCCATGAACGGTGCGGTGCAGGGCGATGCCACGGCCACAGCCAGCACGCCGGTCAGAAAACTGTCGGCCACCGGGTGCCGTGCCTGCAGGCTGGCCACCGACGAAGGCAGGAAATGCCCGAACTCGAACACACCCGCCAGGTTCAGCGCGATCAGCGTGAACAGCGCCGCCAGGCCAGCCACCACGGCGGGCGACTGCAGCTGAAAGCCCCAGCCTACCGCCTCGCCCGCCGCGCGCAGACCCAGCATGAGTGCGCCGAGCAGCATGAACGACAGCACCACGCCGACGGTGTAGGCCATGCCACTGAGTCGGTGCGCGCGGCGGTCTTGTGCATGCTGGGTGAACCCCACCACCTTGATCGCCAGCACCGGGAACACGCAGGGCATGAGGTTGAGGATGAGGCCGCCGAGCAAGGCGCCCAGCAGCGCGGCGGTGAGGGTGAGGGACGAGGCGCCGGAGCCCGCAGCCGATGTAGCCGCTCCGCCCGTCTGCGCCGCATTGGCTGCATTCGCCTTGAGCGCAGCCTCCAGCGCGGGCGACACGTTGGCCATCGATGCCGCTTGCGGCCAGGTGCCCAGCACCTTCAACTCGGCGCGGTAGCCGGTGCGCGTATCGGGCCCGGTGCCGTGGCCCGCTGCAGTCTGCTCGGCCAGCACCACGGGCATCAGGCTGGGGCTGGCGCTGCGCTGGTCGGCCAGGGGAATCTGCGCGGTCCACACGCTGCCGTTCCAGGCCTGCTTCCAGCTGGCGGCGTTGTTGATGACCTCGGCGGTTTCGGGGAACAGGTCCAGCGTCTTGCCGCGCAGTGCCACGGGCAGGCCCTGCACGCTGACGTTCAACAGGTTGCCATCAGCAATCTGCGCCTGGCTGTCCGGCACGATGCCGCTGGTGCCTGCCAGTACGGGTTGGGGTTGTGCCTTGGCGGCAGCCTCGAACGCAGCACCACTCAGCGCCGTCGTGCTCTGGATGGGCAGCTGCAGCGTGAATTCGCCCTCTTCGGGGATGCACTCCTTGCGGCACACCAGCCACGATGCGCGCAGTTTGATGGTGGCGTCCTTGGCCAGCGGACCGGGGGCATAGGTGCTGGCCACGGTGACGGGCACGGGCAGCAGCACCGTGCCTTCATAGCCATAGTTGGCCAGCGTGCCGATGGGGATCTTCTTGGGCAGGGGCCAGGCAATCTCGCCCGCATCCAGGCCGGCGGGCAGCGTCCAGGCCAGGTCGGTGGGCAGGCCGGAGTCGCCAGGGTTCTTCCAGTAGGTGTGCCACTCGGGCTGGTGGGTGATCGAGAGGCCCAGCCACAGCGGCTGGCCGGGCGCCACGCCCTGGGGTGCATGGGCCAGCAGCTCGGCACGCACATAGGGCGTGGTGACCACGCTGGTGCCCTGTCCGCTGGTTTTGGTGCCCAATTGGGCGCTAGCGCTAGTCCATAAAGCGCTGGCAGCTATAAAAAAGAGAGTGGCTGCAAGGCGGTGGAACAGGCGTGAAGGCATGGTGCAGTGTGGGAGCGGGCGGGGCGGGATTGGTTCCGGCGCTGCCGCCGTTTCGATTCTCGATCCACCATTGTGCTTGGAGCCGTCCATGTCCGTGGAAACGGGCGCGGCCAGTACCAGGGCCCCCGCGCAAGGGCCGCCCCGCCGCGAAAGCGGCGTATCCAGCCTTTTGCGCTGGGGGCGTCCCCCTCCCGCGTAGCGAGAGAGGGGGAAGGCGCCGTAGGCGACTCAGGGGGTGTTGCTCACTGTGTCGCCAGGCTCAATTCCGCACGCGGTGTCCACTTTTCTGCTTGTTTGCCCGCTTTGGGTGCCGCGACAAACAGCCGCTCCACCGGCAGCTTTTGCGACACCAGGTACGCGCGGATCGCCTGGCCACGCTGCGTGGCCAGGTCGGCGGCCATGGCCTCGGTGGCGGGCTGGTTGGCCAGCAGCAGGGCTTCCATCTCGGGCACGGTGAGGTCCTTGGCCAGGCCGACCAGGTTGCGCGGCTTGGGCATGTCGGCGCGGCGGTACACCTCCTTGAGCAGGGCGGGGTATTCGGTGGCCGATACGGGGGCGGTATCGCCGGGGCTGGCGCGGCGCTTTTCGGCCAGCACCAGTTGTCGCAGGTGCTCGCGCTGCAGGCCTTCGCGCTCGTCCTGCAGGCTGGCCATGCCGGTCACGGTGATCTTGAGCGCGGGGCGGTCGGTCAGGGCCTTGACCACCTTGCCCAGGTTTTGCTCGGCCTCGGGCGTGAGCGTGGCGCTGCCGGGGGCAAAGGGCACGTTGCTCATCTCGTCGCCACCGCCAAACGCGCTGGCCAGCAGGCTGAAGGGCGAGGTCAGCGCCTTGCCGATGAGGTTGACGATGATCTTGAAGATCACTGGGCCGATGCGGAACTGCGGGTCGTTGAGCGAGCCGCTGATGGGCAGGTCCAGGTCGATCACGCCCTGGCGGTCGGCCAGCAAGGCCACGGCCAGCTTCACGGGCAGGCTGTTGGGGGCGCCCTCCACGGGCTCGCCAAAGGTCAGCTGGTTGAGCACCAGCCGGTTGCTGGCGGTGAGCTGGCCGTTGGGCAGCACCTTGTAGTTCACGTCCACGCTGAGCTTGCCGCGCTCGATGCCGTGGCCCGCGTATTTGACGGAATAGGGCGTGAGCGGGGGGAGCTCCAGGTCGCGCACCTTGCCCACGATGTCGAGGGCCAGTGGTTTGGCCAGCGGGTTGAGCTTGCCGGTGACTTCGAGCGATGCCGAGCCCTCGGCGCGGCCGCGCAGCTCGAGGTCGGCCAGCACGGGCTCGCCGCCCGAGGCTTCGGACGAGAACGCGCTGAGCTTGCCAGTAAGCTCCGACAGGTCGGCCGAGTAGTTGGGCTTGATGAAAAAGTCCGAAAACAGCACCTTGCCGTTGACCAGGCTCACGGGGCCAAAGACCACCACTGGGGCCAGCGGGTCGGCCTGGGCCACCGCCGCAGGGGCAGGGGCGGTGGGCGTTGCCGATGCGGTTGAGGCGGGGGCTGATGCCGTGGGGGCGGCCGTGCTGGCTGCGGCGCTGGCCGCATTGGCCGCCCGTGCCTCGGCCGGGGTCTTGGCAATGTCGCTCAGGTTGATGCGGCCGGCCTCGTTGATGGTGACCCGGGCAAAAAAGTCCACCAGGCTGGTCTCCTTGACCTCCACGCGCGGCGCGGTGCCGGGGGCGGTGGCCACGGCCAGGCCGCGCAGGTTCAGGCTCTTCCAGGCCAGCAGTTCCTCACCCACCTGTGCTTCGGTCTTGGGGGTGAAAGCGGCGGTGCTGTTGGCCTGCAGGTCTTCCACCACGGCATCACCGCTCAGACGCAGGCTGACTCCTTTGTCGGTCTGCGCCAGGGCCACCTGGCCCCGGTAGCCCACATCGGCGCGCAGCAGTTCTACCGACAGCTGGCTGGCCAGGTAGCCGTCCAGTGCGTGCAGCGGCAGGCGGGTGGCGTCGAGCTTGCCCTGGGTGGTCAGCGGCTGCAGGGCCAGCGTGCCCTGGTAGTCGAGCTTGCCCGGCGCGGCCTTGCTGCCCTTGCCCGGTGCGGCGGCGCGGGCGGTGAGCGTGAAGGCTTCGGGCTTGCTGCCGTCGCTGGCCAGGTTGCGGGCGGTGATGCCCAGGGCCGTCACGTCCAGCGCCACGGGGCGCGGCTGGGCGTTGTCGGCCAGCGAGACGGTGCCGCCTTGCACCGAGAAATCGGCCACGCGCAGTTTCCACGGTGGGGTGTTGTTGGCGGGGGCGGTATCTGTCGTCGCTGTGGTGCTGCCTTGCGCAACGGGGGCCGCTTTCAGCCAGCGCTCGAACATCCAGCGCCCGTCCGCGCCCCGTTCCACCGCCAGTTGCGGCTGGCTGATGGCCAGGCGCTCCAGCGTGGCAGTGCGCGCATCCAGGGGCACCTCGGCGCCCGCAATGTCGAGCTTACCCAGGCTGGCCAAGGTGGTCTTGCCTTGCTTGACGGCCAGTTGCTCCAGCGCCAAGGGGCCTGCCTTGAGGGTGACGCCGGTGGCGCCTGCCTGCGCGGCCTGTGGCGTGGGCGCTTGCCACAGCACACCCACATCGCCGCTGAGCTGGCCGGACACCGTGGGCTCCAGCGTCTGGGCCAGGTAGGGCGCGGCCAGCTGCAGCGCCAGCGCGTTCACGGTGGCGTTGACCTGGGCCTTCTGGTCCGTGGCTTCGCCGGTGAAGCTGAGTGTGCTGCCCTGCAGGTTGAGCCCGCCTTTGAAGGTAAAGGGTTTGGCGAAGGGGACGGCGACGTCGGCCGCATCCAGCGTGACCTCGGTGGCCTGCAGGGCCGCTGCGGGGCGCGTGGTCTGGTCGGCCCAGCGCAGGGTGCCGCCGCGCACTGCGGCGGTGGCGACTTCCACGACCCAGGCGGGTGCGGCCTTGGCCTTGGCTTTGCTGGAGGAAGCGGGCGAGGCAGAGGCCGATGCTGCGCTGGCGCTGGCCAGTGGCGAAGACGCCGGTTCAGCAGATGCAGGTGCCGTAGGTGCGGGGGGCTTGCCCTTGACCGCCGATGGCGGCGGTGCAGGCGGTGCCAGTTGCGCCAGGTTGATCTGGCCTGCTGCATCGCGCGTGGCGGTGACCACGGGCGCCGTCAGCTCCACATGCTGCAGGCGCACCACCTGGTCCAGCGGGCGCACATCGGCCATGTCGATCTTCAGGCGCTCGTAGCTCAGCAGGTCGGCGCCCTGGCGGTCGGCTATGCGCACACCGCTGGCCTGTACGGTGCCGGTCAGCTTCACGGCCATGCGCGGGTGCTGTTCAAAGGCCACCTTCACATCCGCGTCCAGCGTGGCGCCCAACACCTTGACGGGGAGATTGGCCGGCAGGTAGCCCAGGTAGGGTGCGAGGTTCAGCCCATCCAGCCGGATCTGCGCGTCGGCTTTGCCGGTCTGTGCAAACGGCGTGCCCTGGGCGGACGAGTCAAACCGGCTGCCATCGAGCGTGAACGCCAGGTGGGGCTCCACCTTCACCTCGCGCTGCGAGGGCAGGGTGCTGATGAAAGGCACTTTCAGCGCCAGCGCACGCACCTCATGGGTTGCACTGACGGTGTTGTCGATGAAGTCGATGCTGCCGCCCGTGAGCGCCAGGTTGTACAGCGCCAGCCGTGCGGGGCCGGTGTCGGGCTCGGGTTCGCTCTTGGGCGCGGTGACCTTGGCAATGATGTCGTCCACGTCATAGCGGCCGTCGCCCAGGTGGGTGATGCGCACGACCGGGTTTTCGATGGTGAAGGCGTCCACCACGGGCGCCATGCGCAGCAGCGACTGCAGTTCGCCGTCGGCATAGACGCGGCCAATGGTCAACTGTGGTGGAGCTCCATTGGCGCCCGCCACGGTCACGTCACGCAGCGCGAATTCCAGGCTCCAGGGCTCAAAGTCGATGCCCCCCACCGTCACGGTGCGACCCAGTTGCTCAGAGGCAATGCGCTCCAGCGGGCCCTTGACCAGCGGCGGAATGGCGAGCCAGGTGACAAGCCACAGGGCGATCAAACCCGCCAGCGCGCGGACGGCGGGGCGGAACCAGCGGTGCTGGCGCAAAGAGGCAAACGAGACGGAGCGCAGGGAGATCGGCATGGCGGCAGGCAAGGGTAGGCGCCGCAGCCCGGGATGTAGAACCGGTCATCGCCGCCCGAGGGCCGGGCGGGTGCTGCGCGCGGGCGCTATTGTCCCCGTTGTCAGCCTGCCTGCGTAAGCCAATGCAACGGGCGGCTGCGGTGGCTCAAGATTGTTGACAGTGAGTGCGGTCGTCCGTCGCTGCGCTCACTGGGCAAAGCCCAGCACCACCCTGCGGGTGGTGGCTCAGGACCGTGTCTTTTGGTGCGCGCTCACTTGCGCTGCGCACAAGTGAGTGCACCCCAAAGAAAAGCGCTCCTCGCCGCGCTCACTGGGCAAAGCCCAGCACCACCCTGCGGGTGGTGGCGCTTTTCTTTTCAATCTTGGTCACAACGATGGCGCCGATCTCCGACGTGTTGGCCACATGCGTGCCGCCGCAGGGCTGCAGGTCGATCAGTGGCGCGTCGGCTTCGCCGCCGATGCGGATGGTGCGGATGCGCCCGGTGCCGCGTGGCGGCTGCACGCTCATGCTCTTGACCAGGGCGGGGTTGGCATCCAGTTCTTCGTCGCTGATCGAGGCCACGGTGAGCGGGTGCGCGGCGGCCACCAGGGTGGCGATGGCGGCGGTCAGCTGCTCCTTGTCCAGCGGGTCGGTCATCGCAAAGTCCAGCCGGGCGTAGTCGGGCGTGATGGAGCAGCCGTTGACCAGTTGCGGCACCACATGGCACAGCAGGTGGCTGGTGGTGTGCAGGCGCATCATGCGATGGCGGCGCTCCCAGTCGATACGGGCCGTGACGGCGGTACCTGCCGCGAGCTGCGCCACTCGGTCTTCCTGCCCGGGGGTTGGGATGTGCACGATGTCGCTGGTGGGGTGGCCCTCGGCGTCCTTGCCCTTGCGGGTGTCGGCGATCGCGATTTCGGAGCCGTCCACCAGCACCAGCACGCCGCTGTCGCCCGCCTGGCCGCCGCCCAGGGGGTAGAACACGGTCTGGTCCAGCACGATGCCGACATCGGTGACGGCGGTGATGTGGGCGCTGCATTCGCGCAGGTAGGCGTCTTGGCGGAAGAGGTCTTGGGTCATGCGGTGATGGTAGCGGGATGGGCGGCGGTGCGCGGCGGTGGGGCGGGCGCTATGCTGGGCTGCAGGGGTTTCTGCCACCCCATCCCACACCACTCCACCCTCGGCTTTTCATGAACATGCCTTTGCCTTCACCTCCGCAGTCGTCCTCTCCGCCCCCCATCTCGCGCATGGCGGTCTGGGTCTCGCGCACCCTGGACGTGCTGCTGCTGGGCCTGTGCGGGCTGCTGGTGGCGCTGTCCTACTACACCTTCACGCTGTACTGCGAGAGCTTTGGCTGCCTGGGCGTGGGGCTGTTGTGGATGCTGTGGGCCGTGCTGGCCGCCGTAGGCTGGGCGGCGGCGCTGGTGGTGCGCGCCTGGCAGCGCCGTCGTGGCCTGGGCAGCAGGGTCAGTGGGCTCGCGTCCACCGCGCTGCTGGTGATGGGCGTGGGGCACCTGCTGGTCTGGCTGGGCAAGATGGTGCTGAAGTGACGCACCCCTGAACAGGCCCTAACATCGCGGCATGACCGCTGCCGCCGCGCCCCCATCTGCCCCACTCTCCTTGCCCTCGCGCTTCTGGGCCGACCTGTCCACCCGCGACTTTGCCGCGCTGCAGCAAAGCGGTCAGGCTGAACAGGTGGTGGCTGTGCTGCCCGTGGCCGCCGTCGAGCAGCATGGCCCGCACTTGCCGTTGTCGGTGGATGCCACGCTGCTGCAGGGTGTGGTCGATGCCGCGCTGCCGCAGCTGCCTGTCGATCTGCCCGTGCTGTTCTTGCCCCCGCAGAACGTGGGATTGAGCCCGGAGCACATCCGCTTTCCCGGCACGCTCACGCTGTCTCCCGCCACGGTGATTGCGCTGTGGACCGAGATCGGTGAATGTGTGGCCCGCGCGGGCATCAAGAAGCTGCTGCTGTTCAATGGCCACGGCGGTCAGGTGAGTGTGATGGACATCGTGGCACGCGAGCTGCGCACGCGCTGCGATCTCATCGTCTATAGCGCCAGCTGGTTCAGTCTGCCGCTGCCCGACGCGGTGGCGGGCCAGTTCAGTGCTCAGGAGCACCGCTTTGGCATCCACGCGGGCGAGATCGAGACGTCGATGATGCTGCACCTGTCGCCCGCCACGGTGCACATGGAGCATGCGCAGGACTTTCGCTCCACGTCGCAAGACCGTTCGGAGCGCTACGCCATCCTGGGCAACGGCAAAAGCGCCAAGCTGGGCTGGCAGATGCAGGATTACCACCCGGCTGGGGCCGTGGGCAATGCGGCCGGGGCGACCGCAGACAAGGGGCGGACGGTGGTAGATGCCGCAGCGCAGCAACTGGTGGCCCTGCTGCAGGAGCTGCAGGCGCTGCCGCTGTCCACCCTGGCGGATGGGCCCAAGCTGCGTTGAACTGTGTGCTATATTTTTAATAGCTTTCAGCGCATGATCGACTAGCGCAAGCGGCCTCAAAGACCCAAATGTCGGCGCTCAGGCGTGCGTCACCCACTGCGCATGCTCCAGCTCGTTCAGGTGCGGCAGCGTGTTGAACGTCTGCAGCATCAACCGCTTGGGCGAGATCGAGAACTCCGTCACTGCGCTGTTGCGAATGCGCATGTTCAGCGCAATCGTCACCTCGGGCGCTGTGCCCAGCACTTCGCCCACGGCGGTGGAGATGGGGCCGCCGCTGCTCACCAGCAGCACGTTCTGGCCCGCGTGGTGGTGGCGCACATGGTCCAGCGCGCTGCGTACACCGGCTGAAAACTCGTTCCAGCTGGGCATGCCCTGGGGGCTGATGACGCCCGCCATCCACTGTGCCAGCGCGTCGCACAGAACACGAAAGTGGGCGCGGTAGCGCTCGGGCGTGTCGGCCGGGCCCAGGGGCTGGGGGTGGATGGCGCTGATGAGTGCGTGGCTGTCGTATTCGTTCAGGCTGGGCAACTGCAACACCTCGGGTGTGGTCTGCAAGCCTTCGGCAATGCCTTCCAGCGTTTGCGTGTGGCGGCGCAGGGTGCCGGTGATGACTGCATCAAACCCCAACCCGCGCGCGCGCCAGTGTTCGCCCAGGCGCACCGCCTGCTGGCGGCCCAGGGGGCTGAGCTGGTCGTAGTCTTCAGCGCCAAACGAGGCCTGGCCGTGGCGCACGAGGTAGAGGGTTCCCATGCAGAGGATTGTGAGCAGAATCCTTCGCAGGCGCTTGTCGCAAAAGCGACCGATGCTATCAAAGGTGTAGCTTTTTCGGCCGAAGCTGCAAGGGCTTCAGCCCGCCAGAACCGCACTGAACATGGGCGCGTCCACGTTGCCGCCTGTCAACGCCAGGCCCACATGCAAGCCCTGGAGCTGGTCACGCTCCTGCAGCGCCGCCGCCAGCGCCGCAGCCCCTGCGCCTTCGGCCACGTTGTGGGTGTCTGTGAACAGGGCGCGCATGGCGGCGGCCACTTCGGCGTCGCTCACCTGCACGATGTGGTCGATGTGCGGTGCCATCACGGCCAGCGCCTCGGGGTCGGCCACACGGCAGGCCATGCCGTCGGCAAGATGGGTGGTGACGGGCGCCTCGACCACGTGGCCGGCGGCCAGCGAATCGGCATAGGTGGTGGCGTGGCTGCTGACCACACCGACCACGCGCACAGGGTGCTGCAGCGCCAGCTTGGCGGCGATGGCCGAGCACGCGCCGGAGCCCTGGCCGATGGGCACGTACACCACGTCGAGCTGCGGTACGGCGCGCAAGAACTCCCACCAATAGGTGCTCACGCCGCGCAGCAGATCGGGGTGGAAGCTGGGCACCATGTGCGCGCCGCGTTCGGTGGCGAGGTTTTTGGCGTGTTCGCGGGCTTCTTGAAAGTCTTCGCCGTGTTCGATGAGCGTGACTCCCAGCGCGCGCATGGCGGCGTTCTTCTCGACCGAATTGCCGCGTGGCACGACGATGGTGCAGGCTACGCCGTGGCGGCGCGCTGCCCAGCCCATGCTCTGGCCGTGGTTGCCGCGCGTGGCGCTGATGACCTCGGTGGGCAGAGCACTGCGCTGCGCGAGCTGGTCAAAGTAGGTCAGTCCACCCCGGATCTTGAAGGCGCCGACGGGCGTGTGGTTCTCGTGCTTGAGCCAGCAGTCGGTGCCCAGGCGCTGGCTGAGCAGCCCCCAGCGGTATTGGGGCGTGGCGGCGAAGTCGCGGTACACCACCTGGGCAGCGGCTTCGATGTCGGCCAGGGTGGGCAGCAGCGCGGTGGGGTCGAGGCGGGCGTTCATGCGGCAGCTTTCTTTTCGGTGAAGGACGACAGGGTGACGGGGCCCAGCGGCGTGGTGAGTTGTGCCGTGAGCCCGGGTGCGTTGCCTGCAGCGACGGCGACCTGGGGGCCGACACCGATGGCGTCACATGCCGTCTGCAACGTGGCGGCCTGCGGATGCTGCAACGTGAGCTGCTGCAGTTGCACGCCGCTGACGGGCAGGCTGTCGCAAGGGTGCACAGCGCCCCACTGGATCAGCGTGGGCAGGCAGCCGTCCATGAGGCGCAGGCCGTCGTCGCGCACGGTGATCTGCCACTGCAGCAGGCCATGGGTAGTGGGGCGGCTGGCGGTGACGATGGCGCCGCGCTCTATGTCCAGCGCCGTCAGCGCGGCGCACCGTTCGGCCACGTCGGGCACGGAAGCCACCCAGTGGATGAGCTGGGGGCCGTGTTGCGCCACTTGGCCCTGCAAATTGGCGTCATCCATGTCAAACCAGCGCCTTGCGCTAGTGGATATTGCCTTGAATGCTCCTGGTTTAATAGCAATTATCTCCAGGTAAGCGCGCGGATGCGCCGGGCTGGAGACGTTGAAGATGCGGTTGTGCGTGCCCATCAGCGGGTGTTCGCCGCCCGCCGTGGGAGTGATGCCCAGCGTGCGCTCGCACCAGGCCACACCGCTGGCCAGGTCGGCCGCCAGCACGACAAGGTGGTCCACGCAGGCGGGTTGCTGGGTGAAGGTGGCGGTCACAGCAGCACCTCACCGGCCATGCAGGTGACCGAGCTGCCGCCGACCCAGATGGTGTCGCCGTCCTGTTGCACGTACACCCGCCCGGCGCGCCCCAGGCAGGTGCCTTGGGCGGCCACATATTTGGCGGGGGCCAGCCCGGCGCCGATGAGCCACTGCGCCAGCGCTGCGTTGAGGCTGCCGGTCACGGGGTCTTCGGCCAGTCCGTTGTTGCCGGGGAAGAAGGCGCGCACTTCAAAGGCGATGCCTTCGGCGTCGGTGCTGCCAATGACACCCACCTTGCCACGCGGGCCGACCACGCCAACGTCCAGCTGGCCAAGGATGCTGGCGTCAGGCTTCAGCGCCAGCACTTGCTCGCTGCTGCGCAGCATCACGCCCCGCCAGTTGGGGCCGTTGTCGCACCAGGCGTGGTGCAGGATGTCGCTGCGCGCCACGCCCAGGCCCCGGGCAATCAGCGCCACGTCGTCTTCGGCCAGCGGGCCGCTTTGGATGAGGGGCGGCGCGGCGAAGGCCAGGCGCTCGCCATCCTGGCGCAGCGTGACCAGGCCCACGCCACATTCCTGAACCACCTGGCCCGCGACCTGGGGCCGTCCGCCGGCTTGGAGCCAAGCGTGGCAGCTGCCCAGCGTGGGGTGGCCTGCAAAAGGCAGTTCGCGCCCGGGGCAGAAGATGCGCACGCGGTAGTCGGCACCGGCGGCGCGCCCTTCCGGGGTGGGGGGCAGCAGGAAGGTGGCTTCGGACAGGTTGGTCCAGTTGGTGAAGTCCTGCATGGCTTCGGTGCTGAGGCCGGAGCCGTCCAGCACCACGGCCAGGGGGTTGCCACGGTAGGGCGTGGCGGTGAATACATCGACTTGCTGGAACGGGCGTTGGTGCATGGTGGTCAGGTCCTTGGTCAATCAAACGGGCGGTGAAGCGGGGTGGGCCGGGCACGCCGGGGGCTCACCGGGGTGTGGCCCGGTGTGCAAGCAGGTGGTTGTGGCTCGGCGCTCTGGCGAGGCCGAGGGGGAAATCAGCCGCTGGGGCGTGGGGCAGGGCGGCGCGGGTTCATAGCAGCACCGTGCCTTCGATGCAGGTGACGGCTCGGCCGCCCACCCACAGCTGGTGGTCATCGTCCTGGCGGATGTGCACACGGCCCGCGCGGCCCAGGCATTCGCCCTGGGCCACCAGGTAGCTGCGGGGGGCCAGGCCATCGGCAATCAGCCATTCGGCCAGGCTCGCGTTGAGGGTGCCCGTCACCGGGTCTTCGGGGTTGCCCATGGGGGCGGCAAAGGCGCGCACCACCACGCCGGGCTGGGCGGTGTTGCTGGCGGCAGGGCCCACATGGATCACGCCCACGTCCTGGCCCAGGTCTTTCAGGCGGGCGTGGTCGGGGTGCAGGCCCAGCACCGTGTCGGCGCTGTCGAGCAGCAGGCCCAGCCACACGGGGCCGTTGTCCAGCATCTGCGCGCCCAGAATCTGCTGCGGGCGCAGGCCCAGGGCGCTCGCAATCAGCGGCACCAGCGCGGGACTGGGGGCGCTGCGCTTGAGCGGGGGGGCTGCAAACGCCAGGGTGTCGCCGCTCAGTGCAATGCGCACCAGGCCCAGCGCGCATTCCTGGATCACCATGCCGGCTTGCTGCGGGCTGTGGCCCGCCTGCAGCCATGCGTGGCAGGTGCCCAGCGTGGGGTGGCCCGCAAAAGGCAATTCGCCACTGGGGCTGAAGATGCGCAGGCGGTAGTCGGCCCCGGCCGCGCGTCCAGCCTCGGTGGGAGGCAGCAGAAAGGTGGTCTCCGACAGGTTGGTCCAGGCCGCAAAGCGGCGCATGTCGCTGTCGCTCAGTCCGTCGGCATCCAGCACCACGGCCACAGGGTTGCCGTAGCCGGGGCGGTCGCTGAAGACATCGATCTGCTTGAAGGGACGCTGGTGCATGGTGAGGCTCAGGACAGGTGCTGATCCAACACGCCCCGGGCGCCGGGGCGGGTGCTGACCGTGTTGTACCACCGCTCCAGGTGGGGACGTGCGGCGCGTTCTTGCGGCAAGCCCCACCAGCGGTGGATTTCGCAGCCCACCGGGATATCGGCCATGGTGAAGCGCTCACCCGCCATGAAGGGCTGGCGCGCCAGGTGGGCGTCCAGCATGGCCAGCAAGGGCTCCGTGGCCGCCACCGATGCGGCAATCAGTGCACCGTTGCGCTGGGCCGCGGGCGTGCGTATCCACTGAATGAAGGCATCGCGCCCGGCGGGGTTCAGCGTGGTCTGCTGCCAATCCATCCACTGCTCGGCCTTGAAGCGCGTGGGCAGGTCTTCGGGATACAGGTTGCCCGGCGAATGCCGGGCGCACAGGTAGCGCACGATGGCGTTGGATTCCCACAGCGTCACGCCTGCCTCATCGTCCTCGATCAGCGGCACCAGGCCGTTGGGGTTGAGGCCCAGGTAGCGCGCCTCGCGCACGATGCCGTACTGGCCGCCCGCGTCGGTGCGCTGCACCGAGGGAAGGCCCAGCTCCTGCACGGCCCACACGACCTTGCGCACGTTGATGGACGACAGGCGACCCCAGAGCCTCAGCATGGTGACTCAGCCCTTGCTCTCGCGGATGGCTGCCGCCAGCGCCGCGATGCCGGTGGCGATCTGCTCGACGGTGGAGGTCACGAACGACAGCCGCAGGGTGCGGTGGTCGGCGTTGTCGGCATAGAAGGCCGCCCCGGGCACAAAGGCTACATTGCGCTCCACGGCCTTGGGCAGCAGCTCGATCGCGCTCATGCCCTCGGGCAGGCGCACCCACAGGAACATGCCACCGTCCGGGCGGTTCCACTGCACGCCCAGGCCCTGCATTTCCCTGTCGAGTGCGGTCAGCATGGCCTCGCACTGCTGCTTGTAGAGCGCGCGGATGGTGGGCACGTGGCGGTCCAGGAAGCCGTCCTTCATCACTTCGGACACCAGTCGCTGGTTGTAGCCGGGGGTGTGCAGGTCGGCCGCCTGCTTGGCCTGCAGCAGCTTGGGGTACACGGCCTTGGGCGCCACGATGTAGCCCAGGCGCAGGCCAGGGGCCAGCACCTTGGAGAATGAGCCCATGTAGATGCAGCCGTCGGGGTTGCGGGCCGTGAGCGGGGCGGGCGGTGGGGCATCGAACCACAGGTCGCCGTAGGGGTTGTCTTCCACCAGGGGCAGATTCAGCTCGGCGGCGGCGGCCACCAGCTCGGCGCGGCGCGCATCGCTCATGGTGCGGCCGGTGGGGTTCTGGAAGTTGGGCAGCACGTACAGGAAGCGCGCCTTGTTCGCGCCGGTGCCCACCTTGGCACGCAGGTCGTCGATCAGCACGCCCTGGTCGTCGCTGGCAACCGACACCACGTTGGGCTCCATGGGCGTGAAGGCCTGCAGCGCGCCCAGGTAGGTGGGCGTTTCCACCAGCACGCGGCTGTCGGTGTCGATGAGAATCTTGGCGATCAGGTCCAGCGCCTGCTGCGAGCCGGTGGTGATCAGGATCTGGTCGGCATCCACGTCCCAGGGCAAGAAGTCGGCAATCGCCTGGCGCAGCGGGGCATACCCTTCGCTGGCGGCGTACTGGAGCGCGGCAGGGCCATCGTTGGCCAGCACGGCGGCCGAGGCGGCAGCAAATGCGGAGACCGGGAAGGTCTTGGGCGAGGGCAGACCACCTGCCAGGCTGATGATTCCGGGCTTTTCGGTGACCTTGAGGATTTCGCGGATGACCGAGGGGTTCATGCGCTCGGCACGGCGTGCCAGGGTCCACGTGCTGGTGGTGGGAAGGTCGTTCAGTTTCACTCTCGTCTCCTGCGGGTGGCCGCCTGGGCCGCTACGGTTGCAAAGTCGTCGTCAAAAATGGGTGTGCAGCAGCCCTGGCGGGCACTGCGGCAGAAGGTGTGAATGAGTCCGGCGTGGCCGAGCGAGCCGCTAAAACGTGCCCGATCAAGGCGCAAGGCGCAGCCATAGCTCGGGCTATGGAGAGCATTTGCGACGCCAAGGGGGTGCGTTTTGCGGGACGAGCGGTCATGGCGGGTTTGTTCACACCTTCTCAGTCCACGATGAACAGGGTGGCGCCCTGTGGGGATGTGGACCGATGGGGTTCTGCATTGTCCGCCACCTGGTAACTCATGCCGGGTGTCAGGGTGTACTGGCGGCCGTCAGCCAGCTCGGTGTGCAGCTCGCCGCTCAGGCACAAGAGCACATGGCCCTTGGTGCACCAGTGGTCGGACACGTAGCCTGGCGTGTACTCCACCATGCGCACGCGCGCCTCGCCAAATGTCTGGGTGCGCCAGAACGCCTGGCCGGCTGCGGCGCTTTTTTCTTCGAGCGGAATGCTGGCCCAGTCGGTGGTGGCGAAGGGAATGTTCTGCAAATGCATGGTTTTCAGTCCTTGATCGACACCACGGCTTCGATCTCCACCGCAAAGCCCCGGGGCAGAGAGCCCACACCCACGGCCGAGCGCGCATGCCGTCCCGCGTCGCCAAACACTTCCACCATCAGGTCGGAGCAGCCGTTGATTACCTCGGTGTGCTGCATGAAGTCAGGCACCGCATTCACCATGCCCAGCAGCTTGACCACGCGGCGCACGCGAGACAGGTCGCCCAGCGCCACCCGCATGGTGGCGATCAGGTGCAGGCCCACTTCGCGGGCATGCTGGCGTGCCTCGTCGGTGCTGATCTCGCGGCCCACCTTGGGCACCACCGCCATGTCGTTGCGCAGGGGCGATCCCTTGCCCGACAGGTACAGCGTGTTGCCGTCCAGCACATAGGCGTCAAAGTTGCCGCGCGGGGCGGACACGGTGGGCAGCACCAGTCCCAGCTGTTGCAGTCGCTGTTCAGGGGTCGTGGCACTCATGTGGGGGCTCCTTGTTGTTGAACGGGCATCCGTTTGCCCACGAAGACGGTGGCGATCACGGCAATCGCAAACACCAGGGTGACGGCATCCAGGTGTTCGCCCAGCAGGGGCACGGCAAACAGCAGGCTCAAAAAAGGCTGGATGAGCTGGATCTGGCTGACGCGCACGGCACCCAGTGCCAGGGCGCGGTACCACGCGAAGAAGCCTATCCACATCGAGAACAGGGCCACGTACACGAAGCCCACCCAGCTCATCGCGCCAATGCTGGAGGGCACCGCCGGGGCAAACCACCAGGCCACGGGGAGGGTGAGTGGCAGACTACACACCAGCACCCAGCAGATGACCTGCTCGGCCCCCAGGCGTGGGGTGAGGCGGGCGCCGCCGATGTAGCCCAGGGCGCCTGTGGTCATGGCGATCAGCAGGTAGATGTAGGCAGCGCCCAGGTACAGGCCGCCTGCACGCCACACCATGAAACCCAGCACGAGCCCGCTGCCCAGCACCGCACAGGCCCAAAAACCTGCCGAGGGCCGCTGCCGGTACCACAGCGCACCGAGCAGGGCGGTGGACAGCGGCAGCAAGGCCGTGACCACAGCGCCATGGGTGCTGGGCACATGGCGCAGCGCCAGAGCCAGAAACAGCGGGAACCCCACGATCACGCCAAACGCCGTGATGCCCAGCAGCGGCCACTCGGCCCGGGTCGGCAGGTTCAGGCGCCCCTGGACGCGTTGCCACAGCAGGTAGCCAATCGACAGCAACCCCGCCACGGCGGCACGCCCGAAGGTGACAAACCAGGGAGACAGCTGGGGTGCATCGGTAGAGCCCACCGCCAGCCGTGTCATGGGCAGGGTGGCAGCAAACAGCGTGACACCGACCAGGCCCCAGAGCAGGGCTTCTTTTTCTTGAGTGCGGTTCATAGCGTGAGCATCCAGTAGGCAGTGAGCACCAGCACCAGGGCCAGCGCACGGTTGAACCACAGCAGCCGGGTGCCCTGTGCCAGCCACTGGCGCAGCAGCGAGCCCACAAGCGCATAGACAAAATTGCTGGTGAAGGCGAACACCATCATCACGCCGCAGATGATGGCCAGGCGCTCCCCCGGGTTGGCGGCGGGCTGCCCGGCGGCATTGACCACCCAGCCTGCGCTGAGCGTGAGGGCCAGCATCCAGGCCTTGATGTTGACAAACTGCAGGCCGACGCCTTGCCAGAAGGTCACGTTCAGGCGCGAGGTGTCGATGGCAGTCATCTGGCCGGCGCGGCTGAGCTTGAAGGCCAGCCAGAGCATGTAGGCCACGCCCAGCAGAGTCACCGCCCAGCGCAAGGCCGGCACGCCCGTAATGAGGGTGCCCAGGCCCAGACCGCTGCCCAGCATGAGCAGCGCCCAGCCCGCAGGCACCGCAAAGCAAAAGCGCAGCGCGCGCTTGAGCCCCAGGTTGGCCGCCAGCGCGGTGGACAAGGTGGTGTTGGGCCCCGGCGAAAAGCTCATGGCGGTGCAAAACAGCAGCAGGGCGGTGAGTTCGGCGACGCTCATGGTGGGGTGTGGGATGGGGTGGGGGACTTGTCGGGGTTCTGCCTTCAATGTAATCTTGCCACCAATACACAACCAGTACAGACAGTCGGCGCAGTTGCAAATCTGTATTGCCCGGCAAAACAGTACACACAGGCGCCCGGCGGCGCACCTTGCGGGATGAACCCATGCTGATGAAATCGTCTACCCAGTCGCTGACTGAACAACTGTCCGCCCGGTTTGCTGAGCGCATCCGCAACCGCCTGATGGCGCCGGGTGCACGCCTGCCGTCGGTGCGCCAGTGCGCGCAGCAGCACGGGGTGAGCCCGTCCACCGTGGTGGCGGCCTATGACCAGCTGCTGGCGCAGGGCTTGGTGGAGGCGCGCAAGAACCGAGGGTTTTTTGTGCGTGAAAGCGGCCGTGCGGTGGATGCTCCGGATGCGGACCCTGTCATGCGGGCCCGCCCCGATGACCTGGCGCTGGAGAGTGCGGCGGCCAACTGGAGCACTGCGCACTGGTTTGCAGCGCGTGCCGCCGGGCGTGCGGGCCCAGGGGTTTCGCCCGTCAACGCCACGGCGCTGATCCGGGGCATGTTCCACAAGATCAGCGACAAGCCCCAGCCCGGCATGGGGGTCTTTCCGCCCGACTGGCTGGAGTCCACCTTCATGCCTGCGGCCGTGCGCAAGGTCACCAACTCGCGCGCCCTGCAGGAGTTTTCGCTGCAGTACGGCGAGCCTCTGGGCGATGCAGGCCTGCGGCGCGTGCTGGCCAAGAAGCTGTCCACGCTCAATGTGCACACGGTGCCCGAGAACATCATCACCACCGTGGGGGCCACGCACGCGCTCGATATCGTGAGCCGCACGCTGCTGCGCCCGGGCGACCCGGTGATGGTGGAGGAGCCCGGCTGGGCGGTGGAGTTTGCGCGGCTGGCCGCTTTGGGCATGCACATCCTGCCCGTGCCGCGCCGCGCAGATGGCCCCGACCTGGAGGTGATGGCGCGCTACTGCGAGGTGCACAAGCCCAAGCTCTACGTGAGCGTGAGTGTGTTCCACAACCCCACGGGCTACTGTCTGTCGCCAGGCAGTGCCCACCGCGTGCTGCAGTTGGCCAACCAGCACAACTTCCATGTGGTGGAGGATGACACCTACAGCCACATTGCGCCCGAGCACGCCACGCGCCTCACAGCGCTGGATGGCCTGCAGCGCACCATCTACGTGAGCGGCTTTGCCAAGATCCTGGCGCCCAACTGGCGCATTGGTTTCATGGCCGCGCCGCCCGCGCTGGTGGAGCAGTTGCTGGACACCAAGCTGCTGGCCACGCTGACCACGCCTGCACTGCTGGAGAAGGCGCTGGCGCTGTGCATCGAACAGGGCCAGCTGCGCCGCCACGCCGAACGCATTCGCACCCGGCTCGATGCCGCGCGTGCGCGCAGCGTCAAGCTCGCCCTGGGGGCGGGCTGTACCTTCGCGGCCGAGCCGGTGGGGTTGTTTGGCTGGGTGGAGACCGGGGTGGACACCGATGCGCTGTCCCAGCGCATGCTGGACGAAGGATATCTGCTGGCGCCCGGTGCGTTGTTCCATGCAGAGCGCAAACCCAGCACGCTCATGCGCATCAACTTCGCCACCACGCAGGAGGCCGCGTTCTGGAAGACCTTTGCTCGCGTGCGCGACGAGCAGGCGAGGTAGATAGCCGGAAGCGGCTCAACTGTGCAGGGCAGGTGCTTCATCGCATTGCCTGCTTGAACTCGCACAAGGTGAAGCCCTGTCTTTTGACACGGGGGGCGGGCCCTCTCGGTGCTACTGCGGAACAAGCTCTGCCCGGCCGCTGGGTGCGTGTATCCCGTTGGAGGAAGACGCGGAGCAGTTCTGGCGTGCTTATTTCCTTACCACTTCCAGATCAGACAACACCCGCAGCAACGCGCGATTGACTTCTTCGAGGTCCATCTCGAAGGTCTCGCACAGCTGGCGGATGGCGCTGGCGTCGTCCGTCTCTAGCGCGCAGGCCATTTGCAGGCCGCCGGTGTAGGGGCCGGTGCGCAGCACGGTGGCGTCGTAGATGCGTTCGGACAGGGGAAGGCGCTTGAGGATGGTGCCGAGCGGCTCGCCCAGCAGCTCGTCGAGCTGGGAGAGCAGGCCGCACAGGTAGATCTCGCGGCGCAGGTCGTTCTCGATGCCTGCATCCAGCAGCCGGGCAGTGAGCTGGGCGCGGATCACCATCGCTTCGCGCACGGGCTGCATGTTGGCCTCGGTACTCGCATGGGGTAGCTGGTCGGACAGCCAGCGCTTGATGGAGCTGTAGCCCATCATCACCAGGCCCCGGCGCAGCGAGTCGATGCCGGTGCGCAGGCCCAGGGCGGCCGAGTTGGTATAGACCATGAAGCGGTAGGCGAGCAGCGGGTCTTCGCCCATGATGTCTTCGAAAGTCTCCAGCGACTGCTCATCGTCGATGGCCTTCATGAGCTTGAAGATCACCGCGTGCGAGGGCTGCTGCGGGTGGTGGCGCAGGCTGTAGAGCACGTCCTCCGTCGGCCACCCAGCCAGCGCCATCGCGTTGCCCTGGTCCAGACAGTGCTCCATGAGGGCCCGGCTGGCGATGTTTTCGTACATCTGGCCGGCCAGCACCGGGCTGGGAGGGCGCTTGGCAGCCGGCGCCGGCGCAGCGGCTGCGGCGCTGCCGGGGCGAGGCGGTGCGGTCTGCAGTGCAGCCACGGCGTCTTCGGGGCGCAGTGTCAGCAGGCTGTTGTCGAAGCAGCGGGCTATTTCGGGTTCCGGCAGCTTGTCCATGTCGCCCCGCCACACCAGGCGCAGCCCGCGTTGGTGCGCGGCCTTCACGCGGTCGTAGATGGCCGAGTCCGACAGCCACTCACCGCGCACCTCGATCCAGGGCGCGGCGCGCGGCGCGTTTTCAAGCAGGTCGCACAGCAGCTGGCGGGTCTGTGCCGAGATCAGCAGCGGCGGCGAGCTGGCCGACCACAGCTCCTGCAGCGTGCGCAGCAGGTGGCCGCCATCGACCGTTGCCGAGGCCTCGTTGTGGGCATACAGCTGGATGCCTGCGAGTTTGCGGGCGCGATTCCACAAAGGGCGATAGCCCAGGATCAGGCTACCTAGGACGGATTGGACCATGTGCTCTCAGGCAAAAAACAGGGCCAGCCAGTGCGCGCGGGATGGGGGGCGCCGCGTTGCACCAACCGGTGCTGAAGCCTGGTGGCACAGGGTGCGATGGGCGCTGCGCCCGAACACCCCCTGCCGCGCAGACTGCTAGCCAATAAAGTTGAACAGCGACAACTTCTGAACCTGTGCATAGGACTTGAGTGCAGCCTCATAACCCACCTGCTGGTTCTGGAAGTCGGAAATGCCCTTGATCATATCGAGATCCTCTGCCCGCGAACGGTCGCCTTCGAGCTGGATGGAGCGCTTTTCCTGGTCGCCGGTGATGCGGTCTGCGCGGTTGAGCAGCTCGCCTGCGTAACTGCGCATGTTGTGTACGCGTTCCAGTCCCACATCGATATTCGCCAGTGCCTGCCCTACGGCCTGGATGGCGCCGTTGTTGTTGGGAGCGTTGCGGATGCCATTGATGGCGCTGTCCAGCGTGCTGAACATGCTCGCGCTGGGCTGCAGGGTGACGGTATCCCCGTTGGCCGGGTTGCCCTTGATGTCGAAGGAAAGTCCTGGAATGCCGGGAACTGAAATGGTGACCGGCTTGTCGCTTGGGTAGTCTGGCACCACCACGGGGGCGGAGACAGCACCCGTGGTGGTGTTGGTGATGGTGTAGGTAGCTGTGCTGGTACCCGTGGTGGCGCCTGGACCCACTGCGCTGAAGGTGAGGGTGTAGTTGTCACCTGTCACCAAGGCTTTGTTGGTGGCCGTGATCGTCGTGGTGGTGAGCTGTCGGCCTACCGGGATGTTGCTGACCCCGGCGGTGTAGACACCGTCGCGGTTGGGGTCGAACATGAAGGCAGAGTCACCGTCGAGCGCACCTGGCACCGTGACGCCATTGCTCGCCGTTTGACCCGGCAAGCCCTGGAAGCTGTAGTCGGGCGAGCTGCTCAGGGGCCCCAGGAACGGCGCCAGCGCACTGCCTAACGCACTTAGCAAAGGGATGCCGTTGGTGTCTTTTCGGTTGGCAACTTCCAGCAGCTGTTCCCGCAAACCCTGGAGTTGGTTGGCCACGGTGGCACGGTCGTTGGGGGTCATGCTGGCGTCGCCCGCACTGACCACCAGCTCCCGAAAGTTCTGGATCAGATTCACTGCGTCGCCCAACGAGGATTCCCCCTGCGCAATCGCATTGCGCTGGGTTTCCAATGCGCGCTGTTCGGTCTGGATGCGTGACAGGCGGTTGAGTGCACGCTCGGCCTGCGCGGCCGACACCGGATCATCGCTGGCGCGTACCACGCGTTTGCCCGACGTCAGGTTCTCCTGCAGCGTGGTCAGGCTGGTCTGGCGCGCGCCCAGGTTGCGCAGCGCGTTGTCATACATGTTGGCCGTGCCGACGCGGTAGATGTTTGTGCTCATGTCGAACTCCTCACGCCAGGGGTGGTATTCATCGGCCCAGGCCCTGGATCAGCGAATCAAAAATGTTCTGCGCAATCTGGATCATCTTGGCGGATGCCTGATAGGCCTGCTGGTATTGGATCAGCTTGGCCGCCTCTTCGTCCAGGTTCACACCCGATACCGCCGTGCGGTCGCGCTCCAGGTTGGTGGCGATGGTCGAGGACAGCTGTTCCGCAAACTTGGCGCTTTGGGTGCGTGTGCCTACCTGGGCAATCGCGCTGGCGTAGCCGTCGCTCAAGGTCGACTCGTCGAACATCTTCACATCGCGCAAGCCCATCAGGGCGTTCGCGTTACCTGCGTTGCGGGTATAGGCATCGCCATACTGCGGGTCCAGGGCGTTGCCGATCACCACGGTGTCGCCCGTCTTGGGGGTGCCCTGCAGCGTGATCTGCCAGCCGTTGATCGAGATGGGCTGGCCCGAGGTGTAGGGCTGCGCAGTCGCCAGCGAGGTGGGCGGCGCGGTCCCGCGGTCGAGCACGTCGTAGGTCGTGGGGGGGCCGGCGGTGAACTGCAACTGGATACCCCCCAGGATGGGCGGAATGGCTGCTGGACTGGCATTGGCCGGCAGCACCAGCCCCGGCGGGTTGGGCAGGCCCGTGGCCTTGAGGCTGCCCAGCTGCATGGTGCCGCCGTTGGCCGTGCCCATGGCGGCGTTGATGGGGTTGGCGGCTGCCAGGTCGCGCGGCGAATACACCAGCGCCTGGATGTTGTTGGCAGCTGTGCTGAACGGCTTGAACAGCATGCGCTCGCCAGGGTTGCCGGGCGTGGTCAGGTTGAAGTTGAGCCCGTCGATCTGCAGCGTGGCCAGGTTGGCTGCATTGGTGAACGGGGTTGATTTGCCGTCGGACAGGCGTACCACCTGCCCGGCCGTGCCCGTGGTGAAGCGAATTTCATAGTCGGACGCAGCAAACTGCGTGGGGCCTGTGAAGGATACTGTGCCCACGCCTGCGCCGTTGGTGTAGCCCGGCATGCTGGTGGGCAGCGCGAACAGGTCTTTGCCCGGCACGCCGTCGAGCGTCAGGCCCAGGTTCTGCTGCTCGTTCATCGTCATGCCGATGGCGAGCGCCATGCGGCCCAGCAGATTGCGCCCTTCGCTCAGGTCCGTGTTCTGAAAGCGCAGCAGGCCCGAGACAGTGCCCCCGCCCAGCAAGTTCTCGTCCAGTTCGACAGGGGTGGCTCCAGGGCGATTGAAAAACAGCTTGGACTGGCCGCTGCCCGGGAAGGCCGTCGCATCGTCGAGCGACAGGCTGGTGGCCGTACTGCCCAGCACCAGGGGCTGGCTGCCCGCCACGAACAGGCCCACGGTGCCGTCATCCGCCGGGATCTGGGTGGTCTGCACATACTGGTTGATGTCGCGGATGATCTGGTCGCGCTGGTCCAGCAGGTCGTTCGGGCTCTGGCCGTTGCCGGTGGCGCGGGCGATCTGCTCATTGATGGCCGCCATTTGTGTCGCCAGGCTGTTGATGGCGGTCACGCTGCTTTGCAGCTGTTCCTTGACGGTGTATTCGATCTCGTTGAGCCGGTCGCCCGCCGTGCGCATGCGTGCAGCCGTTTCGTCCAGCCGCGTGAGGACCACCGTGCGTGCCGTGATGTCGGTCGGGCTGCTCACCACGTCCGAGAACGCGTTCATCATGTCGTTGATGGCGGCGCCCAGGCCCTGGGTGCCGCCGCTGAATACTTCCTGCAACTGGCTCAGGCGCTGTGCACGGATGGCATCGGCCGCCTGGGTCGATCCGGCAGCGGCCGACTGGCGCGTGAGCAGCTCACTCTGGTTGCGCAAGATGGTCTGCACATCCACACCCTGGCCGATGTAGCCGCCGCCCGTGAACTGGCCCTGCACGGTCTGCAGCACCACTGTCTGGCGCGAATATCCGGGCGTGTTGACGTTGGCAATGTTGTGGCCTGCCGTCTGCAGGGCCACCTGGTTGGCGAGCAGTGCGCGGGCGCCGACGTTGAGCAGACTCATGGCTTACCTCGGTTCTTCTCGTCCATCACGCCTGGGCGCGCTGTACGCGCAGCGCACTGTTGATGGCGCCGCTGAGCTTCTTGGCGTACTCAGGGTCGGTGGCGTAACCGGCCTTTTGCAGCTCGGCTGCGTAGGCCACGGCTGAGCCCGTCTTGGCCGTGGCCTGGGCTTTTTCGTAGCGCGGGTTGTCGGTGATGAGCTTGGCGTAGTCGCGGAACGAGTCCTCGTACGAGTCGTACGCGCGGAACTTGGCAACCACCTTGCGCGGTGTACCGTTGATGAATTCGGTGGTGGTGACCTCTGCCACCTTACCGGTCCAGCCCTTGCCCGCCTTGATGCCGAACAGGTTGAACGAGTTGTCACCGTTGGCGGTCTTGATCTCGCTCTTGCCCCAGCCGGTTTCGTGACCCGCCTGGCCTAGCATGAAGCTGGCAGGAATGCCGCTGTCCTGTGCCACGCGTTCGGCGGTACCACTCAGGTGTTGAACAAAACCCTCGCGGCCTTTGGGAACGGGCAGGGTAGTGTCACTAACCGATGTTTTCGTGGCTGCCGCAGAGCGGGGCTGGGTCTGCTGCAGGCTCAGCGTTGACGGCACCGAAAAGTTGGCATCAGCGCCCCCCATCTGGCGCGAGAGCTGGCGGGCGATGGCTTCTGACAGGCCGCCCTGCAGGCCGGACATGTTGACTGACAGCTGCTGGTCCAGCATGTCCTGGCCCAGGTTGGCCTGCTCACCCTCCATCAGGCCGGACTTCATGGTGGCGTCGCGCATGCTCTTGATGAGTTCGCGCATGAACAGCGATTCAAACTGCTTGGCCGCCTCGCGCGTGACCTGTGAGCTGTTGGCGGTGCCCGCTTCGTACTTGAGGGAGTTGAGCGAGCGGATATCGACTGCCAGCGCGTTCGACGGGCTGGTGGTGCTGGACGAAGGCAGGGTCAGGGCCATGGTCGCTCCCGGTGGATGGTGCGCGCAGCGGCAACAAGGCGGGCCATGTCAGATCACCTCCAGCTCGGCGTTCAGCGCGCCGGCGGCCTTGATGGCCTGCAGGATGGCCAGCAGGTCGCCGGGTGTGGCGCCCAGCGTGTTGAGGGCCTTGACCACGTCTGCCAGCTGCGGCGACGCGGGCATCTGGATCACGTTGCCCGGTTCCTGGTTGATGGTGATGTCGCTCTTTTGCGTGACCACTGTCTGCCCTTGCGAAAACGCATTGGGCTGGCTGACCACGGGTGTGGAGCTGATGGTGATCGAGAGGTTGCCATGGGCGATGGCACAAGGCCCCAGCGTGACCGACTGGTTGAGCACCACCGAGCCCGTGCGGGCGTTGATGACCACCTTGGCGGAGGGCGTGGAGGACTCGAGCGGCAGCTCTTCCAGGTCGGCAATGAAGCCGACGCGGGCGCCGGGGTCGATGGGGGCGCGCACCTGCACCGTGCGGCCATCGAGCGCGGTCGCCAGGCCGTTGCCCAGCTTGGCGTTGATGACCTGAGCCACGCGGCGGGCGGTCTGGAAGTCCGAGGCGTTGAGACCGAGGTTGATCGTGTCGCCTTCGTTGAGCGGGGTGGGCACAGCCCGTTCCACCTGCGCCCCCAGCGGGATACGGCCTGCGCTCAGGTGGTTGATCTGCACCTTGCTGCCACCGGCCGATGCACCTGCGCCGCCCACCACCATGTTGCCTTGGGCCAGTGCATAAATTTCACCATCAGCGCCGCGCAGCGGTGTGACGATGAGTGTGCCGCCCTTGAGGGACTTGGCATTGCCCATGGACGAGACGTTCACATCGATCTGCTGGCCTGGCTGGGCAAAGGCGGGCAGTTGCGCCGTGACGATCACCGCCGCCACGTTCTTGAGCTGCAGCTGCGACGCCGTGCCGGGTGGCAGGCTGATACCCATCTGCTGCAGGTAGTTGGACATGGCCTGCGTGGTGTAGGGCATCTGCGTCGTCTGGTCGCCGGTGCCATCCAGCCCCACCACCAGGCCGTAGCCGGTCAACTGGTTGCTGCGCACGCCCTGCACCGCCGCCACTTCCTTGATGCGCAAGGCCTGTGCAGGTGTTGCCAGGCCTGCGGCCACCAGGGCCAGCAGCAGCCACAGCACGCGCGCGGTGCGGGGCAGGGGGGAGTGGGACGAGGCTTTCATGGCATCCATTGTGGTGGGCCATGGCCAGAACTAAAACCCAAAAAGAAGCAGGTTCACCGGCTTATTGCAGGGGCCTGGAGCGCGCTTCGGCAAGGTGAGAACGGGCATGGCCCGTGTGCGCCCTGGGGGGTCTTTTTTAAATAAAAGCAGCCGGATGCGCTAGTGCAATATGCACAAATAGCTATTAAATTTATAGCATTTAATGGGGCACACCCATCCACCCACCCAAAGGGTTGGAGACATGGGCCAGCGCCGATGTCCCGGCGCTCAGGGCGTGGGGACATCGCTGGCGCACAAGGCGGTCAGAACGGCGTGACGGTGTTGAAGAATCGGCCCAGCCAGCCCATGGCCTGGGCTTCGTTCTGCGCGCCGCGTCCGCGCGACTCGACGCGCACGTTGGCGACCTGGGTCGAGTTCACGATGCTGCCGGGCTGCAGCGCGCGTGGGTCCACCGTGCCCGAAAAGCGCAGTACATCCACGTTCTGGTTCACGCCGATCTGCTTCTCGCCAGTGATGACCAGATGCCCGTTGGGCAACACATCGACCACCGTGGCGGTGATGGAGCCGGTGAAGGTGTTGGCGCTTTCGGTGCCACCCTTGCCGGAGAACGCGTTGCCGGAGCTGGCGCCTACCCCGAGCTTGTCGGTGAAGCTGGTACTGGTGAAGGGCAGCGCGGTCACCCCGGCAGACACTTTGGAGTCGCGATCCACCGTAGAGGAGGACTTCTGGCTGGCCGTCACGTTTTCCACGATCTGGATGGTCACGTTGTCGCCCACCAGGCGCGCGCGGCGGTCTTCAAACGCGGGGCGGTAGCTGGCGTTGTGGAACAGCCCGCCCGTCACCGGGGGCGGGGTGCGCGGAGCAGCGGCCAGCGGGGGCGGGGTGGTGGCCAGGATGTCTACCGGCGGAGGTGGCGACAGCGTAGCGCAACCTGCGCACAACAGTGCTGCGCCCAGCGCGGGGATGCCCGCGCGCAGCGAGCAAAGCGACTGCAGCAGGCGAAGGGAGCGTGTGAAAGTGCGCATGGCGAGGGTCCTGGGCGAAAGCGCGGGGGGTGTTTCGGTCACAGCTGGGCGAGCTTGGCCAGCATCTGGTCCGAGGTCTGGATGGCCTTGGAGTTCATCTCGTAGGCGCGCTGGGTCTGGATCATGGTGACCAGCTCTTCCACCACGTTGACGTTGGAGGCTTCCAGAAACCCTTGCTTGATGATGCCCAGGCCGTTGGTGCCCGGGGTGCCTTGCTGGGGCTGGCCGGAGGCGGCGGATTCCTTGAACAGGTTCTGCCCGATGGGTTCCAGGCCCGCGGGGTTGATGAAGCTGGCCATGGCGAGGTTGCCCACGGTCTGCGGCTGGGTGTTGCCGGGGACCGTGACCGCCACGGCACCTTCGGCACTGATGGTGATGCTGGTGGCGTTGGCCGGGATGGTGATGCCGTTGACCACGGGCAGCCCACTGGACGTGACCATGCGGCCCTGGGCGTCGACCTGGAACGAGCCGTCGCGGGTGTAGCCCACGGTGCCGTCGGGCATGGTCACTTCAAAGAAGCCGTTGCCGTTGATGGCCACGTCCAGGTTGTTCTTGGACTCCTGCAGGCTGCCTTGCATGAAGTTGCGGCTGGTGGCCACGGTGCGCACGCCCAGGCCCAGGTGCAGGCCGGTGGGCAGCTGGTTTTGCTCGGTGGTGTTGGCACCCACCTGGCGCAGGTTCTGGTAAATCAGGTCTTCGAACACCGCGTTGTTGCGCTTGTAGCCGGTGGTGGAGACGTTGGCCAGGTTGTGCGAGATGACATCGAGCTGGGTCTGCTGTGCAGACATGCCGGTCTTGGCGATCCAGAGGGAGTTGATCATGGTGCTTCCTTATGGCGGGTGCGTGCTGGGGACGGCAGCGGCATCAGCCGTTCATGCTCAGCAACTGGCTGGCGGTCTTGTCATTGGTTTCGGCGGTCTGCAGCAGCTTCATCTGCTGCTCGAACTGGCGCGATGCAGCAATCATTCCGACCATGCATTCGACCGGGTTCACGTTCGAGCCCTCCAGCGCGCCCGACAGCATGCGCGCGTTGGCGTCGTTGGGCATGGGGTCGCCCGACGTGGTGCGAAACAGCCCGTCGTCACCCCGCTTGAGCGGGTCCTCGGGGGTGGGCGTGGCCAGCTTGAGGCGTCCAATGGCCTGTGCGGGCTGGCCCGGAATCTTGGACGTCACGGTGCCGTCTGACCCGAGCGACACATCGGCACCGGGTGGGACGTCGATGGGCGCTCCGCCATCCGACAACACGGGCAGACCGGTGGGGGTGAGCAACTGACCCGTGGCCGACACCTCGAAGCTGCCCGCACGGGTGTAGGCCTCGGTGCCATCAAGCCCCTGTACCGCAAACCAGGCATTGCCTGCGGCCATGGCATCGAGGTTGCGGCCGGTGCGTTGCACGGGGCCGGGGGTGTTGACGTAGCCCGAGGTGGCCTCGAGCGCAAACACGCGCGTCTTGGCGCCATCGCCTTGCAGCGGCACCGAGCGGAAGGTGGACATCTCGGCGCGGAACCCGCCGGTGGACACGTTGGCCAGGTTGTTGGACAGCACCGCCTGCCGGTGTGCGGCGGCGTTGGCGCCCGTCATCGAGGTGTAAATGATGCGGTCCATGGGGGCTCTCCGGTGTCCTGGGCGGGTTCAGTAGGGGCTCAGCCGATCAGCGCAGGTTCACCAGGGTGGACATCACCTGGTCTTGCGTCTTGATGGTCTGTGCATTGGCCTGGTAGGCGCGCTGGGCGGTCATCATGTTCACCAGCTCGGCCGTGAGGTCCACGTTGGAGTCTTCGAGGGCGCCCGAGCGCAGCGAGCCAAAACTGCCATCCGTGGCGGTGCCGACGACGGGCTGGCCCGACTCGAACGTGGCCACCCAGTTGTTGCTGCCCACCGAGGCCAGGCCCTGCGTGTTGCGGAAGCTCGACAGCGCCAGCTGGCCCTCGGCACGCGTCACGCCGTTGGAATAACGGGTCATGATCATCCCGTTGTTCTCGATGTTGATGCCGGTCAGCTCGCCCGAGGTATAGCCGTCCTGGCTCAGGTTGGACACCGCAAACTTCTTGCCGAACTGCGTCACCTTGTCCAGGCTCACGTCCACGGTATAGGTGGGCAGGTTATTGGGGTTGGGCGGCGTGGGGTTGATGGTGAGCGGCAGCGAAAAGCCCGTGGCGGGTGGCGTGGCCACCGGGCCGGTGATGGCGCCGTTGTTGTCGAACGTGATCTGCCCGATGGGCGTGGCCACCACGGGCGGCACAGCGGTGGGGTCGTCCAGGGCGTCGTACACGTCCCAGGTGTTGTCGGTAGCGGTTTTCTGAAAGTACAGGCTCACCGGTTTGGCCACGCCCTGGCTGTCGAACACGTTGATCGACGTGCCATAGGTCGCACGCGGCGTGGCCGGGATGGGTGGCGTGGCTGCAGGGTCGCCAGCCGCGTCGGTGGCGCGGGCGTCCAGGTTGAAGGCCGCCGTGATCTTGGTGGTCTGCTTGGCGGGAATCGGCTCGGCGGTCGGAAACACCATGGGGATGGGGTCGGTGCCGGTGCGCAGACCGGTGACCGGGTCTACCGGGAAGCCCATCACCTTGGCGTTATCGTTGGTGATCATGTTGCCTTCCTTGTCCAGCTTGAAGTTGCCGGAGCGGGTGTAGGCGGCGGTGCCATCGGGCAGGGTCAGGCTGAAGAACCCGTTGCCGTTGATGGCGACATCCAGGCTGTTGCCGGTGATGGTGAGATTGCCCTGGGTGAACTGCTGCGCCACGGCAGCCACTTCCACGCCGATGCCCGCGTTGGAGCCACCTGCCGAGCCGATGGCCGAGGCCACCATCTCCGCAAACTCGGCCCGCGAGGCCTTGAACCCGACGGTGTTGGAGTTGGCAATGTTGTGCCCGATGACATCGAGGTTCTTGCTGGCGGCGTTCAAGCCGGACAGGCCTTGCTGAAAACTCATGGTGTTCTCCTGTTGACGCGATACGAAGCAGGCTGGTGCTACACCAAGGCCTTGATCTGGCTGTAGTTGATGGTTTTGCCGTTGGACAGGCTGAGCACCAGCTGCCCGTCCTCTGCGCCTGCTGCGGTGACCTTGGCCAGGCTCAGTGCGGTGGAGTCCAGTTTGGTGGAGCCATTGACAGCCGTTACGCGGAACTGCAATGCGTCGGTGGCGCCGGTGTATTTGCTGGCGTCCCAGTCGAAGGCGTGGCGGCCTGCCGCCTTGGCGCCCAGGTCGATGGTGTCCACCACCTGGCCGCCTGCGGTCGTGACCTCGATCTTCACGTTGGTGGCGGCCGAGCCCAGTTCGAAACCGCCCTTGCCGATCTTGTCGGCCACCGCCAGGCTGGAGCCCTCGGTCAGCACACTGCGGCCCACCAGGGCCGTGCCTTGCATGACTTGCAGCGAGTTGAACTGCGCAGCCATGCTCTGCATGGTCTGGTTCAGTTGCTGGATGCCGGTCACGGTGTTGATCTGCGCGATCTGCGAGGTCATCTGGGCGTTGTCCAGGGGGTTCATCGGGTCCTGGTTGTTCAGCTGCGCGACCAGCAGTTTCAAGAAGCGGTCTTGCGCGGCGGCCGGGTCGGTGGACGCGTTGGCCTTGGCGCTGGACGAGTCCGTTACCGTGGGGGCGTTGGTGGCACTGAGAATCATGGTGGTGTCCTTCTTGGAGCAGGCTCTTGCCTTACTGGCCCATCTGCAGGGTCTTGAGGAGCAGCGACTTGGCCGTGTTCATGACCTCGACGTTGTTCTGGTACGAGCGCGAGGCGGAGATCATGTTGACCATCTCCTCGACCGCGTTGACGTTGGAGTGCGTCACATAGCCCTGCTCGTCCGCCGATGGGTGGCTGGGGTCGTGCACGCGGCGGCCGGGCACATTGCTTTCGCTGACACCGCTGACCTTGACGCCTGCGGAGCTGTCAGCCCCCATGGGCGCTGTCTGGAACACCACCTGGCGGGCCTTGTAGGCATTGCCGTCGGGCCCCGCCACAGCATCCACGTTGGCGAGATTGCTGGCCACCACGTTGAGCCGCTGCGACTGCGCACTGATGGCGCTGCCCGATACATTGAAAATCGAAAACATGGACATGGGGTGGCTCGCTTTCTGCGCTGCAGGGCTGGCTGCTTATTGGCCCTGGATGGCGCTGAGCATGGTTTTGGCGTTGCCGTTGATGAACCGCAGCGTGGCTTCGTAGCGCACTGCGTTGTCCACGAAGTTGGCGCGCTCGCGGTCCAGGTCCACCGAGTTGTTGTCCAGGCTCGGCTGCGTCTGCACGGCATAGCCCAGAGCACCTTGTCGGTCGATGCTGCTGCTGGAATTCACCGTGGGCAGCGGGATGTGGTGTGGATCTGTGGTGCCCGCGGTTCCGTAGGCGCCGCTGGTGACAAGTCGCGTGACCGCCGCGCCGGGCGCGCCCGTTGCCGAAGAAGCCATGCCCGTGGCCTCGCGCAGCGCGTCGCCAAACTTGAAGTCGCGGGCCACGTAGCCAGGTGTGTCGGCGTTGGCAATGTTGCTGGCGATGGCGCGCTGACGTTCCCCGCGCAGCACCAGGGCGTTGCCGTGAAAATTCAGCTGGTTGGTCATCTTGTCAAGCATGTGTGCCTCACACCGTCGGTTGCAAAGTCGCCAGCCCCAGGGGGCTTTTTGGCGTTGCTCGATTATGGAAACCGCGCCTTTTTTCTAAAGCGCGAAGAAGTGGCAAATGGATGCGCAGTTCCGGGTTTTGCGCCTGGGCCATCTGCCTATAGTTCCAGGGGTGAAATGGCCACTGCCTTCCGTAGCACCTCGTGCGCGGGCAGCCTGCCAGCCGATGCCCAGGAGGCCCCTATGACCGCCCACTTCCTTTTTTCTGACACCAGCACCGACGCCGCGCTGTGCGGCGCCACCCGGCAGACGCTGGTTGTGCGTGCCGGCGACTTGGTGCGTACGTTCTGCCTGGTGGGTGTATTGGCTGTGGCTGCGCTGGGTCCCAGTGGTGTTGCGCACGCCCAGTCGGCGGCAGACCCCGCGGCGGACCTTGGGCCGCTTACCCAGCGCTGGCTGGACGATGCCCTGGCTCGCAATCAGTCCTCTGCGCTGCCGCTGCGTATGGAAGTAAGTGTTGGCTCACTGGATTCACGTCTGCGGCTGGCTCCCTGTGCGCGGGTTGAACCTTATCTGCCCGTAGGTGCCCGCCTGTGGGGCCGCACTCGCCTGGGGCTGCGCTGTGTGGAGGGCGCCACTGCATGGAATGTGTTTTTGCCCGTTACCATCAAAGCGTTTGGCCCGGCATGGGTGCTGACCAACAATGTGGCACCGGGCGCTGTGTTGACCGCCAATGACGCCACCGAGGCCGAAGTGGACTGGGCGGCTGATACCTCTCCCGTATTGGCCAATCCTGACCTGTGGGTGGGCCAGACCGCTGCCCGCCAGCTGGTGTCGGGGCAGGCGGTGCGCCAGGCCATGGTGCGTGCCCCCCTGCTGTTCAAGGCCGGTGCACAGGTGAAGGTCGTGGCCCAGGGGCCGGGTTATGCGGTCAGTTCTGCGGGCCAGGCGCTGACCGCGGGTTCTGCCGGACAGACTGTGCGTGTGCGCATGGAGAATGGGCGCATTGTCAGTGGGACTGTGAATGATTCTGGGACGGTGGACGTCACTCTGTGATGACCCCCCGGTAATAAATGGCTAAAGTCCGGGCCAGATGGGTCGAAAACATTGCTACTGATGCCCCACATCCAACGGGGTGGTGGAGAGAGCGATGAAGATAGGTCAAACACCGGAACTGCCGGGCGGGTTGCCGCCGACGGGGCTTGCCAAGCAAGCCAAGGCCCCAGCAAGCGCTGCTGAGGGAGCCACTAAAGACGCACTGGTTGCGTCATCCGCCGGTGTGCCTGTCACCGTTTCCACCGCAGCCCGGGCGCTCAGCCCCGCCACCCGCAGCACGGCAGATTTTGATGCTGGGAAGGTCAAGGCCGTGCGCGCAGCCATCGATAAGGGTGAATTTTCGGTAGATGCCGAAGCCATCGCCGACAAGCTGCTGTCCAATGCCCAGGAGATCCTGTCCCGCTCGCGGGGTTGACCGGCATTTTGCTCCGGGGCGCAATCCATCGCACAATGCGCCATGTCTCTGGAAGAATCTCTCTCTGCTGTTGAGCAGCTGATCGAACAAGTCTCCGCCGCACTTCTCGCGGCAGACCCCACCTCCCTGGAAAAACACAGTACGGCCTTGCGTGATGCAGCGGCCGATTTTTCACGTGTGCTGGAGCAGGCGGCCGCGCGTGGGGTGCCTCTGCCGGCGTCGCTGCAAAAGCGCGCGGATGCGATCCGCAGCATGCTGGTCCTGCACCGTGAGAGCCTGGCCCGGCTTGCTGCCAGCACGGACCGTCAGGCCGCCGGCTTGCTGCCTCCCTCCAATGCGGCGGCTACCTATGGCGATGGCCTGGGTACTCGCGGAACCGCGCCGGGCGTAGCGCGCATCTACCGGTCCGCAAGCTGAGCGCCATCCATTGTTCTGAAGGGGTTGTGGGCCAGGTCGCAACAAGCGTCGGCCCGTAACCCTAGGGCCCTGCGCAACGACCTGCGCGGCGCCTGGTGTCCGCCGGTAGGCGCGCTCAGTGCGCGCGCATCTTGGCCCGCAGCCGGGCAATGGACTGGCTGTGCAGCTGGCACACGCGCGACTCGGTAACGCCCAGCACGGCAGCAATTTCCTTGAGGTTCATGTCATGTTCGTAGTACATGCCCATGATGTGCTGCTCGCGCTCCGGCAGGGTTTTGATGGCGTTGACCAGTGACGTCTTGAGCCGTTGATCACGCAGCAGCTCCACCGGGTCAGCCGCACTGTCGGCAACGTGGCGGTCCAGAAACCCGTCCTCGTCATCGTTGCCATGCGTCATGTCTTCCAGGTACACCAGCTGGGTGCCCCGGACCTTGCCCAGCAGATTCTGGTAGTCCGCCAGGCTCATGCCCATTTCGCTGGCTATTTCGGACTCCAGCGGGCTGCGTCCCAGCTTTTGCTCCAGCCGGTGCACAGCGTGTTCAATGTCTTTCTGGCTCTTGCGCGAGCTGCGGCTCATCCAGTCGCCCTCGCGCAGCTCGTCGAGCATGGCGCCCCGGATGCGCTGGGTGGCAAAGGTTTCAAACTGCACGCCCTGTGCCACTTCGTAGCGCGACAGAGCTTCGGCCAGCCCCATCATGCCGACCTGGATCAAGTCATCCAGCTCGACATTGGGAGGCAGCTTGGCGATCATGTGGTGCGCAATCCTCCGGACCAGCGGTACATGCTGGCGGATCATGGCATCGCGATCAAGCTGGCCTTTGGCGGTGTACATAGAGAGGGTGTTATGCACTGGTAGGGCGGGTATGCGATCTTGTTCTGGAGCCGCTTGGGGGTGCCATCACCCGATCTTTTTCCGCCGCCGGGGGCCAGCAACTTGCCAGACCGTGGGGAGCGTTTCGGGTCAACGTACGTACGTAGAGGTGCATCACAGGCTCTGGTCAGTGGCTCCGGACAAAATGCGCAGGCATGCCTGTCAAGTTGCTGGGTGTCAGCGCAGCCAGCGCTCCGTTCATAGTGCCCGCATTTTCCAGCAGTTGCAAGGCCAGGCGCTGAAGCTCCTGGGGGTTCTGAGTGGCAATGGTGGTGGTTCGTATCGGGCCGCCCAGATGGCGCTCGGCACATGCCTGCAAGGTCATCAGCTGGGACTGGGCCTTGCGGCGTTCGGCGGCGGTGTTGCCGTGCAGCAAAGCGGCCACCATGCAGGGCAAGCCAGTGTGTAGCGCAATCTGCTTGAGGCTCTTGTAGCTGGTCATCACGCCCGCTGCGCCACTGCCCATGACCACCAGCGGCACCGTAGCCGTGTGGGTGAGCAGGGGCCCCAGGGTGGAGGCTGGTGCGTGAATCACCATGAGGCCGTAAGTCCTGAAGCAGGGCAGCAAGCTCTCCATGGGCGAGCGTGTGCTGCCGCTGGCCTTGCGGCTCAGGTGCTGCAGCCCCTTGGCCGCTGGAATCACGGCGAGGGAGGATGCGGTGGCGCCCAGGTTCAGGCTGGCGCCGTCATTCCACGTTGCATGTTGCAGCAGGTGCAGCAGCCCGGGGCTGTCGTCGGACTCCTGCGCCGTGCCGTCGAGTACCACCACCGGATAGCCCAGCCGCTGCAGGCTGGCGCAGATCTGCCATAGCGTTTCCAGGCCGCTCGCCGTGTTGCCCTGGCTGGCGACTGCCAGCAGCCGCAGCTCTGCCTGCGGGGTGAGGCTGTGCAGGCTGGCCGCCTGGTGAAAACCCAGATCAAGCATCGACCAGCCCCCCCTCCGTCACGGTGTCAGGAGAGTGCGAGAAGAAGAAGTTCAGGTCCGTGGCCTTGGGGTCGAAAGCCGACTTCGCCGGCGACCGCATGGAGGCGCTGATGAGCTGGTGGGCGTTGGCACGCTCCCAGTCCTCGGGCACGCGCTGGCCGTTGGTCACGCCGCGCAGCACCATCTGGTGGCGGATCAGTGCGTCGATGGCGGGGCCCAGCTTCACGGCCTCGTCCACCTTGGACAGGATGGCCTGTTGCGAGCCGTCGGTTTTGAAGGCGGTCAGCACGTCATCCAGCGTGTCGCCATGGCAGCCGGCGTTGAGCACCAGCAGGCGGTTCACATGGGGCAGGTCCAGCACATCCAGCATGTCGCGCTTGCGGGGGTCCCTGGGGGCCACGCCGGTGGTGTCGATCAACACCATCTTCTTGCCGCTGAGCAGGCCCAGCAGGTCTTGCAGCGCGGCGCGGTCGTGCGCCAGGTGGGCCACGATGCCCAGCATGCGCCCGTAAGTGCGCAGTTGTTCGTGCGCGCCCACACGGTAGGTGTCCAGCGTGATCAGCCCCACACTGCCGGGGCCGTGGATGCGGGCGCACATGGCCGCCAGCTTGGCGGTGGTTGTGGTCTTGCCCACACCCGTAGAGCCCACCATGGCGAAGATGCCGCCCTGTTCATAAAGGGGGGGATCGGTCTGGTCGGTCTTGAGGTTGCGTTCCAGCACCTCCATCAGCCAGCGCACCGATTCGCCCGCCGACAGGTCTTCGGGCATGCGTTCGAGCACGGCGCGGGCCAGCGACGGGGAGTATCCAGCACGGATCATCTTCAGCATCAGGTTGGATTGGATCGGGTTCTGGCGCGCCTGCCCCAGCCAGGCCAGCGTGTTGAAGCGGTCTTCGATCAACTCTTTCATCGCGTGCAGCTCGTTCATTACGCTCTGCTGGTTGTTCGACTGGATCAGGTGGGCGCTGGGAGCTTCCTGTCGACGGCGCGGTGGCTCGGGCGGCATGTCCATCGGGATGGTGCGCAGCGGGTTGTGGCGCGCCACCGAGGGCGCGGGCATGCGTTCACGTTCCGGTTCCTGGTCGCGGCTGCGTTCAGACAGTGTCTGGGGTTCCGAGGGACCATTCAGTGCCTCGTGGCGGCGGCGCAGCATGCGTTCGCGCACATAGTCCTGGAACGACAGCGTGCTCATGGCCAGCTGTTCGGTGTCTTCCTCGACCGGGTTGCGTCCCAGGCCCGACGCTACTGCCAATTGGCTGGCGCGCTGTGGGGTGCTGCGCGCAGTGCTGGGCGCCAGCAGGGGCGGATTGGACGAAGCGGTGGGCGCACCACCGTCCAGAGCCGACAGCGTGTCCTCGGCCGTGGCCACCACTTCCACGCCGTTGGCCGTGGGGCGGTTGGACAGAATCAGCGTGCCGTCGCCAAAGGCCATGCGCGCCTTGGCCAGAGCCTCCCGGGAGGTGGGGGCGGTAAAGCGTTTGATGTTCATGCTGATGCACCTTTAAGGATCGGCCCAATACGGATGGTGTGGGTCTCTGGAATTTCACTGTGTGCCAGCACCTGCAGGCGGGGCGCTACGCGGCGCACCAGGCGGGAGATGGCATTGCGGATCTGGTCGGGAACCAGCAGGCAGGCGGGCAGGCCCATCTCTTCCTGCTTGAGGGCCACTTCGGCGGCCTTTTGTGTGAGGATGTCGGCCACGCCGGGGTCGAGCGCGGGGCCTGCCGTGTTGCCCAGGGCTTGCACCAGCAGGCGCTCCAGGCCGGGCTCGATGGCAATGACGTTGAGCTCGCGGGTGGGGCCGTAGATCTGCTGGACGATGGCGGGCGAGAGCGCAATGCGCACGCGGCGGGCCAGCTCGACGGGGTCCGAGACGCCACCAGCATGCTCGGCCAGCGTTTCGATGATGGTGCGGATATCGCGGATGTGCACAGACTCTTCCAGCAGCAGCTGGAGGACTTTCTGGAACGTTGCGATGGAGACCATTTTCGGAACCACTTCTTCGATGAGCTTGGGGGCCAGCTTGGCCACGTGTTCCACCAGTTGCTGCGTTTCCGTGCGACTGAGGAGCTTGGCGGCTTGCACTTGCATCAAGTGTGACAAATGGGTGGCCATCACGGTTTCGGAATCAACGACGGTAAAACCGGCCATTTGTGCGGCTTCCTTTTGCCGATCGTCGATCCAGTGTGCTGGCAGGCCAAAGGCAGGGTCGGTGGTGGCCGTGCCGATCAGCGGCGTGGTGATGCCGCCGGGGTTGATGGCCAGAAACATGCCAGGGAAGGCTTCACCCTCGCCCACCACCACGCCGCGCAGCGTGATGCGGTAGCCGCTGGGCTTGAGTTCGAGGTTGTCACGTACGTGCACGGCAGGGGGCAGGAAGCCGACTTCCTGTGCAAACTTGCGGCGCACGCCCTTGATGCGGGTGAGCAGGTCGCCCTGGCGGCTCTTGTCCACCAGGCTGATGAGGCGGTATCCCAGTTCCAGGCCCAGCAGGTCCACGGGCTGCAAGTCGTCCCAGGTGGCTTCGCCATCGGTGGCGGGCGGCGGTGGGGCTTCGACCACCGGGGGAACCTTCTGGCGCTCATACATCACCCAGGCGCCGTAGCCCAGCAGGCTGCCCATGGTCAGGAACACCACATGCGGCATGCCGGGGATCAAACCCAGCAGGATCAAGATGCCTGCCGTCACACCCAGCACGCGGGGCGACATGAACAGCTGCTGAACGATCTGGCGGCCCATGTCGTGGTCCTTGCCCACGCGCGAGATCACCATGGCGGCTGCCACCGAAATCAGCAGGCCGGGAATCTGTGCCACCAGCGCATCGCCAATGGCCAGCAGGATGTAGCTGTCTGCGGCCTGCTTGGCCGACAGGTCGTGTTGCAACACACCAATGGCGAAGCCGCCAATGATGTTGATGAGCAGGATCAGGATGCCCGCCACGGCGTCGCCGCGCACGAACTTGGACGCGCCGTCCATGGAGCCGAAGAAGTTGGCTTCTTCCGCCACTTCGGCACGGCGACGCTTGGCTTCTTTTTCGTCGATCAGGCCCGCATTCAGGTCGGCATCCACCGCCATCTGCTTGCCGGGCATGGCGTCCAGGGTGAAGCGCGCCGACACTTCGGCAATGCGCTCGGCGCCCTTGGTGATCACCACGAAGTTGATCACCACGAGGATCGCAAAAACGATCAGGCCGACGGCGAAGTTGCCGCCGATCAGGAAGTGGCCGAAGGCCTCGATCACTGCACCCGCTGCGCCAGGGCCCTGGTGGCCTTCGAGCAGCACCACGCGCGTAGAGGCCACGTTCAGCGACAGGCGCATCAGTGTGGTCAGCAGCAGCACCGAAGGGAATGCCGCGAAGTCCAGCGGACGCAGCATGTACGCCGCCACCATCATCACCATCAGCGCGACGGCGATGTTGAGCGTGAAAAATGCATCCAGCAGCCACGGGGGGATGGGCAGCACCATCAGCGCCAGAATCGCCACCACCAGCAGTGGTGCCGACAGGCCCTGCAGGGCGCTGGCATTGGTGCCAGCCCATTGCTGCAAAGACTTTACGGAGGTGTTCATACGGCAGCACCTTGCACCGTGGTGCGGTTCAGCGGATCGAGTTCAGGCGGCACGAAAGGCTCCACCAGGCTGTCGGGCATACGGCCTTCGCCACGCAGGGCTGCCTTGAGGCGGTACACATAGGCCAGCACCTGGGCAACGGCGGTGTAGAGCGTCGCGGGGATGGCCTGGTCCAGCTCGGCATGGGCATACAGCGCACGGGCCAGCATGGGCGACTGCAGCACGGGCACGTTGTGCTCCTTGGCCACGTCGCGGATCTTCATGGCGATGAGGTCGGTGCCGCGCGAGATGACCTGGGGCGCACTCATGGTCTTCTCGTCGTATTTGAGGGCCACGGCGTAGTGGGTGGGGTTCATCACCACAAAGTCGGCCTTGGGGACCGCGCCTACGCTGGCCCGGTCGGCGATCTCGCGCTGCTTCTGGCGGATGCGGCCCTTGGTGTGGGGGTTGCCGTCAGACTCCTTGTGCTCCTGCTTGACTTCCTCGTGCGACATCTTCAGTCGTTCCTTGAAGAAGAACGCCTGCAAAGGCACATCCACCAAGGCAGCCAGAAACACGACCAGCAGCAACAGGCTCATGCCCGAGGTCAGCCAGTCTGCAATCTGGCGAATGGCCAGCGGCGAGGGTTGCAGCACCAGCATGGCGACCGTTTCTATGCTGTTGCCCAGGAACTTCCAGGCCACGTAGGTCAGGATGGCGGTCATCAGCACCATCTTGGCCACGTTGGCCATCTGCTGCTTGGAAAACAGGTTGGCCAGTCCGGAGATCGGGTTGAGTCGGTTGAACTGCGGTGTGATGGGCTTGGCACTGAGAATCCAGCCGCCCGCCCCGATGGCGCTGATCAGCCCCGCAGCGCTGGTGAGGGTAGCAAACACCGTGCTGGCCACCAAGCCCACGATGACCATGTCCTGCAGCCGCGAGAGCATGGTGCCTGGCGTCATCACCGTGGCCGCATTGAACGCCAGCTGCTGGCTCATGGCCCACTGCATGCGGTCCATCAGCTGTGGGGCCAGCAGCAGCATGCATGCGGCGCCCGCGCCCAGGATGGCCAGGTGCGACAAGTCGCGCGAGCGTGCCCCTTGGCCGTCTTCGCGCGCTTTTTGCAGCTTGCGTTCTGACGCGGGGAGGCTTTTTTCTTGGCTGGATTCCATGGTGGCATGACGGCTGGTGTCATGCCATTGTCGTGAGCGACCTGGAAATCTAAAGGCTGATAAGGGGGCTGCAGCCCCCTCTTTTCGGTGGTGCCTGGGGTGTGTCTAGCGGCGGGTCTGTGTCTGACCCGCGCCGTGGATTACTGCCATTCTTTTTAAAAATGATAGCAATCAGGTCATATTGCACTAGCGCTGGAGGGTTGTCAGACTGAAAACGGAGCGTCAGAAGCCCAGACTGGCCAGCAGGTCGTCCACCTGGGACTGGTCGGTGACCACGTCGGGGGTGTTCTCCGGGTCCACCACCGGGCCCTGAAGATGCGCTGCGCGGGCGGGCTCGGCGGGCGCCTGGGCGCTGGGCGGAGCCGTCTGGATGAGCAGTTGCACCAGCTGCTCTTCAATGGTGGCTGCCAGATTCACCACGCGCGCAATCACCTGGCCGGTGAGGTCGTGAAAATCCTGCGCCATCATGATTTCGGTGAGGTGCGTGTCGGCTTCCTTGGTCACGCGCTCCACGTCGGTCAGAAAGTTGAAGATTTCGCCCTTGGCCACGGCCGCCACCGGGTCCGCCACCAGTGAATTGACGACCCGGCGCGTTTCTGCCGCGATGTAGTCGTGCTGAGCCTTGGCTTGTTCGACGCGGTTGAGCACCTTCTCGGCCGCTTCTCCGGTCAGGCGGGCGATATACGAAAGCCTGCTCTGAGCGTCTGGCAACTCGCCCATGGAGCCGCGCAGCTTGTCGGCATATCCCAGCTCGTTAAGCGAATCGTGAAGCTGGCGCGTCAGCAGACCAATCTTGTGGTGAACATCGGCAGGCTGGCTGTTGTCCGGTGTGTCGTCCATGGTGTCATAACCCCATCTTCTTCAGAATCAAGGTCACCTTCTCTTCCAGGGTTGCCTTGGTGAAGGGTTTGACGATGTAACCCGCAGCGCCTCCCTGGGCAGCGGCAACGATGTCTTCCTTGCGGGCTTCGGCGGTCACCATCAGGACGGGCAGGTGTTTGAGCTTGTCGTCCTTCTTGATCTCGGCCAGCAACTGGAAGCCGTTCATGTTGGGCATGTTGATGTCGGTGACCACGAAGTCAAACTTGCTGTTGCGCAGCTTGTTGAGTGCGGCGACACCATCCTCGGCCTCATCAGCGTCTGCAAAACCGCTCTCTTTGAGCAGATTGCGAACGATGCGTCGCATGGTGGAGAAGTCGTCAACGATCAAAAAACGAAGGGCTGTGGTCACTTGGGACCCTTTCAGTCGAGATTTACTGTAGGCATTGTCATGGGCAGCAGGTTTGGTGACAAGTCGTAACTGTTACCTGCCAGGGGGGGGATTTTCCCGCTTTTCAGTCAGCAGTTCTGTGGACGTGATTTCGGGGATCCCTTTGCCCATGAGTCGTTCTTCGGCCTCCCGGGTCAGCACCGTGATGGTGATGCGCCGGTTGGAGGGGGACCGTGGGTTTTTGGGGTCCAGCAGATCGCTGGCCGCCAAGCCCACCACACGGCCCAGTTTAGCGTCTGGCATGCCTGCGGAGACCAGCTCCCTTCGCGATGCGTTGGCGCGGTCTGCCGACAGCTCCCAGTTGCTGTATCCCTTTTCGCTGTTGCCATAAGGTACAGCGTCGGTGTGGCCTGCGAGGCTGATGCGGTTTTCGACGCCACCCAAGGCCGCGCCGATTTCGCGCAGGATGTCGCGCATGTAGGGTTTTACCAACGCACTGCCGCTGTCGAACATGGGGCGGTTCTGGTCGTCAATGATCTGGATCTGCAGGCCGTCGGGCGTGATGTCGATGCGGATCTGCGACTTGTACTCATTCAGGCGCGGGTTCTCGGTGATCAGCGCATCGATCTTGGCCTCCAGGGCCTTGATGCGTTCCTGATCCTGCTTTGCGCGTTCGGCCCGTGCCGCATCAATGCTCATGCGGCGCTGTTTGGCTTCTTCCACGTCGGAGCGGCGCACCTGGCCATGCACCTTGGCCAAGTCGTTGCCGCCACCTGGAATGACGCTGGAGCTGTTGCCCGAACCGTCGCCCCCTGTCATCGCCACTTTCAATGGTGAGGCGAAATACGCTGCAATGCCTTGCAATTCGCCCTTGGCGGTGGATCCCAGCAGCCACATCAGCAGGAAGAACGCCATCATCGCCGTCACGAAGTCGGCATAAGCGATCTTCCAGGCGCCACCATGCACCGCGTGGCCGCCTTTCTTGACGCGCTTGATGATGATGGGTTGTAGTTTTTTTTCTGCCATGGTGGCGGGGGCGTTGGGGTGCGGCTACTGCATTCGCTGCTGCTACTTCTTGCCCTTCACATGCCCTTCCAGCTCAGAGAAGCTGGGGCGGACGTTGGAGAACAGCACCTTGCGGCCAAACTCGATCGCTGTCGCAGGGTTGTAGCCCTGCATGCTGGCCAGCAGGGTGGACTTGATGCACTGCAGTTCCTTTGCGGCGTCCTCGGTCTTTTGCTCGACGAGTCCGCCCAGCGGTTCCACCACGCCGTAGGCCAGCAGAATCCCCAGGAAAGTGCCTACCAGCGCCGAGCCAATCATGCCGCCCAGCACGGAGGGCGGCTGGCCCACCGAGCCCATGGTGTTCACCACGCCCAGCACGGCGGCCACGATCCCGAAGGCGGGCAGGGCGCCTGCAAGGCGCGCCAGGGCGGCCACCGGGGCGTGTGCTTCCTGGTGGTGGGTGTCGATCTCGCTGTCCATGAGCGCTTCGATCTCGTGGGAATTCAGGTTGCCCGACACCATCATGCGCAGGTAGTCGGTGGTGAACTCGATCACATGGTGGTCACTGCCCACCGTGGGGTATTTCTTGAAAATTTCCGACTCGTGCGGCGCCTCGACATCCTTTTCAATCGCCATCAGCCCCTCCTTGCGGGCCTTTTGAAGGATGTCATAGAGCATGGCCATCAGCTCCATGTAGCGCTCCTTGGTGTATTTGGAGCCTTTGAGCGCCATCGGCAGCGCAGCCATGGTGGCCTTGATCACCTTGGGTTGGTTGTTCACCACGAAGGCACCCAGTGCCCCCCCCAGAATGGTGATGATCTCGAACGGCAGCGCCTTGAGAATCACGCTGATATTGCCCCCGTGCACGATGTACACACCGAAGATGCAGCCGAGGCAGACGACGTAACCGATGATGACAAACATGCTTTAGACGTGTAGGGCGGCGGCAGGGGTATGACTGCATTGGTGGGGCTGCAGTCCACGGAGTGACCGAAGGTTACTGTAAATGTATCGGATTGCAGAACGCGAAATGCCCCAAGAGAACGGTCAACAGGGGGTTTCTTGGGCGAATGACTGCTGGCCGCTCGTGCCGGTGGCTCGACTGGAGATGTTACTGACGGGGCTGTAGGCGCGTCCCTGGTCAACCGGATGCAGAGGGCTCTTGGTGGGCTTTCGGGCTGGTTGTGCTCAGAATTTTGTGTCAGAACGCCGTGAGGCGCTTTTCTTTATTGCCTTTGGTGCTATCAAATTGATATCAATCGGGTTGCGCATATTTGCGGCGCGTCCGCTATCTGCCTGGAGGTAGCGCATGCAAACGCCTCATTTGAAAGGTGTTTCTGCAGCGACTGCACCTTTTTGGTCCGTAGGGCCTGCACTATGCTGCGGGCATGAAAGCTGTACTGCTGGCGGGCGGCCTGGGCACCCGTATCTCGGAAGAGTCGCACCTGCGTCCCAAGCCCATGATCGAGATCGGTGGGCGGCCCATCCTTTGGCACATCATGAAGATGTACGCCGCCCATGGCGTGAACGACTTCATCATCTGCCTGGGCTACCGGGGCTACGTGATCAAGGAATATTTCGCCAACTACTTCCTGCACATGTCCGATGTGACCTTTGACATGGCCAACAACCGCATGGAAGTGCACCACCGCCATGCCGAGCCCTGGCGCGTGACGCTGGTGGACACGGGTGAAAGCACCATGACCGGCGGTCGCCTGCGCCGGGTGCAGGAATACCTGCCGTCGGGCGAGCCCTTCTGCTTTACCTATGGTGACGGAGTGGCCGACCTTGACATGACGGCCCAGTTTGCCTTCCACCGGGCCCATGGCCGCCAGGCCACGGTGACGGCCGTGCAGCCCCCGGGCCGCTACGGTGCCTTGGTGCGGGATGGCGACACCGTGGCCGGGTTTGAGGAAAAACCGCGTGGCGACGGCGGGTGGATCAACGGCGGCTTTTTTGTGCTTCAGCCTGAAGTCATTAACCTCATCGACGGCGACGCCACCAGCTGGGAGCTGGAGCCCATGGCCCGCTTGGCCACCAGCGGCCAGCTGCGCGCGTTTGAGCACACGGGCTTTTGGCAGCCCATGGACACACTGCGCGAGAAAAACCTGCTCGAAGACCTGTGGCAATCGGGCCGCGCGCCGTGGAAGTGCTGGTAACCCACGATGCGCCCTGATCCCGACTTCTGGCGCGGCAAGCGCGTGTTGCTCACCGGCCACACCGGCTTCAAAGGCGCTTGGCTGGCCCTGTGGCTGCAGCGCCTGGGCGCGCAGGTCACCGGCGTGGCGCTGCCGCCCGCCACCGAGCCCAACCTGTTCACCCTGGCCCAGCTGGGGCAGGCCGCGCCGGGCATGGAGAGCCATTTCTGCGACATCCGCAGCCCCCAGGCCCTGGCCATGCGCGTGCGCGCCGCCCGGCCCGAGGTCGTGCTGCACTTGGCCGCGCAGGCGCTGGTGCGGCCCGGCTATGCAGCGCCGCTGGATACCTTTTCCACCAACGTGATGGGCACGGCGCATTTGCTCGATGCCCTGCGCGGGCTGGCTGGCGTGCGCGTGGCCGTGGTGGTCACCACCGACAAGGTCTACCGCAACCGCGAATGGGCCTACCCCTACCGCGAGGACGACGCCCTGGGCGGGCACGACCCCTACAGCGCCAGCAAGGCCGCCACCGAGCTGGTCACCGCCAGCTACCGCGATTCTTTCCTGGCCGCACAGGGCATCGCCGTGGCCACCGCCCGCGCGGGCAACGTGATCGGCGGCGGCGACTGGGCCCAAGACCGCCTGCTGCCCGACGCTGTGCGCGCCTGGGAAAAGGGTGCAACCTTGCACATCCGCCGCCCCCAGGCCACGCGCCCCTGGCAGCATGTGCTGGAGCCGCTGGCCGCCTACCTGCGCCTGGCCCAGCGCCTGTGGGAATCGCCCGCGCTGGCCGGTGCCTACAACTTTGGCCCGCTGCCGCACGAGGCAGCCACGGTCAAAAATGTCATCGAATTGGCATCTGCTGCTTATCCAGTAAGCGCTACTAGCTATGAAAACGAGAGCGAAGGCCCGCACGAAGCTGGCTGGCTCGCGCTGGAAACCGCGCACGCCCGCCAGGTGCTGGGCGTGGCCCCCCACTGGGCGCTGAGCACGGCCGTGGCCCGCACCATGAACTGGTACCGCCAGCAGCGCGGCGGCGCCGACGCCCGCGCGCTGTGCCTGGCAGACATCGATGCCTGGGAGGCGCGCCCATGAGTCGCCTCGCCCTGGCGCCGCTCCCGCTGGCGGGGCTCTTTCGCGTGCAACGCCAGCCGCTGGTGGATGAGCGTGGCTTTTTTACCCGCATGTTTTGCGCCGACGAACTGGCGGGCGCTGGCTGGGCGAGCCCCATCGCCCAGATCAACCAAAGCTACACGGCGCTGAAAGGCACCGTGCGCGGCATGCACTACCAACAGCCGCCGCACGCCGAGATGAAACTCGTGAGTTGCCTGCGCGGCGAGGTCTGGGACGTGGCCTTGGACCTGCGCCAGGGCTCGCCCACTTTTCTGCACTGGCATGCCGAGCATCTGTCGGCCGACAATGGCAGCGCGCTGCTCATCCCGCCCGGCTTTGCACACGGTTTTCAGGCGCTCACCGACCATGCCGAGCTGCTCTACTGCCACTCTGCGGCCTACGCACCCGCGGCCGAAGCAGGCCTGAACCCTCTCGATCCGCGCCTGGCTATCGCCTGGCCCCTGCCCGCAAGCCAGCTCTCGCCTCGCGATGCGGCGCAGCCCTGGATGGCGGAAGAATTTGAAGGAGTGCGCCTGTGAAGTGCCGACACTGCGGCAGCCCGCTGCAACTGCCGTTTCTGGACCTGGGCAGCGCGCCCCCGTCCAACGCCTACCTCAGCGAGGCCGCGCTGCGCGCGCCCGAGTCCTGGTTCCCCCTGCGCCTGCTGGTGTGCGAAACCTGCTGGCTGGTGCAGACCGAAGACCACGCCGGGCGCGAGGCGCTATTCACCGACGACTACGCCTACTTCAGCTCGTTCTCCTCGTCGTGGCTCGCCCATGCCAAGGCGTACGTAGAGACGATGCGCGAGCGCCTGGGGCTGACCGCCGACAGCCGCGTGGTCGAGGTCGCGTCGAACGACGGCTACCTGCTGCAATACGTGCAGGCGGCTGGCATCCCCTGCTACGGGGTGGAGCCCACCGCCAGCACGGCGGCAGCAGCCCGCGCCAAAGGCATAGCGGTGGTGGAGCGCTTCTTTGGCGTGGCGCTGGCCGACGAGCTGGCCGCCGCCGGTCGCCAGGCCGACCTGATTGCCGCCAACAACGTGCTGGCCCATGTGCCCGACATCAACGACTTTGTGGGCGGCTTCACGCGGCTGCTCAAGCCCCACGGCGTGGCCACTTTCGAGTTTCCGCACCTGCTGCGCATGGTGGAGGGCTGCCAGTTCGATACGGCTTACCACGAGCACTATTCCTATTTGTCGCTCACGGCGGTGCAGCGCATCTTTGCGGCCAACGGCCTGGCGGTGATCGATGTGCAGGAGCTGCCCACCCACGGCGGCAGCCTGCGCGTGTTTGCCGCCCGCGCCGACGCGGTGGGCCATCCGCAGGCCACGATGGAAGGCGCTGTCCGCGTGCAGCAACTGCTGGCCACCGAGGCAGCGGCGGGCATGCTGGGCGAAGGTTTTTACAGCGATTTCCAGGCCCAGGCCATACGGGTCAAGCGCGAGCTGCTCACATTTTTGCTGCAATGCCAAGCCGATGGCATCACTGTGGGCGCCTACGGGGCGGCCGCCAAGGGCAACACCCTGCTCAACTTTGCCGGTGTGCGGCCCGACCTGCTGCCCTACGCGGTGGACAAAAATCCCGCCAAACAAGGCCAGTACCTACCCGGCAGCCACATCCCCGTCGTAGGCGAGGCGCACCTGCGCGCCCACAAGCCGCAGCGCATCCTCATCCTGCCCTGGAACCTGCGCAGCGAGGTGGCCGAGCAACTCGACTACACGCGCAGCTGGGGTGCGCAGATGGTGGTGGCCGTGCCGCGCCTTGAGGTGTTCTAGGTGATCGAACTGCACCCCACTGCCAAGGTCTCGCACCTCGCAGACATCGAAGACTCGGTGCGCGGCACACGCATCGTGGTGGGCGCCCACTCGGTGATCGACAGCTTCGTCAAGGTCAAGCCTGCGGGCGGCAGCGGCGACCTGGTGGTGGGCGAGCATGTGGTCATCAACGCGGGTTGCGTGCTCTACACCGGCAACGGCATCCACATCGGCAACCATGTGGCGATTGCCGCCAATTGCACCTTTGCGCCGGTGAACCATGCCTATGCCGACCGCAGCTGCCTGATCCGCGAGCAGGGGTTCTTGCCCAGCAAGGGCGGCATCGTGATTGAGGACGACGTGTGGATTGGCGCCAACTGCGTGCTGCTCGACGGTGCCGTGCTGCGGCGTGGCTGCGTGGTGGGCGCGGGCTCCATCGTGCGCGGCGAGCTGCTGGCGTACACCGTGTACGCCGGGCAACCGCTGGCGGCCGTGGGGGAGCGCCGGTGACGGGCCTGCCCCTTTCGACGTTTACGGTGCTGGGCGCCTCCGGCTACATCGGCAGCCGCCTGGTGGCCCATCTGCAGGCCCAAGGCCACTCGGTGTGGTCGCCTGCGCGCGGCGCTGCCGAGGTGTTCACCCGGCCGCTGGGCCATGTGATCTATTGCGTGGGGCTCACCGCCGACTTCCGCACGCGCCCGTTCGACACGGTGGACGCCCATGTGGGCCTGCTGGCCGAGGTGCTGCGGCGCGCGCAGTTCCACTCGCTGCTGTACCTGTCGTCCACCCGGGTCTACATGGGCGCCACCCGCACCGACGAAGACGCGCCCCTGGCTGTGCTGCCGGGTGACCTGTCCTACCTGTACAACCTCACCAAGCTCACCGGCGAATCGCTGTGCCATGCCTGCGGGCGCCCCGGAGTGCGCGTGGCGCGCCTGTCCAACGTGGTCGGGCCGGGCATGGACGCTGCCTCCGGCAACCTGGTGGCCGATCTGCTGCACCAGGCGCAGGGCGGCCGCATTGTGCTGCGCTCCGATCCGCAGTCCGCCAAAGACTATGTGCATGTGGACGACCTGCTGGACTGGCTGCCGCGCATTGCGCTGGCAGGCCGCGCCGCCACTTACAACGTGGCCAGCGGCCGCCAGACTACTCACGCCCAGTGGCTGGCCTGGCTGCAGGCGCGCACGGGCTGCAGCGTGGAGGTGGCCGGGCAGGCGCCGCTGCAGGCGTTTCCCCCCATCAACGTGCTGCGCCTGCAGGGTGAATGGGGTGTGGCACCCCGCGCCGTGCTGGCCGATGACCTCTTGCCTTTTCCGCCGTCGAACGACCCTGTTGGAGTACCCCCGCCATGAACCCCGTTGACCAATTCGCCCAGGAACGCCGTGACCGCCTTGCGGGCTATGCCCAGGACTCCACCTTCCAGACCCTGTCGCGCGACTGGCTGCAGGCGTCCATGCAGCGGCAGTACGTCTACAACTTCGACTGGATGGGCCGGCCCATCATCCAGTATCCGCAGGACATGGTGGCCATGCAGGAGCTGGTGTGGCGCGTGCGGCCGGATCTGATCATCGAGACCGGCATTGCCCACGGTGGCTCGCTGGTGCTCAGCGCCTCGCTTCTGGCGCTGCTCGACATGAGCGATGCGATTGAAGCCGGCACCACGATGGACCCGCGCGCGTCACGGCGCAAGGTGCTGGGGGTAGACATCGACATCCGCGCGCACAACCGCGCGGCCATCGAATCCCACCCCATGGCCAGCCGCATCGCCATGGTCCAGGGCTCTGCCATTGCGCCCGAGGTGGTGCAGCAGGTGCACGAGTTTGCCCAGGGCTACCAGCGCGTGCTGGTGTGCCTGGATTCCATGCACACGCACGACCATGTGCTGGGCGAACTCGATGCTTACGCGCCGCTGGTCACGCCCGGCAGCTACTGTGTGGTGTTTGACACCTTTGTCGAAGACATGCCGCCCAAGTTCTTTGCCGACCGCCCCTGGGACGTGGGCAACAACCCCAAGACGGCGGTGCACCAGTGGCTGGCCGGGCACGCCGAGTTCGAGATCGACGCCGAGATGGAGCAGCGCCTGCAGGTCACGGTGGCGCCGCACGGGTTTCTGCGGCGCAAGGGGTGATGGCAGGGGCTTGTGATCGAAAACATGATTCAACATGCCGCTATAGCGCTTTATGGATAAGCGCATGGCGCTATTAAATCTATAGTATTTACCTGGGCGGAGTAGCCAGTGCTGCCAGGCGTCTGCGGGTGTCACGTCGCTGAAGTGGAGCCCAGGCCCATCGCCTGTGTGGCATGTTGCAGGTAGGTCACCGCAAATTCGGTGTGGCCGTGGGCATGCTCCACCTCGGCCAGGCAGGCCAGGGCCACGGGGTCGTGAGGCACGGCGCTGAGCACGGTTTCGGCCAGCTCGGTCACGGCGATCCAGTGGCGGTTCGTGATCTGGTGCTCGGTGGTGGTGGCAGACGCGGGGACAGGCGTGGCCTTGGCTTTTTCCACCAGGTCCTGCAGGCGCTGATGGGCCTCGTGCAGGCTCACTCGCTGGCCGGGCTTCAAGCCCACGCCGGGTACCGGGCCGTGGGTCCATTCCTCAGGCAGCTGGGGCAGCCATTCCTGAATCGCTTGCGCCTGCGCTTTGGGGTCGTCCGGGTGCTCGGCCTTGGCCAGCCACTGCAGCCACATGACACGCAAGCCTTCCGAGAAGTGGTGGTTGAAGATGTCCTCTCGCATGAGGGCCGAGGTCTCAACCTCGCCGCGCAGGCCCAGCCGCAGCGTGTTCAGCGCCTGTACGTCAGTGGCCAGGTCCGTAGCGATGCGCACATACTCTTCGGGCGTCTCGGCCAGCCATTCGGTGCGGCCCAGGTAGGCCAGCAGGCCCACGCCCATGCGGCTCTTGAAGCTCTCGCCCACCATCGACACGATGGGCAGGCCCATCCACAGCACGTCGAAGGTGGTGGTGCCGCCGGTCAGCGGGAAGGGGTCGAGCGCGATGTCGATGAGGTGGTAGGTCAGGTACTGGTTCTCGGTGCGTTGCGCCACCAGGTCTACCCGCCCTGGGGGCAGGCCCAAGCGCTCGCAGCGCTCTTGGTAGGCCTGCGCAAAATCGGGGCGGTCAAGGTTCTTGCCTTCGATCAGCAGGCGCGACCCTGGCACGGCCGCCAGCACCTGGCCCCACAGGGCCAGCACGTCGTCGGTGAGCTTGCCCAGGTTGTTGCACGAGCCAAAGGTGATGAAGCCGTTGGCGAGCGCGGGCGCCGGGCGCACCTGGTAGCGCGGCTGGTAGCGCCACAGCGGGTTGCGGCTCATGGGGCGGTAGCAGGCAAACAGCGTGGGCAAGCGGTAGAGCTGCTCTGTGTACTGCGTTTCGGCGCCGGGCGGGTCGGTGATCTCGTCGGTGAACTTGTAGTCCACGGCCGTAAGCCCGGTGGTGGCCGGGAACCCCAGCCATGACACTTGCACCGGGGCAGCCTTATGGGCCAGCGTCAGCAGGCCGTTGTTGCCGGTGTGGCCCGCCAGGTCGATCAGGATGTCGATGCCTTGAGCGCGAATGGCCTCGGCCTGCTGCTGCGGGCTGAAACCGGCCAGGGGCACAAAATGGTCGGCATGGCGCTGGACGCGCTCGGTGACGTGATCGTCCCGCGGGAACAGATAGAAAGCGAAAACCTCAAACTGCCGCCTGTCCAGTTGCGCCAGCAGACCCTCCACAAAGTACATCACCGAGTGCACCCGGAAGTCGGGGGAGAGGAAACCGATCTTCAGGCGCCGCCATGGCGAGCCCCGGTGCTCCTGGAAATCAGGCCATTCTGGGCGCAGCGGCGGCTCGAACACAGCGCCGTACTGCCGCGCGGCTGCCGATAGCTGGGCGGCGTTCACCTGGGGATCTGCCAGCATGAACAATAGCTTGTTGGTGTAGTTGCCTGGGTCGTTGTAGCGCAGGGCGATGGCTGTCTCGCAGTCCTTGACAGCCTCGCGCACCTGGCCCAGCTCGCGCCGGTGGATGGCGCTTTGCATGAGTGCGGCGACGCGGTCGTGCAGGGTCTCGGCCAGGGCGGCGGCCTTCTGGCTGGCGTCAAAGCCCTTGTCGTGTTGGGTCAGCAGGTAGCAGCATTCGGCCAGCTTGATCCAGCCAATGGCCTGCTGGGGGCGCAGTTCGCACACTTTTTCCAGCAGGGGCAGGGCGTCGATATTGCGTGCTTGCTCAATGAGCACGTTGGCATAGTTGACGAGTAGCTCGGCGTCCTCAGGCCAGTAAACATAGGCCTGTCGGTAAGCCTTGAGGGCGGCGTCGAACTCGCGCTGCTTGTTCAGCGAGAAGCCCAGCAGCCGGTGGGCGCTGAGGTGGCGGCCGTTCTTGCGCAGCACCTGGCGGCACAGGCGGGTGAGAGCAGGCCAGTCAGCGGCGGCAAGTGCGGCCTGCAGGCGGGACGCGTCCTGGTCGGTGTGTTTGGTGTGCACGATGACGTCGATCTACGAGCAAAGGAGCGGGATGGGGTGGCAGTGTGCCATGTGCAAAGGGGCCCGATGGGCCCCTTTGTTTCGTGTTTTTGCTGCATCGCACGCAGTACGGGCGGGGCCAATGGCTTACTTGAGCAGAGACAGCACGCCCTGCGGGATCTGGTTGGCCTGGGCCACCATCGCCGTACCGGCCTGTTGCAGGATCTGAGCACGCGACAAGTTGGCTGTTTCGGCCGCGAAGTCTGCGTCCTGGATGCGCGAACGCGATGCGGACAGGTTCTCAGACGTGATCTGCAAGCTGGAGATGCTGGTTTCGAAGCGCGATTGCAGGGCGCCGAGCTTGGCACGTTCACCGTTGATGAAGGCCAGGGCCGAATCTACGGTCTTGAGCGCGTCGGTGGCGTTGGTGAAAGTGGTCACGTCCAGGTTGGCCACCGTGTGCAGCGAGGAGCCACCGTTGTCCAGCTGGTTGCTGGCCGAGGTCACGGCGAAGGACTTTTCGGAGTCCAGCGTGATGTAGCCGCCCGTGTTGATGAACTCCACGTTGGCGTCGGCCGCGAGCGTCTGGGTCGCGCCGTTGCTGGCACCGGCTGCATCGTAGCCGGTCACGGTCACGGCGCCCGCGTTGGCGTTGACGGTGTCACCGATCACGATGTTGTTGCCCGTAGCGTTGGTCAGGATGATCTGTGTGCCGTCGGAGTTGAGCGAGGCATTGATGCCTGTCTTGGCCGATTGCTCGTTGATGGCCGACACGGCTGGGGAGAGGCGGTCGGTCCCCGTGCCTGCGACCAGCGTGAATGAAATGGTGCGGGGGCTGCCGACGTTGTCACCTTCCAGCGTCAACGAATAGGACCCAGCCGCCGCCATGCCACCCAGGCGCACTTCGGTGCGGGCTGTGGCGGTCACGCCAGTGGTGGCCTGTAGTGCATTAATCTGGTCGGCGGTGGCTTTGGCGGTAGCACTTGCAGCCACCGTCAGGGTGCCAGTGCCCAGGTAGCCGCTGACGGCTACCGAGCCGGTAGTCACGCCGTTGGTGCCTGCTGTGGCCTGGGTGGCCGATGCGCCAATGCCCGAGCCGTTGGAGGCGACGTTCTGGTTGTTGCCGTACACGCTGGTGCGCAGATTGGCTGAGGCCGCCACAATGGTCTGGTTGGCGTTGGCGCCCACCTGGAACTGTTGCGTACCAAAGGTGCCGTCCAGCAATTTCTGGCCGTTGAACTCGGTGGTTTGCGAAATCCGGTCAAGTTCTGCCACCAATTGGCCGACTTCCTGTTGCAGGGCCTGGCGGTCGCCAGCGCTGTTGGAGGCGTTGGCCGACTGCACTGCCAGTTCACGGACCCGCTGCAAAATGTTGCCCGCCGACCCCATTGCACCTTCAGCTACCTGTGCCAGCGAAATCCCGTCGTTCGCATTGCGAACAGCCTGGTTCAGGCCACGGATCTGGCTGGTGAAGCGCTCGGAAATCGCCAGACCAGCAGCGTCATCCTTGGCGCTGTTGATGCGCAGGCCAGACGACAGGCGCTGGATGGCTGAGTTGAGCGACATCTGACTGGTGCCCAGATTGCGCTGCGCAGTCAGCGAGCTGATGTTGGTGTTGATGGTTGCTGCCATGGCGAAACTCCTTAACGTCGCGAGACGGATCTGTTTGCCGGTTCAAGCGCACCCGTCCGGCTGTCAATGGGGGAACGATGGATGGATTGTGGAGACGCTGATTTCTGGTGTAGGGGAGATAAGCGGCAAAAAAGTCGCGCAACTTGTGCGTTTGCCCCTCAAGTTTTCCGGCGGCGACCCGAAAACAATTGCAACGGTCCGTAAGCGGCCCGCCGTTCACCAGATGGCCTGCAGCACTGGGAACCCAGGAGGCCAGCGCGGTGCTGGCGCCCCCGGCTGGCGGCAACGCCATATTCAGTCAGTTCTTTCAGGAGATTTGCAATGGCTTCCACCATCAATACCAACATCGCTTCGCTCACAGCCCAACGCAACCTGGGTATGAGCCAGACTTCTCTCAATACGTCCATTCAGCGCCTGTCGTCTGGCCTGCGCATCAACAGCGCCAAGGATGACGCTGCTGGTCTGGCGATTTCCGAGCGCTTCACCAGCCAGATCCGTGGCCTGAACCAGGCAGTTCGCAATGCCAACGACGGTATCTCCCTGGCGCAAACCGCTGAAGGCGCCTTGAAGGCTTCCGGCGACATCCTGCAACGGGTGCGTGAACTGGCTGTGCAATCGGCCAACGCCTCCAACAGCGCCGGCGACCGCCAGGCCCTGCAGCAGGAAGTGGGCCAGCTGGTGTCCGAACTGGACCGCATCTCGCAAACCACTGAATTCAACGGTTCCAAGCTGCTGGACGGCAGCTTCGGCACGCAGCAGTTCCAAGTGGGTGCCAATGCCAACCAGACCATCGTGGCTGCCACGGGCAATCTGCGCACCAGCGTGTACGGCAACAACCAGAACGTCGCCTCCAACGGCTCGGGCATTGGCGCATCGGCCACCCAGGCCACAGCAGGCACCAACGGTGTGACCACAGGCACCGTGGCCATTAGTGGAGCACTGGGCACCGGTACGCTGACTGTGGCTGCTAGCGCCACGGCCAAGGCTACGGCCGACCAGATCAATGCCCTGAAGGCAGATACTGGTGTGACCGCCACGGCCCGTACCGAAGTGCGCCTGGGTGGTATGGCGGCTGTCGGCTCTTACTCGCTGACGCTGGAAGGTGACAACGTCGGCGCTGCACGTACCGTGTCCTTCACGTTGACCTCCGCCACCGGCACGGACCGCCTGTCGGCCGCTGTGTCCGCTATCAACGACCAGTCTGCCAAGACCGGTATCAATGCTTCTCTGAGTTCCGACGGCAGCCAGATCGTTCTGACCAATGCCACGGGTAACAACATCGTGGTGGGCGATACGGCCAATGCCAACGCGGCCAACGTAACGGTCACCGGTTACGACGCAGCTGGAGCGGCCAACGGCGGCACGACGACCCTGAGCTCTGCTGCCGCAACGGTGGAAAACGTTAACACTGGTGGCTACATCACGCTGGACTCGGAAAAGTCTTTCGCCATCACTTCAACCAGCAACCAGCTGGACAATGGTGGTTCGGCCCTGCAAACGGTGGCCAATCTGGATGTGACCACGTTCAGCAATGCCACCAATGCACTGAAGACCGTGGACTCGGCCCTGGCCTTCATCAACGGTGAGCGTGCCAAGCTCGGTGCTCTGCAATCGCGCTTTGAAACGTCGATCAGCAACCTGCAAGTGACGTCGGAAAACCTTTCTTCCTCGCGTTCGCGTATTCTGGATGCCGACTTCGCCGCAGAAACGGCCAACCTGTCGCGTGCCCAGATCTTGCAACAGGCTGGTACGGCAATGGTGGCCCAGGCCAACCAGCTGCCCCAAGGTGTGTTGGCCCTGCTGCGTTAAGCGGCGGGCATGGCAGGCAGCCAGGGCGTTGCAGCGCCCTGGCGAACCTCAGGCGGCGGCAGATTTCTGTCGCCGCCCTTTGGCTTTTTGGAAGGCGGGTGCCAGGACCGCTGGATAAGACGGGTTTCCTGGCGTGTTTACGGACGTTCTTGATCGCCGTTCGGCGCCATAATTTCCGTTGGACCAGTTCAGGAGGTTTGTATGGCAACCATTTCATCCCCAGGTGTCGGCACGAATGGACTTGATGTCAAAAGCATCATCTCCCAGCTCGTCGCTCTGGAAAAAAAGCCCCTGGACACGCTCAAGCTGCAGGCGGCCACAGTCAACACCAAGATTTCCGCCTTTGGACAGATCAAGTCCTTGGTATCTACGCTGCAGGACGCAGCGGGCAAGCTCACCAGCGTGACCGGTTGGAATGGTGTGGCTACCGCGTCATCCGACTCAAAATATGTTTCCGCCACTGCCGTTGGGGGCACGCTGCCCACAACGTTCAGTGTGGAGGTCCAAAGCCTTGCCAAGGCGCAGGCCACGGCGTCGGCAGCATTGCTGCCTGTAGGTGGTGCGCTTGGGGCTGGCACGCTGCGCCTCGAACTGGGCAAATGGAGTGTCGCACCCGCGTCGTTCACGCCTGGCAGCGGCCAGCCCGTCGATATCGCCATCAGCGCGAGCGACAAGCTGTCGGACGTGGCCAGCAAGATCAATGGCGCCAATGCTGGGGTAACGGCGTCGGTACTCAGTGATGCTTCGGGTGAGCGCTTGCTGCTGCGCAGTAAGAGCACTGGTGAAGAATTCGGGTTTCGCCTGAGCGTGATGGAAGGCGCTGATACGGATCCCCAGAGTGCGGGCAACACCGACGCCACTGGCCTGTCGCGCCTGGTCAACGGCTCCACGGTCACGCAGGCGGCCGCCAATGCCAAGGCCACGGTCAACGGTATTGCCGTGTCTTCGGCAACCAACACGTTTGCGTCCACGATCTCGGGCGTGACTTTCAAGGCTGAACAGGTGACGACTGCGCCTATTGAAGTCACGGTGAGCAAAGATAATTCTGCGATCCAGTCCAACATTGATGGATTCGTGAAAGCCTACAACGCCATCAACCAACTGTTGCAGGATGCCACCAAGTACGACGCTGCCACCAAGTCGGCGGGGTTGTTGCAGGGCGATTCAACGGCCGTGGCCCTGCAAAGCTCCCTGCGCAACGCCATCCAATCGGTCACCACAGGGGGCGGGGCCTTTCAGCGGCTGGCGGACATTGGTATTACTCAACAGTTGGGTGGTGATCTGGCGGTCGACTCCACCAAGCTCAACAAAGCCCTGTCCGAAAATCCTGATGATGTGAAGAACCTGTTCCGGAGCACGGGAGGTGGTTCTGCCGACGGCATTGCTGTGCAACTGAAGGCGCTGACGACCAACCTTCTGTCGAATGACGGTTTTTTCAAATCCAAGGATGCCACCTTGCAGTTGAGTCTGAAGCGCAACAGCCAAGACCAGACGCGGGTGAATGAGAAGGTCGATGCATTTGAAAAGCGCATCACGCAGCGCTACAACGCGCTGGATACCCAGTTGAGCAGTTTGAATGGCCTGAACGCGTACATCGCCCAGCAGGTCACTGCTTGGAACAAATCAAACGGTTAATCAGGGGCTTTAGTTTTTCTGGCGCTAGCCGATAACTTGAGTAATACCTCGGAAGGATTGTCAGCATGTTCAGCGCCTACAGCCCCCGTGCAGCCAACGCTTACCAGCGCATCAACGTAGAGACCAGCATGCACACGATCGACCAGCATCAGCTGGTCAGCCTGTTGTATGAAGGTGTTCTCAACTCCATTGCCACAGCACGCGGCTCTATGGCTCGCGGTGATGTGCTCGGCAAGGTCAATGCCATTTCCAAGGCCATCCGAATTCTGGAAGAGGGGTTGAGCACCTCGCTCGACAAGGTCGATGGCGGTGAACTGGCGGAGAACCTGGGTGCGCTTTATGACTACTGCATCCACCGCCTTACTCTGGCCAATGCCCGCAACGACGACGCCATGATGCAAGAAGTCATGCGCCTGATCGAGCCCGTGGCCACCGGGTGGAATGAAATCAAAAAATTGGGTACCAGTGCTGCCGAAGCATCGTCCTCGGGCCAGCCCGTGCTGGTGGAGGCATGATCATGTCCCACATGCTGATTGACTATTACAAGGCGATTGAAGACAGCAGCGCCAAGATGCTGGAAGCTGCCAAGCTGAAGGACTGGGACGGTGTGGTGCGCTACGAAGGCGCCTGTGCCGTGCTGATTGAGCAGCTGCGCTTCAAGTCGCAAGAGCACGAGTTGCTGCCCGAGCACCGCCGTGAAAAGACCCGCATCATGCAGCGCATCTTGCGCAACGATGCGCAGATCCGCTGCCTGGCAGAGCCCTGGCTTGCGCAGTTCGAGCATCTGTTCGAGGGGCAGCCCCAGATGATGCACTGAGTGCGGGCAGTGCAACGCTCCTGGGCTGCTGCTGTGTGTGGCAGTGGCCTAGCGGTTAAGGGTGGTTGCTTGTTAGGGCTTGGATTGTCGGTTGAGCGGAGCACTGCGGTGATGGGCGGTACCGTCCAGTGGGATGCCAAAGTGCGCGGTACTGAACCTGTCGCCACTTCGACCGCCAAGCGCCTCTGTATCAAAAAATGCACTAAATGTGCCTGAAGCGCTAGTGCAGCATGTCCTTGCTGCTATCGAAAATATAGTTTCTTGTGTTGGCACAGCGCAGCGCCACACAGCTGCCCCGTTGAGAACGGGGCCTTCATACTTCGCCAGCAGCTCACACCTGCATGTTCATGATGTCGGTGTACGCCTGCACCATGCGATTGCGCACGTGCAGTGTGGCTTGAAAGCCGATTTGCGCTTTCTGAATGGCCACCATGGTTTCCTCCAGGCTCACGGAGGGGTTCTCCATTTGCACCTCCTTCTGCATTTCGGAGGACTTGTTCTGCGCGGCACTCACTGACTGTAGTGCGCCCTTGAGCGCGCCGGAGAAACCGACTTCATTGCCCGTGGTTTGCGGCGCTGCAGCACGGCGCGCCACGCCAGCGCCCGTGAGCGGGGCGGTTGAGCTGGAGATGCGAAGGTCCATGGCGGTATCCGTAGGGGAATGGCGGTATGCTGCGTATCCTAGCTACCGGCCCGGGATTCATCGCTCTGAATAGATGGCCAAACGGATGGCTTATCCAGCGAACATTTTGGGGGGCGTGACCGAATAATCGAACCCACGCTAGGTCTGTTGCAGGGCCTGCTTTAATGGAAAGCAAGATGTCTGCTGTTGCTGAAGTCCCTCTCAATCCGCTACCGACGCCGGCCAGCCCCAACTGGCTGCAGCGGCTGTCCGCCCTTGACAGGGCGCAGCGCATGCGGCTGGGTGCGGGCGTGGCGCTGCTGGTGGCTGCTGCCGTTGCGGCCGTCGTGATGGGGCGCCAGCCCGACTACCGGGTGCTGTTTTCCAATCTGGGCGACAAGGATGGCGGGGCCGTGGTGGCCCAGTTGTCTCAAATGAATGTGCCCTACAAGTATTCGGAGGGCGGTGGCGCCATCCTGATTCCTGCCGAGCGCGTGCATGACGTGCGCCTGCGTCTGGCTACGCAGGGCCTCCCCAAAGGCTCCGTCGCGGGTTTCGAGCTGATGGAGTCCAACAAATTCGGGATGACGCAGTTCCAGGAGCGTCTGAACTTCCAGCGCGGGCTGGAGGGGGAGCTCACACGGTCCATCCAGGCCTTATCGTCCGTGCAAAGTGCCCGTGTGCACCTCGCGTTACCCAACCAGAACGGATTTTTCCGTGAGCAGCAAAAACCCTCAGCCTCGGTGCTGGTGAGTCTGCACCCCGGGCGCATCCTGGACCGCGCCCAACTCGCGGGCATCGTGCACCTGGTAGCTTCCAGCGTGCCAGAGCTGGCGCCGTCTGCCGTGAGTGTGCTGGATGACACGGGCAAGCTGCTCTCCCAATCGCCCGACAGCACGGCTGGTGCTGAAATCAATGCCCAGCAGCTTTTGTATGTGCAGCAACTGGAGCAGCAGTATTCGCGCCGCATCATGGACATTCTGGAGCCCGTGGTCGGCCGCGACAACGTCAAGGCACAGGTAACGGCCGAGGTGGATTTCTCGCAGACCGAGTCCACCTCCGAGCAATTCCGCCCCAACCAGACGCCAGACTCCAGCGCCGTGCGCAGCCAGCAGGTGCTGGAAAGCCGTGGCAGCGCAACGAAGACTGCGACGGGTGTGCCTGGTGCTGTCGCCAACCAGCCTCCAGCCCCGTCGGCAGCGCCCATCAACGGCGCCAACCCAGCGCCCAACGCGGGCGGCCAGCAGGGTACCGAGGAGCAGACCAATAAGCGTGAGTCCACCACCAATTACGAAGTGGACAAGACGGTGAAGGTGGTCCGCGGCAGCTCGGGAGCCGTCAAGCGGCTAAGTGCTGCTGTGGTGGTCAATTACCAGTCTGCAGAAGACAAGGGCAAGACCGTGACCAAGGCACTCACCCCCGAGCAGATTGAGCAGATGACCGCACTGGTGCGCGAGACCATTGGCTTCAATCGTGAGCGCGGTGATTCAGTCAACTTGATGAACACACCGTTCCAGGTCACTGCGGTGCCCACCACCGATATTCCACTTTGGAAGCAGCCTGAAGTGATGGACCTGGCCAAGACCTTTGCCTGGCCCGTGGGAGCCGTTCTGTTTGCCGCCCTGGTTCTGATGGGCTTGGTGCGTCCCGCGCTGAAGGGCCCCAAGATTGTGAAGACTGAGGCGCTGTCTGTAGCCGGTGGCCAGCTGGATGCCCTGGAGGCCGAGACCCCCGAGCGCCCGGCCCTTGCGGGTCCTGGCAAGAAGGACGAAATGCTGCCAGCCACACCGGAGCAGCTGCGGCTGGAGGAGGCGCGGGTGCTTGCGAAGGAGAACCCGGTGGCTGTAGCCAATATTCTCAAGACTTGGTTGAACGGCGAGCCCGTCTAGCCACCGATTGCACGGATGACGACCATGGACGACCAAGGACTTCACGATGCCGCCATCATGCTGATGTCTCTCGGCGAAGAAGAGGCGGCGGAAGTGTTCAAGCATTTTTCGCCCAAAGAGGTGCAGAAGCTGGGCGAGACCATCGCGCGCATGCGCTCGGTATCGCGCGAAAAGGTGGACGAGGTCATCAACAAGTTCTCCAACGCGGCTGCAGCCCAAAGCCTGCTGGTGTCCGATACCGGCAACTACGTGCGCGCCGTGCTCAAGCGTGCCCTGGGCGATGACAAGGCCGGCCTGCTGATCGACCGGATCTTGCAAGGGGGGGATGTCTCGGGCATCGAGAGCCTCAAGTGGATGGATCCGCTATCAGTGGCCGAACTTTTGCGTAACGAGCACCCGCAGATCGTTGCTGCCATCCTGGTGCATCTGGACAGTGACCAGGCGTCGGGCATTCTCATGCACCTGACCGACCGTCAGCGCAGCGAAATCCTGTTGCGCGTGGCTACGCTCGAAGGCATCCAGCCCACGGCCCTCAAGGACCTAAACGAAGTGCTTTTCAAGGTGCTGGCGGGCGGGGACAAGATCCGCAAGAGTTCGCTGGGCGGCGTCAAGGCTGCCGCAGAGATCATCAACTTGCTGGGCGGCAACATGGACGCTGTGGTGCTCGAATCCATCCGGGGCTACGACCCCGACCTGGCGCAGAAGATCATGGACAAGATGTTCGTGTTCGAGGACGTTCTCAAGCTCGACGACAAGGCCATTCAAACGGTACTTAAGGAAGTGGCATCCGAAACCCTCATCGTGGCCCTTAAAGGAGCGGTTCCCGAACTGCGGGAAAAATTCCTCTCCAACATGTCTTCGCGTGCTGCCGACGCGCTGCGCGAAGACCTCGAATCGCGCGGCCCGATGCGGCTGTCTGAGGTCGAGGCGCAGCAGAAGGAAATCCTCAAGACAGTGCGTCGCCTGTCTGACGAAGGCCAGATCGTGATCGGAGGCGGTGGTGATGATGCCTTCGTCTAACCAGCGGTCTTATTCGCGGTTCATTCCCAGCGAGGAGGTCGGTGACTTCAAACAATGGAAGTTTGCGGCAGTAGACGGATCCGACCTGGTGGAGCCTGATTCCGAGCCTGAGCCCGTGGCGGAGCTACCTGCCGAGTTGGATGAGGCGGCACAGCAGGCGCTTTTCCAGCAGGCCTGCGACGATGCGTATGCAGAAGGCTTTGCCCAAGGGCAGGCGCAGACCGCTCTGGAGTGGCAGCGCCGCATGGATGAATACATTGCCCAGCAGGGGCAAGAGGCGGCGCAGCGCCTGCAGAGCGTGCTGCAGACGTTGGACGCGAGCCTGATCGACATGCAGCAGCAGATGGCCCAGCAGGTGCTCGAGCTGGCGTGCGACATCGCGCGCCAAGTGGTGCGCCAAGAGCTGTCGGTCAACCCCAATGCCCTGCTGCCTGTGGTGCGGGAAGCCGTTGGCATGCTGGTGAGCGAGGGGCGTCCAGCTACCGTGCGGCTCAATCCGGTGGACATGGAGGCCATGGCCGTGCCTCTGCGCGAGGAGATCAACGCGCCCGGTGTGCAGTGGATGGCTGATGCCGCTGTGCCTGCGGGGGGCTGCTTGGTGGAGTCTGCGGGCACGGTCGTCGATGGCAGCATCGACAAGCGATGGCAGCGTGTCATTGCGTCGCTGGGGCTGCAGTCGCCCTGGGACGACGGGGAGCGCGGGGATGGCGATGACCGTTGACACAGCTTCTGCCTGGACCCGGTTCATGGACGACGCGCGCGAGCGCGTGGCCGAAGGTGCGCCGCTGGAGACGCGCGGTACGCTCACCCGGCTGACGGGCCTGGTGCTGGAGGCGGTGGGCATCCGCGTACCTGTGGGCTCGCAATGCATGGTGCAAATGCCGGGGCACGCACCGGTGTTGGCTGAGGTTGTGGGGTTTTCTGCCGACCGTGCATTTTTAATGCCGGCTGGCGACATCCATGGGCTGTCCAGTGGCGCCAGCGTGGTGCCAGCTGCGCCCTATGTCCCCATGCCCCGCTTGGGCGAACCTCCTCGGCCCGTGCAACGCGCCGGAGTGCTGCGTTTGCCGATGGGCGACGGATTGCTGGGGCGTGTGGTGGATGCCCAGGGCCTGCCTCTCGACCATGGCGGGCCGGTGCAGGACGTGGTGTCTGAACCCATGGGGCGGCGGCAGATCAATGCCATGGACCGGGACCCGGTGCGCGAGCCCTTGGATACCGGTGTGCGCGCCATCAATGCCTTGCTGACCGTAGGGCGTGGTCAGCGGCTGGGGCTGTTTGCGGGCTCTGGGGTGGGCAAGAGTGTGCTGCTGGGCATGATGGCCCGCTATACCCGGGCCGATGTGATCGTGGTGGGGCTCATTGGCGAGCGGGGGCGCGAGGTCAAGGAGTTTGTGGAAGACATCCTGGGAGAGGAAGGCCGTGCGCGGTCGGTGGTGGTGGCGGCTCCCGCTGACGCGCCGCCCTTGTTGCGCATGCAGGGCGCGGCCTATGCCACGGCGGTAGCCGAACATTTCCGCGACAAGGGTCAGCATGTGCTGCTGCTCATGGATTCACTCACCCGATACGCAATGGCGCAACGGGAAATCGCCTTGGCCATCGGCGAGCCGCCTGCGACCAAGGGGTATCCGCCGTCATGTTTTGCCAAACTTCCACAGCTGGTCGAGCGCAGCGGCAATGGCCTGCATGGTGTGGGCTCCATCACTGCGTTCTATACCGTGCTGTCGGAGGGCGATGATCAGCAGGATCCGATCGCGGATGCCGCGCGCGCCATTTTGGACGGGCACATTGTGTTGTCACGCGCCTTGGCAGAGACCGGGCACTTCCCGGCCATCGATATTGAGCAATCGGCATCGCGGGTGATGCACAACGTGGTGTCGCGTGGGCATTTTGACCTGGCGCGGCGGTTTCGCGCAGTGTATTCACGTTACCAGAAGAGCCGGGACCTGGTGCAGGTGGGGGCGTACATGAGCGGCTCTGACCCCGCGTTGGACGAGGCGATCCGCTTGCAGCCGCAGATGGCGGGTTTTCTGCAGCAGGACATGTTCGAGGCAGCCTCCATGGACCACTGCGTAGCCGCCATGGCGGCGGTGCTGGACCATTGACGGACGACAGGGTAAGTCGTCATGTCCAACCTCAACGCCCTCTCTGTCGCAGTCGAAGTGGCCTCCCGCAAGCGGGATGACGCCCGCAAGGTGCTGCAGGACACCCTGGCTGCCGAGCAGGCGGCGCGCGCGCAGCTCGGTCAGCTGGAAGACTACGCCCGTGAAACCGAGTCCCGTTGGGGAGTGAAGGCCAACACAGCCATGCAGCCCGAAGTGATGTACCACCACTACCAGTTCATGGACAGGCTGGGTCATGCAGCCAGCATCCAGACCGGTGTGGTGGGAGACCAGTCTGCGCGGGTGCAGGCTGCCCAGCGCGCTTTGCTGGATGCAGAGCTGCGTTTGGCGAGTTTGCGCAAGGTGGTAGACAAGCGGCGCAACGACCTGGCCCGGCAGCAACAGCGCAGGGACCAGAAACAGACCGATGAACGCGCCGCGCTGCAGTATCGCAACGCGGGCCAGGAGAATTGAACATGGAACCCACCAAAGTAGCTTCCTCCCAGGGCACCCAGCCAGCCCACACGACGCGCAGCAAGGCAGCGTCCCAGCCTGCTGCCGTAGACGCTAGCGATCCTGCGGCTGGAGGAGGGTTTTTGGCGCTGCTGGCGGCGTTGGGGGGCGGGGCTGAGGAGGAGGGCGTATTGAGCTCCGTAGGAACAGATGTTCTCGCCGCGGACGGCTTTCCTGACGTCGGGTCCACGGCTGTAGATGTCTCGGCGGTGGCAGCATGGCAAGGGTTGTTGGGCATGGTGCCCGCCGATGGCGCTCCTCCAGCCGCCGCCGGCACGGACGGAGGTGCCCGCCTGACCGCCGCCTTCGGTGCGGGGGGAGTGCCGTCGCCAGCAGGTTTGGGGGTCGAGTGGACGCCATTTGGCCGTCCCCAAGGCTTGGTAGCAGAGACGGCGATGTTGGACTCTGCTGCAGACCTGAAGGACGCGCAGCCTTTGAGCGCGACGTCAACGGCTGGTCGCACCTTCTCTCGGTTGCAGAGCGTTGCGGCGCCCCGTCCTGGGCTTTCAGGCTCGGGAGATGCCGGCGTGGGTCAAGGCGCGCTGGGTGGGGTGAAACCACACTTATCGGGACACTTATCGACGGCCGCTACGCTCTCACAGGCGGTGTCCGAGCGCGCTGCCCAGGCCTCATTGACGGGGGCACAACCTTCCGAACGCGCGGGTGGGCCATCCTCAATATCTGCTGGTGTCGAAGGTGTCACGCCTGTTGCTGATGGTTTGTTGGTCGCTGCTGCTTCGGCGCACGCGCCGGAGTTCTCCGCTGGTGGGCGTTCTAACGGTGAGAACTCAGGAAATGGGGGCTCATGGTCTGAGAGCGCATCGGGCGCATCGCCAGTAGAGGCAGGCAATTTCGCCGATGCAGCGGTGTTGGCGGATCCTAACGCTTTGGGCGCAGAGGAGCAGGTGGCTGAGCAGGTGGCCTACTGGGTGAACCAGAAGACTCAGAACGCGGAATTGACGCTGCAGCGCGATGGTCAGCCGGTGGAAGTGTCGGTGTCTCTGTCGGGCAATGAAGCGCATGTGTCGTTTCGCAGTGACCAGCAGCAGACGCGGGAGCTGCTGGACCAGAGCATGGCGCAGTTGAGCGATTTGTTGCGCAGCGAGGGCTTGGTGTTGTCAGGCATGTCGGTGGGTACATCGGCGCGCGACAGCGCGGGTGGTGGCGAGGAAAGGCAGCAGCGTCCCCAGAGTGGTGCGCGCCAGGCGCGGGTGGTATCTGCTGCCCCCGCAGGCAGTGCGTTGCTGGCGCGCGGTGGTGGGGCCACGGACCGCGCTGTGGATGTCTTCGTCTGATTGTGCGAGGGTGATGTGGACGGTCCTCAGTTCTGTTCACATCCAGCAGTGCAGGCGAGCGCGGTGAATGCCATGGTTTTGGGCTTTTATTCTGGCTATTATTGGTTGCACCCCCGACCCATAATGGGCTATCCGGTTGTGCTCGCACTTTGATAGCGCCAGTGCCGCCTGTCCCCTACCGCAAGGAATTCCATCGTGTCAGCCAATACTCCCGCAGCAGCCGCGCCCGCCAAAAGCAAGAAGATGCTGTTGATCATCATCGGCGTGGTGGTGGCGGTGTTGGTGATCGGAGGTGGTGCGGCAGCGTGGTTCATCTCCAGTCGGTCGCATGCCGCTGAGGACGAAGAGGGTGGCGGTGCACCTGCTGCACACAAGGAGGCTCCGAAAGTCGCCCCCACATTCCTGCCCATGGAAAACATGGTGGTCAATCTGGCCGATCCGGGTGGTGACCGCTTTGCGCAGATTGGCATTACGTTGGAGCTGGAAGACGCTAAGACGGCAGAACAGGTCAAGCAGTACCTGCCGTCGATTCGCAGTGGCATTCTGATGCTGGTGTCGCAACGCACGTCCACTGAGCTGCTGCAGCGCGAGGGCAAGGAAAAGCTGGCCACTGATGTCTTGCGCGAGGTCTCGCGACCTCTGGGCTACTCGGTGCCCTCAGAGCGTGAGCGCGCAAAGGCTGCGGCTGCCGCTGAGCAGGACGGAGATGCAGAGGAACGCCCCGCCGCGCGCAAGCGCACAGAGCGCAATCCGGTGCGCAAGGTGCTCTTTTCGAGCTTCATCATCCAATGAGCCAGCCGGGTAAGGACCAGCCATGAGCGATTCATTTCTTTCGCAGGAAGAGGTTGATGCCCTTCTGGAAGGGGTCACTGGCGAGAGCCAGAAGTCCGTCGAGGAAGTGGCCGAGGCGGGGTCGGTACGCAATTACGACATTTCCAGCCAGGAGCGCATTGTCCGTGGCCGCATGCCGACGATGGAAATCGTCAACGAGCGGTTTGCGCGCAACTTCCGTATCGGGCTATTCAATTTCATCCGCCGCAGCCCCGAAATTTCGGTGGGTACTGTGTCGGTGCAACGCTACAGCGCTTTTCTGCGAGAGCTGGCGGTGCCTACGAATTTCAACATCGTGGCGATTCGTCCGTTGCGGGGCAGCGGACTAATTGTTTGCGAGCCGTCGCTGGTCTTCGGCATCATTGACACCTTGTATGGCGGAGTCGGCAAGTTCCAGACCCGCATTGAGGGTCGTGATTTTTCGCCCACCGAGCAGCGCGTCATCAACCGGCTTGTGGATGTGATTTGCGCGGAGTACAAGAAGGCGTGGCAAGGGATCTATCCGCTGGAACTGGAATACCAGCGCTCGGAAATGCAACCCCAGTTTGCCAATATAGCTACACCCAGCGAGATCGTGGTGTCCACCGCCTTCCAGCTGGAAATTGGCGACCTTTCAGGCGCCATCCACGTCTGCATGCCCTATGCAACGCTGGAGCCGATCCGCGATGTTTTGTATTCGTCCACGCAGGGCGACTCCATTGAGGTGGACCGCCGCTGGGTGAACGTGCTCAAGCGCGAAATCCAGTCCGCAGAAGTCACGCTGGTGGCGGAGCTGGCGAAGGCCGATGCCACCGTGGAGCAACTGCTGGCCATGAAACCGGGTGACTTCATCGAACTGGACCGTGAGCCCCGCATTCGTGCATCGATCGGAGGGGTTCCAATTTTTGAATGCCAGTATGGAACCCACAATTCCAAGTACGCCATCCGCATTGAAGAGTGCCTGCGCACTTCGGACATGAGCTGGCTGGGAGAGAAGAATGGCAACTGAAGAAGACAACAAGGACGCAGGCGCGGACGACCCGTTTGCGGGTTGGGCCGAGGCGCTCGAAGAGCAGAAGCGGACGGACGACAAGCCGGCGGACGCAGAGCAGGGGGGGCCGCTTTCCGGCGAGCCTGTGCGCCCATTTTCCGGCGCTGCGGGTGGCGATACCGTCAACGACATCAACATGGTGCTGGATATTCCAGTGCAGCTGTCGGTGGAGTTGGGGCGCACCAAGGTGCCCATTAAGTACATTCTTCAGCTAGCGCAAGGCTCGGTGGTAGAGCTTGATGCACTGGCTGGCGAGCCCATGGACGTGCTGGTCAATGGATACCTCATCGCCCAAGGCGAAGTGGTGGTGGTCAATGACAAGTTCGGTATCCGCCTGACCGATGTGGTCACGCCGTCGGAACGTTTGCGCCGGGTGAGTCGTGGATAGTGGGAGCATGACGCAGACACTGCTCGTCGTGGTGCTTTTTGTTGGCGCCATGGCGTTGCTTCCGTGGGCTGTGCGGCGCTTGCAGCAGCGTCAGTCCGCGGGGGCGCTGGCGGTCGGGGCAGCGTCACGTGTGGTGTCGGCAGTGGCCGTCGGACCTCAGCAGCGGGTAGTAACGGTGGAAGTCGGACCTGAAAATGCACGTACTTGGTTGGTGCTGGGTGTCACCGCGCAACAGGTCAGCTGCCTGCACGTGCTGCCAGTGGTGGTCAAAGGGGCTGGTGATTCGGTGAATGCTCCACTTGCACCAGGGCCATCGTTTGCTCAGGAGATGCGAACTGCGGCCGCTGATTCTGGAAAGTCCGCGCATGTCTGAACGTGCCCCCTTACTTGCAAGGCGTGGCGTGCGGATGGCGGGGCGTGCGTGGCCGTGGGCCGTTGCCGTGGCGGCCGTATTGGCGCAGAGCTCTGCTTGGGCCCAAAGCGCAGGCGCGCTGCCTCTGGTAGTGGGCAGTGGGCCATCTGGCGCAAGCTACTCGGTGCCGATTCAGACCTTGCTGTTCTTCACGGCGCTGTCGTTTTTGCCCGCAGTTCTGCTGATGATGACGGGCTTTACCCGCATCGTGATCGTTTTGTCCTTGCTGCGTCAGGCCTTGGGGACACAGTCGGCACCGCCCAACCAGGTCATCATCGGTCTGTCGTTGTTCTTGACCTTTTTTGTCATGGGCCCGACGCTGGATCGTGTGTACCAGGACGCTTACGTTCCCTACACCAACAACACGATCAGCTTCGAACAGGCGCTGGACAGGGCGGAGGCGCCCATGCGCAGCTTCATGCTCAAGCAGACGCGGCAATCTGACTTTGCGCTTTTTTCAAGATTGGCACGTCTTGACCCCAAAGTGACGGCCGAGACGGCACCCATCCGTGTGCTGGTGCCTGCCTTTGTGACCAGCGAGCTCAAGTCGGCGTTCCAGATCGGGTTCATGATCTTCATCCCGTTTCTCGTTATCGATATGGTGGTGTCCAGCATCCTGATGTCGCTGGGCATGATGATGTTGTCGCCGGTGTTGGTGGCATTGCCGTTCAAGCTCATGCTGTTTGTGCTGGCAGATGGCTGGAATCTGCTGATCGGATCACTGGCCGCCAGCTTTGTCACCTGAAGGATTCCCCCATGACTTCACAAATGGTGCTGACCATTGGACGTGATGCCCTCACCTTGCTGCTGATGATTTCCATGCCTGTGCTGGGGGTGGTCATGGCGGTGGGGTTGTTGGTCAGTATTTTTCAGGCTGTCACGCAGATCCATGAAGCAACGCTGGCTTTTGTGCCCAAGCTGATTGCCGCCATGGTGGTGTTTGCGATTGCGGGGCCTTGGATGCTCAGTACCCTGGTGGACTTCATTCGCAGGACGATCGAATCGATACCCTCGATGATTGGGTAGTGCCATGCCAATATGGGCATCTGGTTGCCTGACGACAATGTTGGGCCGCTTGCGCCAGCGACCATCACATGGGGCACTTGCTCTGTTTCCGTCGAGGCGCCCCAGCTATGTCACCGGAGGGGGAGCGTGATTACTTTCTCCGAGGCACAGATCATGGCGTGGCTGTCTCCCATCCTGTGGCCTTTTTTGCGCGTCCTAGCCTTGTTCTCCGTGGCTCCGGTGTTCTCCATGCGCGTTGTGCCCATGCGCGTCAAGATCGGCCTCGCGTTCTTGGTGGCTTTGTGTGCGCAAGGTGTGCTGGGCGAGCAGCCTGTCATCAGCGTGAACGGCCGTGAGGCCCTGGGCACGGTGGCGCAGCAAGTGGCTGTAGGGCTGGCGATTGGCTTTTCGGTTCGCCTTGTGTTCACTGCTGTCGAGCTGGCTGGTGAAATCATTGGGCTGCAGATGGGGCTCAACTTTGCTTCATTTTTTGATCCCACCTCCAACGGGCAGATCAGCGCTGTGGCCCGTTTCTTTGGCCACATGTCCATGCTGCTCTTCATTGTCATCAATGGCCATTTGTTGATATTGATGGCCGTGATCAAGAGTTTTGACCGCTTTCCTGTCGATGGCAATTTTCTGCAGGCGCTGGGGCAGATGCGGTTGTATGAGCTGGGTGCTTCCCTCTTTTCCAGCGCGCTCTGGATTGCCATGCCCATGATTGCGCTGCTGCTCTTTGTCAACTTGACCATGGGCATCATCTCGCGCGTGGCACCGCAAATGAATATCTATGCGGTGGGTTTCCCGGTCACGCTCACGGTGGGGATGTTAGGTATAGCAGCCACATTGCCGATGCTGGAACAGCCAGTGCTGGCGTTGATGCAGCAAGCCGTGGATCTGTTCTCTGTCGGCAGGTAGGACCACTGGCTACACCAGCTGGTTGCGGATCGCGTAAACGGTCAGTTCGGCGTTGTTCGAAAGCTTCAGTTTTTCAAGAACCCGTGAGCGGTACACACTCACAGTTTTGGGGCTCAGCATCAATTCATCGGCAATGTCCGATAGGCGTCGGCCCGAGGCAATCTTGACCAGGGTTTGCAGTTCGCGTTCGGAAAGCGCTGCATGGGGCACCTCCGGCGTGGGCTGGGCCAAGCTGTCCGCCAGCATCTGGGCCACTTCGGCGGTAAGGTACTTGCGCCCCTGCATCACCGTGCGTACTGCCGCAATCAGCTCAACCGGGTCGCCAGCCTTGTTAGCGTAGCCTTGGGCTCCCGCCTTGAGGCAGCGCAGTGCATATTGATCCTCGGGGTACATCGAAACCACCAGCACCTTGATGGTCGAGTGGGTCTCGCGCAGGCTGGCGAGTACTTCCAGGCCGCTGCGTCCAGGCATGTTCATGTCCAGCAGCAGCACATCACAGGCGGCCGTGCGCAGAACATCGCGCAGCTCAGAATACCCGCCCGCTTCGCCGGTCACCTGAATGTCCGGGGCTTCGGCGAGTGTGTCGCGAATGCCGCGCCGCAATACGGCATGGTCGTCGCACAAGACGACATGGATCACTGGGCATCTCCTGGAGCGGATGTGGAAGGAGATGGTAGCGGGACGGACAGGATGACCGATGTGCCCTGACCTGGGCGACTGCTGATGTCCAGCCATCCCCCTACTGTTCGTGCTCGCTCTTGAAGGCCTTTGAGGCCAAAGGCCTTGGGTTTGTCGCGAACTGTCGCATTCATGCCACGGCCATTGTCAGCGACCTCCAGGGTCAATACCCCTTCTTTGTCAGACAGTTCAATGTCTACCTTGCTGGGCTGTGCATGCTTGGAGATATTGGTCAATGCTTCCTGGGCGGTTCGGTACGCCACCAGTTGAATGTCGGTGGGTGTATCCATGGTTTCGCTACTGCTCTGCAGCCTCGTGGGGATACCGGTCCTGCGCTCAAAGCCCGTAGCCAGCCACTGGACAGCCGCCACCAGCCCTTGTTCCAGGATGGGTGGGCGTAGGTTCATCATGATGCGCTGGCTGGCGCCAATCGCATGTTGCAGCATGTCCACCGCCGATGTGGCGTGTTCCTGCATGGCCGGATCGGTACTGTGTCGCCCGATCCAGGCTACATCAAAGCGCACTGCGGTCAGGGCGCCACCAATGTCGTCGTGGATCTCGCGGGCGATGGCGGCACGCTCTTGCTCAATGGAGGTCTGCAGGTGCTCGGCCAATTCGGCCAAGCGACGCTGTGATGTAGCTAACTCGGCAATGGCCTGCTCGCGCGCGTTGCGTGCCTCGTGGACCTCCAGAGTCCGTGCTATCACATGGGGCAGGCGCTGGATGTCGTCTTTAAGCAGATAGTCCGCCACCCCGAGCCGCATGGCGTCTACTGCTGCAGGTTCGCCGATGGCGCCCGAAAGCAGCACAAAGGGTGGGTGATGCGGTTTTTGCGCCACATGGGCCCACGCATCCAATGCGGTAAAGCCGGGCAGGCGGTAATCTGCAAGGATGATGTCAAAGCTGCCGCTGTCCGTCAGTCTTTGAAATTCTGAAAGGGTATCCACCCGCTGGAGGTGGCAATGGAGCCCGGATCGACGCAAGGCGCGTGCTGCCAGTTCGTGATCGGCCGGTGAATCTTCAAGATGCAGGATTTCAAGGGTCTGGTCTGATGTTGCAGGGCCCATAGGAGCGCTATCATAGGATACAAATTGGAACAAACAAGGGTGTTTGTCCGGTTGGGATGGTTTGTGCGTCAGCGTCCAATGGGCGCGGATGCTCCGGTTTGCTCGGGGGCCTTGGCAGGTTACTGATGCATGTATCGTAGTCCTGTGTATTTGCGTGTTTTGCTGCTACGTGCTGCGATGGAGAAACGATGCAATCTACGCTAACAACGCCTGGAGGACCTGCTGTCCAGGTTCCCGTCATGGTGGCGGCAGAGCTGCAGGACTCCTTGCTGGTCGTGATGCACGACTTGCACCGCTTGGAAGGCTTGCTGAACCACGCCACCGACAATCTGCTGGAGCGGTTTGGCGAGGCGAACGCCATGTTGACAGATGCCGTGGTGGCGGACTCGCCAGAGCTGGTGGCTGCGCGTACGGCGCTGCGCAGCGCTGTGACTGAGCTGCAGTTCCAGGACATGGCCTCCCAATTGATATGGCATACCACCAAGGTGCTGCAGGGCTGTGCCTTCCGACTGGCTTCGGAAGCCATGGGGCATGAAGAAGGTGAAGATGCGGCGCCCTTTGCGGAGATGGCGCCCGACAGGCCGAACCCTGTCACCCAAAGCGAGATGGATGCAGGTTCTGTGGACCTGTTTTGACGTTCACATCACTGGTTACCTTATATATTCAAGTCAGTTGGAGCCATACATGCAATCGATCCTTGCCGTTGATGATTCACCTTCCATGCGCAAAATGGTGTCGTTCACTCTCACCGGTGCCGGCTACCACGTCGTGGAGGCAGTGGACGGGCAAGATGCCCTCGAAAAAGCCGAGACACACAACATTGACCTGGTGCTGGCAGACCAGAACATGCCGCGCCTGGACGGCATTGGCCTGACTCGCAAACTGCGCGAGCACCCTAAGTTCAAAACGATCCCTATCCTCATCCTCACGACTGAGTCGAGCGATCAGATGAAGCAGGCCGGACGCACTGCAGGTGCCACAGGGTGGTTGGTAAAGCCTTTTGATCCGAATCGCCTGATCGAAGTCATCCAGAAAGTGATCCGCTGAGCCGGGTTGACTGAGACCATTTAGTACACAGGAGCCCACCATGGCGGAAACCTACCAAGAAGGATCGGGTGCAGGCGCTGACTTCGATCTCAGCCAGTTCTATCAGATCTTTTTCGAGGAAGCGGGTGAGAACCTCGACCAGATGGAGCAGATGCTCCTGAATCTGGACCTGAGCAGTGCCAACGACGAAGAGCTTAACGGCATCTTCCGTTGCGCTCACTCGATCAAGGGAGGCTCTGCCACCTTCGGATTTTCTGATGTGGCCGAGCTGACCCATCAGATGGAGTCTCTGCTCGACCGCCTGCGCCGCCACGAGCTGCAACCAATCCCTCAGATGGTGGACGTTCTGCTGGAGTCTGCTGATGCTTCTCGTAGCCTGCTGGCGCGCCATCAGGCTGGTGGCCAGGGCGAGGCGGTCTCCACCACCTCCTTGGTTCGGCGCATCAGTGACTTGGCGGCAGGCTTGGTGCCCAGCGATGCTGCACCTGTGGTCGCTGCACCGCCTCCTCCAGCCCCCGCGCCGGTGGCGGCGGCTCCAGCTCCGGCGCCCAAGCCTTCTCCAGCTGTGTCAGGCCAGGCGCGGCAGTTGGAAATCCAGATTGGTCCTCTGGACCGCCCCGAGCAAGCCGATGCGATCAAGGAGTTGTTCCGTGATATTCCCGGCTTGGGGGCGATCCGCGATGTGCAGGGCAGCCAAGCCAATACGCGCGTCTTTGCAGTGGAAACGACCTCCACCAACGACGATTTGCTGGACCTGTTTGCCTTCCATGTTTCCAAGGAGCAGGTGCTGATTCGTGATGCAGCTGCTTCGAGCGACGCAGCTGCCGCAGGTACCGATGATGAGGCTGTGGTTGCCGTGGATGCTGCGGGGGGCGAAGCGCCTTACGGATTCTTCAACGGTGCACCTGGCGCGCCACATGGCGAGGCAGCGGCAACTGCGCACGCGCCTGTACCGCAAGCTCCTAAAGCTGCGCCCAAGGCTGCTGCCGAGCCCAAGGTGGCGATTCAGGCTCAGATGGAGTCGACGACCATCCGTGTTGACGTGAAAAAGGTCGATCAACTGATCAATCTGGTGGGTGAATTGGTGATCACCCAGGCCATGTTGGCGCAGAACAGCCGTGGGCTTGATGCCGGTGCATACCAGCAGTTGCTGGCCGGGCTGGCGGACCTGGATCGCAACACACGCGACCTGCAAGAGTCCGTGATGTCGATCCGCATGATTCCGATGTCCATCGTTTTCAGCCGCTTCCCGCGCATGCTGCGAGACCTGGCGAACAAGCTGGGCAAGAAGGTGGAGCTGGTGACTTTGGGTGAGGCCACCGAACTGGATAAGGGACTGGTCGAAAAGATCACCGACCCGCTGACCCACCTGGTGCGCAATAGCTGCGACCACGGCATTGAAATGCCTGCTGACCGGCTTGCCAAGGGCAAATCCGAACACGGCACCATCACGCTGTCGGCGTCGCACCAAGGCGGCTCGATCGTGATCGAGGTGCGCGATGATGGCCGTGGTCTGTCGCGCGAGAAAATCCTCAGCAAGGCCCAAGAGCGGGGCATTGAGGTGTCGGAGCAGATGAGTGATGCTGACGTCTGGCAGCTGATTTTTGCCCCTGGCTTCTCCACTGCGGACGAGGTGACCGATGTGTCTGGCCGCGGTGTCGGCATGGATGTGGTCAAGCGCAATATCGCAGCGCTCAATGGCTCGGTAGAGATCGATTCTGCAGAAGGCTACGGCATGAAGGTGTCCGTGCGGCTGCCACTGACGCTCGCCATCATGGACGGCATGTCGGTGGGCGTGGGCGAGGAAGTTTATATCCTTCCCCTGTCTTCGGTGGTGGAATCGTTCCAGGTCAATGCGGATGATGTCAGCACCGTGGCGCAAGGCTCTCAGCTGGTCAAGGTGCGTGACGAATACATGCCAGTCATCGCGCTGGAGAAGATCTTCCAGGTTCCGCGCTTCGACCTGAACAAATCCAGCAACATCATGGTGGTGGTAGAGGCTGACGGCAGCCGCGTGGCACTGCTGGTGGATGAATTGCTCGGCCAGCATCAGGTGGTCGTAAAGAACCTGGAATCGAACTACCGCAAGGTGCCCAACGTGTCGGGCGCCACCATTTTGGGTGACGGCACCGTGGCCTTGATTTTGGACACGGGTGGCTTGGTGCGCCGGGCGCGCCACTAGATACAGGTGCGGGCGCTCCGGAAGCGCTGCGCCGTCATGAAAGGAGAATGCACTATGAGTGTGATCGGTAAAACTGCAGACGTTGCACCCACAGGGGCGCGTGAATATCTAACGTTCCGCCTCGACCAGGAAGAGTACGGCATTGACATCCTGAAAGTGCAGGAAATCCGGGGTTACGAGCCGCCTACACGCATTGCAAACGCACCGGACTTCATCAAGGGCGTGGTCAATTTGCGCGGCACGATTGTTCCCATCGTGGACATGCGCATCAAGTTCAACTGCGCGCAGGCGGACTACAACAGTTTCACGGTTGTCATCATCCTCAACCTGCGCAACCGTGTGGTGGGCATCGTGGTGGACTCCGTGAGCGATGTGATGGAGCTGACACCAGAAAGCATCCGGTCGGCGCCCGATATCGAGAGTGCCATCGATAACAGCTGCATTTTGGGCCTAGGGTCTGTGGGCGAACGCATGTTGATCTTGCTTGATATTGAAAAGCTCATGTCCAGCGTAGACATGGGCCTGGTGACCGCCAACGAATAAGGCGCAGCAGTCAGCAGCCAGTGGTGGCGCAGGCACATGTCAGGCTGTGAGTATTGCTTGCAGACCTTTTGGAGCGAACAGGACTTCCCCCTCGGACGATCAATATGGCCCAAACCACCAGTGCTTCGGCGTCAGTCCGGTCAGGCCCAGCCAGGGTAGATTCTGCTTACGTCGCAGCGGCAGCTCCTTCCGGCCCTTTGGCCCAAGGGCGTGAATTTGTCTGGACCAATGCAGACTTTGCCCGGGTTCAGTCCCTGATCTATCAGCGCGCTGGCATCAGCTTGCATGATGGCAAGCACGCCATGGTCTACAGCCGCCTATCGCGACGACTGCGCGACACTGGCCACACCAGCTTTCACGATTATCTGAGCTGGCTAGAGACCCACGATGGGCCGGAGTGGCAGGAGTTTGTGAACGCACTGACCACCAACCTCACGGCTTTTTTCCGTGAGCAGCATCATTTTGAAATTTTTGCGTCGCACCTGCGGTCCAAGCCATCGGCCAACTGGAGGGTTTGGTGCAACGCGGCGTCCACAGGCGAAGAGCCCTATTCCATCGTGATCACCGCGCTGGAGGCGCTGGGCGCCAATGCTTCTTTCAAGTTGACCGCCAGCGACATCGATTCGCGCGTGCTCGCCACAGCCGCGCAGGGCGTGTACCGGCTCGACAGTGTCAAGGGCTTGAGTCCTGAGCGCTTGCAGAAGTTCTTTCTCAAAGGCAAAGGTGGGAACGCGGGCATGGTCCGTGCCAAGCCTGAATTACGGCGCGCCATCGACTTTATGAGTGTGAATCTCATCCGCGACGATTGGCCGTTCAAGGAGCCTTTCGACGTGGTTTTCTGCCGAAATGTAATGATTTACTTTGATGCACCTACGCAGCGGCGCGTGCTCGAAAGAATCCACCGCGTGCTCAAGCCGGGTGGCATGTTGTTTGTGGGGCACGCCGAGAACTTCAGCGAGTCCAAAGACCTGTTCACCCTGCGTGGCAAGACGGTGTACGAGCGCCGCTGACCTGTCCATGTTGTCCTGCACATTGCACCCATGACCAACATTCAAACAGGTTCATCCCCTTCCAATGCTGCTGCTGTGCCCGGCAGTTCCGAAAGGCGCCGCGCTCCGCGTATTGCGCCGCTGAGCGCCGACATCTACACGCCAGGCAACGGTCCCGCACGGGAGTCGTCGCTGCAGGAGCTCAAGGCCCGCAGCCGCAAGCCAGGAGAGGCGTCGTTTTTTTACCTCGATCACCACTTCCAGCACAACGCGGTGAAGGTGCTGCCTGGCGAGTATTTTGTGGCGGATGAGAACATGGTCATCATGACCGTGCTCGGCTCGTGCATCGCCGCCTGCCTATGGGACAGCCGCGCGCGTGTCGGTGGCATGAATCATTTCATGCTGCCGGACGGCGATCTGGCGGACGCATCGGGGCGGTATGGCTCCTACGCGATGGAGCTGTTGATCAACGAAATGCTCAAGCTAGGCGCACGCCGTGAAACCATGCAGGCCAAGATTTTTGGTGGTGCTCAGGTCATGCACAACTTCACCACCATGAACGTGGGTGAGCGCAACACGAATTTTGTGTTGAACTACTTGCACACCGAGCGTATTCCGATCGTCTCCGAGGACGTGCTGGACATCTACCCGCGCAAGGTGGTTTTCTTTCCTGTGACGGGCAAGGCGATGGTAAAGCGGCTGGCACATGCTCATCCTGAAGCCCTGGTGGCCCAGGAGGTCCGTGGCAACGCAGCCACGGTGGCCAAGACCACATCGGGTGGTTCTGTGGATCTGTTTTGATAAAGGTTTGAGTTAATGAGCAGGAAAATCCGGGTGATCGTGGTGGACGATTCGGCGCTTGTCCGTAGTCTGCTATCCGAGATCATCAACCGCCAGCGCGACATGGAGTGCATTGGCACGGCCAACGACCCTCTGGTGGCGCGCGAGATGATTCGCGAACTGGATCCGGATGTCATCACCCTGGATGTCGAGATGCCGCGCATGGATGGCATTGATTTTCTGGGGCGCCTCATGCGTCTTCGGCCCACGCCGGTGGTGATGATCTCCACGCTGACCGAACGTGGAGCTGAAGTCACGATGAAGGCCCTGGAGTTGGGGGCGGTGGACTTTGTGGCCAAACCGCGCGTAGGGCTGGCCAGCGGGCTCAATGACCTGGCTACGCAGATTGTGGACAAGATCCGTGTTGCAGCCGTCGCGCAGGTGCGCCGCGCGCCAGCGCGCGACGCAGTAGCCAGCGGAGCGGGTGGCTCGGCCGCGCCCCATGCTGTGCCTGCAGCCGGTCTGCTTGGCCGTCTGTCCACGGAGAAACTCATCTGCATTGGTGCGTCGACGGGGGGCACAGAAGCCATCAAGGAGGTGCTGGTCCAGATGCCTGCGGACTCGCCGGCGATCGTGATCACCCAGCACATGCCCCCAGGGTTCACTACCAGTTTTGCTGCCCGCTTGAATGGGCTTTGCCAGATCACGGTCAAGGAGGCGGTGAATGGCGAGCGCATTTTGCCCGGCCACGCCTACATCGCGCCGGGCGGCACTCAGTTCCATGTAGCCCGCAGTGGAGCCAACTACGTGGCGGTGGTGGACGATGGTCCGCCAGTCAATCGTCACAAGCCCTCGGTCGAGGTGCTCTTCAAGTCTGCAGCGGCGGTTGTGGGACGCAATGCGTTCGGCATCATGCTCACAGGTATGGGCAACGACGGTGCAGTGGCCATGCGTGAGATGAAAGACGCGGGCAGCTACAACTACGTTCAGGATGAAGCGACTTGTATTGTGTTTGGCATGCCGCGGGAGGCCATCGCCCATGGCGCTGCCGATGAGGTGCTGCCGCTGGGGCAGATTGCCCCAGCGTTGATTGCTCGTTTGCGCGGAGCGACGGACCGCCTTCACCATCGCATTTGAGGGCTATCTCCGCATCCGGGGCGGGGCTGACTGTGCAATAGCCTTCCCTAGAAGTCCACGCTCGTGAGTGCGCTTGGCACCTATTCGGAAAGCGCCGTCCAACGTTCCAATGCCGTCATTAGCTCTTCATCGATGGCGGCGGCTCGGCTTGTCATGGCGGCTGCGCGGGTTGGGTCAGTGCCAAAGAGTGACCCGTCGGCCAGTGCATCCTGAAGGGTTTTCTGCTCAGACTCCAGTGCACTGATGAGGCTCGGCAGCTGATCCAGTTCACGCTGCTCCTTGTAGCTAAGTTTCTTTTTTGATAGCTGCGCAGGCTTATTGGATGTGCGCTCCGGCGTGTTTTGATCTGAAGTTTCTGGTGCAGGTGGTTTGGAGGACGTTGCTGCGGCAGCTTGCAGCGACCGACTGCGTTTGGATTGGAGCAGCCAGTCTTGCACGCCGCCTTCGTACTCGCGCCATAGGCCGTTGCCTTCAAAAGCGAGGGTGCTGGTCACCACGTTGTCGAGGAAGGTGCGGTCATGGCTGACCAGGAACACCGTGCCTTCGTAGTTTTCCAGCAATTCTTCCAGCAGGTCCAAGGTGTCGATGTCCAGGTCGTTGGTGGGTTCATCCAGCACCAGCACATTGGCCGGTCGGGCGAACAGCCGGGCGAGCAGCAGACGGTTGCGTTCGCCACCGGACAGTGATCGCACAGGCGAGTGCGCGCGCGCGGGGGAGAACAGAAAGTCGCTCAGATAGCTCTTGACGTGTTTGCGCTGATTGCCGATCTCGATCCATTCGCTGCCGGGGCTGATGAAGTCTTCCAGCGTGGCGTCGAGGTTGACGGCATGGCGCATCTGGTCAAAGTAGGCCACCTGCAGGTTCGCTCCCTGCCGGATGGTGCCTTTGTCGGCCTCTAGTTCTCCCAGGATCATCTTGAGCAGCGTGGTTTTGCCTGCGCCGTTCGGTCCGATCAGACCCACCTTGTCCCCGCGCAGTATTGTCCCGGAGAAGTTGTGCACGATGGTTTTGTCGCCGAAGGATTTACTCACCCCTTGCAGTTCCGCCACGATCTTGCCCTGGTAACCGTTGGAGCCTCCGGTGGCGACATCCATGCGCACACTGCCAACGACTTCGCGGCGAGCCTCCCGGCGGGCACGTAACTGTTCCAGACGGCTGATGCGGCTCTGGCTCCGGGTGCGGCGCGCTTCTACACCACGCCGTATCCACACTTCTTCTTGGGCTAGCAGCTTGTCGGCCTTGGCGGCAATTACTGCCTCTTGTGCCAACTGCTCCTCTTTCTGTATCTGATACTGGGCAAAGTTGCCCGGGTAGGAGCGCAACTGTCCTCGGTCTAGCTCCACGATGCGGGTGGCCACGCGGTCCAGGAAAGACCGATCATGGGTAATGGTTATGACGCTGCCCGGAAAGTCCAGCAGCAGGTCTTCGAGCCACTCGATGGAGTCCAGATCCAGGTGGTTGGTGGGTTCGTCCAGCAGCAGCACATCAGGGCGCGCTACCAGCGCTTGTGCCAGCGCCACGCGTTTTTTGGTACCCCCCGATAGTGTTCCGACCACGGCTTCGGGGTCCAGGTGCAATCTCTGCAGGGTTTCTTCTACGCGCTGCTCCCAGTTCCAAGCATCGTAGGCCTCGATTTCCGATTGCAGGGCATCCAGATCCAGCCCCTCCGCTCCCGAGAGGTACTGATCGCGGACGGCGATCACGCGTTGCAGGCCTTCGGACGCCGCCTTGAAAATGGTGGCGTTGGGGTCTAACGTCGGCTCCTGGGCGACGAAGGCAATGCGCACCCCTTGCTGAACTTGCAAGGAGCCGTCGTCTGGCTTGGCAAGTCCTCCCAAGATTTTGAGAAGGGACGATTTCCCCGCTCCATTGCGACCGATCAGGCCAACCCGCTCTGCGGTCTCCAGGGAAAAGCCGGCGTGATCCAGCAATGCAACATGCCCAAATGCGAGTTGGGCGTCCAGTAAGGTGATAAGTGCCATAGGGCGGGATTATCCGTGTCGCGCTCTAGCGGGCTTTTGCGCCAGCTATGCGATGGCGTCGCAGTTGAGGTTGCGGCATGCGCTTTGATGGCCGGAAAATCCCGCGACTGGGGCCACTGCGATTTCATCAGAACCTGTCTCGCCCCTGCAAGCGCGCAAGGATGCGCAGGTCTTCCCCGATCCGGTCTACCGAATGGAAGCTGAGAGTATGTGCTTCACAAAGTGTCGCCAAGGGAGCGATCTGGGCCAATCCCATGCCCTCGCCAATCAGCTTGGGGGCGAGATAGACCAGTAGCTCATCGACCAGTCCTTCGCGTAGCAGCGAACCATTGAGCTTGTATCCCGCTTCCACGTGCAGTTCATTGATCCCCCTGTGTCCAAGGTCTCGCACCATCGCAGGCAAATCCACCTTGCCAGCGCTGTTGGGCATGGTGATCACGGTGGCGCCCAGGGCTTCCAGCGCGCGGCGTTTCTCCTCATGTGCCACAGCTGAATAGATATAGACCGTGCGGTTTGCGGCGAAAATCAAAGCGTCCAAAGGTACCGCCAGTGCACTGTCTACCAAAACAAGGGTAGGCTGTCGGTCGGTGGGTACGCCTCGCACATCCAGTCGCGGGTTATCCGCAAGCACGGTCCCGATCCCAGTCAATAACGCGCAGGCTCTTGCGCGCCAGGCATGTCCGTCGGCTCGCGCAGCGGGCCCTGTGATCCATTGGCTTGCTCCGTTGGGCAATGCGGTCACACCGTCGAGTGAGGCGGCTGCTTTCATACGCACCCAGGGCGTTTTTCGAATCATGCGGCTGAAAAACCCCAGGTTCAGCTCCCTGGATGCTTCCGCTCCTTGCCCCACCTCTACGGCTACCCCCGCCGCACGCAGGCGCGCAAACCCATTGCCCGCCACTGCGGGGTTGGGGTCGGCAAGCGATGCGACGACCTTGGCGATACCAGCCTTAATGAGGGCATCGCAGCAAGGACCTGTACGCCCGTGGTGTGAGCAAGGTTCTAGAGTGACGTAGGCGGTAGCACCTTGAGGAGAATTGCCCCTCTGCTCTGCGTCGCGCAGAGCCATCACCTCCGCATGTGGTCCCCCTGCGCGCTGGGTAGACCCCTGGCCAATGATGGTGCCGTCGTTGTTGACGAGCACGCAACCCACCCGGGGGTTGGGGGAGGTGCGATACAGAGCCTCATGGGCGAGATCCAGTGCCGTCTTGGTGAAATCCGTCATGGTTTGTGTTGATGAAAGAGCGAAGGGGGCGAGTTGTCGTTGCGGCAGCTTACGCGACGGTGAATATGGGGCTGACTGCGAAACGCCGCCGGCGCCAGAGAGACGCGTGGCCCCCTGTTCCTTGATGCTTTGGAGGCGGCTGTTGCTGGATTGGGTGGCTGAGCGGTGGTGAGGATAAAGTCTGGGGTTTT
>NZ_JBXAGA010000010.1:0-204539 GCF_058793595.1 Acidovorax sp. GW835-FHT14G06
CCGAATGCTGCAAAGAATGCGAGAGCCCAGATGACCCAAAAGAGCAGGTCGTCTAGGCCGATCTCTATGTCATCGGTCATGGCGTTTTCCCCTGGCGCGCCAAAGCAAGCCGGTTGCGCTCTGCTTTGCGCTCGCGTTTTGCTGCAGCTTTGGCTACTCGTTCTGCGTCTGCATCGGTGAAGATGCGTGGTTGACGCTTTGTCTGTGTGAATAGCGATGCTCCCGGCAAGTGTTCAACGGAGGAGATAGCAGCTATCGCGTGGACCAAAAGAGAGGCTTTCAACATCACTTCACTCCTTCGCACTTGGCTAGTGCGGCCCAGGCAGCTTTGAGTGCATCTCGCTGGTTGTCGTAGCTGCCCCAGGCGTTAGGCTGAAAGAACTCAACCATCTCTTTCAGCGCCACCAGCAGCTCATCCCTCTGCTCCACTAACTGCACAGGTGACAGGCCAGTGTTGTGAAACACTGTTCCGGCTTCTGCGATCAGGCGGGTGTTGTCTCGCATGTGCACTCCAGTGGCATAGTCGGAGCCCGACCATCCAGGCATACCAGTTGCAAAAGTGCAATCCGCTATGCACGAAACTGCGTTTGACGATACGACTCCGCCATCAGCCTCCCAAGGCCCCGGCGTCGGCTTCATTTCACCCATGGCTGGCCTCCTGGTTCTGTTGTTCGCCACGTACTTCGCGCACGTAGCCGATATACCGGGCTCCTTCTTCTGGAAAGCCCTTGCGGCGCAGAGACTCCCCTGCGTCTTCCAAGGCTTCGCGCAGGAACAGGTTCTGCTCGTGTTCGGTCATTTGGCTTAGTGGAATCATGGTTTGCCCTCAAAGACCAACTTGCGCATGTCCTGCAAGTGGCGTTCTGTTGCCGCCAAGCTGCCAGCACTTCCAGTGCCTTCTGTGGGGCGCAATCCGCACCCCCAAAGTTCATCCATCAGTTGTTGAGCTGCGGTGAAGTCAAGGCGCAAAAACGGGTCATGAACCACCGTCGCGTCTTGAGCCGCCATCACGACTGGCTGAGCGACAGACAAAACCCCGTCTGTGCGGGATGCCATGTGCAGCTCTATGCCTGACCGCCACGGCGCGCGGGCAGCTTGAAAAATCAATGACGGATTCATCTCTCACTCCTTGCAACAATCCCCACCGCAACATCAGCGCGGGCCTTTTGTCTTTGTTCAAACGCGGCCCACAGTGCGTTGGCGTCGTCCTTGTGGCCTACGCAGGCATGTACCACTTCGTCGTCTCCGCGCATGTGGCTGACTTCAATGTCAACCTTGCACCACGATTCACCGCCGCAGACGATGCAGGGAGGCCCCTTTTGGCGCTTGCCGTTTTGCAGCGGGTAGCCGCGCTGCCTGCCAATCCTTGGGTATTGATGGCGGCTCATGGCTGACCCCCTTGTGCCACCAAGCCAGCAGCAACATCAGCCCTTGCCTTGTGCTCTGCTGTCCACAGTTCGGGTCGGTCTTTCTGTGCCTGGGCTAGGGCATCGCGCAGACTTGCTGCGGTGTCCTCTTGGGCCTGTATCTCTCCAGGGCCATCCAGCCATTGCGCCAAAAAAAAGCAGCCTAGGAGGGCTGCTATTGCTGCGGCGGTATGCCAGTTGGGATGAAGGCGGTTCATGGTGTTTCTCCGATGGCTTTGTTGATGGCCTGTTCGATCTGTTCAAACTGCCATGTGTGGCCGCAGGTCGGGCGCAACACCTTGGCGGCAAATTGCAGCCATTTCAGGAGGTCAGGCGCGGCGGCTATCAGGCGGGCATTTGCTTTGTCTGCTGGGTTGCCATTCATGCTCCCAACAGTGCAGATGCGCCGCGGCGCAATCTCCGCATGACCAACAGATCGAACGGCTGGGTGTAATGCGGTCGGGTGTACTACCCAAGGACCAGGCGTGTGCGCCGCGTTCTCTCCCTTCACCTTCGCTTGTGCCTCTGCACTGAGCTTCTCTGCTAGGGAGCGCTGTTGGGATGGGGTCATGCGAAACCTCTCATGTCGTCGTGGCAGTCATCGAAATAGCCCTGCGCAACCTCGCGCGCTTCTGGTGGCAGGCCGTTGCACATGGTCGCCAGCGCGGCGGCAATCTGCGCCACCAGAGCAGGGCACACAAGGCACGCCGGGACAGACCGAATGGCGGCAATCACGCGATCAGCCTGCTTGTCTGCAGCTTCTTCCAGTTCGCGCTCGGCAATTGCTGCCGCGAGTTCTGCAGGTATTACGTCCATGCTCTGCTCCATGAAAAAAGCCGCACTAGGCGGCTTGGGTTGTGTGGGGTTGGTGGTGGCCGGAGGTGATCCCGGCTTGCTAGCGCTACTCCTAAGCCTCTGACCTGGCTAGCTAGAGAGGGACTCAGCCCATCACCACTGGGCATTCACCACCACATCAGGGCGTGCGGGACTCGAACCCGCGTACTTGCAGCATCACGCCTTATCGGCCGATTGACGTGGGCTGTTGGTCATACCTACGAAACCTTGCCGCCCTGATGTGGTGGCCCTGAGCATCACGCCCAGGTGGCTTGCCCTGTCTATAGGAAGACAGGCAGGGAGCAATCCAGCCCCTGGGGTGTAGGGGCGGGGTTGGGTTACTGCTTTGCCACGAACGCAGTGAATTCGTCGTCGCTCATGTCGGAGCAGTCCACATCGTCAGGCTGCACATCAGCGGGATGCACCCACTTGAATTCCACCCCGCGGTGAACGAAGCGGAACCCCTGTTCCCGCAGGTTCACTGGCCGACACCAATGCTTGCGTCTGCGTTTGCCGCTTCGCACATCGCTTCGAGCGCTTCGGCCCAGCTATCGAAGTTGCCAGCGATGTAAGTGCCGCCGACACGCTGCAGGCCGAACTTGCCGTTTGCCTTGGCGACGATGTTGTGAGTTGCTTTCATGTCTATCTCCTGTTGAATGTCGAAGCGCCCTGACCATCAAGACGCTTTGAAATTCGCCCCTGTCTCCAAGGGCTACGGTCTTGCTTTTCTTGGCGACCAGGCCTCACCGCCGTATAGAACCCAGCGTTGGATTTCGCAGTGCACTGGCAGCCGGTCGTTTCCTTCCTTCGCCCTATCTCGTTCACGTTGCCAATCCCATCCAGGTGGCAGAGCGCTACTAGCCTTCGCACCGACGATCTTTTCTATCCCGCTACCGCCTGCGGTGCCCTGCGTTTACCCAGCCGTGCCTGCTGCAAGAACTCCGTGGTGACCGCCGATCCGCTCACCCTGTCGCTGCGTTTTGCTGCGATGGGTTGAAGTATAGAGACTCTATACATAGTGTCAAGCGTTTCTGAACTAAAAGTGTGGAATTTCTGCACTTTCTGTAAACTCGCGCCCAGCGCCACCCCGGCGCGCAACAGGAGCCGCACATGAAAGAAGCGACAGGCGAAAAAAAACCCGCTCAGGGCGGGCTATCGGGGCGCTGTTGTTCAGCGGTGCGGAAGAAGCGCAATGATCTTCTCGCGCAATTCGCGCATGGCAGATGGGTCAACAAGGATCGGCTGGCCTATTTCGTCTTGGCGGGTGCCGCGTTCTTCGGCCTCTATGGCTCTTCGCACAGCCTTGCGCACGCGCGCAGCTTGGACGCGCCCAGCCCTCCTATAGAGCAGATCCAAGTCGGCCTCACTGATATCGTGGATGCAGTGGCTTTGGGCGCCACGCAGCCGGATCAACTGGCCGCGCAATTGATCGGCAATGGCGTTGTACTCGTTGCGCCGATCCCGCCCGATAGCCAGGCGGTGGCCAAGAATGAAACCAATCAAGCCCGTGACCAACGGGGCGGCAAGCTGGACAACCGGACTACGCAGCAGCTCCTGGAAGCTCTCTTGCTCCATTGTGTGATTTCCTTTTCGGTATCGCTACTGCTTGGCTATGCTTGGGCGTATCGGCCCTGGTTCTAACCATCCTCACACTTGCCCAGCACTGTGCGGGCTACTTTGAAGCCTCGGCCGCCATCTTTTCGCACGCCTCAGCCATGAGCCGCGCTGTGGCCGGGTCGTTTGACTTCTTTGCCTGCTCCTGCCAGCACAGCGCAATTGCGGAACTCTGCCGCGACTTGGCCGCCCTTGATTCAGGAGTGCCGGAGCATGAGCCGATGAGCATCAGTAGCAGGAAGCCGCTCACTGGCACGCCAATAAGCCATTTCCACCAGCTTGACGACTTTGTGGCATCCGGGGGCGCGACCGTGGCCGCCCCAGTGACAGGCGCGCCGCAGTGCAGGCAGGCCGCCGCCTTGTCGCTGATTTCCTTGCCGCATTCGGCGCATGCAATGAGTGCCATCAATCCTCCGTTATCCGTCTTCCCATTTTCCTAGCACCGTGCCCAGGATGTGAAACTTCTCCCGGATGGGCTCATGGGATGGATTCAGCGGCTGCAGCCATTGGCGGCCGTCCTCATTCTTGTAGACCTTGAACGTCACTTCGTCTGTGCCATCAAGGCAGGCCACCACCCGGTCACCGTTTACTGGGGTTTTGCGCTCGGGGTCCACAAAGATGTAGCAGCCCTCGGGGTAGGTCCTGCTGTTGCCGCTGGGCGCCGTCATGGAGTCGCCGCGCACGCGCAGAGCAAACGTGCTGCCGCTGTGGCTGACGGGGCAATCCATCCAGCGGTCGGCCTGGCCTGGCAGGTGTGGATCTGCAGCGTTGCACCACTCACCGGCCTGCACCCAGGAAATCAGCGGCACCTTGCCGCGCAGGTCTGGGCCTGGCTCTGTATTGGCGACGCCCTCAAGCGGAAGTGGGTAGCCAGTCAGGGCTGAAACGCGCTTCATCTGCTCGAAGCTGGGCTTGTGCCGCCCATTTTCCCAGCCGGAGACATTGCCTTTCGACATCTCCAGTTTTTCAGCCAACCCGTCCTGCGTCAGCTGCGCGTGCTTACGGGCCGCCCGGACCCATTCATTCGTGCTCATGGAAGAAATGTAAAGAACATCTGAACAAATTGGGTGTTGAAATGCTTGACCTGCAAGGTGCAGAAGTTCTATACTGGTATCGAAATTCTGAACAGGACCACCGATGCACCCGATTGACAAAGCCGCCGACATCATCGGCTCACAAACCGCACTGGCGGCAGTGCTGGGCGTCAGCAAGGGCGCCGTCAGCCAGTGGAAAGACGAAGACCGCCGTGTTCCTGCCGCCCATTGCGTGGCGATTGAGCAGCACACCAAAGGCGCCGTCACCCGCCGCGACCTGCGCCCCGACGACTGGCACCTGATCTGGCCCGAGCTGGCCAAGCCCGCCCGCAAAGCCAAGCCCACCCAAGCGGCCTGAGCCATGGCAATCAATTTTTCTATTCGTGTTCATGGCGCCCATTGTTTGGCACGCCATTGATAACCAGTGATACCCGGAGATAACACATGCCATCAACCGTTATCAGTGCTGCCAAAGACCAGCTCACGCTGAACTTTGAACCCGGTCTTGCTGAACGCTACGGCTCCCTGCGTGAGTGCATCGCCACTGGTGTCTATCAGCGTGGGCTGAAGCGGGTTGCGATTGATCTGGACCAAGCGCCAAGCAATCTGTCGGTGCAACTGTCCGAAGACGCCAGCCGCAACTTCAGTGTGGACAGCTTGGAAAAGTACATCGAGAAGACCGGCGACACCGCCCCGGTGCATTACCTGATCGAACGTTTCCTGGCATCTGGCGCCCGCAATGACGGCGCCAAGAAGGTCGCCGCCATGCGCGCAAAGATGGCCGAAATGATGCGCGAGCTGGAAGGCATGGGTGCCGCATGACCTTCCCCACAGCCCGCCCCAAGGCCCAGCCAGGCAAAAGCGCTGGCATCCCCAAGCCCAACATGAATCTCAAGCGCTACCCCGGCTTCGTGCTGGAGAACCAAGAGACTGGACGGGCCAGCACCGAGCGCCGCAAGGCTATCAGCAAGGCGTCTGTATGAACCACCAAGCCTACGAAGCCGCCAAGGCATCTTGGATCAAGCGCCACCCCACAGCCACGCCCGAGCAGTACGAAGCCGCCATGAAGGCTCTTGCCAAGAAGTACAGGGTTTAAGAGTTTCACCCGGCTAGGTTCGCAACCGAAAAGCAGCCTCACCCACTGCCTGCCGACGTGATTTTGATGGGTGCATGAAAGGTGAACATGCGATTCGAACAGTTTGAAATTGAAGTGGATGAATTAGAAGACTCCGTCTTCATCAAACAAGATGGCGTTGACGGCGACCGCTACGACGTTGTCCGGCTTTGCCGGAGCCAAATCCCGTATTTCATTGCGTGCCTGCAAGAGGCCGTAGGTAATGCGCCAAGGGCAGAGTAGATGAAGCGTCCCGCCTTTCAGTTTTACCCTGCCGACTGGCGCAAGGACCCAGCTTTGTCGGCTTGCTCCTTGTCGGCTCGTGGGCTGTGGATTGAACTGATGTGCATCGCCCATGAAGCTAGCGCCTATGGCGTCCTGTCCATTAATGGGAAACCGATGGCGCCAGCTCAGATCGCCCGAATGGTTGGCGAATCGCCTGCTGCTGTAGTGAAGCTGATTGCTGAGCTGGAAGACGCTGGTGTTTTTTCGCGTGATGCCCAAGGTTGCATTTACAGCCGCCGCATGGTTAAGGACGAACGCGTTCGGAACGTTAGAGCAGATGCAGGAAGGTTAGGAGGGAATCCAAATTTGCTTAAGCAAAAGGATAAGCAAAACGAAGAGCAAAACCTAACCCCTTCATCTTCATCTTCATCTTCATCTTCAAATACAGAAGAACCTAACGGTTCTGTCGGCAGCGCCGACCGTTTGCCACGTTGCGATACGCAATCCGTGGTTGACCTGTACCACGAAATCCTCCCTGAGCTCCCATCCGTTCGGCTGATGAACGACCAGCGCCGCAAGGCTGCGTCAGCGCTGTGGAAGTTCGCCCTGACAAGCCGGAAGTCCGACGGATCGCTCCGGGCGACGAACGCGGCAGAGGCGACGGAGTGGATTCGTGGCTACTTCGCACGAGCTCGCGAGAACGACTTCCTGATGGGCCGTGGGCACAAGGCTCCGGGCCATGAGGGGTGGCAATGCGACTTCGATTTCCTCCTGTCCGAAAAGGGCAAGAAGCACGTCATTGAAAAAACCCAGGTGCACGCATGAACCCGATTGACCTTCCCCACGAAGAATTCAGCTATTCGCATGAAGCCGAGGGCTCCGTGATTGGCGCTGTGCTGTCCGTTGGACCGGACGCCTACGATGCATCGAACCTGACCGCATCGATGTTCTTTCAACCCCTGCACCAAGTGCTGTGGGCTGAGCTCGAAAAACTGATCCTGGCTGGCAAACACGTTGATGTGGTGGCGCTGATGGAATCTATGCGCGGTGCCGATGTGGACTGGGCCTATGTGCAAGGACTGACAGGCGCTTACGTGTCTGTTCGCGCTGCCCGTGGTCACGCCAAGATCGTTCGCGACTACGCCAAAGCACGCGCCTTGAAGGCTGCTGCCCGCAAGGTGGTGGCGCTCGCCGCTGACGAAAGCATCACCATCGAGCAGCGCGTCGGCCAATCGGTTGGCGAGCTCGAATCCGTAGTCGAGGAAAAGGCTGAGCGTGATGTTCAGCCGGTGTCGGACTTCGCACCCGACTTCATCGACCGCCTGCAAGCCATGGCAGACGGCACCCTGACAGCGGCACGCCCCACCGGCATCCCGACGCTGGACCGGTACCTTTCTGGCGGTTTACGTGACGAACAGTTGGTGATCGTCGCTGCCCGTCCATCGGTGGGCAAATCGTCCTTTGCTCAACAACTCGCCCTGAGCTCCGCGCGCGACGGAGTGCCAGCAGCGTTCTTCGGAATGGAGATGACCAGCCGAGAGCTCACGAACCGCACAGTAGCCAACCTGGGCCGCGTGTCGTTGGGCGGGCTGAAAACCGGCAAGTTGCAGGGCGAAGAATGGACACGCGTTAGCGAAGGCGTGGAAGCCCTGCGCGGCCTTCCCCTGTACCTGTACGACCAGCCCGCAATGACCCTGGCGGAAGTGGCCTCCAAGGCCCGCCGCGTGGTGCGCAAGTTCGGTGTGAAAGTTCTGGTTGTTGACTATCTGCAGTTGATGAAAGGTACCGGTGCCCGTGCTGAGCGCCGAGTGGAGCTCGAAGAAATCACCCGTGGCTCCAAGCAACTGGCAAAGCAACTGGGCATTACGGTGGTTCTGCTGTCCCAGCTAAATCGCGAGGTGGAAAAGCGCAGCAATCCCCGCCCCGTCATGTCCGACCTGAAAGAGTGCGGCGCCATCGAAGAAGACGCAGACGTGATCCTGGGCCTGTGGACGCACAAGAAGGGCGCAGAAGGCCAGGCGGATATCAAGGGCTGCGTCCTGTTGAAAAACCGCGACGGCCAGCAAGGCGAACTGGCATTGCACTTTGACGGCCCCTATCAGCGCTGGTCCGAGTCCACCGAGTCGTTGCAGGCGCCATCCACCCCTATGCCTCCGATGGGCTCGAAGTACGGCAAGGAGCTGTGATGCATGACATGCAGCACCTGCCTCCACTGGTCCCTAAAGCAATCCGGCCAGATGGCCCGACACGGACTAGCAATCTGCCTCAAGGGGCCGCGCTGGACGTTCTATCCGCCACAGCACGCATGTGGAAAGCACCAAGCAGTTGCACCGGATGTGGCGGCTGTGACGGTTCAGTGGCTCAACAAGGGGAAAAGTGATGAAAGACCGCGTGATTTTTGACGCTCAGGTATCCGACCGCAAGATTGTTTTTGTGCCGGTCAACACCATCCGCCACACCCCATACAACCCACCTGGCCGCACGGCAGAGGGCGCCGCACTCACGAAGCTGGTGGACACGATCAAGGCGCACGGCCTGCAGTACCCATTGCTGATTACGTCTGAGCGTGACTTGGTTGATGGGAATCGGCGGTTGACTGCTGTGAAGCACCTTGGCTGGCAGGTAGTCGAGTGCATCGTTGCATCCCGCCAAGCCGACCAACTATTCCGCGACATGAACACTAGCGCTGTGCCAATTCGGGGGAATGGCTGGCTTTACATAGGGCGCACTGGCGGCGCGCTGCCAAAGAAGGAGGCCGCGATGTACGCCGAGTTGCATGGGCTCATCGGCAATTTTGGCGTGGACTCGCTGCTGGCCGCGAAGCTGGGATTGAACGTCCTGCCGTTGTGCAAGAACGTTTGCGCGCAAGGCACGCGGCACCGTCTGGCAGAAGTCATTTTTGCCTGTGCTCAACGCAAGTTGACCAACAAGCTGAACGCCATCCTGCGCGCCGACATGCCGCGCGAGGAGAAGTGCAAGCAGATGGACGCGCTTTTATTCCAAAGCCGCGACGAGGTGACGGCATGAACCAAGACGAAATCATCGCCATGGCGAAAGAGGCGGGTTTTGGTATGCAGATGGCGCTGCTTGACCATCCTTATTGCCAAGCTGACGCGCAACGCCTGTATCAGCAGCTTGAGCGATTCGCCGCCCTGGTAGCCGCAAAAGAGCGGGAGGCTATTCAAGTGCTTATCGAGCAGCTTGATGAGCCGCCATATCGCGGCTACGAAAACCCAAATACTTGGGACGATGCGCTGATTGCTTTGTCGGCTTTGATCCGCGCCCGAGGCACGAAGGAGGGCGCATGACCGTTCACATCCTTTGGTGGCATTTCCCTGCGTTGCTGACGGCCGTATGGGTTGCAGTAGCCATGTGGCTTGGACTGCGCCCAGGAACCGCTTGGGAGGGTCTTATGTACGGGACAACCATGATTTTGCTCGCTCTGCCTGTGCTGTTTGTGTGGGTGGTTGCGATGGCTTGGAGGATCGCAGCATGACCATCGGCGTATTCCTCCCCGAAGGCACAGAAGCCGAAGTCTGCGCAGACATTGCCCGCCGCCAGCAGATGGGCATCAACAAGTACGGCACCACCGTTGCAGAGAACCGGCTTTCTCTGCGTGAGTGGCTGTCGCACCAGTACGAGGAGCTGTTGGACGCCGCGATTTACTGCAAGCGCGCGATTGCCGAGATTGACGCGCAGGAGGGGCGGCGCCATGGCTGAGCGCATCACCCTAAGCCTCTACAACGCCCAGCAGGCGCATCAAGCCATCAAGACGGCATGGATGCACGCCAAGGGCTGGCTGACGGCTGGCGATCAGCGCCTGACGCTGGAAATCCGCCCCGAGAAGCGCAGCGATGCGCAGAACCGCCGACTGTGGGCGATGCTGGCTGACATATCCGCACAGGTGGATTGGTACGGCCAGAAGCTGACCAGTGAGGAATGGAAAGACGTGTTCAGTGCGTCCCTCAAGCGCACCAAGGTTGTGCCAGGTCTGGATGGTTGGTTTGTCGTCTGCGGCCAGTCCACATCCAAGATGACCAAGGCAGAGATGTGCGAGCTGCAAGAGCTGATGGAAGCCTTCGGCGCTGAACGTGGGGTGAAGTTCCGCGCGCCGGAAGGGTGGGACGGCTGATGCTGACCTACAAGCACCCCAAAGCAAAAGCCTGCGCAGTGTGCGCGCGGGTGTTTGTGCCTGAGCGCGACGACGAGGCTGTGTGCTGCGCCGTATGCGCTCTGAAAAAAGCGCGCTCAGAAGCGGGAAGCGTTTTGACTGTGACGCTGCCATGGCCAGACCCCAACTTGTCGCCCAACCGCAAGAACGGCACCCATTGGGCAGGTGTGAACAAGGCCAAAGGCAAGCGATTGGCCGATGCGCGCGCATTGACCTTGCAGGCGATGGCCCAGGCGCACTACATGCCGCCGCAAGGAGCCCTGCCGCTGGTGCTTACGTTCGTCGCGCCTGACAAACGCCGCCGTGACCTGGACAACCTGCTCGCCAGCATGAAAGCCGACTTGGATGGATTGAGCCAGGCACTGGGCGTGGACGACCAACTCTTTGAGCCCATCACTTTGCGCCGTGAGTACGGCAAAAAGATCGGCTGTGTGCGTGTGGAGGTCGGATGCTGAACAAGCTCAACACCAAGGAGCGCGACCACCTTGCGCGCGTCAAGGAGCTTCCATGCAGCGTGTGTGACGCCAGTGGCCCCAGCGAGGCCCACCACATGAAGCAGCACCGGCAATACACCTGCATTGCCCTGTGCGAGAGCTGCCACCGTGGCGCTCTGATGGGCTTGCACGGCCAGCGTAGGGCATGGGCGATCCACAAGATGGACGAAGCCGACGCCCTGAACGTGACGATTCAACGATTGATGGAGACATTGTGATTCCCACCCTTGAAGCCATAAAAGCCAACTGCGACGAAGTGGGCGACTGCTGGGAATGGCGCGGCGCCCTGGATGGCAAGGCCCCGCTGATGCGCGTGAGCATGACCCGCCGCCTGGTTCCCGTTCGCCGCTGGATCTTGGAGCAGGCCGGGAAAATGAAAGACGGCTGCCTGGCCTGCGCCAAGTGCAACAACCCACGATGTGTGGCGCCTGAGCACGCTGTCGCCATGACCCGCCAGCAGCTGCAGGCACGCACCGCCAAGACCACCAACTACGGCAGCAGCATTGCCCGCCAGAAGAAGCTTTCTGCAGCCAGGCGAGCGCAAGGCACTGTGCTTACCGAAGAGATTGTCCGGGAGATGCGTGAATGCGGCATGACCAGCCGACAGGCTGCCGCGCGCTATGGCTGCGGGCAATACGCCGCGTGGCAGGCGATTTCCGGCAAGACATGGAAGGACTACAGCAATCCATTCATCGGCCTTCTGCAGCGGTAGGCATGAGATTGCATTCGATTTGGACGAACTGAAAGGAACCCATGCTCAATGACGAAATCCGCACAGTAGAAGAGTCCTACACCAGCGCCACCGCAAGCAGCAACCTGCGCTGCGAAGCTGACCGTCGCACGGATGTGGATGTCCTGATCGCAGCTGGCTGCACTCCCGGCATTCTGGGTGCCGCATTGATGCGCCTGCACAGCGAGTGGGACGGATCGGAGCGTATGCGTCCCGCAGTCGCGGCTGATTTCGTGAGTACAGCCAGGCAACGCCCAGCCGACAGCCGCAAGCCGGTTCAAACCACTGCTGCACTGCTGACCGCAGCGCAGAAGATGGCACACGACCACAACACCCAACAGGCAAAACTGCTGATGGGCAACTTGAAGACTATGCCCCGCGTGGTTGGAATCCTGGCTGAATGGGCGGCCATGCGCGCATTTCCAGACCCACATGCGATGGCCCAGGCTGCCGTGGCGTTCTGGCTGGATAGCAACTGCCACTCATGCCATGGGCGAGGAAACGAGGTAATCCCCGGAACCCCGTCGCTCGGGCGCAAGTGCAAAGCCTGCAACGGGACCGGTAAACGCAAAGAGCCTAGGGGCGAGGCTGGACGGTTGATGCTGTCGCTGATGGAGGACAGTGTGACCCGTGCTAGAACAAGTATGAAAAAAAGATTGCACAAACAGCCAAATGTGTGATAATGCAGCCGTCGATTGCACAGCCTGCTGAGGCTGTCGCGCGCGAATCTCTGCTGAATACCTGATGTGTAGCCCGTAGCAACATCAGACGCATCTAGCAGGATTGGTGTCTTCAAAATTTCAAAGCCGCACGGTTCATGCCCTGCGGCTTTTTCGTTTCCGCCGTGTGCCCGAGTGGCCGAAGGGTGACCAAGCTAAAGGGATTGGCGTGGCGCTTGGGCCGATACGCTGGTCTCCCTGGGTTCGAATCCCAGCGCGGCTACCACGTTCGCGGGCCTGCTGAAAAATCTTGTCGGACCCCGTTCCCAAAAGCAGCAGCGCCCGCAACACACAACCACCCCGGAAGCTGGACGGGAGCGCCACCAGGCGCTGAACTCCTGCGGCTGCCCAGCCGTTACCAGCAGAGGCGCGACGGCAAGCCCTGCCCGCATGTGCGAGTTGTCCGAAGGGCTATTAACTGGGGAAGTGCATGGCATCCATGACCATCAAAGTTAGCATTGCATGGTGGGTGCGTTGGTATATCTCCGGCGTGGCGCTGTGCTCCCTGCTAACTGGGTTGGAGCCCGACATGGAGAAGGTCAAGGCCAGGGTGATCAAGGGCGTGCGCTTGTCATGAAGCTCCAACGCATCCCAAACAGGCTGTCATCCATCGCAACCACGCGTCTGCCCACGCTGCAGACCAAGGCGGGGACAACACCCCGCATCCGAGGTGATGCATGGATGGCCACAAGGCGTCGCATCCTCCTGCGTGATGGCTACACATGCCAGGGATGTGGAGTGGTGAGGATGGATAACGAAGTCGATCACCGCGTGCCATTGGAGCAAGGCGGCACGAACGACGACGACAACCTGCAGACGCTGTGCGGTGGGCCGGATGGGTGCCACACGCGAAAGAGCAAGGCCGAGGCGAAGGATCGGGCCGGTTGAGGCAAAGGGGAGGGGGGTGGTGAAAGTCTGGAAGGCTGATCGGATCGAAACCCCGCCGTTCCCCACGCGGACAAAAAACCACCCTGTATGAATCCCTCGACAGGGGAAATCAAAGAATCAAAGGAATCAAATGCCCCGTGGTGGTAGCCGTCCCGGTGCTGGCCGGAAGCGGAAAACCACCGCTGAGGCGCCAGCAAGTGCTCCGGTAGTCGATGCGCAAGGCTTCAAGACTGCCGCCGCGCCCGAGAACTGGCCGTTCGGGAAAGCGCCTGTCGCTCCACCACCGCCAGAGCCCGATTTGTCTGGACTGATGCCTCTGGACTTCCTGCTGCAGATCATGCGTGACCAAGACGAGGACAAGGGACGGCGCATGCAGGCTGCGACCCTGGCGGCCCCTTACTGCCACGCCAAAAAGGGCGAGGGAGGCAAGAAGGAAGAGAAAGCGGCGGCTGCGGCCAAGGTCGCCAGCAAATTCGCCACGGCCACGCCGCCGAAGCTGGTTGCTGCTGGCGGTCGAAAAGTCTAGAAGCGAATAGGGCACAGCATGACATGGCAGCCAATTGAGAAAGCACCACAAGACGGGTCGATCATCTTGGTGGCGCATGCAAAACACCCGCGCCTAGAAGGCTCAAGGCGGGTCTATGAGGCCCGTTGGAACGAAGTGCAGCAAACGTGGACGAGCGTCAATGGATTCATCTTGCACACAGGTTGCGCTTACTGGATGCCATTGCCGCCACCGCCAGAAGATTGATGGTCAGAACATGTAACCCGCGTTGAGCGGGTTTTTTTATGGGCAAAGCATGGAATGGACAACCTCCTGTATTGACTGGGCTGATCGGCTCAGACAGGGGAAGTCCATCATCCCCCCACCGATCTTCCCCGAGCAGGCAGAGCAGGCGCTGAACATTTTCAAGCAGCTGAAGATCGTGGATGCCCCAGGCAGCCCGACCTTTGGAGAGTCGTGCGCCGAATGGGTGTTCGACCTTGTGCGCTCGATCTTCGGGGCCTACGACGCGGACAGCGGGCGGCGGCTGATCACAGAGTGGTTCATCCTCATTCCGAAGAAGAACAGCAAGAGCACCATTGCGGCCGGGATCATGATGACAGCGGTCATCTTGAACTGGCGGCAGTCGGCTGAGTTCTCCGTCCTGGCCCCTACGGTGGAGGTGGCAAACAACGCCTTCGCCCCGGCCCGGGACATGGTGCAGAAGGACGAAGACCTCGAAGTCCTGATGCATGTGCAGACGCACATCAAGACCATCACCCACCGTGAGAGCGGGGCGGCCTTGAAGGTGCTTGCGGCAGACCAGAACACGGTAGGCGGCAAGAAGTCTGTCGGGACGCTGGTGGACGAGCTCCACCTGTTCGGCAAGATGGCCAGCGCCGAGAACATGTTCCGGGAAGCCTTGGGCGGCCTGGCATCGCGGCCCGAGGGCTTCGTGATCTGGCTCACCACGCAGTCTGACGAACCACCGGCAGGCGTGTTCAAGCAGAAGCTGGACTATGCCCGCGACGTGCGGGACGGCAAGATCATCGACCCCGGTTTCGTGCCGGTGATCTTCGAGCATCCGCCCGAGATGGTGGCCAACGGAGATTGTCTGAAGCTGGAAAACATGGCCATGGTGAATCCCAACATGGGGTTCTCGGTGGACCAAGCATTCCTGGAGCGCGAGTTCAAGAAGGCCGAGCTGGCAGGTGGGGACTCTTTCCGGGGCTTCATGGCGAAGCACGCGAATGTGGAGATTGGCCTGAACCTGCGCTCTGACCGCTGGGCTGGTGCCGACTTCTGGGAATCCCAGGCCAAGGCCCCCGGGCTGACACTCGACCAACTGCTCGACCGCTCCGAGGTGGTTGACGTCGGGATTGACGGCGGCGGCCTAGATGACTTGCTGGGCCTGGCTGTTGTCGGCCGAGACAAAGACACCCGCGAGTGGCTGACCTGGACGCATGCCTGGGCGCACCCCTCAGTTTTGGAGCGCCGCAAGTCTGAGGCCGCGCGGTTCCAGGACTTCGCCAAGGACGGAAACCTCACGCTGGTGCAGAACATCGGCGAGGACGTGGAAGACGTGGCCGGGATCTGCGCGCTGATTGAGGCGCGCGGCCTGCTGGACAAGATCGGGTGTGACCCGGCGGGGCTGGGCGGCATCGTGGATGCCCTGTCAGAGGCTGGAATCCCCGAGGAAAAGCTGATTGGCGTAAGCCAGGGCTGGAAGCTCACGGGAGCCATCAAGACGGCAGAGCGAAAGCTGGCCGAAGGCGTGCTGGTTCACGGTGGCCAGCCGCTGATGGCCTGGTGCGTAGGCAATGCAAAGGTGGAGCCCAGAGGCAACGCCGTGATCATCACGAAACAGGCGGCAGGCTCCGCAAAGATCGACCCGCTGATGGCGTTGTTCAACGCCGTCACTCTCATGTCACTCAATCCTGAAACCTCGCAGCACACGCAAGGGTTCGTAGACCTCAACGCTTAAAAAATGACCGAATTCAACCTGTCTGCCAAGCGCCACCAGTCGCGCGTGTTGACGGACTGGGCGGGATCGCGTCCGGGCGCCTTCGAACGCATGGGGGTTAAAAACGCGACCGTTGTCAGCTCCAATGTGAGTGGGATGAATGAGCTGTTCCAGAACATTCCATCCCCATCTGGCTACCAGGTGAACGACAAGACAGCCATGCTGGTGTCGACGGTCTATGCGTGCCTGTCGAAGAAGTCGGGCGCCATTCAACAGCTGCCGCTGAACAAATACCGATTCGACGCCGAAAACAACCGGTCGCAGTCTCCACGCGATGACCTCTGGTGGATGCTGAACGAGTCTCCGGCCCCAGCATGGACTGCTGCGAGTTGGAAAGAGTGGATCGTCCGCTGCGTTGACCTTCGAGGCGACCAGCACACAGAGATCCTGCGCAGCCGCCGCGCTTCAAACTACGGAGAGCCAGTCGGCTTCAAGGTCCACCACCCAGACAACTGCGCTCCACGGCGCAACCCGAAAGACCCGTCCCGGCTGGTTTACGACGTGATGGACATTGCAACCGGCAAGGTCTACACGGTCGACCAGGACGACATGCTGCATTTCACAGGCTTTGGCTTTGATGGCATGCGTTCACTGTCCGCTATCCAGTCGGCCGCAAAGTCGGGAATTGGCAACTCCCTGGCCGCTGCTGACTACACCGGGAAATCGATTGGTGAAGGCGCTATGCCTCAACTCTCGATCCAGTACCCCAACAGGATGGCGCCGGATCAACAGAAGCTGCTGCGTGACAGCTTCAGTGCCACCTACAACCCATCGAATGGCGCGCGAAAGCTGCCTCTGGTTCTCACTGAGGGGGCCAAGGTGCAGGAATTGAGCCTGTCGCCGGTTGACATGGATCTGCTGAACTCGCGCCAGTTTGAGCGCGAAGACATCTGCCAGGCGCTGGGAGTCCCCCCGATCCTTATTGGCGACAACACCAAGACGTCCAGCTGGGGCACAGGAATTGAGCAAATCACGCTCGGTTTCGTCAAGTACACGATCAAACCGCACCTTAACCGCTGGGAAGAAGAACTGAACCGGAAGTTGTTCCGGAATGCTGGCCCATTCCTGGAGTTTGATCTGGATGAACTGCTGCGCGGTGACTCCAAAGCCCAGGCCGAAGCCGACCGCGCCGCGTTGGGTGGCGCACAGGGTGATGGCTACAAGACCGTCAACGAAGTGCGCCGCTCGCGCAACCTGCCGCCGCTGAAAGGTGGTGACGAACTCTACAAGGCCGCCAAGCCAGCTGCCACCGCTGCTGCGCCGGTCCCCGCATCCACCGAAGGCAACCCATGAAAATCAACAAGCTCATGCAGCTACTAAAGGACAACGCCCGCGCTGATGCGGCGCCGTCCGCGCTTCGCTGCGAGGTCGCCGAAGACGGCGCCCATGTCTACGTGTATGACGTGATCGACAGCTACTGGGGCGCCTCTGCGGAGGCCCTGGTGTCAGCGCTTGCGTCCGCCGGTGACAAGACAGTGCACATGCACATCAACTCGCCAGGCGGTGATGTGTTCGAGGCCCGGGCCATGGCGGCAGCAATTGTCGGCCATGCGGGCAAGGTCATTGCACACATTGATGGAGTTGCAGCCTCTGCAGCTACGTATCTTGCACTCGCCGCCTCTGAGGTCCGCATGACTGAAGGTGGCCTTTTCATGGTGCACAACTCATGGACCATGGCCATGGGCAACCGCACCGAGTTGCGCGACACGGCCAACCTGCTGGAAAAGATCGACGGGACTATTGCTGCTGACTACGCGCGCAAGACCGGCGCGTCTGCAGAGCAGGTCAGCGCCTGGATGGATGCAGAAACGTGGTTCACAGCACAGGAGGCGCTCGATGCTGGATTCATCGACGCCATCGATGCCAACACCAAGGGCGAGAAAAAGGCCCAGTGGAACCTCTCCGCATATGCCAATGCGCCCAAGCCCACCGAGCCAGATCCAGACCTGACCGCCCTTGCTGCGGCCCAACTCCAAACCAACCGCAATCGCTTGCGGCTGTTCCAGATCTAGCGCGTCTCCCGCGTCAGAGCAGAGCCACCTCCGGGTGGCTTTTTTTATGTCCGTCTCATTCACGAAAGGTCAAAAATGAGCATTCAAGCCCTCCGGGAGCGCCTGCAAGCCTCCAACAAAGCCGCCAATCACATCCTCGCCGAGAAGGGTTCGCAAACCTGGACCGCTGAAGACCAAAAGGTGTTCGACGACCATGTCAGCGAAGGCGAGCGCATCAAGGCGCAGATCGCAGCCCACGAGGCCATGATCGCCCGCGACCGTGAAGACAACTTCAAGGATGCCGACGACTTCCGCGTCGATCCGAAGGCCAAGAAGCAATCCGAGGCCACCAAGGCGTTCGACACGTTCCTGCGTAAATCCTTCCGTGACATGTCGCCGGAAGAAATCACCGCTGTGCGCAATACGATGTCGACCACTACAGGTTCGCAGGGTGGTTTCACCGTGCAATCTGAAGTGGCGGCCTCGCTAATCGACTACCTGAAGTCCTATGGCTTCATGCGCGCCGTCGCTTCTCAGATGACCACCGAGAAGGGAAACCCCCTGTCGTTCCCGACTTCGGATGGCACCACAGAAGTAGGCGAGTGGATTGCACAGAACACGACCGCCACCGCCGCCGACCCAGCGTTTGGCACGGTTGCGCTCAATGTGTTCAAAGCTTCGTCCAAGATCATTGCCGTGCCTTTCGAACTGTTGCAAGACAGTCAGATCGACATTCAGGCCATGGTGATGAAGCGCGCTGCGGATCGCATCGGGCGCCTTGGCAATGTCGGCTTCACGACAGGCGGTGGCACCACCGACCCTAACGGCCTGATCACGGCATCCAGCGTAGGCAAGACGGGCACGACTGGCCAGACACTGACCGTCATTTATGACGACTTGGTGGATCTGATCGATTCGCTGGATGTTGCCTATCTTGGCGCACCATCCACGAATCCAGAACTGGCTGGCGCTGAACCTGGCTTCATGTTCAACCAGGCAACCCGCCGCGTGCTGCGCAAGATCAAGGACACAGCGGGTCGTCCGATCTGGATGCCAAGCTATGACGAAGGCATGACTTCGAAGACGCCTGACCGCCTGCTGGGCTTCCCGGTCTACCTGAACAACGACATGGCCTCGCCAGCTGCAAACGCAAAGACCATTGCGTTTGGCAACTTCAACAAGTACATGATCCGCGACGCCATGGACGTGACCATGTTCCGCTTTGACGATTCGGCCTACATCAAGCTGGGCCAAATCGGCTACTTGGCATGGGCTCGCATGGGCGGAAACCTGCTCGACGTGAACGCCGTGAAGCTGTACCAGCACAGCGCAACTTGATCGCGTAAGCGCCACGCAAAAGCCGCCCCGGTTCGCTTGGGCGGCTTTTTCATTGACGTTTGATAGGAGAAAAGTATGGCCAAGAAAGACGAATCCCCGAAGACCGTAAAAGCCCGCGTCCTGATCGATTGCCGCTTTGGCAAGGTCGACGATGTGGTCGAGGTTGATGAAGACGTTGCGGTCGAATCTGGCGACCTGGACGCGAACCCTGACGCTGTTGCGTACGCCGAGAGTCTGAAGGGCTGACATGGCGCTGAAGCTCCAGACGCCAGCCGGAGCGCTGTGCGTGTCCGTGCAGGAGGCGAAGCTGCACTGCCGAGTGGCTGCTGACATTGCAGATGTGAGCAACACAGCAGAGGATGCGCTGTTCGCCTCGCTGATTGCATCGGCCACCCTGGAGGCGGAGCACCTGATGGGCCGTGCTGTCATGCCGCAGAAGTGGCAGCTGACGCTGGATGCATTCGAAGACGAGATGGCATTGCAGCGCCCGCCGGTGACGGCGGTTGACAGCGTGACCTACACCAACACGGCTGGGACGCCGGTTGTGCTGTCGTCGAGCGTCTATCAGCTCATCGCGGGCAGCGACTACACCTCAAGCATTGTCCTCGCATATGGCCAGGCCTGGCCCGCGATCCGCGCCCAACGTGAGGCCGTGAAGGTGATCTTCTCGACGGGGTATGCCGACGCGGCAAACGTCCCGGAGCCGATCAAGTCGTGGATAAAGCTGCGTGTCGGAGCGCTTTACGAGAACCGAGAAGCCTGGACATTGGGGCAAGCCATCGCACGAAACGAACACATCGACTATTTACTTGACCGCTATCGGGTTTGGGGCTTCTGATGCAAGCAGGCCGCCTCAACCGCCGCTGCGTCATCCAGCAGCCCGGAACCACGCAGGATGAACTGGGCCAGACCATCCCCGGCTGGACGGACTTCGCCACTGTGTGGGCCGACATCCGCATGAAGTCGGGCCTGGAGTCGATCAAGGCAGGCGCCCCGGTGTCAGTGGTGACTGCAGCCATCCGCATCCGCTACCGGGCTGGAGTGAATGCCGGGATGCGAGTTGTGCACAACCTGGTGGCCTACGAGATCAAGGCGGTGATGCCGGATGTGTCCGGCCGCGTGTTCCTGGATCTCGCCTGCGAAGTGGTGAACTGAAATGGGAATGGGTGTGCGCATGAACGTGGCTGGCTTCAAGGAGCAGCTGCGCGCCGAGGTGGACAAGCTCCACGCAGCCACCCGCCCGGCGGCTCAGGCGGGTGCGCAGATCATCTATGAGCGCGCACGCATCAACGCACCGGTGTCGCAGGACAGCCACTTTTTCTACATCCGCGGCAAGAAGTACGGGCCATATGCGCCAGGAACCTTGAAAAACAGCATCTATCAGGTCTACAGCAAGGACAACAGTTTCAAGGACGTGAGCACGTACCACATCAGCTTCAACAAGAGCGAAGCGCCGTATGGATTCATCGTCCACAACGGCACCAGCCGCACGGCGGCCCATCCGTTCATCAGCAAGGCGGTTGTCGAAACCCGCGCTGAAGTTCGTGCGGCCATCAAGGCACGCTATCTGGAAGAGGTCAACAAATGAGCATGGAATCGGACCTCTCGACATTGCTCAAGACCATTTGCCCGCGCACGTTCCCGGACGTTGCGGACATCGGCACAGCACCACCGTTCATCGCCTGGCAGCTGCTGGGTGGTGAGTCCGTCCGCGCGCTGGACAACACTGCGCTCGACAAGCGCAACAGCTATCTGCAGGTGTCGGTCTACAGCCTGACCCGCGCGGAGTCGCTGACCAAGATCCGCGCCGCAGAAGAGGCGATGTGCGCAAGCACTGCATTTACCTGTATCCCCATGGGTGAGCCGCTGGCCACCTATGAGGCCGACACCAAGCTTTACGGCGCCATCCAGCGCTTCTCCATCTGGGCAGCCAGATAACTGATTAGGCGAAAGCCGACCAAGCAAGCCCCTCTCGGGAAACCGGGCGGGGCTTTTTTCATGCCCGTTGAGGGCAGCAACCCGACCCGCCCAGCGCGGGTTTTTTCATTTCTGAAAGGCCCTCACCATGGCACTGTATTTCCCCGAAGGCTCTAGCCAACAGTTCTCGCAGACCTTTGCGTCTGCCAAGAACATCACCGCCCTGTCCAATGCGAATCCCGCAGTGGCCACCAGCGTAGCCCACGGCTATACGACTGGCGATGAAATCCTGATTACCTCCGGCTGGGAGGATGTGACCGATACCGTGGTCAAGATCACCGTACTGACGGCTGACACGTTCAGCCTCACCGGCATTGACACCACGAACACCGGTTTCTATCCGGTTGGCACCGGCACCGGAACTGCCCAGAAGGTCAGCGGCTGGACGGCCATCCCACAGGTGCTGACGATCAGCGGATCCGGTGGTGACGCTCGCTTCACCGATGTGCAGCTGCTGGCCCGCCGCAACAGCCTGCGCATCCCAACTGGCTTCAACGCCACCAGCGTCACACTGTCCCTGGCGCACGACCCCAACCAGGCGAACTACCAGACCATGCTGGGCATCTCGCGCAACCTGTCCAAGGTGGCCTTCAAACAGGTCATCTCTGGCGGCGCTGTGACCTACGGCTACGGCTACCTCAACGTGTCCGAAATGCCCAAGCTCAACAGCAACCAGGTCAACACCGTTGACGCTGCAATGACGGTCATCGGCCGCTCGCTCACGTACTGACCCCCGGCGAAAGCCACCCCAGCACCGACGCATCCACGTTCGTTCCTTCGCAGGGACGGCGTGGGTGCGCACGGGCATTTTCAACCCTGCGAAGAAAGTAAACCATGGCCAAGATCACCCTGGGCAAGCGCCCAAAGAACTTCAAGAAGACCATCTCCGTGCAGATGCTGGACGGCACCACGGGAACCGTGGAGTGCGTGTTCAAGTACCGCACCAAGAAGGAATACGGCGAGTTTGTCGATGGCATCACCGCAGCCGCCCGCGAATCCGAAAAGGCCAATGAAACCACCAAGGTGGAAGAGGCTGAAGTGAAACCATTCAGCCTGGCTGAGTACCTGGAAAAGTCGGTAGACGCCGGGGCCGACTACATCCTGCAGATCCTAGAAGGCTGGAATCTTGATGTGGAGCTGTCCAGGGAATCCGTCGAGGACTTGGGCAACGAGTTTCCTGGAGCTACTGCCGCCATCATCGAGACATACCGCACTGCGGTACTCGAAGGCCGACTGGGAAACTGAAATCGGCTGGGGCTGCGCTCTATGCCAAGGAAGAGGATGTCTCTGGAAATCCCTTCCTTGCCGCCCTGGCCGCGCGTCAAGAGGATGAGTGCATAGAGGTTTGGCCAGAAAACTGGGCGATTTTCGCTATGTTCTGCGCGCTGCAAACGCAGTGGAGTGTAGGAATGGTCGGGGCCACCGGCATCAGGTATGAGGCCGCATACCCACTCATCGACAGAGCTGCAAAAACAGAAGAAGAGTGGAGCGAAATGTTTGAGGATCTTCGGGTCCTTGAAATGGCCGCCCTCAAGCAAATGAGCGAGAACCGCTCCGACAAATAGCCACCCCCGGGTGGCTTTTCTATTTCCTGGCTCGCTTCGGCGGGCCTTTTTCATTTGGGCGCCCATGGCATCTGATCTCAACATCCAGGCCGACGTAGTCGTCAACTCGGAACAGGCTGAAAGCGCCTTCAACCGTGTTGGCGACAAGGCCCAGCAGATGGCCACTGAGGTAGCCACGTCTGCGACCAAGGCAGGCCAGGCCGTTGACAAGATCGGCGACGGCGCGGGCGCCAGTGCAGACAAGTTCACCCGGGCAGAAAGCCGCATCTCGGCATCCATCAAGCGCGCAACGAACGAGCTTGAATTGCTGGGCAAGACGGCTTCTCAGCGCCTGGAATTCAACATCAGCGACAAGGGCCTCGACGCATCCAAGTTTGAACCGGCGTTGAGGAAGTTGCGCGAGCTGGAAGAGCAAGCGGCAGCAGCACAACGAGCCGCCTCTGGTTCTCTGGACAAGATGGGGATTTCAGCAAAGCAGACCGCCGCTGCGCTGCGTGGAGTCCCAGCCCAATTCACCGACATCGTGACCAGCCTGCAGGGCGGTCAAGCACCGCTGACCGTGTTCCTGCAGCAGGGCGGGCAGCTCAAAGATATGTTTGGTGGTGCAGGCAACGCGGCTCGCGCCCTGGGCGGCTACGTGGTTGGCCTGGTCAATCCGTTCACCGTGGCGGCTGCGGCTGGCGTGGCCTTGGCTGTGGCCTACAAGCAGGGGAGCGCAGAGGCTGACGCTTACAACAAGGCCCTGATCACCACCGGTAACGCGGCTGGCACTAATGCGGCACAGCTCAAGGCCTACGCCCAAGAAATCAGCGCCGTAGTCGGCACGCAGGGCAAAGCCGCAGAGTCGCTGGCTGCTCTGGCATCCACTGGAAAGATCGGCGCCGAGTCTTTAAAGGAGGCCGCTCAAGCGGCTGTTCAGTACGAGCGCGCCACTGGGCAGGCGGTGGAGAAGACGGCAGAGCAATTTGCATCTTTGCGCAATGAACCTCTGGCTGCTGTGCTGAAGCTCAACGATGGGATGAACTTTCTCACGGACAGCACTTACAAGCAGATCAAGAGCCTGGAAGAGCAAGGCAAGACTGCAGAAGCCGCAAACGTTGCGCAGCGCGCCTTTGCTGACACGCTCGCAGGCCGCGCGGGCGAGATGGAGCGCAATCTTGGCACCGTGGAGCGAGGCTGGCTGGCCGTGAAGGATGCAGCCAAGAGCGCTTGGGACGCCATCCTGAACGTTGGCCGGGCTTCCACGAATGTTGACCAGTTGGCAGCGGTTCGCAAGCAAATTGCCGACCGAGAAAACCAACTTGCAAACGGCGGCTTTGGCGCCAACGGCGGCGGCGCGGCCTTTGGACGGCCAAGCCAAGCAGCAACGGAGCGCCTACGGGCAGAGCTTGCCGCACTGCAGGCCCAGGCTGCGGCGTTGGAGGGCGTTGCAAACCAGAGCCGCGTCGCGGCCGAAGAAGAGCGCAAGCGCGGCGAGCAGGTCAAGGCCACAGCCGCCTTCGACAAGGCGGGCGAGAAGTTCCTGACCGACAAGGCCAAGATGGAGCGCGAGCTCGCCGCAGCGCGCGTGCAGGGTGCAGAAGCTGGCAAGAGCCAGGCCGAGATCGAACAGCGCCTGGCGCAGATCCGCGAGAGCTATGCCAAGAAGGGTAGCACTGCCTCAGAGAACAAAGAGCTGCGCGACCAGATGCGCGTCTTTGCTGACTTGGCCGGTGTGTCATCCACCTACTACGCCGAGCTGGCCAACTACCAGAAGCAGCGCGCAAACAACGTCATTACCGAGCAGCAGTATGTGCAGGCGGTCGAGGCGCTGATTAAAAAGCAACCCTTTGCTGTCGCCATTGCGAAGGAGCAGGCAGACGCGACCAAGGCGCAGGCCAAGGCATCCGAAGAGGCAGCTAAAGCCCACCTGAAATACGTGGAGAGCTTTGGCAAGGGTGCTGCTGCAGCTCAGCAACAGGCCGACCAACTGCGCACAGAAGAGGCCGCCGCCGCCATTGCCGCAGGTGGTTACTACTCTCTTGCGCAGGCGATTGAGCTGGTGACCATCGCCCGCCTTGAGGAAAAGAGAGACGGCCTGCTGGGCAACGAGGACGCCTATCTCGCTGTCCAGAAAGAGATCGACGCTCGCAAGGAGTTGGTGGGCCTCATCGGCTCCAAAGAAGCCCGCAAGGCTGCAGAGGATTCTGCAAAGGATGCGGCCCGCGAGTGGGATCGAGCTGCGGCAGACATCAACCGCAGCCTGACAGACGCACTGCTGCGCGGGTTCGAGAGTGGCAAGGACTTCGCTCAGAACCTGCGCGACACGATCAAGAACATGTTCAGCACCTTGGTGCTGCGGCCAATCGTCAGCGCCGTGGTCAACCCGGTGGCGGGCGCCATCACCGGGGCCCTGGGCTTGGCTGGCGCTGCGAACGCGGGTACGTCCGCCCTGGGCGCAATCGGCAGCGCTGCCAGCGGGGCTTCGTTCCTGGGTAACGCTGCGGGCCTGCTGGGCGGCGCTGGCACGGCGGCCGGTTACGGCTTCTCCGCGCTCATGTCCGGCAACGGCTTGGGCGCTCTGAGTGGTGGCCTGAGCATGCTCACCTCTGGCGGCCCAGCGGCCATCATGGCCCAAGGCGCCGGGATGATCGCCGGGGTGCTGGGCCCAATCGCGCTTGGCATCGGCGCCCTCACGGCCATCATTGGCAAGACCAAGGGCGAAACCCGCACAGGCGGCCAGTTCGGCGTGGCCTTTGACGGCAGCGTGACCAACCAGCGCCGGGGCCAAACCTACACCATCGAGGGCCAGCAGTTCGACCGCGACTTCACCAACGGCCTGCAGACCGCGCTGAAGGACGGCATTGCCTACCGCCTTGAAGGCGACCCCGTTGCGCAGGAATCCGCCATCCGTGAAGCAGTGGCGGGCACGGCCAGCGGCATCAATGGGTTCCTCAAGGCCCTGGGCAGCGCTGCAACCCTCACCGGATTCTCCGCAGGCCTGGAAACCTCGGGCAAGGGCCGGGGCGGGGTGTTTGCGGGCGGCCTGCTGTCCACTGGCGCAGCCTTCGGAGAATCCGGCAAGGGCGACAACTACGCCGGGACTCTGTACGAGAAGTTCAGCACCAACAGCCCCGACTTCAAGACCGCGCTGGAGAACTTCACGCTCGATCTGAAGCAAGCCACGATTCAGGCGCTGCAGACTGTCTCGGACATCCCGCAGTCTGTGCAGAAGATGCTGAAGGGTGTGGACGCCGAGGGCCTCACCGAAGACGCCGCCAACAAGCTCCTGGAAACCATCAACGCCCAGATCGTCGGCGTGAACCAGTTCAAGGACGCGCTCAAGGGCATGGGCCTGGACACGCTGGCCACACTGAGCTTTGACGCAGCCGCAGGGCTGGCTGAAGTGTCCGGTGGGTTCGACAAGCTGCTGGGCAACCTGCAGACCTACTACACGAACTTCTTCACAGGCGAAGAGCAGCGCGCCAACCTGCAGCGCTCGCTGGCAGAGCAGCTGTCCACCCTGGGCCTGCAGCTGCCCGACATCAACGCCAGCAACGCGCGCGACCAGTTCCGCGCCCTGGTGCAGGGGGCAGAAAAGGACCTCAGCGAGTCCGGCCGCAAGACCTACGCAACCCTGCTTGCACTGTCCGGCGCCTTCGCATCCATCACCGAGGCAGCCCAGACCACCACGCAGACCCTGGAGCAGCAGCGCCAGGCCTACTACGGCGCCCTGCAAGATGCAGTGTCGGCCCGCAACAAGTCCCTGCAGAGCCAGCTCAGCGCCGCGCAGGAGGTGGAAAGCACCCTCGACAACCTGTTCGGCATCCTGCGCAGCAACGTGCGGGAGCTGTACGGCCAAGTGGACGGCACGCGCGGCATGCTGGCCAGCCAGGGCAATGCCTTCATTGACCAGGCGCTGGCCACTGCAAAGGCCTCGGGCTATCTGCCAGACGCCGACAAGCTGGCCGAGGCAATCGGCGCCGTGCGTGGTGGTATGGACGGCGGCGCGTACACCACCCAGTTTGCTGCCGACCGCGACCGCCTGGTATTGGCGGGGAAGCTCTCGGGCCTGGAAGGCATTGCAGAAAAGCAGCTCACAGACGCCCAACGCACGGTGCGCGCGCTCGAAACGCAGATCGACCAGAACGAGCAGGTGCTCGACTACTGGAAGCAGCAGATCGACATCGCGAACGGCACGTACCAGGGCATCCTGAGCGTTGAGTCTGCTGTGCAGCAGCTGAGCGGCTTCTTGGGTGGAACGGGCAGCACCCGGCCAACTGCTGCAACCGGCAGCCTGGGCGGCGACGTGTCGGGCCCCGCCTACCGGGACAGGGGCACCGTGGCGCGCGCCGACTATGGCGCAGATGTGGCTTTGTCCAGTTTCGACAAGTTCAAGGCCTGGTATCAGGGCCTGGCCACAAACGCCAACGTGGGCGCGCTGCAAAGCGCTGGCTACCAGGTGCCCGACTGGATGCGCGTGGGCGGCATGGCGGGAGACAGCACCGACAAGGAACTGTTCGGGTCGTACCTGTACTTCAAGAACAACCCGCAGTTCGCCAAAGACTTCGAGCAGGTCATGACCACGGGCCGCTCCAGCCTGCCTACGGATGGCAGCACCCTGGTGCGCAGCGACCTCTCGAAGATGCCCGCCGACGTGGCTGCGTATTTTCAGAACGACCGCAACAGCCTGCTCAGCTATGAGAGCTTCGGCCTCGACCCTGTGTTGGCCTACAAGCTCTACAAGGACGGGCCCGAGCAGTTCGGCCTGAACCTCTCGCGCGAGAACTTCACCGAGTGGCTGCGCACCCACAAATGGACGGATGGCGGCGTGGTATCGGCCAACAACACGCTGGACACGGCCAAGCCCTACGCAGGCTACAACCTGGCGCGCTACGACAACGGCACCGGCAACATCGTCAACCTCGACAGCACCATCTACTCGCCGGACGGCAAGTACCTGGGCATGGCGGGGCGCGACCTGATGACCAGCGTGTACGGCTCTGCATTCCTGGGCACCACGGGCGGCAACTATGGCGATGCCACGCGCTCGGCGCTCTACAACAGCCAAGTGCAGGGCGGCAACAGTGAGGCCGCTTACTACGGCGCCATCAAGAGCAATCTGGACGCCGCCATCGCGGGCGGCATGTCCGCTCAGGGAATCGCCGACGCCATCACGCAGACGGGTGCCTCCATGGCCGACGTGGCTGCGGCCTACGGCATCACCGTGGCCCAGCTGGAAGAAAACCTCCGCGCGGGCGGTGCCACCAACATCCCGAAGTTTGCCGTTGGCACCAACTACGTACCGCGCGACATGCTGGCCTACATCCATGAGGGTGAGGCTGTGGTGCCCAAGGCCTACAACCCGGCTGCGGGTGGCGGAAGCGCTGGATCTGGCCGCCTGGAGGCTCTGGTGGAGCAGTTGCTGGCGAAGGTAGACGCCCTGGAGGCGGCGGCGAATGAAACCGCTGGCAATACCCGTCCGCTCCCACAACTTAGCCGCCAGTTCGATCAGTACAGCAATGGCGGGCAATTCAGCCGCCAGAAGGCCGTCGCATGAACATCCTCCTCCCCAAGACCATTACGACCGCCATGTTCGGCGCCGGAACCAACATCCCGGATGTTGACACCTCGATCACCCCCGCAGAGGTCGCATGGACATCTGGCGGCACGTTCGTACTGAAGGACCGCCGCACGCGCGATGGGTGCTGGTACGAGTGCGTGCAGCCCATCACCGGGGCCCCTGCAAACACCTATGTGCCAGGCAGCGCGGCCGCAGAGGGTTGGTGGCTGAAAGACGAAGGTGCCCCCACCAACCGCATGGCCCCCTTCGACAAGTACCTGTTCACCAAGGCGCGCCGCGCCGGGAATGTCACGTATGAGCTGACGCCAGGGTTCATCAATGGTGTGGCCATCTACGAGATTGAGGCCGACCACCTCAACATCACGGTGAAGGATGGCGCGACCAACCTGATCACGCCCGTGGACATTGAGTTGTGGGAGCAGGCCCCCGGCTTGTGGGAATACCTGTTCGGCGAACTTGCACGCGGCACTTACTACGCGCTCAAGGACATCCCGATCAACCCGAATGCCAAGGTCACGATCACGCTCACCCGGAACAACCCTTTGGTCGAGGCCGCTGTCGGCTTCATCAGCGTGGGCAACTGGAAGACCCTGCTTGCGCCGCTCACGCAGGCCAGCGGCGTGCAGTACGGCGTCGAGGCCACCACGCGGGATTACTCGTACAGCCAGGAATACAAGGATGGAACGTACATCGATGTGGAGGGCCGCAAGGCTACCGACATCAACCTGTCCTGTGTGATTGATGCAGCAGGCGCGCCCTCGGCAAAGCTGCTTCTGGAACAGATCCTTGGTAAGGCTGTGGCCATCGAGGTGAGCGAGCTTCCCAAGTATTCCCACCTGGCCACGGTGGGCAAAGTCACCGGCTCTGTCCGGTCCGTCAACTGGCCCACTGCTCAGGTGGACCTGCAAATCAAAGGCAATGTATGACCAGTCCTGTCGCGCCAGATGCGGCGCCGTCCGTGCCGGAGTTCCCGGCGCTTGGCGATCCTTCGTTTAATGCAAAGGCCTACACCTGGGGTAGCTGGGTTCCATCGCTGGTGACCTGGATCACTGGCGCGGTTTCCAAGGCCTACCAGAACGCGTTGAGCGCCTTCGAGAGCGCCACCGCCGCTGCCGCCAGCGCCACCGCATCCGAGGCCTCGGCCGTTACATCAATGGCTGGGTCCAACTTCAAGGGCGACTGGGCTGGACTGACTGGGCCACTGAACAAGCCCGCATCTGTGGCGTATGCAGGTCGTGTCTGGCTGCTGCTCGACAACCTGGCCGACGTCACGGCCGCCGTGCCTGGCGTGTCTGCCAGCTGGCGTGCGTATGACGTTTTCTTGCCTCTGGTGCCGGTGTCCGGCACAACGCAAACGGCCGTGGCCGGATACCACTACCCGCTGAACAACGCGGCCGCAACCACCCTCACATTGCCAGCATCCCCAGCAGAGGGCGCAATGGTGTGGATCACCGTTGCCAACGGCCGTTATGACAACACCGTGGCCCGCAACGGCAGCACGATCATGGCGCTGGCCGAAGACATGCTGCTCGACAACCCGACCACCTATCAACTCCGATTTATCAATGGTTCCTGGAGGCTTCTATGAGCGCAGCAAGTCAGTTTGGTGGCGGTGCGCCGCTTGGCTCCACCGCCAAGGGCTACGGCCTGACAGAGCCGCAATATGTGCGCGCTGACGGCCGCGCGCTCACCCGGTCTGCATATCCCCGGCTGTCCACCAAGTTCCCGTTCGGGCGCCTGACTGGCACCATCCGCACGCTCGGCAGCACCCCCAGCAGCTACAGCGTGGCTGCCAGCCCGACGTACTTCGTCACACCCTTGGCGGCTGGCAACCCGGGCATGCAGTATTCAACGGACGGTGCGACCTGGTCATCTGCATCCCTTTCCACCCCGTCTGCGTCTGTGGCATGCGTTATTTGGGCGGGCACTCGGTTCTGCGCTGTCAACACCACGACCACGCAGCCGTTCGTCACCACGGGTGACAACCCAAATTCGACATGGACGTCTACGTCGGGTGGCATCAACAGTGTCCCCGCCGGGCTTCTGAATTTGCTGGCATATGGGTCAACTCCAGCGCGCATCGTCAGCATCGGCGGGTCTTCAGGCACTAGCGTGTACACGCTCGACAACGGCTCGACCGCTTGGACCAACCGCACGGGGCTGACTTCGCTGTACCGGCGCGGCGTCTGCTGGTCCGGCCAGAAGTTCTTCATCGTGTGCGATGGCGCTGCGGTCGTCAGCACATCCACTGACGGCGTCACCTGGGCTGAATCACAGATCCCCGAGGCCATTGCAGCGTCGTCGGGGGACATCGCCAGCAATGGCGCTGGCGTCATCGTGATGACCGGCGCAGCGTCCGGGTTGTGGGTCAGCTCTGACCACGGCGTGACATGGTGCGCTGTCGGCATCCCTGGGGTTGCAAGCTCTAACGCCTGGAAGGTGACCTACTCGGGCGACCGGTTCTTCATCTCCACGGCCGCAGGTGTCGCGATGTCCATGGACGGCAAGGAGTGGTTTGTCGAGTCCCAGTCTTTGCAGGCCCGCGCGCTCAACTCTGGTTTTGCGAAAAAGGGTTCCGCCATCGTCCAGATTCAGGCCTCTGCCACGGCGTACTCGTTCACCGAATCCGCGACTGATTTCTGCGTTCCCATGCTGCAGAGCTACGGCCCCGCAGTGTCTGGCAACCCCATCGCTTCCGAGCCCGTATTTATCAAGGCCCTGTGACCATGACCACTCTGCACCATTTCGACCTTTGGGGCTGGTACTCGCCCGCCGAAATCCCTGGCCGCGCCACGGACGTTGCGCCCGACAGCCTGCCCGCCGAGCGCGTGGTGGGCCAGCCCTGGCCCAACTGGACGGGGGAGGGCTGGGCCATGCTCGACTACATCGAGCCTCCGGCCCCAGATGCTCCGGCGCAAGCGCCGCGCCTCATAACCGTAGGCGCGCTATTCGACCGCTTCGGGCCGCTCAAGTGGCAGATCCTGGCCGATCAATCGCCACTGGTGCAGGCCGTCATCCGTGACGCCCAGGTGCGCCGCCACATCGACCTGAGCAACCCTGATCTGCCGGGCGGCCTTGCCATCCTGCAAAGCGCTGGCCATGAGATCGATGCAGCGGCTGTGATTGATGCGCCAGTGCAGCCGCACGAAGTGCCCTGAGCAACGAACACAAGAACAACCAACCCGCTGCGGCGGGTTTTTCTTTGCCCGGGAGGGGTATAGATGAGCAACCACGCAGCAGAAAACGCGGGCATCGTCGCCAGCAAAGTGGCCGCATACGGAGGTGCCAGTGGCGCCGTAGTAGCTGGGCTGACCCTGAACGAGCTCGGCGTGATCGTCGGCATCTTTGTGGGCTTGACCGGGTTGATTCTTGGGCAAATCTGGTCCTGGAGAAAAGACCGGCGCGAGGCCAGAGAGCAGGAATTGCGGATGCGCAGGGACTTCGGGTCCAACTGGAGTGAGCTGTGAACATCCTGCAAACCATCACCGACACCGCCATTGACCCAGCGCTTGAACTGCTGCCCAAGCACATGGACAGCCCGCTAGCCCGGGTGATGCTCCTGTCCATTGGGCTGCAGGAAAGCCGGTTTGAGTACCGCCGCCAAATGGGCAACGGCCCCGCCCGTGGGTTTTGGCAGTTTGAGCAGGGCGGCGGCGTGCGCGGCTGCGTCAACCACCCTGCTAGCTCTGGCCTGCTGCGGCAAATCTGCGTGGTGCGCGGGGTGGCGTTTGAGCCCCGTGCGATATGGGCAGCGCTGGAGCGTGATGACGTCCTGGCCGCAGCGGTGGCACGCCTGCTGCTTTACACCGACCCACGCCCTCTGCCAGCAATGGACGATGCGCAAGGCGCGTGGGACTGCTACTACCGCAACTGGCGCCCCGGAAAGCCGCACCGTCAGACCTGGGACGACTTGCACGCGCGTGCCGTGGAGTTTGTGCAATGAACGAAAAAGACCGCTGGAAACATCGCCGCCGCATGGCGTGGCTGTCACTGCTGGCAGGGCTGGCGTTCCCGCTGCTGCTGCTCTACACAGACTCGGCACAGCTTGGGGTTGTGGCCGCGCCGTTCTACACGTTTGCCGGTGCCGTGGTGGTGGCATACGTGGGCTTTGCGACCTGGGATGACAAGTCCAACAAGGACCCATCATGAAACTCACCGTACTCATTGCCGCCGTTTTGATCAGCGCAAGTCTCACCGGCTGCGCCACCACAAAGGGCCTGGAAGTCTCAGCAGAGGATGCCAAGGAATGCGCCGAGGTGGGCTGCACTCCGTGGTCTGAGCGCCAGCTAGAGGGACTCGCAAAGCACTTCTACGGCCTGGGCGTGAAGGCTGGGATTCAGCGGCAGAAGGGGTCGATCTGATGTGGGCCTATGTCGGTGTTGCCGTGGCCGCTGGCCTGATCGGCTGGACCGCCCAGGGGTGGAAGCTGGGCGAGGAAATCGCAGAGCTTCAAGCGCACTACGCAACCGAGGCGCAAGAGGCCACGCAGCGCGAGTTGCGCAAAACAGCACTTTACAAGGAGCAGTCAGATGCAGCACTCAGAAAAGCCGAAGCGCGCGCGGCTCAAAACAAGCGCGATGCTGACGGTTTGCGCGATGAGCTTGATGGGCTGCGGGGCGACCTTGCCACAGTCCCCGACAGAATCCGCAACGCTTCCCGCGAGGCCGTCGATCAGTACGCCACTACCGCCAGTCTCGTATTCGATCAGTGCATCCGAAGATATAGCGAGATGGCGGGCGCAGCTCAAGGCCACGCCTCTGATGTCCAAACCTTGATGGATGCGTGGCCCTCACAGCCGCGCTGATACGAAAGTGATACGTCGCCACCGTTTCTACAGTGTAGCGACCCATTGAACTACGAGGAGGCAAGGCAGCCGCGCATTGTAGTGGCGCGCGCGGGCCTCTTGAGCCGCTTGGTCCTCAGTCGTATTTCACGGTGTAGATGATGTCCACCGCGCTTTTCTCGCCGGTCTGCCCGCGCAGGGTGAGGCGGCGGGAGAGGTCGTAAAAGATGTAGAGCGTGCCCAGCGTGCCCGACAGGCTGCGTTCGTAGGTCACGTACAGGTCTTTGGACAGGCGTTTGCCGAAGGTAAGGGCGGCAGTGCTGGCGTCGTCGCCCGCCGTGGCGCCACGAAACCCGATTTCATCCAGGCCCAGGCGGTTGGCGGCGTTGGCGGTGGGGTTCTTGTTGCCGTTGCGGCCCAGCAGGGCGAGGGCAGCCTGCTGCAGCACGGCGGCTTCGGCGCCGCCTGCCGATGCGTTGCGGCCCAGCACCACCCACGACAGTTTTTCGGCGTCGGGCAACTCTGGGTCGGAGTAGAGCGTGACGCGCGGCGCCTGCGCGCTGCCGGTGACCTGCACGCCTGCGCGCACGCTGATGTTGGGGCGCAGCGCCAGGATGTCGAGCGAGGGGTTGTTGTACGGGCCGTTGAAGCGGATGAGGCCCGTCTCCACATCCAGCATCTGGCCCCAGGCGCGGTAGCGGCCCTGGTCGGTGCGCACCTCGCCGGTCACGCGCGGCGGTGCGCCGGGCACGGCGCTGCTGCGGATGTCCACCTCGCCCGTCAGCCGGGTGGTGATGCCCTGGCCCTGCAGTGCAAAGTCGCGCCCGAGGTTGAGGGTGATGGCGATGTCGGGAGGCTTGGCCGTCTCTGCCTGCGCCGCCACCTGGCTGGCCTTGGCGGCGGCCTGGGCCTTGGCCTGGTCTTCACGGTCCTTGGCGGCGGAGCGCACGACCACGTCCGATCCCAGGCTGGGTGCAGATTCATCGGGCAGGATGATGGTGGCGCGGTCAGTGGTGAGGTTGCCGCGCAGGCTGATCTGGCCCTGCTGCAATTGCGCCTGCACCTGGCCCGACACGCTGACCTGCCGGTCGGCACGCACCAGCACCTGCAGGGCCTTGGCCTCGGCCTGCAGTGACATGGTGATGCCTGACAGGCCTGTGCCTGTCGTGGCACTGTCGCCCCAGGCCACGCGGCCGGTAGCGGTCAGCATGCCGCCGTCTTGCGCAGCGGCCGTGCGGTTGCCGCTGAAGCCTGCGATGCGCGCGTTGCTGCCACGCCCGCCTTGCAGGCGGAACTCGGTGATGTTGAGCTGGTTGCCCTGCAGCGTGGCGCGCAGGCGGCCACCTTGCAGGTCCACTCCATCGACTACCGACCGCACCGCCATGTCGTCGGCCCCCAGAGTGCCTGCCCAGCGCGGGGCATCGCGCGTGCCCGACAAGGTGGCGCTGGCATCCAGCGTGCCGCGCACGCGCCAGCCGGGCGGTGCCAGGGCCGACCACACGCCCACGTCGGGCAGGCGCGCACGCAGGGTGCCGGCCAGCGGCGCATCGGCAGGCCAGGTGACGGGGGCATCGGCGTTGGCTACGGCCAGGCGCGTGCTGGCGATGGCGTCGATTTCGCCCGCGCGGTCGCTGGCCCAGAGCAGGCGCGCGCGCAGCGTGTCGCCTTCGGCGGTGACCGTGATTTCTGCCTGGCGTACACCGGCTGGAGTGCCTGGGGCGCTCGATGCGCTGGATGCACCTGCAGGCGGCGTGGCCGCAGTTGCCAGTACGGTGGTGGCTCCGGCACCGGTGCCTTGGCCGCTGCTTTGCACCGCCGTGACGGCGGTGGCATCGCCCGCCAGGATGCGCAGGTCGCCACTGGCACGGCGCAGGCTGGCGCTGGCTCGCAGGGCGTTGCCCGTGGTGTCCACACTCCATTGCCCGTCGAGCACGATGCTGCTGGCCAGCCCCATGCGCGCAAGCAACGGCTGCGCGGGCCGGCCCGCGGCGGCGGGCGTCTCGCCCAGGCCCAGCGCATCCACCCAGGCCATGGGCAGGCCCTGCAGCGTGCCCTGCGTTTGCAACCGCATGGGGGCGCCGGGTGCCGTGGCTGTGGACCATTGAACGGGCGACCAGCGCAGCGTCACGGTGCCTGGCAAGGGGCCCGTCACGCGGGCTTGCCCGGCTGCTGCCTGCAGGCTGAGGGTGGCGCTGGTGGCGGGCGATGGTGTGGCACGCCCGCTGGCTCCTGACGCGGGTGCGCTGGGCGTGTGGAGGCCGGTGCGCATGGTCAGGCCCAAAGGCTCCGACAGTTGCAGGGCCCAGGAGGGCCCGGGGTGCTGCGCCGCTTGCGCTTGCAGGCGCAGTTCGCTGACCTGCACCTGCCATTGCCCTGCACCCACCAAGGTGCTGGAGACGCGGGTCTGCACCGCCGTCTGCAGGGCCTGGGGGGCTGGCGTGCGGACCTCGCCACGCAACGACAGGGTGGCTTGTGCCAGGTGGCCACCCAGTTCTGCCTGGATGGCGCGCAGTTGCAGGACTTGCCCGGCTGCCGTGCCGCCGCCTGCGTTGTTGGTGGCGGGCAGCGTCAGGTCCAGTTGGGGGGCATTCAGCGTGGCCTGTAGCTCAAAGCGGTCTTGGTTGCGGGGCGGCGCGCTGGTGGCGGTGGCAGTCTGAAGCTGCTGGGCCAGCGTCTGCCAGCCCCCCTTCCAGCGGGCGGTGAGTTGTGCCGCACCCTTGGCACTGGCCCCTTGCAGCGTGCGTTGCACGGTGGGGCCCACCAGCGGCAGGCTGGTCAGCCAGCGCTGCGTGCGGTCGGTGTCGGTCCACTGCACCTGCAGGTCGCCGGCGCCGCTTTGGGCAGCCAGCGTGCCTTGTGCCTGCGCCGTGGCGCCGGGCACCGCCAAGGTGACCTTGCCTTGGGCAGACTGTGCGGCCAGCGCTAAGCGCAGGTCGGTAGCTTCCACACGGGCCTGCAATGCGTCCAGCAACAGGCGGTCCAGCCGCACCGTGCCGCCAGCGGCGGCCTGCCACGTGCCTTGTGTGCTCAAGGTGTTGATGCGAAGCGGTGTGCCTGCCACCGCTGTTGTCTTTGTCGTGGCAGCGCGCGCAGCCGTGCCTGGGTCGGCCCGCACATCGGCGCTGAAGCGCACGGCGTCGTCCTGGGTTTGTGCGGTGACGCGGCCGGAGAGCGGGGCGGCGGCCAGCAGCGTGTGCAGGGCGTCGGGGCGCAGCGCGCGCAGGGTGGCCTGGCCTTCCAGGGCGTGGGTGGCGGGGGTGTAGTGGCCCTGAGCAGTGATGCTGCCCGCGCCTGCCTGCAAGGTGGCGCTGGGCAGGGTCCAGCGGGTACCGTCGTAGTTTGCGCTGGCGTCCAATGCGGTCAGTGGCAGGCGGGTTTGGTCCCACGGCCCGGGCAGGTCGTTGCGCAGCTGGGCCTGCAGGCTCCAGCCTGCGGGGTCGCCAGCCGTGCCTGAACCACCGGATGTCGGCCCGGCTTGCACAGTGCCATGCAGCTGCGTGACAGGTGCCAGTGGCCACAGGGCCGCCAGATTGACGGCACGCAACGTGGCGTTGGCGGACTGCAGGGGTTGCTGCGCCCATGGTGCCAGCGTGGCGGCCAGGTCGGCCTGCATGGGTTGTGTAGCGGGTGCAAGGGTTGTGCGTGGGGGAGGGTGTGGTGGTGCAGCCGGTTTGCTGGCAGGCGCGGCTGCCGGCGGTGTTGCGGCTTCGCTGGGCGGCGCGGGGTTCAGGCGTGCCTGCAGCTGCAGTTGAGCTGCGGCGGTGGCCAGCGTGCCCTGCAGCGTGGCGTGGGCTCCCACCTGCAGCGCCGCGCCGCCCCCGGGTACGGCGGTGTGCACGGTGCCGTCCACGGTGGCGTCCAGCGCCATGGGGGCTTGTGCGCCCAGCGTGGCGCGTGCGCTGTACTGGCCCTGGGCCAGCTCTACCGCGCCGATGTTCAGACGGTGCTGGCGGCCGTCAAACCGGTAGTCGCCCACCAGGCCCACGGCCTCCACGGCGGGCGACCCGGCCCACAACAACTGGTCCACACGGAAAGGCACGCCCAGCTGCAGTGGCAGCACCAGGTCAGTGAGGGGCGTGGGCGGTGGCTCGGGCACGTCGGCGGGCCGGGGCTGGGGCGTGATCAGCACGCGGGTGGCATGCACCTCGCCCAGCTCCAGGCGGCGCTGCAGCAAGGGGGCCAGCTGCCAGCCCAGGCGGATGTCGGTCACTTCCACCGCCAGGGTGGGACTGCTCCAGCGCAACCAGCCAATGCGCCCGCCGCTGCGCAGCGAGCCGCTGACCTCGCGGCTTTCCAGTTGCTGGTCGGCGGGCAGGTATTGTGCGGCGCGGGCCAGCGTGGTGGCCAGCGATGTGCCGCTGCCTGCCCACCACCACAGCAGCGCGCTGGCCGCCAGCAGCAAGGCCACCAGGGCCACCAGCAGCCAGCCCAGTGCACGCAGTACACGGTGGGCATCGGATGGGCGCGGTGGGCGAGGGCGCTGTGCCGACGAAGACCCGGCGCTGAAGTCCGACGCGCGGGAGCGGGGTGTGGGATGGTGCGGGGTGTTCATCGCCATCAGAAGCTGAACCCCAGGCGCAGGTGCAGCCGCACCGCCTTGGTCTTGACGCCGTAGGCCAGATCGGCCTGCAGCGGGCCCACGGGGCTGCGCCAGCGCACACCGGCGCCTACGCCCACACGCGGGCTCAGGTCACCGACCTTGTCGGCCACGGCGCCCGCATCTACAAACAGCGTGCTTTCCCAGTCGGTCATGGCGCCTTTGTAGACGATGGGGCGTTGCCACTCCACGCTGCCCACGGCCAGGTAGCGGCCACCATAGAGCTGACCCTTGTCGGTGCGCGCGCCGATGCTGCGGTAGCCGTAACCGCGCACCGTGGTGTCGCCGCCGGTCACAAACAGCTGCGTGACGGGGATCTGCGCACCCTCACGCGCCAGCACCGCGCCCGCCTCGGCCCGCAGTGCCACACGGGCATTGCGGCCGATGCCCGCCTCGTCCAGCACGCGGCCTGCGGAGATGAAAGACTGCCACCGCACCAGGGTGCGCACAAACGGGTCGCGCTCTGGCCGCAGCGTGGTGCCCAGACCCAGCTCCACCGCCACGCCATGGCCCCGCGTGGGGGCGGTGAGGCTGTTGAAGTAGCGCCCGGTCCAACCGTAGTTCACGCTCAGGGCCGTGCTGGTGTCGGAGGGCGATCGCATGTTGTCGGTCAGCCCCTGGCTGTTGGCGTAGTCGTACTGCAGAAAGTAGTTGCGGTCGATGGTTTTGGTGCTTTTGCTGCGGCCCGTGCGCAAGCGGCCGCTGTTCACGTCGTAGTCACCCGTGGCCTCGCGCAGCACCTGGACACCCGCAAACCAGCGCCAGCCGTTGTTGTTGGGCAGGTCGGTCCATTCGGTACTGGCGAGCTTGGTTTCGCGGTCGAGGGCGAGTTTGGTCACCGCGCGCCAGCCCAGCACAGGCATCTGGTTGTGAATGTGCTCCAGCGACAGACGAGCACCGCTGTCGGTCGAAAAGCCCGGGCCGAACACCAGCTTCTGCATCGGGGCCTCGCGCACCTGGGCCACCACTGGGGCGGCCTGCGGGTCGGTGCCTTCGGTGTCGAGCGTGAGGAACACGGCGTCGTAGTAACCGCTGCTGGCCAGGCGCAGCTGGGCGTCCAGCATTTCTGCCTCGTCATACACCGCGCCCGTGGGCAGGCGTGCCAGGCGCCGCGCGCCGTCGCTGTCGTAGCGCTGGCTGCCCTGCACGCGCAAGGGGCCGAAGCGGTAGGCGGGGCCGGGGTCGTAGCTCACGCCCAGTTGGGCTTCGTGCCGGTCGGCATCGATCTCGGCCCGGCTGTTGGCGATGCGCGCCGTGGGGTAGCGCCGTGCCTGCAGCTGGCGCAGCCCATCGGCCTTGGCGTTGTCCCACGCAGACTGGGTGAAGGGCTGCCCGGGTGTAAGGGACCAGTTGCGCTGCAGACGCTGCTGTTGGCGCGCCAGACTGTCGCTGTCGCTGTCGCTGTCGGCGTCGCCCGCCACCGTGATGTCGGCACTGGCAATGCGCGTTGGTGGGCCGGGATCCACGGTGACCGTGACGGTGCGGTGCGGGGCCTTGCTGGCACCCGCGGTTTCCTGCGCCTCGGTCAGCTCCACGGTGATGGTGGGCGCAAAGTAGCCCAGGGTGCCCAGCAGTTCCCGCGCATTGGCGTCGGTGGCGCCCAGCAGTCGCTGCAACTCGTTGGCCTGCAGGTCGGGCAGCTGGCGAAAGCGCTGCAGCTCCAGGTGGCGCTCCAGCGTCTCGCGCACCGCGTCAGGGGCGCGCACCACCACGTCAAACGACGCCGCGCCATCGCTGGCTGTGGTGCTGGCAATGTCGCTGGTTGTTGGCTGGTCGGCTCGCGGCAGCAGGCTGCAGCCACTCAGGCACAGCGCGCTGGAAAGCAGCAACGCCGACCACAGGGCCGGCGTTGGGGTGGTAGCGGTGGCTGGGCGCAAAACGCAGAAGGGCACGGCGCGAGGAATATGTCAGAAGGATCGTAGGGGGAGGGCAAGCCTGCCAGCTCGCCCGATGCATCCCCGACTATGCCCTGAAACGGGACCGCCCCCTGTCGGACAGATGCTCACAAGGCATCTGACCCCGGTACCACGCCTATTTGGACAGCAGCCGCATGGTTTCTTCCAGCCCCTTGAGCGACAGCGGGTACATGCGGTTGCCCACCAGCTGCTGGATGATGCTGATGCTCTGGCGGTACTGCCACACGCCCTGAGGCTCGGGGTTGATCCACGCAAACTTTGGGAAGGCATGGGTGAGCCGCTGGATCCACTCGGCGCCCGGCTCCTCATTGTTGTACTCCACGCTGCCGCCAGGCTGCAGGATCTCGTACGGGCTCATGGTCGCATCGCCCACAAAGATCAGTTTGTAGTCCTTGTTGTACTTGCGGATGATGTCCCAGGTCGGGAACTTCTCGGCAAAGCGGCGGCGGTTGTTTTTCCACATGAAGTCGTACACGCAGTTGTGGAAGTAATAGAACTCCAGGTGCTTGAACTCGCTCTTGACCGCACTGAAGAGCTCTTCCACGCGCTGGATGTGTTCGTCCATCGTGCCGCCCACGTCCATCAGCAGCAGCACCTTCACGTTGTTGTGCCGCTCGGGCACCATCTTGATGTCCAGGTAGCCCGCGTTGGCGGCCGTGCTGCGGATGGTGTCGGGCAGGTCCAGCTCCAGTTCATGCCCTTCGCGTGCAAACTTGCGCAGGCGGCGCAGCGCCACCTTGATATTGCGCGTGCCCAGCTCCTGCTGGTCGTCGTAGTCCTTGTAGGCGCGCTGCTCCCACACCTTCACTGCGCTCTTGTTCTTGCCTGCGCCGCCAATGCGCACGCCCTGCGGGTTGTAGCCGCCGTGGCCAAACGGGCTGGTGCCGCCCGTGCCGATCCACTTGTTGCCGCCCTCGTGGCGTTCTTTCTGTTCTTCGAGGCGCTTTTTCAGCGTCTCCATCAGTTCGTCCCAGCCCATCTTCTCGATGGCGGCCTTTTGCTCAGGCGTGAGTTCGTTCTCCAGGATCTTGCGCAGCCAGTCGGCCGGGATCTCCTTGGTGAAGTCGGCCACCATCTCCACACCCTTGAAGTAGGCGCCGAAGGCCCGGTCGAACTTGTCGTAGTGCTTCTCGTCCTTGACCAGCGTGAGGCGCGAGAGGTTGTAGAAGTCGTCCAGGCTCCACGCGTCATCCGACTTGGGGCCCACCACACCGGCCTGCAGGGCTTCGAGCAGGGTGAGGTATTCCTTGACCGACACGGGCAACTTGGCCGAGCGCAGGGTGTAGAAGAAGTCGATGAGCATGATTTGGGCCTCTGGCGCTAGTGCTTATTGCGCGTGACGCTCTAAAAGATATAGCAACTGTGCCTTGGCCTCGGGCCATTCGCCGGCACGCATGCTGTACATCACCGTGTCGCGTATGGTGCCGTCGCGGCGCAGTGCGTGGCCGCGCAGCACGCCATCCTTCTTGGCGCCCAGGCGCTCGATGGCGCGTTGCGACGCAAAGTTGTAGTTGTCGGTGCGCCAGCCCACCACATGGCAGCCCAGCGTGTCGAAGGCGTGGCCCATCATCAGCAGCTTGGCGGTGGTGTTGACGTGGGTGCGCTGCACACTTTGGCGGTACCAGGTCCAGCCAATTTCCACGCGCTTCACTGCGGGCACGATGTCGTGATAGCTGGTGGAGCCCAGCACGTTGCCAGTGGCATCTTCGACCACAGCAAAGGCAAAGCGGTTGCCGTCTTCGCGCATCTTGAGCGCTGCATCGATGTACGAACGGGTGTCCTGTGGCTCTGGCACCGAGGTGATGCGCAGCTTCCACAGCTCGCCATCGGCGGCAGCGGCCCGCAGGCCGTCTTCATGTGCCAGAGCCAGCGGCTCCAGGCGGACGCCGCGATCGCGCAGGGTGACAGGTTCTACAAAAGCCATGGGTCTCTACCCTTCAGTCATCAATCCTTGGACGGCTGGCTGCGGCGGCTGTTCTGCCAGCGCCGGGCTGCATGCAGGCCCAGGCCACCACCGATACCCACCAGTGCGATGCCAATCAGGCTGCCGGTGCCGTAGCCGGGCGCGAAGACGTCGAACCCCAGCAGCTTGCCCAGCCAGAAGCCCAGCAGCGCGCCACCCACAAAGCCCACAGCATCTGCGACGCCGTTGACCAGCAGTTGACGGGTGTCGTTGTTGCCGTCGCTCACTCAGCGGTTCCTCTGGTTCATGAACACCAGCTTTTCGAACAGGCTCACGTCCTGTTCGTTCTTGAGCAGCGCGCCCACCAGAGGCGGCACCGCCACCTTGTTGTCGGCGCTTTGCAAGGCGGTGAGCGGAATGTCTTCGGCCACCAGCAGCTTGAGCCAGTCGATCAGTTCGCTGGTCGATGGCTTCTTCTTGAGGCCGGGCAGGTTGCGCACGTCATAGAACGTCTTCATCGCCACGCTGAGCAGCTCGCTCTTGAGCGTGGGGAAGTGCACGTTGATGATCTGCCGCATGGTGTCGGCTTCGGGGAACTTGATGAAATGGAAGAAGCAGCGGCGCAGAAACGCGTCGGGCAGCTCCTTTTCGTTGTTCGACGTGATGAACACCAGGGGGCGGTGCTTGGCCTTGATGAGTTCGCGTGTTTCGTAGCAGTAGAACTCCATGCGGTCGATCTCGCGCAGCAGATCGTTCGGGAATTCGATGTCGGCCTTGTCGATCTCGTCGATCAGCAGCGCCACGGGGCGGTCGGCCGTGAAGGCCTGCCACAGCACGCCCTGAATGATGTAATTGCGGATGTTCTTCACGCGCTCGGCGCTGTCACCGTCGTTGAGCTGACTGTCCCGCAGGCGACTTACCGCGTCATATTCATACAGGCCCTGCTGGGCCTTGGTGGTGGACTTGATGTGCCACTGCAACAGCGGCATGTCCAGCGCCTGGGCCACTTCCTCGGCCAGCATCGTCTTGCCCGTGCCGGGCTCGCCCTTGATCAGCAGCGGCCGCTGCAGCGTGATGGCGGCATTGACGGCGAGCATCAGGTCTTGGGTGGCGACGTAGTTCTGGGAGCCTTGGAATTTCATGGGGGAAAACACCGGATCGTTGATGAATGGGCTTGACAGGGCGCTGGCTATAATCGGCGGCTGATCAGAGCCCAGAGCTGAACTTCCACGAGATTGTGCGCGCAAAATGAACAAAACGTTGACCACGCTATTTGCCCTGGCTGTCGCTTCCGTGACCGCCTTGTCCCACGCCCAGGAAGCCAAGGGCGACGTGGAAGCCGGCAAGCAAAAGATTGCCATGTGCATTGGTTGCCACGGCATCGTTGGCTACCAAGCCAGCTTCCCTGAGATCCATAAGGTGCCCATGATCTCTGGCCAGAGCGCCAAGTACATTGCGGCAGCGCTGGTCGCCTACCAGAAGGGTGAGCGCAAGCACCCCACCATGCGCGGCATCGCCGAGTCGTTGTCCGAGAAGGACATCGCTGACGTGTCAGCCTACTACGAACAGCATGGCAAGACCGGTGCCGAGCTACCCGCCAAGCCCTCGCGTGAACCCAGCGTGCAAGTGGCCGAGCTGCTGAAGAAGGGCGCCTGCGTTTCTTGCCACGGCGACAACTTCGCCAAGCCCATCGATCCCTCTTACCCCAAGATCGCAGGCCAGCACGCTGACTACCTGTTTGTGGCGCTCAAGTCCTACAAGGTCGAGAAGAACGCCAACGTGGGTCGTGGCAACGCCATCATGGGCGGTGTGGCCAAGCAGTTCACCAACGCTGAACTGAAGGCGCTGTCTAACTACATCAGCAGCATCGACGGCGATCTGCACACGGTGCCCCAGTCGCGTTTCCGCTAAGCGGCAGTCCACCGGTGATAAAAAGCCCGCTTCGGCGGGCTTTTTGCTGGGCCATCGAATCGTCAGCGGCTGGCAGCCATGGCGCCCACTGCCAGGCACACACAGGCCGTGATCGTCAGGCGCCAACGCAGTGGCAGGTACCACGCGGGCAACGATGTGCGTGCAGCCAGCCGATGGTCTTGCACCAGGTGGGCTGCAAAGCCTGCTATCAGCAACACGGCTCCTGCTGCAGGGGGCAATAGTGTGGCAGGCCAGGCCATCAGCGATGGCACTACGCTCCACACAAAGCAGTGCGTGCGCTCTGTGGCGCTCAGCCCGCTTTGTGCCATGGCGAAGCCCCAGTGCAGCGCTCCCACAAAACTCAGAATCACCGCGCCATAGGCCAGTAGCGCCGCGCTCCACCACGGCGTGCCGGGTGCCCACAGGCCCACAGCCGCCAGCGCCACAAACGGCAGCAGGCCCCCATAGCCCAGCCAAGCCACGGGCGATGGGATCGGCGCAGGGGGCGGTGAAGACAAGGGTGGTGCGGTTGGATGATGGTGCATGGGACCTCCAAGTGGGGTGCCTCCATTGTCTGGAAAGCGAGACTCCCGAGTGGGCTGCATGGTTGTGTGCGCCGTGCGCTGCGTGCAACGCGCGCTGCGCCTACACAGGGTCGCCGTAGTGCCACGGTAAAATCACAGATGGGTGTCGGCGCCATCGTTGCTCGGCAGGTTCATGCGCTGGTCGGGCCGCCGCGCGGTTTTTTTGCGACCCATGAACTCCTCTCCCACCCTGATCCAGGGGATTGGTGCAGTCCTGTTCGGCCTGGCCATCCTCCATACCTTCTCCACCAAGTACTTCGAACGTCTGGCGCACACGCAGCCCAAGCATGCGGGCATCTGGCATTTGCTGGGCGAGGTCGAGGTGGTCTTCGGCTTCTGGGCGCTGGTGCTCATGCTGTTCATGTTCACCATCAGCGGCAAGCAGGAGGCCACCGCCTACCTGGACTCGCGCAATTTCACCGAGCCGCTGTTCGTGTTCGCGATCATGGTGATTGCGGCTACTCGGCCGATTCTTCAGATGGCTGGCTCGGCGGTGCGGGTGTTGGCACGGTGTATGCCTTTTCAGCGCGGTGTGGCGATGTACTTTGTGGTGTTGTCGGCCGTTCCGCTGCTGGGCTCCTTCATCACCGAGCCTGCTGCGATGACGCTGGCGGCGCTGATGCTGCGTGACATCCTGTTTTCGCAGCCTTTGTCGAACAAGCTCAAGTATTCGACCATTGGTGTGCTGTTCGTCAACATCTCGATCGGCGGCACCCTCACGCCGTTCGCCGCGCCGCCGGTGCTCATGGTGGCGGCGCAGTGGAACTGGGACCTGTGGTTCATGGTGTCCAACTTTGGCTGGAAGGCGGCCGTCGCGGTGGTGGTCAACGCCGGTATCGCCACACTGCTGTTTCGCCACCAGGTGGGGCACATGGGACGCAAGATCACGACGGACGAGGTGCCCGTGCCTGTGTCTGTGATGCTGGTGCATCTGGTTTTCCTGGGGCTCGTCGTGCTGTTTGCGCACCACCCAGCAGTCTTCATGGGCCTGTTCCTGTTTTTCATGGGGTTCACCACGGCCTACCAGCGCCACCAGAACCCGCTGATCCTGCGCGAGGCCTTGCTCGTGGCTTTCTTCCTGGCCGGTCTGGTGGTGCTGGGTGGCGTGCAGCAGTGGTGGTTGCAGCCGGTGCTCATGAAGATGGATGCCAACGCCGTGTTCTTTGGTGCTGCGGCGCTCACGGCCTTCACGGACAACGCAGCGCTAACTTACCTGGGTTCTTTGGTCGAAGGCCTCAGCCATGAGTTCAAGGTGGCCTTGGTGGCAGGTGCGGTGACCGGCGGTGGCCTGACCGTGATCGCGAATGCGCCCAACCCGGCAGGCGCGGCGATCCTGAAAGAGAAGTTTGCTGACAACGCCATCCACCCGCTCGGACTGCTGCTCGGGGCTTTGCCGCCTACGATGGTGGCGGTGCTGGCGTTTCGCTTGTTGTAGTCGTTACCGCTCGGCCAACACGGCCTGGCTGGTCATGGCCTCGCAGATGGCGCGGATCTGCGGGCGCATAAGCCGGGCCACCTCGTCGCGCCGGTGCGACTCCAGCCGCCCCGAGATCGCGGCCACGCTGATGGCGGCGATCGGGTTGTCTGGCGGGAAAGCGATGCCGATGGCTGCTGTACCTGGTGTGACCACGCTGTCCAGAAACGCATAGCCCTTCTCGCGTCCCACCTTGATCGCCTCGCGCAGGTAGGGGGCTGTGACGAATCCGTACTTCTCGTACTTGGGCGCGTTGGCATCGATGATGGATTCGGCCTCGTCCGGAGGCAATGCGCACAGGATCGCTAGCCCGCCCGCACCCACGCCCAGCGGGCGGCGAATGCCCACGTCCAGCGCCAGCGATTTGATGGGGTAGTCGCCCAGTGCGCGGTGGGTGCACACGGCCTCCAGGCCGCTGCGTTCGCTCAGGTAGATGGTGTCCTGGGTGACTTCGGCCAGCTTTTGCAGCGCGCTGTCGCACAACTCCGACAGCCGGTAGCGGGGGCGTGCGAGCAATCCCAGCTCGTACAGCAGCGGGCCCAGGTAGTACTTGCGTGTGTGGGCGTCCCGGTCCACCAGGCCTTCGGCCTCCAGCCGGTGAAGCATGCGAAAGCAAGTGGACTGCGGCAGGCCGCTGGTGGCGGCGATCTCGCCGATGCGCATGCCACCTTTGCCACGAGACGCCACGATACGGAGCATCTGTACGACACGTTCGATGCTTTGAGTCCCTGTTTTTGAATTTCCACTATGTGGCGGTTTATTTGTCTCTGATGGGACTGTTGTGGTGTTTTTGTTCATGTTGTCTTTGTAGTTTGTATCCACATAGTGGGCAATCTAGGGTTTACCCAGGCGATTGAGCTGTCGTTTGATTTTTTAATAAGTAATCAAACGATTTTTCAACTTCCACATAGTGGATAACTGGGTGAAGCCACATGTCTTACACGATGACTGAAAAGATCCTCGCCCGGGTTGCAGGGGTGACTGCGGTCCGGGCGGGCGACGAGATCCTGGCGAGGCCGGATTTCGTGATTGCCTATGACTTTCCGGGTTACACGGATGTGTTCTTCAAGGAGGCCAAGGAGGACTTCGGTGTGGACAAGGTGCCCAGCCCCGAGCGCTTTGTGCTGTTCATCGACCACATGGTCCCGGCCGCCGCCCCCAAGGAGGAAGAGCTGCACAAGGTCACCCGCGCCTGGGGCAAGGAGCAGGGGGTGCCCGTGCACGAGCGCGAGGGCATTGGCCACCAGGTGTCGGCCGAGCTGGGCTACGCCACGCCGGGTGCATTTGCGGTGCATTTCGACGGGCATGTGAGTCAGCTGGGTGCGTTCGGCACGTTGGCCATTGGAGCGCGCAAGAGTGTGCTGGAGACCTTTGTCTCCGAGCGCATGGCGCTCGTGGTGCCGGGCACGGTCAAGATCGAAGTCACCGGCACGGTGCAGCCCGGTGTGATGGCGCGCGACATCTTCCACCACCTGGTGCGGGTGATGGGGCCATCGTCCTGCCGCTTCAAGGTGGTGGAGCTGTGCGGCACCGTGATCGATGCCATGAGCATCGAGGGCCGCCAGACGATCTGCGGCCAGGCCATGTTCCTGGGCGCGACCACGATGCTGATTGCGCCCGATGCCAAAACGCTGGAACACGCCAAGGGCCGCTCCAAGATCGCCCTGGACCCGGTCTACCCCGATGCCGATGCGCACTACGACCGTGTGGTGACCGTGGATGTGAGCGACCTGACGCCCATCGTGGTGGCGCCACCCAGCCCCGCCAATACCCGGGACCTGACCGAATACGCAGGCCTGGAAGTGCACATGGGTTACCTGGGCAGCTGCGCCAGCGGCCGCCTGGAGGACCTACGCATTGCCGCCCAGGTGCTCAAGGGCCGCAAGATCAAGCCGGGCTTCCAGCTGCATGTGGTGCCCACCTCGCAGGCCATCATGTCGCAGGCCGCCAGCGAAGGCCTGATCTCCACCCTGGTGGATGCAGGCGCGTTCATCAGCTCGTCGAGCTGTGACTATTGCTATGGCCGCATTGCCACCATGACCGATGGCCAGCGCGCTGTGTCCACCGGCACGCTCAACACACCCGGCCGCATGGGCAGTGCCGACTCCGAAATCTTCATCTGCAACGCCGCTGTGGTGGCTGCGTCGGCCCTGGAAGGCTGCATCACTGACCCCCGGCCCTATCTCGCCAATACCCCAGGGAGCGCAGCATGACACTGCCCACTTTGCATGGCCGCGCGGCCTGGATCTTTGCCGAAGACGATTTCGACATCGACCTCATCGTCGGCATCAAGAACATCAAGATCACCGACCTCAATGAGCTGGCGGCGGTCACCATGACCAGCTACGACCCTGACTTTGCCAAATCCGTCGCCAAAGGTGATTTGCTGGTGGGTGGGCAGAACTTTGGCTACGGCCACCCGCACTACCCGGCCATGCGGGCCATGCGCCACCTGGGGGTGGCCGGCGTGATCGCCGAGTCGTTCTCGCCAGGCTTCTTTCGTGGCGAGATCAGCATGGGTTTTCCGCTGATTACGTGCCCAGGCATTCGCGCAGCCATAGAGCGCTGGGACACCCTGCAGGTGGATTGGGAGCGTGGCGTCGTGGTTAACCAGCGCACAGGGCAGGCGCTGCCTTTCGAGCCCTGGTCGTCCACCGAGCGCGCCACCATCGAGGCGGGCGGGTTCACGCCGTATCTCAAAGCCCGGCTGGCACGCGAGCGTGCTGCTGCTTCGGCGACATGACAGGCGGGGTCACACCATGTTGCAGATGATTGTGAGCGGCGTCGCCCTGGGCGCCATCTACGGGCTGATCGCCCTGGGCATCGTGATGGTGTTCAAGGCGACAGGCATCCTCAACTTCGCGCATGGCGAAGCGGCCATGCTCTCGGCCTTTGTGGCCTACACACTGTTCAAGCTGGGCCAGCCGCTGTGGGCGGTGGTGCCGCTCACGCTGCTCTTTGGCGCGGCGCTGGGCATGGCGATTGAACGGTTCATCATCCGCCGCTTCATCGGCAAGGCACTGCTGTCGTCTGCGATCTGCACACTGGGCCTGTTCCTGGTGTTTGGCGACCTTGCCATCTGGGTATGGGGCAAGGACACGCAGGAGCTGCCCAGCATCTTCCCGGCTGCCCCCATCGACATCGGCGGTGTGATCGTCTCGGGCATCGACCTGGGCATCGTGGCCGTGTGCGCCACGCTGGCAGGTTTGCTGTTTGCGTTCTTTCGCTTCACGCGGCTGGGCATCGCCATGCAGGCCACGATGGAAAACCCCACGGCTGCGCGCCTCATGGGCATTCCGATCAAGCGCATCTATGCGCTGGCCTGGGCGCTGTCGCATGTGATCGCAGCCACGGCGGGCCTGTTGATTGCACCGCTGACTTTCGTGCATTTTTCGATGATGCAGCACGCCCTGCACTTCGCGTTCGCTGCGGCGGTATTGGGCGGCATTGGCAGCATGCCGGGCGCGCTGCTGGGCGGCGTGATCATCGGCGTGTCGTCCAACCTCACAGGCGCTTATGTGTCCTCGGCCTGGAAGGATGCAGTGCCTTTCATTGTGATGCTGGTCATCCTGGTCCTGCGACCACATGGCCTGCTGGCGCGCGCTCAGATCAAGAAGGTATAGGGGAACGCCATGACCAAAGTCTTTGACACATACCCCTGGCTCGGCCCGTTGCTTTTCGTGCTGGCCTTCGTGCTGGCACCGCTCGTGCCAGGTGGCTACGTGCTGTACATCTTCACGCTCGTCATCATCTACACGCTGGCCTCTTTTGGCACCAACATCCTCACCGGCTATACCAACCTGATCTCCATGGCGGGTGCCGTGTTCTTCGGAATCGGTGCCTATGGTTCGGCCATCCTCACCACGCACTTTGGTGTGCCGCTGGTGCTGTCGATGTTCATCGCGGCCAGCATCGCCACCGTGGTGGGCTTGCTGCTGGCGCTCCCCGTCCTGCGGCTGGAGGAGGTGTTCCTGGCGATTGCCACACTGGGTTTCGTGATGATCTCGGTGGAGATCGCCAAGTCCAGCGGCGACATGTCGGGCGGCGAGAACGGCATGGGCGCGCCCGGCCCCACGTTGTTCGGCTGGGCGCTGGACGAGCGCGCGTACCACGTGTTCACCGCCGTGGTGCTGGCGGGTGCGCTGTGGGTGGCGCGCAACCTGGCGCGCAGCCGGTTTGGGCGTGGCTTTCTGGCCATCAAGGGCAGCGAGACAGCTGCTCGCGCTCTGGGCCTGAACACCACGGCGCTCAAGCTGGTGGCGTTTGGCGTCTGTGCCTTCTACACCGGCCTGTCGGGTGCGTTGTATGCACCGCTGGTGCGCTTCATCGACCCATCGCTGTTCAGCATCATGGTGTCGATCAGCTTCGTCTCGATGGTCATCGTGGGCGGTCTGGGCTCCATCCTGGGCTCGGTGCTGGGGGCGGTGTTCGTCATCGGTGCGCCGCAGTTGCTCACCTACCTGGGGTTTGATCAGTTCCAGCGCGCGCTGTACGGCGTGGCCATGATCCTGGCGCTGATGTTCCTGCCCGACGGGCTGGCCAGCCTCTTCAAGCGCAAGCGCCTGCCCGGCGCAGATGCGGCGCAAAGCGGGGTGGCGCGATGAGAGTTTTGGACGACAAGACATTGCCGTTGCAGGCAACTGTGTCGGCAGCACCCGGTCGGGCAGCCCCATTGCTCAGCATTCAGGGCGTGCGCATGGCGTTCGGAGGCATTGTGGCCGTGCAGGACGTGAGCTTCGACGTGATGCCCGGCACGGTGCACGCATTGATCGGGCCCAATGGCGCTGGCAAGACGACGATGCTCAATTGCATCAGCCGCTTCTACACGCCCCAGCAAGGCTCCATGCGGTATCGCACGGCCGCGGGTGACGTGGAACTGCTGGGCTGCAAGGCGCACCACGTGGCGCGCCTGGGCATTGCCCGCACCTTCCAGAACCTGGAGCTCTTTGCCGAACTGACCGTGTTTGACAACGTGCTGATTGCACGGTCGATGGCGATGCGCGCCACGCTGCTGGAAGCCCTGCTGGGCCTGCCACGCCAGCGCTGTGAGGAGCGCGAGGAACGTGAGCGTGTGGAGGCGGTGCTGGAGAAGCTCAACCTGCAAGCCCATGCCCATGCGAAGGTGCGCGACTTGCCTTATGGCACGCAGAAGCTGGTGGAGCTGGCCCGTGCCATGGCGCTGGAGCCACGCCTGATGCTGCTGGACGAGCCCGCAGCGGGCATGAACAACCGTGAGATCGATGCCCTGGGCGAAACACTCAAGCGGCTGCAGGCCAGCACGCAAGCGACCCTGCTGCTTATCGAGCACAGCATGCCGCTGGTGATGTCCATCTCGGACACGATCACCGTGATGCACAACGGCGCCTTCCTGGCGCAGGGCTCCCCCAGGGAGATCGAAAACCATCCCGCCGTGGTTGAGGCGTATCTCGGAGGAGGCAAGAGTGGCAAACGGCGTTGAACCATCCAGTGCGCCCGCACTGCTGAGCGTGGACAACCTGAGCGCGGGCTACGGCAAGATCCGCGCGCTGCACGGCGTGAGCCTGCGCGTACCGCAGGCCCGCATCGTGTGTGTGCTGGGCGCCAACGGCGCGGGCAAGACCACGCTGATGCGTGCACTCTCGGGGCTGCTGCCCGTCAGTGACGGGCAAGCCGTTTTTGACGGCCAGTCCATTGCCAACGTGCCCGCCGAAGCGCTGGTGCGGCGAGGCATTGCCCATGTGCCGCAAGGCCGCATGGTGTTTTCGCAACTCACGGTGCGCGACAACCTGGTGCTGGGTGGATACACCCGCCCAGCAGCCGAGGTGCGCGACGACATCGACCGGGTGCTGGGTTATTTCCCCCGGCTCAAGGAACGCATCACATCCCGCGCCGGAACCCTGTCAGGCGGCGAGCAGCAGATGCTGGCCATTGCCCGGGGCCTGCTGGCCAAGCCGCGCCTGCTGATGCTGGATGAGCCCTCCATGGGCGTGGCACCCATCCTGAAAGACGCGATATTCGAGACGCTGCGCGACATCCGCGACCGCGAAAACCTCACGCTGCTGATCGTGGAGCAGGACGCAGACATCGCGCTCGACATCTCCGATGAAGGTTATGTCATCGAGACCGGCCGTGTCGTGATGCAAGGCCCGGCCGCCGAGCTCGCAGGCAACGAAGACATCCGCCGTGCCTACCTGGGCGGCTGACCGCAGGCTCGGCTTTGCAAGTTCCTTCCCCCATGTTCCCTTCCCACCGATAAACACAGGAGACAAACCATGACCCACCTCACCCCCCGCCGCACTCTGCTGGCCGTAGCAGCTGCCAGTCTGATGACCGCCACCCTGGGCGCGCATGCTTTCGAAAACAAGGAAGAGGGCGTGCTGACCCAGGAGATCGTGCTGGGCTCATCACAGCCGTTGTCCGGCACGCTGGCCTACATGGGCAAGGCCGTGGACGAAGGCATGCGCACCTACTTCGACATGGTCAACGAGCAGGGCGGCGTCAATGGCCGCAAGATCAAGCTCATCACCTATGACGACGAACTCAAGCCCGCCAAGTCGGTGGCCAACGCCAAGCTCCTGGTCGAGCGCGACAAGGTGTTTGCCATGGTGGGCAACATCGGTCATGCCACCAACATCAGCGCCTACGAATACAGCTCCACCAAGAAGGTGCCCACCATTGGCGCGCTGAGCATTTCCGACCTGACCTCCAACCCGCCACGCGACCTGCTGTACGTGCTGCCGTCGCCCCAGTCCACCGAGACGGCGGCCTACATCGACCACGCGGTGGAGGTGCTCAAGGCCAAGAAGATCGCAATGCTCTACCAGAACGACGGCTGGGGCAAACCGGCCTACGACATTGCCGTGCAGCGCATGGAAAAGCACGGCATGAAGCTGGTGGAGGCGCAGACCTTTGAACGCTTCGCGACCGACCTGACCTCGCAGGTCTTCAAACTCAAGCAGGCTGAGCCGGACGTGGTCATCGTCTACGCGCTGGGCCAGGAGGCGGTGCAGTTCTTCCGCGGTGCCGAAAAGCTGGGCTGGAAGCCCACGGTGTTTGGTGCGGGGGGGCTCAACGACCCCAAGTTCATCGAGCTGCTGGGCAAGACGCAGTCCAAGCTGTATGTGGCCTCGTACTACGACGCGGTGGATGGCAACAACCCAGCCATCCAGTCGTTCTTCCAGCGCTACACCAAGCTGTATCCCAAGTCGGCTCCCACCTCGATGGCGCTCATGGGCTATTCGTCGGCCGCTGTGACGGTCGAGGCCTTGAAGCGCACCGGCGCCGAACCGAGCCGCGCCAAGGTGGTGGCCGAGCTGGATGGCATGAAGGACTTTGACCAGAAGATCGGCCCCAAGATCACCTTCCAGCCCGTCAGTGCTGGTGGCTATGCGCGGCGCGGCCAGACGGGTGTGGCGCTGATGGAGCTCAAGGACCAGAAGTTCGTGTCCATGGGCAGCTACATCGACCCCGTGAAACGTTGAGGACACCCGCCATGACAACAAGCTTGCGACAACAGCTGCGTGCGCGCATCCAGTCGGGCCCTACCTTCTGGATGGCCGGTGCGCAGGACGCCCTCTCGGCCCTGCTGGTGGACCAGTCGGACTTTGACGGCATCTTCACCACGGGGTTTGGCATCTCGGCATCGCTGCTGGGCCAGCCAGACATGGAGGTCTACACACTCAGCGAAAACGTGGGGGTGGTGCACCACATCGTCAACGTGGTGAAAAAGCCTGTGTTTGCCGATGCCGACACCGGCTACGGCAATGTCATCAACGTGGCCCGCACCGTGCGCGAGTTCGAGAAGGCGGGCGTGGCCGCGATCTCGATCGAAGACCAGATCAGTCCCAAGCGCTGCCCGGCGGCGGCGGCGGTGACGCCTGTGGTGTCCATCCCCGATGCCGTGGCGCGCATCAAGGCGGCGGTGGATGCCCGCCAGGACCCGGACTTCCTCATCGTCGCACGCACCGATGTGGCCGACCCCGAGGAGGCCATCGAGCGCGCCGTGCGCTTTGCAGAGGCGGGGGCGGACCTGATCCAGCCTATCTCGCGCACGTTCAAGGGCTATGAAGACCTGGTGCGCTTGCGCAATGCCTCGGGCCGCCGCCTGTCGCTGCAGCTCATGCAAGGGCTGTGGATGTCGCGTCTCACGCGGTCGCAGATCGAAGAGGTGGCGGCTTTTGCGACTTATCCGGTGGTCACGCTGATGAGCACGGTGCACGCCTTGCAGAAGAACCTGGCCACGCTGTCGGCCCGCCGCACGGGCGATGTGGACGGCTTGCCCTGCGGACAGACCAGCATGGCCGACTTCAAGGAAGTGATCGGCTGGAAGGCGATGGAAGAGCGCCAGGCGCACTACGAGGCGGGTTGATCGCCACACGCCCGAAAGGGCCGTGGTGTTGATGCAGGCCAGTGCCCTCGACGGGTGCTGGCCTTTTTTGTTGCCTGGACTGACTTTCGGGCGCTGGGCTGTACCTTCAGTCGCGCGTCGCGCGCCGCTGCACGCAGGCGATGTAGGCGTCGCCATCAGGCGGGCGGCCTGCGCGCTGGCTCTCCCATAGCATCTCGCCCAGGCAGTCCATGGCAGCGTGGTGGGCGTCGTGCAGCGAGTCGAGCCGCGCCGTCAGCAGCTCCACCGCCTGGCGTATGCCACGGGGCTGGTCGATGCTGCATTGCTCGCTGATGGACAGGTGCATCGACAGGTGCAGGAAGGGATTGGTCTGCCCCGGTGTTTCGTCGTAGTTGCGGGCCACGGCCGCATCGGCGTCGGACAGGTCGGCGTGGTACTCGGGGTGCTCGGCGATCCACAGGCTGGCCAGCGTCTCGATGGCTTCCATTGGGGCGCCGCTCTGGGTCTTGGCGTGCACGCCGCACAGAAAGCGGCGCACATCGGCTTGGGAGGGGCTGAACATGGGGCGTGAGGGTAGCACGCAGGGCAAGGGCTTGGCGTCAGAGGGGAGGCGGGCGAGGGTGATGCGGATTGCGCCCGGCCGCTACATCGCGCCGGGGCGGCGTCCTACGCGGGCTGTGCGCCGGCGCACCTACATTGGGCTGGCGCAAGGGTCGGGAGCCGGGTCCACTTTGCTGCAGTCCTCCAAACCCGGCATCGGGAGAAGTGTCATGAATGCAATGCGAATCGTTGGTGTGCTGTTGTTGGTGGTGGGCCTTGCCGGGTTTCTGACCGGGGGGTTCAGCTTTACCAAGGACACCACCCAGGCCAAGATCGGTCCGCTGGAGTTGACCGTGAAAGAAAAGGAATCCGTGAATATCCCCCAATGGTTGAGCCTGGGCGCGATGGTTCTCGGCGGCGTGGTGCTGGTGCTCGGCTTTCGCAAGAACTGATTTCATCCACCGTGGCGAGTGACGGGTGTTGCGGCTCCGGTTCTCGCCCTATCCACGTAAGACGGAAATCGGAGCTTTAGCACCGGCCGCTCGTTGCGGTGGGTGATCCCTGGTGCCGGTTGCCGATAGCCGTTATCTGTCACCCCCTCGGCGCTCCCATCATGCGCGAGATGGTCCGGGCCGCACTCAGCAGTGCGGGCAGCAGGCTCTCCTGCATCACCGCCGCACTCGTGCGATTGGCCTGACCGCTGATGTTGAGCGCCGCCACCGTCTGCCCCGTGCGGTTGGTCAGCGGCGCAGCAATCGATATCAAACCCTCTTCCAGTTCCTGATTCACCAGGCACCAGCCCTGCTGCCGCGCCTGGCGGATGTGGGCCAGCAGTGAATCCACATCGGTGGTGGTGTGTTCGGTAAAACGCTGCATGGGGTGGCCTTGCAGCCGGGCCTGCAGTTCGTGGTCCGGCAACCCGGCCAGCAGCATGCGGCCCATGGACGTCCAGCACGCGGGCAGGCGCGAGCCCACGCCCAGCGTGGTGCGCATGATCTTGTGCGTGGGCACGCGCAGCACATAGACGATGTCCAGGCCGTCGAGCACGGCGGCCGATGACGACTCGCGCACCTCTTCCACCAGGTCTTCCATCACCGGCTCGGCCAGGTTCCAGATGGGCAGCGAAGACAGGTACGCAAACCCCAGGTCCAGGATGCGCGGGCTCAGGCGAAACAGCTTGCCGTCCGTCTCCACATAACCCAGCGTCTGCAGCGTGAGCAGGATGCGGCGCGCACCGGCGCGCGTGAGACCTGTCTGCGCGGCGACTTCACTCAAGGTCTGCTGCGGTGTGGCCGCGCTGAATGAGCGGATCACCTCCAGCCCGCGCGCGAACGACTGCACATAGCTGTCGCTCGGTTTGGGGTCTTTGGCTTCAGGGGTTTGTGAATTCATATGTATGCCAACTATAATTCTTTAAGCGAACATTTGTTCTATATGCGAACAAATTTCAGAGAGACAACAAACAAGCAAACCAAGAAAGCGTTGCAATGATCAACAAACTGGCGGACTCGGTGGCCCAGGCCCTTGCGGGGGTAAAGGATGGTGCCACGGTGTTGATAGGCGGGTTCGGCACGGCCGGCATTCCGGGCGAGCTGATCGATGGCCTCATCGCCCACGGTGCGCGGGACCTCACGGTGGTCAACAACAACGCAGGCAATGCGGACCAGGGCCTGGCCGCGCTGCTCAAGGCCGGGCAGGTGCGCAAGATCATCTGCAGCTTTCCGCGCCAGGTGGACAGCTATGTGTTCGATGACCTGTACCGCAGCGGCAAGCTGGAGCTGGAACTGGTGCCCCAGGGCAATCTGGCCGAGCGCCTGCGTGCTGCGGGCGCGGGCATCGGCGCCTTTTTCTGTCCCACGGCCTATGGCACCGAATTGGCTGCAGGCAAGGAAACGCGCGAGATCAACGGCAAACACTACGTGCTCGAACACCCCATCCACGGCGATGTGGCCCTGGTCAAGGCCGAGAAGGGCGACCGCTGGGGCAACCTCACCTACCGTATGTCGGCGCGCAACTTTGGCCCCGTGATGGCCACTGCTGCCAAGACCACGGTTGCCACGGTGCATGAGGTGGTGGAACTGGGGGCGCTGGACCCCGAGGCCATCATCACCCCGGGCATCTATGTGACGCATGTGGTGAAGATCGACCGCACGGCCACGCAGGCGGGCGGATTCAAGAAATCCGCGTGATATCGCCACCAAGCGCAGAAAGAATAAGCATGAGCAGCTATCAAAAGCGTAGTAAAGACGAGCTGGCGAAACGCGTGGCGCAAGACATCCACGACGGCGCCTACGTCAACCTGGGCATCGGCCAGCCGACCCTGGTCGCCAACCACATCCCGGCAGGCCGCGAAGTCATCCTGCAAAGCGAAAACGGCATCCTGGGCATGGGCCCGGCGCCCGCTGCGGGGCTGGAGGACTATGACCTCATCAACGCCGGCAAGCAGCCCGTCACGCTGCTGCCCGGCGGCGCGTACTTCCACCACGCCGACAGCTTCGCGATGATGCGCGGCGGACACCTCGACATCTGCGTGCTGGGTGCCTTCCAGGTCAGCGCCACGGGCGACCTGGCCAACTGGAGCACGGGCGAGCCCGGCGCCATCCCCGCCGTGGGCGGCGCAATGGACCTGGCCATCGGCGCCAAGCAGACCTGGGTGATGATGGACCTGCTGACCAAGCAGGGCGCCAGCAAGATCGTGACGCAGTGCACCTACCCGCTCACCGGTGTCGCCTGCGTGAAGCGCATCTACACCGATCTGTGCACACTGGCCTGCACGCCCACCGGGCTGCAGCTTATCGACACCGTGCCCGGCCTGTCGCACGCTGAGCTGGAGCAACTGGTGGGCCTGCCCATCCGCCCTGCCGCCTGAACGAATCCACCCCCCAAGCAACGAGGAGACAAAACCATGAGCACACAACGCCAAGCCTTCATCTGCGACGCCATCCGCACCCCGTTTGGCCGCTACGGCGGCGCACTCAGCAGCGTGCGCACCGACGACCTGGGTGCCATCCCCATCAAGGCGCTGATGGAGCGCAACCCCGGCGTGGACTGGGCGGCCGTGACCGACGTGCTCTACGGCTGCGCCAACCAGGCCGGTGAAGACAACCGCAACGTGGCCCACATGAGCAGCCTGCTGGCGGGCCTGCCCATCGACGTGGCCGGCGCCACCATCAACCGCCTGTGCGGTTCGGGGCTCGATGCCGTGGGCACCGCAGCGCGCGCCATCAAAGCGGGCGAGGCAGGTCTGATGATCGCGGGCGGTGTGGAGAGCATGAGCCGCGCCCCCTTCGTCATGCCCAAGGCAGAGTCGGCCTTCAGCCGTAACAACGCGGTGTACGACACGACCATCGGCTGGCGCTTTGTCAACAAGCTGATGAAGGAAAAGTACGGTGTGGACTCCATGCCCGAAACCGCCGAGAACGTGGCGACGGAGTTCAAGATTGAGCGCGAAGCCCAGGACCAGATGGCCCTGCGCAGCCAGCTCAACGCCGTGGCCGCCATCAAGGCTGGCCATCTGGCGCGCGAGATCGTGCCGGTGCACATCCCGCAAAAGAAGGGCGACGCGATCATCGTGAGCCAGGACGAGCACCCGCGTGAGACCAGCATCGAAGCGCTGGCCAAGCTCAAGGGTGTGGTGCGGCCCGATGGCACGGTGACGGCAGGCAACGCCAGCGGCGTGAACGACGGCGCCTGCGCGCTGCTGCTGGCCGATGAAGCCAACGCTGCCAAGTACGGCCTCAAGCCCCGCGCCCGCGTGGTGGGCATGGCCGTGGCCGGTGTGGCGCCGCGCATCATGGGCTATGGCCCCACGCCCGCCACGCTCAAGGTGCTGGCACAGACGGGCCTGACCATCGACCACATGGACGTGATCGAACTGAACGAAGCCTTTGCCGCGCAAGGGCTGGCCGTGCTGCGCGCGCTGGGCCTCAAGGACGACGACGCGCGTGTGAACGCCTGGGGCGGCGCCATTGCGCTCGGCCACCCGCTGGGCGCCAGCGGCGCGCGCCTGGTCACCACCGCCGTCAACCGCCTGCACGAGCACGCCGGCCAGTACGCGCTGTGCACCATGTGCATCGGCGTGGGCCAGGGCATTGCCGTGATTCTGGAGCGCGTGTGACCGTGATTGAGCGCAACCCGACACCGGTCACCGTCGTCACCGGCGCCAGCAACGGCATCGGCCGTGCCATCGCCGAAGCCGTGCTGGCCCAGGGCCACGCCGTGGTCAACCTGGACTACGTGCTGCCCACCTGGAGCCACCCGCAACTCACCTCGTACCAGGGCGACCTGACCGACGAAGCCTCGACCCGTGAGCGCGCGGCCGAGATTGCGGCCAAGCACAACGTCACGGCGCTGGTGAACAACGCCGGCGCCACGCGCCCAGGCACCATCGACACCGCCACCACCGCGCAGCTGGATGACGTGGTGGGCCTGCACCTGCGTGCGCCCATGCTGCTGGTGCAGGCCTTTCTGCCCACGTTGCGCGCCAGCGGGCAGGGCCGCATCGTCAACATGTCGTCGCGCGCCGCTTTGGGCAAGGGCGAGCGCATCGTCTACTCCGCCACCAAGGCCGGAATGATCGGCATGACACGCACGCTGGCCATGGAGCTGGGGCCTGACGGCATCACCGTCAACGCCATCGGCCCCGGGCCCATCGCCACCGAACTCTTCCGCCAGAGCAACCCCGACGGTGCGCCGCAAACGCAGCGCATTCTGAACAGCATTGCCGTGGGCCGCATGGGCACGCCCGATGACGTGGCGCGCGCAGCGCTGTTTTTCCTCTCGCCCGACAACGGTTTCGTGACCGGACAGGTGTTGTACGTGTGCGGAGGCACCACGCTGGGAGTGGCGCCTGTCTAGCAACCTGAACTGATTTTCCTTGCCGCCCCGCAAGGGGCACCCCCCGTTCTCGTCCGGAGGCCTCGGCGCCCGGTTGAGGCCACGGCGCGGCCAGACGCGGGCCCACGCGGCGCTGGTGGCACCGACCCATTCATTCATCCACCTTCTTGAAGGAGACAAACCATGACCCGTTCCATCCACGCCACCCGCCGCTTCGCGCTGTCGGCCGCTGCAGTCACCGCCCTCGCTGGTATCGGCCTGCTGGGCAGCAGTGCGGCGCTCGCCCAGGCTTACCCGAGCAAGCCCGTCACCATCGTCGTGCCCTTTGCGGCAGGCGGCACCACCGACATCCTGGCCCGCATCATCGGCCAGGCGCTGACCACGGAGCTGGGCCAGTCGGTCATCGTGGACAACCGCGCGGGCGCGGGCGGCAACATCGGCGGCGCCATGGCGGCCAAGGCCCCGGCAGATGGCTACACACTCTTTATGGGCACGGTGGGCACCCACGCCATCAACGCCAGCCTCTACAAGAAGATGCCGTTTGATCCCATCAAGGACTTTGCCCCGCTGACGCGCGTGGCCAATGTGCCCAACCTGCTGGTGGCCAACCCGGCACAGCCCTACAAGACGGTGAAGGAGCTGATCGCCTACGCCAAGGCCAACCCGGGCAAGGTCAACTTTGGCTCCTCGGGCAACGGCAGCTCCATCCACCTGTCGGGCGAGCTGTTCAAGAGCCTGGCCAAAGTGGACATGGTGCACGTGCCCTACAAGGGCAGCGCCCCGGCCGTCACCGACCTGCTGGGCAACCAGATCGGCATCATGTTCGACAACATGCCCTCGGCCATTCAACACGTGCGCAGTGGCAAGCTGGTGCCCATCGCCGTGACGACGGCCAAGCGCTCGCCCGAGCTGCCCAACGTGCCCACCATTGCCGAAGCCGGTGTGCCGGGCTACGAGGCCACGTCGTGGTTCGGCATGTTTGCACCTGCAGGCACGCCTGCGCCGGTGCTGGCCAAGCTCAACACCGCACTGGTCAAGGTCTTGAACCAGGCCGAGGTGAAGAAGAAGATCAACGAGCAGGGCGCCGAGACCTACAGCGAAACGCCCGAGCAGTTTGCTGCCTTCATCCAGGCCGAGTCCGTCAAGTGGGGCAAGGTCGTGAAGGAGTCTGGGGCGAGCCTGGACTAAGAGCGGCTAACAAAACCCTTCTGGCGTCGTTGCCGCGTCTTGTCGTACTACTCGTACTGCCTGCGACGCGGCGCCTCGCCAGAACCGCTGCGCTGGGTTTTGTTATCCGCTCTAAGCGCAGTCGAGATTTTTGCAGCTACCAAATTGATAGCTGCTACCGCTCATGCATCGGGCGGTAGCAGCTATTTTCGTTTCACATTCGGGTCGGCGGGATCACTGCACCCGGTACACACGCCCCGTCTGCGCGCCTTCCACGCTGCGCTGGTAGGCCAGCGCCACGCGCTCGGCAGGCACCGGCTCGAACCCCGGGAAGAACGGCCCGTAGCTGCCCATCGACTCGGTCAGTACCGTGGGGCTGATGGCGTTGATGCGCAGGCCGCGCGGCAGCTCGATGGCGGCGGCAGCCACAAAACCTTCGATGGCCGCGTTCACGGCCGTGGCGCTGGCGCCGTTGCGGATGGGCTCAATCGACAGGATGCCCGCCGTCAGCGTGATGGAGCCGCCATCGTTCAGATACTTCTGGCCGACCAGCGCCAGCTGCACCTGGCCCAGCAATTTGTCCTGCAGGCCCAGGTTGAACTGCTCGGCCGTCATTTCCGCCAGCGGGCCAAAGTGCAGGTTGCCTGCGGTGCTCACGATGCCATCGACTTTGCCCACGGCTTCGAACAGTTGGGCAACCGCGCCTGGCTGCGAGAAGTCCGCACGGTGCGTGCCGCTGCTGCGGCCCACGGTGATCACTTCGTGGCGTGGGCCCAGGTTGGCCAGCACGGCCTGGCCGATGGTGCCGCTGGCGCCGATGAGAAGAATCTTGGACATGGTGTTTTCCTTGGGTGTCAAAAAGGGTTGATGAGGAACTGACAGCCCGATTCTTTTGCTAATCAGTAGGAACATAAAGTACCTGCAAGTTATGCTTGTGCTAACCATTGATTAGGAATTGAGGGAGTTGCCGTGGACAAGCTGCGCAATATGGAAGTCATGGTGGCCGTGGTGGAGGCCGGCAGCTTTGCCGCTGCCGCGCGCCAGCTGCAGATATCCGCCGTGATGGTGGGCAAGCACATCCAGCAGCTGGAGACGCACCTTGGCGCGCGCCTGTTCCAGCGCAGCACGCGCCAGAACAGCCTGACCGAGGTGGGCGCCGCGTTCTACGACGACAGCAAACGCGTGCTGGAGCAGGTGCGTTGGGCCGAGTCCGCCGTGGAGCGCAGCCGCGCCGTGCCGCAGGGCCTGCTGCGGGTGAGCGCGCCCTTCACGCTGGGCAACCACGTGATCGCGCCGCTGGTGGCCGACTTTCTGCAGCGCCACGACCAGGTGCGTGTGGACCTGCAGCTCACCGACAGCGTGGTGGATCTGGCAGGCGAGGGCTTTGACGTGGCCGTGCGGATTGGCCAGGTGGTGAACGAGGGCCTGGTGGCGCGCCCGCTGCGCCCCTACCGCATGGTGATTGCCGCAGCACCCGCGTACCTGCAGCGCCACGGCACGCCCGAACGCGCGGCCGACCTGGCGCGCCACCAGTGCCTCAGCCACTCGGTGTGGCAGCGCCGGGTGGAATGGACATTGCGCGACGGCAAGGAGGAGTTCTTCTGGCCCGAGAACGCGCGCTTTGTGTGCAACCAGGGCGATGGCCTGCGCCAGGCGGCGTTGCGCGGCCTGGGCCTGATCATGCAACCCGAGGTGCTACTGGCCGACGACCTGGCCAGTGGCGTGCTGGTGCCGGTGATGCAGCACTGCCTGCCCGTGCCGCGCCCGATGCACCTGGTGTATGCGCCCGACCGGCGGCAATTGCCCAAGCTGGCGCGGTTTGTGGAGCATGTGGTGGGCGCGCTGGGCGCAGCCTGAGCGGTGCTGGTCAGGCTTGTGCGCCGGGGCGTGCAGCTGGAGACCTGGGGCCTTGGGCGTGATGCCCAGGGTCGCTCACTCCACGGCGTCGCGGGGCGCCACGGGCCCGATCTTGAACACGCCGCTCACCCGCGCGCAGGGCACGCCATCAGCTGTGACCAGCCCTTGCGCAAACACCAGCGAGCGCGTGATGCGCAGCGGCTCGGCCTCGCCCTCCACCCAGGCGCCCAGCGGGGCGGGGGCCAGGTAGTCGATCTGCAGGCTGATGGTGGGCAAGAAGCGGTCCGACACCTGATCGCTTTTGCGGTGCACCGACAGCGGCACCAGCATGTCGCAGAACGTGGCCATCATGCCGCCGTGCAGGTTGCCCATGGGGTTGGTGTGGCGTGGCTCCACGCGAAAGCCGAACTTCACCACGTTGCCCTGGTGCAGCACATACAGCGGGCCGTTGTGCTGGATGTAAGGGCCCCCGGCCACCAGCGGCGTAAAACCTGCGGGGATGGGGGCGGTGGTGGCGTTCTCGGGGGCGTGCGTCATCAGCGGGCTTCCTTTTCAATGTCGTTGGCAAAACTGGCGTCCTGCAGGCTGCTGCGGGTGGCGTCACCCTGCAGCCAGCCGCCGTACACCGTGCGAAAGTCGGCCTCGATCTGCGCGAGCGGCATGTCGTCAAACGCGCCGCGCTGGTGCACGTATTCCATGTGGCGTGCGCCCGATTGGTCGAACGGGTGGTAGATGGAATCGTTCTCGCCGTCGAACTCCAGCGGCAGCAGGCCAAAGCGCTCGCACAGCTCGATGTTGAAGGCGGGTGTGGCCTTGCGCCAGGCGCCATCGAGCCAGATGTCGGTGTAGCCATGCCAGATGAAGAGGTCGGTCTTCATGGTCTCGCGCATGCGCTCGGTGCTCAGGTGGTTGCGCACATCGGCAAATCCCATGCGCGCCGGGATGCCCGCCGCACGGCATGCGGCCGTCAGCAGCGCGGCCTTGGGCACGCACCAGCCGTAGCCGTTGGCCAGCACGGTGCTGGCCGTCATGCCCTGGGGCGACAGGTCGATGCGGTAGGGGTCGTAGCGGAAACCATCGCGCACGGCCAGGTACAGGGCCACGGCGCGTTCGCGGTCGGTGGCGCCACGCGCGTGTTCGGTGGCGAAGGCCTTCACAGCAGGGGCGTCGCTGTCGATGAGGGCCGTGGCGCGCAGGTGGGCGGGCGTGGGGGCGCTGGTCATGGTGGGTTGTCTCCTGCAGTCTGACGGGAACCAGTGTGCGGGCCCCGGGCTCTGGATGCTGTCACAGGTGCGCCAGCCTTGCTGTGCCAGGGCTGGATGCCTTGGTCACACCCGCCATGCGGGCAGCTCCCAGTTGCGCCACACCGCCAGCCCGCGCAGCCCGGCGGTGAGCAGCATGCAGACCACCAGCGGCGCCCAGTCGGGAGCCTGCATCTGGCGCAGGGCCACGTCGGCCCAGCCGCCCGCAAACGCGCACAGCGCATAGGGCCGGTGGTCGCTGAAGGCCTGGGGCACCTCGTTGCACAGCACGTCGCGCAGCACACCGCCAAACACGCCGGTGGTCACGCCCATCATCACGCTGATGATCGGCGGCATACCGATGGCGGTGGCAATGTCCACGCCCACGGCGGCGAAGAGGCCCAGGCCGATGGCGTCGGGCAGCAGCATGGCGCGCTCGGTGGGCTCAAAGTGCCGCTGGCGCATGAACAGCATGGCGCCAATGCACAGCGCCAGAATGCCCCACACAAACTCGGTGTGGCGAATCCAGAAAAAGGGCCGCTGGTCCAGCAGCAAATCGCGCAGCGTGCCCCCGCCAAATGCGGCCACAAAGGCCACGATACACACGCCCACGGCATCCAGCCGCTTGCGCGCGGCGGCCATCACGCCCGACAGTGCGAAAGCCACGGTGGCGGCCACTTCCAGCACAAAGCGCAGGGTGTGCACCCAGGGGGCGTTGAAGATCAGCGAATCCATGGCGACGATTGTGCCGTGGCCGCTGGCGATTCCAGGGGGGTGGCTAGCTATATATTTGATAGCTGCAGCAGCAGAAAGTAGTAGCGCTTGGGCGCATATTGAGCAAAAAGATGCGCGGATTGGGTGTTGCGTGTCCGGTGGGCCCTGTTCGCGCCCGGTGCTGAGCCTGGCTGCGTGCACTCAGCGCAGCAGGCCCTCGGGCAATGCGCAGGCCACCAGCGCCAGCACACATCCGCCCAGGCCCAGCCACCCCAGCCGCAGTGCCCAGCGCTGGCTGGCCTGGGGCCACAGGTTCATGGCCAGCACCAGCAACCAGCCCAGCACCATCCATGCGGCCAGCACCAGGGCCACACCGGCGACCCAGCCAGCAGCCAGGCTGGCGGTGGTGGTCTGCAACAGCAAGGTGCCCAGCGCCACCGCCTTGGCGCGCCATCGCGCCGCCCCCGTGGGTGTGTCATCGCCCCACGCACGGGTGGGCACTGTGCGGGCCCAGCAGGCCAGTGCCACCAGCGAGGCCAAGGCGGCGGAAATGCCCAGCAGTTCGTTCATGCGGTCTCGGAGGGCTGTGGGTGGCGTGGGGTGTGACGGGCGCGGCTGCGATGGCCCAGGCCCCGGGCCCCCAGCCGGTGGTGCAGCGGCCGCGCGCTGCTGCAGGCTGCTGCCGTGCAGAGCATGGCCGCCACCCAGCCTTGCTGCAGCCCGGCCTTGGCTGCCAGGCCGGCACAGGCCAGCCCTGCCAGCAGCCACAGCAGGGCGCTGGTGCGGGGCGCCCAGGTGCGCACCGTGGCCGCAGGCAACCCGACAAAAAACGACAGCAGCAGGCCCAGCATGCCGGCCGATCGAGCTGGCTCAACCGCCACGATGTGCGACAGACGGAATGACTCCACCGCCAGCGCCGCGCAAAGCCAGAAGGGCAGGTGCGCCAGCGGTGCCAGGGGCCAGGGGCGGCCCGTGTGGGACACCACATGCCGTGCCGCCGCCGGGGTGATCGCAATGGACGGGCGACTCCCCCGGCGCCGATGAGCCTGCTGCACCCGCTGCGGGCCCATGAACGCCGCCACGCCCGCACAGGCCAGACCTGTGACCACAAGGCCCAGGGCCATGGCGGGGGCCAGGGCGCTACCGAGTGCCAGGCCGGTGAGCGCTGCCACAGCCAACAGCGCCCCGGTGCTGCCCAGCGCCACCCGCCACAGCGCCAGCGTGCGCAGCGCCCACGCGGCCAGGGCCGACATCAGCAGCCACACGGCAATGAGCACCCACACGGTCCACACGGGCCGCTGCGCCAGCGGGGCCAAGCCCGCAGGTCTCCACAGGTGTACGAACACCGCCACGAGGAGCGCGGCGGGCACGGTGGCATGCAGGGCCAAAAAGAAACGTTGCATGGTGGGTGTGGTGTGGAAGGTGGGGGCTGATGCCCGTCAGCCCGCCGCGATGGCGTTGCCTGCGGACGCCGGATGTGCCGCGTCGGCCTCGCGCCTGCGCTGCTGGCGCGCATCCAGCCAGATCAGCGTGCCCGAGATCGACAGAAACGCCGGGGTCATGCCCAGAAAAAAATACAGCCACTTGAGCGCCAGCCCGCCAAAGTCGCCAAAGTGCAGTGGCTCCATCAGGCTGTTGAACAGCGACCAGAAGCCCGCCGTGCGTGGGTCGTGCACCTTCTTGGGAATGCCTGTGACGGCATGGATGTCCACCCGCGCGGTGCTGGCCAGGTGGCCGCTCAGGTTGCCGGTGAAACCCGCCTCGGCGGTGCCTGTGCCCCAGCGGCGCAGCGACACATAGCGCGCCTCCAGCCCCGGCACGGCCTGCTGGGCGGTAGCGTACATCGCATCCAACGACTGCATGGGCGCGGGCTCGCTGCCCTCGGCCTTGCGCGCGGGCTTGGCGGTTGTCAACGTGGCAGGGGTGGTGATGAACTTGTAGCCCTGCTCGAACAGCGGCGCCAGGCCCATCCACGCGCCGGTGGTGGCTATCAGGATGTGAAAGCCCAGCCCCCAGATGCCGGCGGACTTGTGCAGGTCCGACATCACCACGCGAAAGCTGCGGCCCCAGCGCTGGGTGAACAGCTCGGCCAGGATCTTGCGGTGGATGACGATGCCGGTGGCAATCAGCACCAGCATGGCCGCGCCGAAGAACCCCACGATCCAGCGCGGCCCGAAGAACAGGAACACATGCAGCATGCGCAGGTACTGGCCGAGCTGGCTGTCCACCGGGCCCACCACCGTGCCGGTGTCAGAGCGCAAGGCCACCTTGGTGCGCGTGTTGGCAGGCGCGCCGCGCTCGCGCACGAACGCGAAGTAGCTGGGGTTGACGGCATCCGGCAGCGCGATGGTCTCCACCGTGGCGCCCGGGTAGCGGGTGTGCAGCTGCGTGAGCACCGCGTCGAGCGAGGCAGGGTTTTCAGAGTGTGGCAGCTTGGCCAGTGAGGGGTTGGCCCACAGGTCGATCTCGTTCTTGAACACCACCACCGCGCCCGAGAAACACACGATGAACAGCAGCAGCCCCGTGACGATGCCCGCCCAGGAGTGCAGGGTGAAGAGGCGGTTGAGCGTGCGCTGGCTGGTCATGGCGTGTGGGCGGCGGGGTGGGGGCGCTGCGTCAGAAGAAGTACGTCACACCCAGGCTGAAGCTGCGGGGCAACGCGGGCGAGACCACGTTGGCGTTGATCGCGCCGTCGTAATACGCCTTGTTGAACACGTTCTTCACGCCCGCCGTCACGCGGTAGTTCTCGCCCACGTAGCTGAGGGACGCATCGGCCACAAAGTACGACGGCAGAGTGAAGGGGTACGAGCCGATCTGCTCGCTCACATACCGCCCTCCCAGGCCCAGCGTCACGCGCTGGACCTTTGGCAACTTGTACGTGGCCCAGGCGGTGAGCGTGTGGCGTGGAGTGAGGTTGAGCGGCAGGCCCACAATCGCCGCGTTGTTGTCCCGCGTGACCTTGCTTTGTGTGTAGGTGTAGGCGCTGGTGATCTTCCAGCCGTTCTTCAGGTCGGCGCCCAGCTCCAGCTCCAGCCCGCGCGCGCGCTGCTCGCCGGTCTGCACGCTGAAGCCGGTGTTCACCGGGTCGGCGGTGGTCACGTTCTGGCGCACCAGGTCGAACACGGCGAGCGCGCCGGTGATCTGGCCACCGGGGGCCTCGTACTTCACGCCCGCCTCCCACTGCTTGCCGGTTTCGGGCACGAAGTTCGATCCACCAAACGTCAGGCCCGACTGGGGCAGGAAGGACTCGCCATAGCTGCCATACGCGGCCCAGCCCGGCTTGAACTCGTACACCAGGCCGGCAGACAACGTGGTGGCGTTGTCCTTCTGGCGCGTCTGTGTTTGGGCCACGCGGTTGTTGGTGTCGTTGGTCGACCAGTCGCGACGCAGGCCTACCAGGGCCGTCCAGCCCTGGCCAAACTTGATCTGGTCCTGCGCATACAGCCCGGCCACGGTGAGCTTGGAAGGCGCGTCGCTGGTCAGCGCCTCGGGGCAGGTGGCCTGCATGCCGTACACGGGCGCGAACAGGTCCAGCGCTCCGATGCGGCAGGTGCGGCTGGCCAGCAGGCTGGTGCCGCTGCGCACATCCAGGCCCGTGACCAGCTGGTGCTTTACGCCCAGCGCCTCGAAACGTGACAGCAGCGAGGTGTCGGTGGCCAGCAGGTCGTAGTCCATGTACTGGCGCGAGGCCTGGCGGTTCTGCAGCCGCTGGTTGGCCTGCAATGCCTGGTTGGAGACGAAGTTGCCCGTGCCCTTCTCGGTCTCGTAGCGCACGTTCTGGCGGAAGGTCATGGCATCCGACAGGCGATGCTCCAACGCATAGCCCACGGTGGTGCTTTCCACGTCATACACACCGAAGCTCGGATCGCCCGTGAACATCGTGCGTGACAACGTGCCATTGCGGTTGGGCAGCACCGTGCCATAGGGCGTGATGCCCTGCTGGCGCATCCACTCGCTGCGGCTGTAGGTGGCAAACAGCACCAGGTCGGTCTGCGCGCCCAGGTCGATGGAGAGCGACGGCGCAAACCACCGGTCCTTGCGATAAACGAACTGTGTGGGATCGTCGGCGTTCGAGACCTGCGCATTGATGCGCAGTGCCGTCTTGCCCGATTCGGACAGCGGCCGGTTGATGTCGGCCTGCAGCGTGCGCTGGCCGAAGCTGCCCACCTCCACACCCACCTCGTTGATCGCCTCCTTTTTGGGCCGCTTGCTCACCGCATTGACAATGCCGCCCGGCTGCACCTGGCCATACAGCACCGAGGCTGAGCCCTTGAGCACTTCAAAACGCTCGTAGCCATACGGCTGCAACTTGGCCCACATGCCAGGGCTTTGCACCAGCCCGTCAACCAGGATGGATTCGGTGGAGCGAAAGCCCCGGATGTTCAGGTCGTCAAACCCCCGGCGCCCAAAGTTGACCGGGCTGACCCCCGCCACGGTCTGCAGCGCCTGCTGCACATTGGTGATCTGCCGCGACTCCATCTGCTCGCGTGTGACCACGCTGATGGACTGCGGCGTTTCCAGTCGGCGCATGGGCGCCTTGCTGGCGGTTTGCGCCTCCACGGGCGCAAAGCCCATGTCTTTTTCGGTGCTGGCGTTGATGCGGACTTCCTGCAACTGAGGGGCGGTGGCTGCGGCCGGGTCGGAGTCAGGAGTGGCGACCTGCTGGGCCGTGGCGACTTGTGCCACACACAAAGCGAGGGGCGTCAGGGCGAACAAACGGGCCTTTCGGGCCGTTGATGAGCAAGTGTGGGCGGACAGCGAACAATGCGCCGCGCGTGAAGGCAGAGAAGACATGAGGGTCCCGATCAAGGTGAGCAGACAGCAGACGCTGGGGTGCTGGCTCACGTGATTTCTCGGGACGCTGGCTGGCGGAATTAGTTATTTTAATGCGAATAGTTATCGTTTGTTTCTTGGGTTTGATCAGAGTGTGTCCGTCGCCCGTAGCGCCGCAGGCGGGGGAGTGGGGGAGGTGCGGCGAAGGATCATGGTTGTAGCCCAGCCCGCAGCCGCCTTGCGCACACTGGCCTGCACTGGCTGGCGGTGCTGACCAAAAGGAATGGGAGGATAGGAGAGGGAGGATCTGGCCGTGACCGGGCAGCAAATCGATTCGCTGTTTTCCGGTTGCCGCTCGCGCTTCAGCGTGAAGAATTGATGTGGTGCATTTACTATCAAAATAAGAGCAATTGGCGCTTTATTTGAAAGCGATATCGCCTATTTTTGATCGAGCTTCTGAGCACTGGCGGCCCCATCGCTTCTCACCGTATCGTCTCCCCCACCATACCCCGGGTACTCCGCCCCCGCCGCATTCATCGCCGCACTCTCCTGTCGCTCTTTGGCCATCTGCTCGGCGAACTGGTTGCGCCCTTCGCGGGCCACGGCGATGAACTTGGCGCGGTCCTTGTGGTGCGGGTACATGCGGTCGGCCAGTGCGATGTTGTGGGTGCGAAAGCGTTGGGTGATGGCCGTGGCTTCTGCGGTTGGGCGGCCCATCAACTCCAGCACGGTGTGCGCGCTTTTGAGGCTGGCTTCAAACAGCTCGCGCTGCACCAGCGTCACGCCCAGGTCGCGCAGCTTGTTCCAGTGGCTGATGTCGCGCGCGCGGGCCACGATCTGCAGTTGCGGGAAGTGTTCGCGCGCGAGCTTGGCGATCTTGAGGGATTGATCCGCATCGTCCACGGCAATGACGAGGATGCGTGCGCGTTCGGCCCCGGCGATGCGCAGCAGATCGAGCCGCGTGGCGTCGCCGTAGAACACGCGGTAGCCAAAGGTGCGGGCTACTTCCAGCATGTCCACGCTGTGGTCCAGCACGGTGGTGGGGATGCCCTGGGCCAGCAGCACGCGCGAAACGATCTGCCCGTAGCGGCCGAAGCCCGCGATGATGATGGGAGCCTCTTGGGGCTCGGAGATTTCCTCGGCCTGGGGCCCGGTCTTGAGCTTGGCGTAGCGGCGCAGCAGCACGCGGTCCAGCAGCACCAGCAGCAGCGGGCTGATCAGCATGGACAACGCCACCGCGCCAATCAGCAGCGAGGCGGTTTCGGCCGGGAATACGCTGGCGCCCGCAGCCGCCTGGAACACCACAAATGCAAACTCGCCGCCCTGGGCCAGCAGCAGGGTGAAGACGGGGCGCTCCTGGTAGGGGATGCCGACGATCTTGGCCAGCGTGTAGATCACCACGGCCTTGGCCGCGAGAAAGCCGACCAGAATGGTCGCCATGAGCCAGGGTGAGCGCAGGATGACGCCAAAGTCGATGCTCATGCCCACGGCAATGAAGAACAGGCCGAGCAGCAGGCCCTTGAAGGGCTCGATGTCGGCCTCCAGCTCGCGCCGGTATTCGCTGTCGGCCAGCAGCACGCCGGCGAGGAAGGCGCCCAGCGCCATCGACAGGCCCACCAGCACCATCAGGTAGGCAATGCCCACCACCAGCAGCAGCGCGGCGGCGGTGAAGATTTCGGGGGTATTGCTCTTGGCGATCCAGCGCAGCACGGGGCGTAGCAGCAGGCGCCCGCCCAGGATGATGGCGGCGATCACGCCGACGATCTTGAGCACCTCCAAAACCATCTCGCCCGGTGTGTGGCCCGCGCCTTCGCCAGCGGCCGCGCCCAGCACGGGCAGCAAGGCCAGGATGGGGATGGCCGCCACGTCCTGGAACAGCAGGATCGAAAAGCCTGCCTGGCCGCTGCTGTTGCGCATCAGGTTGCGCTCGGCCAGCACCTGCAGCGCAATCGCCGTGGACGACAGCGCCAGGCCCAGTGCGCCCACCAGGCTCACGCGCCAAGGCAGGCCCGCCAGTGCACCCAGCGCAAACAGCAAAGCGGCGCAGCCCAGTACCTGGGCCGTGCCGGTCCCAAAGATGGGGCGACGCAGTGCCCACAGGCGGCTGGGTTGCAGCTCCAGCCCCACGAGGAACAGCATGAGCACCACGCCGAACTCGGCAAAGTGCAGGATGTCTTGCACGTTGCTGACCAGCCCCAGGCCCCAGGGCCCGATGGCGATGCCCGCCGCCAGGTAGCCAATGATGGCGCCCAGGCCCAGCGCCTTGGCAATGGGCACGGCCAGCACGGCGGCGGTGAGGTACAGAAAACCGTAGGTGAGCCAGGTGGGGGCGTGTTCCATGGATGGGAGTGCGCTTGGGGGTCGTCGTGGGGTGGGCAGGAACACCGTGCGCCCAAGGGTGGGGCCGGTGTGGCCGATTCTGGCACTGCGGCAAGGCTCTGGGGCGGTCACCGGGTGAAGGGTGTTGATTGCTCTTGATTTGATAGCTGTCAAGGCATGATCGTGTAGCGCATGCGGCTGTTTTTATGCAGATCATGGTGCATGCGGCCCTGCGTTGCTAAGATGCGGGCCCTTCTTCGCACACAGGCACGGTGACCCATGGATTTGCAGACTTGGCTGGCTTTTTTTGCGGCGTCTTGCCTGATTGCGGTGTCGCCGGGCTCAGGGGCCGTGTTGTCGATGAGCCATGGCCTGTCCTTCGGGGTGCGCAAGACGGGCGCCACCATCCTGGGTCTGCAGCTGGGGCTGTTGCTGATCTTGCTGATTGCCGGTGCGGGCGTGGGCTCGCTGCTGCTGGCGTCCGAGGTGGCGTTCAGCATCGTCAAGGTGCTGGGTGCTTGCTACCTGATCTATGTGGGCTTCTGTCAGTGGCGAGCGGGCGATAAGTCGCCGGTGAAAGGGGACGAGGAGACCCCGGCGGGCACCTGGCAAAAACGCTGCCTGACCGGCTTTCTGACCAACGCCACCAACCCCAAGGGCATCATCTTCATGGTGGCCGTGCTGCCCCAGTTCATGACCGACACGCGCCCGCTGTGGACGCAGCTGCTGGTGATGGCCGCCACCACGGTGACGGTGGACGTGGTGGTCATGCACGGCTACGCTGCGGGGGCGAGCGCCCTGCGCCGCCTGATGCGCAGTGCGCGGGCCGTGCGGGCGCAAAACCGTGTGTTCGGCGGCTTGCTGATGGCGGTGGGAGCCGGGCTGTTCTTTGTCAAGCGCGGCGGCCAGCACGCCTGAAACGCCTGAAGCGCGCTTGGCGCCACTGGGCTGTCTGGATGGTGCTTCGATTTTGATAGCTGCTGGCGCATATGAAATATGCGCTTGGAGCTGATTTGGCTTGTATTTTCATGGACCTGCAGATTCCAAGGAGCTTGTCATGCCAGTAGTTGTTGTCGCCAACCCGAAGGGCGGCGTGGGCAAGTCCACGCTGTCTACCAACATCGCGGGCTACTTTGCCAGCCAGGGGCATCCCGTGATCCTGGGCGACACCGACCGGCAGGAGTCCGCCAAGCTGTGGCTCGACCTGCGCCCGCCCGCTGCGCGCCTCATAGGCAGCTGGGACACCAGCTCGGACGTGATCAGCCGCCCGCCCAAGGGCACTACGCATGCGGTGCTCGATACCCCTGCCGGGCTGCACGGCTGGCGCCTGAAAGATGTGCTCAAGCTGGCTGACAAGATCATCGTGCCGCTGCAGCCCAGCGTGTTCGACATCTTTGCCACGCGCAGTTTTCTGGACCAGCTGGCCGAGCACCGCCGGGCGGAGGGCGTGCAGATCGGTATCGTCGGCATGCGCGTGGATGCGCGCACCAAGGCGGCCGAGCAGCTGCACCACTTTGTGGACAGCCTGGGGTTTCCGGTGCTGGGCTATCTGCGTGACACGCAGAACTACATCCACCTGGCAGCACACGGCCTCACGCTGTTTGACGTGGCCCCTGGCCGCGTGGCGCGCGACCTGGAGCAGTGGCAAGGGATCTGCACTTGGCTCAATTCTTGAAGGACAGCGTGAAGCACAACGCAAAACCAAGCCCCCGGGAAAACACCTGTCACCCGGCAGACAAGGCGCGCCTGGGTGCGGGGCTACATTGCGACGATGAAAATCTTCCGCTCTTACTCCGAAGTCAGCGCCTGCGTGGGCCAGGAGGTCGCCGTGACCGACTGGATCACCATCACGCAGGAACAGGTCAACCTGTTTGCCCAGGCCACGGGCGACCACCAGTGGATCCATGTGGACCCCGAGCGTGCCAAGGCTGGGCCGTTTGGTGCGCCCATCGCGCACGGGTTTCTCACGCTGTCGCTGATCCCGCAGTTTTTCGAGACGGGGCTGACCATCGAGGGTGCGCGCATGGGCGTGAACTATGGGCTCAACAAGGTGCGCTTTACGGCTCCGGTGCCAGTGGGCAGCCGCTTGCGCGCGCGCCTCGCGCTGCAGGCTGCCGAGCCCGTGGCGCCCGATGGCATGCAGATGACCTGGCTGGTGACGGTGGAGCGCGAGGGCAGCGACAAGCCGGTGTGCGTGGCCGAATCGCTGGCGCGCAATTTCGGCGCCCCGGCCTGAGCCTGGTCGCCATCGGGCAGGAGGTCTGAACCATGGACCGCTTGCAAGCCATGAAAATTTTCGAGCGCGTGGTGGAAGAGGGCGGCTTTGCCGCCGCCGCCCGCGCCATGGACATGTCACCCCCCGTGGTCACCCGCATGGTGGCCGAGCTGGAGCAGCACCTGGGCACGCGCCTGCTGCAGCGCACGACCCGCAAGCTGGCGTTGACCGATGCGGGTGAGTCGTACCTGCAGCGTGTGCGCGCCATCCTGCACGAGATCGACGATGCCGAGGCCGCCGCCGCAGCCAGCACGCGCGACCTGCGCGGCACCATCCGCATCGTGGCGGCGCCGGTGCTGGCCACCAACTTCCTGGCGCCCATGGTGGCGATGTGGCATGCCCACTACCCCAAGCTCATGCTGGACATCAGCATGGACGCCTATGCATCCAGCCGCGTGGATGAGTTCGATGTGACCATCATGGTGGCGGGCGAGGACTTTGACGCCAACATCGTCGCGCGCCCGCTGGTGCAGGGCGAGGCGATTGTGGTGGCGTCCCCCGACTACCTGGAACGCCGGGGCATTCCGCGTGAGCCGCAGGACCTGGTGCACCACGACTACCTGCGTGATTCGAGCGCGCCCGTGCGCCTGCAGTCAGGGCCTGGCCGCAAGCTGCGCCTGCAGTCGCTGCGGGCAGACGTGCCGGACGAAGAAGTGGACGCACCGGCGGTGTTGCAGTCCGTCAGCACCGAGCTGCTGATGCGTGCGGCCGTGGATGGGGCGGGAGTGGCTGTCACTTCGCGCCTGCTGGCCGAGGAGCACCTGGCCCGTGGCGAGCTGGTCCACATTCTGCCGGGCTGGATCTTTTCGCGTTACACGATTTATGCGGCATTGCCGTCAGGCCGCATGCTGCCCGCCCGCACGCGGGTGTTTCTGGATTTCCTGACCGAACACGTGCCCCGCGCAGTGGCGGAAAAGTCCGGACACCTCAGTTGAGCTGCGAAAACCCGCTGATGATCGTGCCTTCGGGCTCGACCACTACCTGCCCGTCGGGCATCGCAAAGCTGTTCTGGCGCCAGGCCTCGAAGACGGTCACCGCCACGGCGTTGGACAGATTGAGGCTGCGCTGACCCGGCACCATGGGCAGGCGCAGGCGCTGGGCGGGTGGAAAGCTCTCGCGCAGCTCAGGGGGGAGCCCCCGCGTTTCAGCGCCAAACACCATCCAGTCGCCGGGCAGGAAGCAAGTGGAATGCACGGGCTGCGAGCCGTGGGTGGTCATCGCAAACATGCGGGTGGGGTCCGGTTGGGTATCCCGCAGAAACGCGGTCCAGCCCGCATGGACCTGCACGCTGGCGTACTCATGGTAATCCAGCCCTGCACGCCGCATCTGGCGGTCTTCCATCGAGAACCCCAGGGGCTCGATCAGGTGCAGCGTGCACCCCGTGTTGGCCGCCAGGCGAATCACATTGCCCGTGTTGGGCGGGATCTCGGGTTCGACGAGGACGATATGGAACATGCTCGCCATTGTCATCGTTGGACCTGTGAGTTGAGCAACCGCTCGTAATAAAAAGTATCCCTTTGGTACTTCCTAGCTACCTGTTGGTGTACCTGTTTGGGCTTTTCAGTCCAACCCCGTGCGCGCCAGCACGGCGGCCGTGACATGCGCAACGCCGGCCTCGCGCAGCGCCTGTGTGGCCGCGTGCAGTGTGGCGCCTGTGGTCATCACATCGTCGATCAGCACCACCCTCTGGCCGCGCAGGGCGGTAGCGCGGTCGGGTTCGAGGGCAAAGGCGCCGCGCAGGTTGCGCAGCCGCTCAGCCCTCGGCAGGCCGCTTTGTGCCTCGGTGGCGTGCAGGCGCAGCAGGGTCTGGTGGTCGGCCTTGGCGCCAGCCAGTTGCCTGGCCAGCAAGGCCGACTGGTTGAAGCCCCGCTCGCGCAAGCGCTCGGTGGATAGGGGCACTGCCAGCACGCGGTCGGCTGTCTCCAACGCCGGCTCCATCCACGGCGTGCTGCGCATGAGCGTGGCCAATGCTCTGGCCCATCCGGGGTCTCCGCGAAACTTGAACTGCGCCAGCGCATTGGCCCAGGGGTAGGCATAGTCCACGGCGGCAATGCAGGCATCGAAGCTGGGTGGGTTCTGCAGGCAGGTGCCGCAGACAGCGACCCCTGCGGGCACTCGCACGGCGCAGCGCTGACAACGCGTGGCGGGCTGGGCGAACCGCGCCGCGCAGGCGTTGCAGATGCGCTGCGACGGCCAGGCGTGGCACACGGCGCACTGGCTGGGCACTTTGTCCGCCCAGGCGTGGAGATGGCGTGAAATCCTTGGCAAACCCAAAAAAACCATGAATCAATATACTCGCGCGTCCTTCTGCCCCGACCATGTCCTCCGAGCGTCCCCCCACCATTGATCCTGTTGCCGCTGCCCGCTGGCATGCTGCGGCCCCGGCCACGTCCCCTTGGCTGCATGAAGAAGTGGCGCGCCGCATGGAGGACCGACTGCAGTGGATTCGCCAAGCCCCAGTCTCCTGGTGCCATTGGGACCCCGTACGTGGCGGCCTGCAGGCGCATGCCCTGGTGAGTGCTCGCTACCCACAGGCGCGTTGTCAGGTGTACGAGACCAGCGCCCATTGCGAACCCGTTGCGCGGCAGGCACTGGCCAAACCGTGGTGGAGCCCTGCCCGATGGGGCGCTGGGGCCCTGCAGCTTGGCCCACCGGCCGATGCCGGCGTGAACATGTTGTGGTCCAACATGGCGCTGCACATGGCGGCTGATCCGCAAGCCCTGATCGGCCGTTGGCACCGGGCTCTGGCGGTGGATGGCTATCTGATGTTCTCGTGTCTCGGACCGGACACGCTGCGCGAACTGCATGGCGTGTATGCCGCCATGGGCTGGCCACCTGCAGGTCATGCCTTTACCGACATGCATGACTGGGGTGACATGCTGGTACACGCAGGGTTTGCAGAGCCGGTGATGGACATGGAGCGCATCACGCTCACGTTTGCCACACCCGAGCGGCTGGTTCAAGAGCTGCGTGAGCTGGGCGTCAATTTGCACCCTGATCGCTTTCCCTCATTGCGCGGACGGCGCTGGCGCGACAAGCTCTACCAAGTGCTGTCCGAGCGTCTGGCCGATCCGGGTCAAGATGGTCAGTTGGCACTGACTTTTGAAATCATCTATGGCCATGCCTTCAAGCCAGCACCCCGGGTGCGCGTCAGTTCCAGCAGTGCGGTGTCGCTGCAGGAAATGCGCGCCATGTTGCGTAAGGGCGGCACGGAGAGCTAACCTGTAACGGCGTGTCAATGACTTGGAACAAGGCACGCTACAATTCTTGGTTATTGAGATTTCGGGCATCTTCCCGCGCAATTTGGCTGGCTGTGCCTGTTGTGCCCAAGGCGCAACGCGTGCTGCAGTCGGCAGTCTTGTGAGCACTCACGGTGACGGGCTTGGTTTTTCGTTTTGCCACGGTGTCGGGTCAGCGCATCGACTGGCGTCTGGTTCGCAATTGTTCGGTCACGCCGACGCAATTGGGCTGGATGTATTTGTCGCTGTGTGTGGTGTCCCTGGGAATCGCGACATTCTTCTGGATGCTCGGCGCCCACCTGGTGATGCCCTTCGCATGGCTTGAAATCGTGGCAGTAGGGATTGCATTCGCCATGTACGGTCGCCATGCGGCGGATGGCGAGAGGATTTCATTGCAGGGCTCACGCCTTGTGGTGGAGCTGGAGACAGCAGGCAGGCTGGAGCGCGCGGAGTTTGACCGGAGCCGGGTTCGCGTAGAGCCCAAGACGGGAGACCATTCGCTGATCACGCTGTCTGCGCAGGGCCGTTCGGTGGAAGTGGGGCGCTATGTGCGGCCCGAGCTTCGACCGGCCCTGGCATCGGAGATCCGCATGGCCTTGCGCGCTGCCTGACCCCACGCAGGCGCGCGAAAGGGATTGGTTAAATTGAGGCTTAGAAGTAAGTGAGAACTATGAAGAGCATTTCCAACAAGCTGGCTTCTCTGCTGCTGATTGCCGGTGCATGGGTGGGCTCCGCAGCCCATGCCGTTCAGGACCTGCCTGGCGGCCCTGCAGTCAACCAGCTGAACCTGGCGCCGCCCGTCACCAAGATCGCAGAAGAGCAACATTTTCTGCACTGGATGATGTTGATCATCTGCACGGTGATCTTTGTTGCAGTGTTCTCTGTGATGTTCTATTCGATCTGGAAGCATCGCCGCTCCAAGGGCGCGAAGGCTGCCAACTTCCACGAGTCGGTGACGGTGGAAGTGGTCTGGACCATTGTTCCGTTCATCATCGTGATCCTCATGGCCCTGCCCGCCACCAAGGTGCTGGTGGCCCAGAAGGACACCACCAACGCCGACCTCACGATCAAGACCACGGGTTACCAGTGGAAGTGGGGCTATGACTACATCACGGGCGAAGGCGAAGGCCTGGCGTTCATCTCCACGCTGGACAGCAGCCACCGTGTGATGTCTGATAGCGGCAACGTCAAGGACGCTCCCGCCAACTACCTGCTCAAGGTGGACAACCCCATGGTGGTGCCGGTCAACAAGAAGATCCGCATCATCACCACGGCCAACGACGTGATCCACGCCTTCATGGTGCCTGCCTTCGGTATCAAGCAGGATGCGATCCCCGGCTTCGTGCGTGACACCTGGTTCCGTGCTGAAAAAATCGGTGACTATTATGGCCAGTGCGCTGAGCTGTGCGGCAAAGAACACGCCTACATGCCCATTCATGTGAAGGTTGTCTCCGCTGAGGACTACACCGCCTGGGTGGCCGACCAAAAGAAGAAGGCTGCCGCCAAGCTGGACGACCCCACCAAGGTGTGGGCGCTGGACGACATCCTCAAGCGCGGCGAGAAGGTGTACGCTGCCAACTGCGCAGCCTGCCATCAGGCCAACGGCAAGGGCGCTGGCCCGATCAAGGCACTTGACGGCGCTGCCGTAGTGCTCGATGCCGACCATGCCAAGCAGATTCAGGTGCTGCTCAAGGGCCAGAACAATGGCGCCATGCCTGCATGGGCGCAGCTGAGCGACACCGACATCGCCGCCGTGGTCACTTATACCAAGAACAACTGGTCCAACAAGACCGGCCAGCTGGTGCAGCCAGCTGAAGTTGTGGCCCAGCGTGGCAAGTAATCATCGCCCCATCGTATTGAGGAATTCACCATGAGCGCAGTACTCGACAACCACGGGCACGCTGGCGACCACGCACACGACGGCCACGACCACCATGGCCCCACCGGCTGGCGCCGCTGGGTGTTTGCCACCAACCACAAAGACATCGGTACGCTGTACCTCTTGTTCTCGTTCACCATGCTGATGGTCGGCGGCATCCTGGCCCTGCTGATCCGTGCCGAGCTGTTCCAGCCCGGCCTGCAATTGGTGAACCCCGAGCTGTTCAACCAGCTCACTACCATGCACGGCCTGATCATGGTGTTCGGCGCGATCATGCCGGCCTTCGTGGGTTTTGCGAACTGGATGATCCCTCTGCAAATTGGCGCATCCGACATGGCCTTTGCACGCATGAACAACTTCAGCTTCTGGCTGATGATTCCTGCGGCACTCATGTTGGTCAGTTCGTTCTTCATGCCTGGCGGTGCTCCCGCTGCAGGCTGGACGCTGTATGCACCGCTGACGCTGCAGATGGGCCCTTCCATGGATGCGGGCATCTTCGCGATGCACATCCTGGGTGCCTCGTCCATCATGGGCTCGATCAACATCATCGTGACCATCCTCAACATGCGCGCTCCCGGCATGACTTTGATGAAGATGCCGATGTTCGCCTGGACCTGGCTGATCACTGCCTACCTGCTGATCGCCGTGATGCCTGTGCTGGCTGGCGCGATCACCATGACGCTGACGGACCGTCACTTCGGTACCAGCTTCTTCAACCCCGCTGGCGGCGGTGACCCAGTGATGTACCAGCACATTTTCTGGTTCTTCGGCCACCCCGAGGTGTACATCATGATCTTGCCGGCCTTCGGCATCATCAGCCAGATCGTGCCCGCGTTCAGCCGCAAGAAGCTGTTTGGCTATGCCTCCATGGTGTATGCCACCTCGTCCATCGCCATCCTGTCGTTCATTGTGTGGGCCCACCACATGTTCACGACCGGCATGCCCGTGACCGGCCAGCTGTTCTTCATGTATGCCACCATGCTGATCTCCGTGCCTACGGCCGTGAAGATCTTCAACTGGATTGCCACCATGTGGCGCGGCTCCATGACGTTTGAAACCCCCATGCTGTTTGCTGTGGGTTTCATCTTCGTGTTCACCATGGGTGGTTTCACCGGCCTGATCTTGGCCATGGCCCCCATCGATATCCAGCTGCAAGACACCTACTACGTGGTGGCCCACTTCCACTACGTGTTGGTGGCCGGTTCGCTGTTCTCCATGTTTGCAGGCGTGTACTACTGGCTGCCCAAGTGGACGGGGGTGATGTATTCCGAAACGCGTGGTCAGATTCACTTCTGGTCGTCGCTGATCTTCTTCAACATCACCTTCTTCCCGATGCACTTCCTGGGCCTGGCAGGTATGCCACGTCGCTATGCCGACTACCCCATGCAGTTTGCCGACTTCAACGCCATCGCGTCGGTGGGTGCGTTTGGTTTCGGTCTGGCGCAGGTGTATTTCTTTGTGGCAGTCATCATCCCTGCCATGCGTGGCAAGGGTGCAAAGGCTGCGGCCAAGCCATGGGATGGCGCCGAAGGCCTGGAGTGGGAAGTCCCATCCCCAGCGCCTTTCCACACGTTTGAGAATCCTCCCAAGCTGGACGCTACCGCAACCCGCGTGATTGGCTGAACACCATGTCCATGACCCCCGAGCAAAAAAAGAGCAACCTGCGGCTGGCGCTGATCCTGGCGTCCGTGGCGGTGGTGTTCTTTGTCGGGTTCATGGTCAAGGTGGTGTTGCTGTCCCGCTGAAGCCACCGGCCAACACCATGAGCCTGCACCGCGAAAACGCCAAGATGGTCGGCAAGCTGGTCGTGATTGCGGCTGGCATGTTTGCTTTTGGCTACGTGCTGATCCCGATCTACAAGCACATCTGCGAAATTACGGGCATCAACATCCTGTCGTTGTCCGAGCGGCAGGTGCCAGGCAACGGCGTGGCAGGCAAGGACGTGCGGGTGCCCGCCAACACGCAGGTGGACAAGTCGCGCACCATCACGGTGGAGTTTGACGCGAACTCGCGCGGTCCGTGGGACTTCAAGCCAGCGCAGCGTTCCGTGCAGGTGCATCCGGGGGAATTGACGACGGTGATGTACGAGTTTCAGAACGTACAAAACCGCCGCATGGCCGCCCAGGCCATCCCTAGTTACGCACCCCGCCAGGCCGCAGCGCACTTCAACAAGCTGGAATGTTTTTGCTTCAACCAGTACACGCTGGAGCCTGGTGAAAAGAAAGCCTGGCCCGTGGCGTTTGTGATCGATCCGAAATTGTCCAAAGACGTCACCACCATCACGCTGTCGTACACCTTTTTCGAGGTGGGCGGCAAGACACCGGCAGCGCCCGAATCGACGGCGGCGGTCGTGTTGCCCGCGCCCGGCTCTGCAGGTTTGCAAGGGTCCGGGTCATGAGTGCGCCACTGGAGCCGTCGGCAGACGTCAAGCCCCTGCACCGCAAGGTATCGTTGCTGCGCACGGTGCGTGCAGTGGCATGGTCGCTGATTGGCTTGCGCAAAGGCAGCGAGTACCAGCAAGATGTCGAAAAGCTCAATCCGATTCACATCATCGTGGTGGGATTGTTCGCGGTTTTCTTGCTCGTCATTGGTCTGATCGGGCTGGTGAACTGGATTGTGTGAGTGTGTGTTGGCTGGTTCGTGCGAACAAATACTGAAAACAAAGATTTTGAGAATCAGGAGCTGAAATGAGTGCATCAACCCACGGCGGAACCCCGTACTACTATGTGCCCGCCGAGTCCCGCCACCCGGTGATGGCCGCGGCCGGTCTGTTCTTTGTGATCCTGGGCGCAGGCCAATGGATCAATGGCCATGACTGGGGCAAATATTCCCTGGCCGTGGGGCTGGTCTGGTGGCTGTTCACGCTGTACCAATGGTTTGGCGACGCAGTGCGTGAGAGCGAAGGAGGCCTGTATGGTCACAAGATCGATCTGTCGTACCGCTGGAGCATGAGCTGGTTCATCTTCTCTGAGGTGATGTTCTTTGGCGCGTTCTTCACAGCCCTGTGGTGGGCGCGCTCGCACTCGGTGCCTGCGCTGGGCAGCCTGGACAATGCGCTGCTGTGGCCCGATTTCAAGGCAGTGTGGCCCAGCATGGCGGCTGGTGTCACCGCTTCGCCTGCGGGCATCATCGAGCCCTTCCAGACCGTGGGCCCCTTCTGGTTGCCCACCATCAACACCGCTCTTCTGCTGACCTCGGGCGTGACGCTGACCATCGCCCATCACGCTCTGCGTGAAAACCACCGTGGCAAGACCATTGGCTTCATGTGGGCCACGGTGCTGCTGGGCTTCGTGTTCCTGCTGGTGCAGGGCTACGAGTATTACCACCTGTACACCGACCTGAACCTCAAGCTCAGCTCGGGTGTGTTCGGTTCCACGTTCTTCATGCTCACCGGGTTCCACGGCTTCCATGTGTTTCTGGGCATGTTGATGCTGCTGGTGATCACGCTGCGCCTGCAAAAGGGTCACTTCACGGCTGACAAGCACTTTGGCTTCGAAGGTGCCGCCTGGTACTGGCACTTTGTGGACGTGGTGTGGCTGGGTCTGTACGTGCTGGTCTACTGGATGTAAGTCAGGCCCGGACGCCATCAAAAAAAGCGCCTCGCGGCGCTTTTTTTGTTCCACCCTCTGTGCGTGCTGGCCAGTGGTGGCCTGTGATGGGCCCAAGCCTCCCAGGCTGCGGACCAAGCCCTCAGTTCAACGGGTGGCGGGCAGGCCGGTGGGCTGGATATATCCCAGCTGCCAGGCCACCAGAATGCACAGAAACAGCACGATGGACAGCCCGACACGCACCGCCAGCGCCTTGGCCATGTGGTTGCCCTTGCTCTTGTCGTCGCGCCCATTGCGCATCATGAAGAACAGGGCCGATGCCAGGCTGGCCAAAATGGCGACGAACGCCAGCACTACGAGGTATTTCATGGAGCGCATTATCCTGTGACCCCCCTTCGCCGTTCTGTGGACCTGCGTTTTTGGCTGATTACCCTGGCTGCTGTGGTGGGCATGCTGGTCACGGCCTCATTGGGGCGCTGGCAACTGTCGCGTGCTGCCCAGAAGGAGTCGCTACAGGCGATGCTGGATGCCCGTGCCACTCTGCCAGCCATCGATGGGCGAACGCTGACAGAGCCTGCCAGCGCAACGCCTGAGGCGCAACAGGCCTTGGTACACCGCGCTGTGGCGCTGCAGGGGCGCTGGTTGCCCGAACACACGGTGTATCTGGACAACCGGCAGATGCAGGGGCGTCCTGGCTTCTTTGTGCTGACTCCGCTGCAGCTCTCTGGGGCGGGCGCTGGGGTGGTGCTGGTGCAGCGTGGATGGGTGGCACGCAATTTTCAGGACCGCTCGCAGTTGCCGTTGGTGAACACGACGGCTGACGCCGAAGTGCGCATACAAGGCCGGGTGGCCCTCGCGCCTTCCCGGCTGTACGAGTTCCAGGGGGGCGATAGCGTACAGGGGTCTTCTCGCATCCGGCAAAATCTTGACTTGGCAGCGTTCCGCACCGAAACCGGTCTGGCGTTCGCCCCCCTTACGGTGTTGCAGACAGGCACAGTGGGCGACGCGGGCGATGGCCTGCAGCGCGACTGGCCTGTGGTCGGCGCAGGCGTCGAAAAACACTATGGTTACGCATTTCAATGGTTCGGGCTCTGTGGCCTGATAGCACTTCTTTATGTCTGGTTCCAAATCGTCCGACGGTTCATTCGCCCGCGCAGCCAGCCTGCCGCCTGATTCCCAGGCAGGTGCCCGTGCGGAGCACCCGCTGGGGCTGACCGTGCACACCCTGCCCGAGGCGGGGGACGCGGTCGTCAACGCGCAACGTGCGCGCCATGGGCGCTGGAAGATGCTCGGCGTGCTGCTGATCTGCGCTGCGCCGGTGGTCGCCTCGTACTTCACTTACTACGTGATCCGTCCCGAGGGACGGCGCAATTACGGCGAGCTGATCAACCCCCAGCGTACGTTGCCAGCGCTCACCGCCTCCACGCTCGGTGGCGGGGCCGCCCGGTTGGAGTCCCTCAAGGGCCAGTGGTTGCTGGTGAGCGTGGCAGGGGGCGACTGCGACCCGGCCTGCCAGAAGCATTTGTATCTGCAGCGCCAGTTGCGCGAGAGCTTGGGGAAGGAAAAAGACCGTATGGACTGGATCTGGCTGATCAACGACAACGCCCAGCCACCAGCCGCCCTGGCGCCTGCCCTGCAACAAGCGACCGTGTTGCGGGTGGACCCTGATGCGCTCAAGGCCTGGCTGGAGCCCGCCCCAGGCCAGCAGCTGGCGGATCATCTTTACGTGGTGGACCCGATGGGCAACTGGATGATGCGCTTTCCGGCCGCCATGGACACCAGCGGCGCCGCCAGGGCCAAGCGTGACGTGGAACGACTGCTGCGCGCTTCGTCGTCGTGGGATGAGCCGGGGCGTCCGGGCAAGCCATGACCGACATGCAACCGCTGTACGACCTCGCACCGGTACTGGAGCTGATGCTGCTGGGCCTGGTGATTGCGCTGGGGCCGCTCACCTGGGTGTGGGTGCGTAACCGCCGCAGTTCGCCCATGCGGCGCCTGCAGGCGCTCACCGTGCTGACGCTGTTCCTCACGTTTGATCTGGTGCTGTTCGGCGCCTTCACGCGCCTGACCGACTCGGGGCTGGGCTGCCCCGATTGGCCTGGCTGCTACGGCAGTGCCAGTCCAGTGGGCGCCCGTGCGGAAATCGCGGCCGCCCAGGAGGCCATGCCCTCCGGCCCGGTGACCCATGGGAAGGCCTGGATCGAGATGATCCACCGCTATCTCGCCACGGGCGTGGGGGTCTTGATCATTGTGCTGACCATAGCCTCCTGGGTGCAACAACGACGTGCCCGGCGCGATGGCGGACAAGAGCCACCGCTCAGCCCCTGGTGGCCCACGGTGACCTTGTTGTGGGTGTGTCTGCAGGGTGCGTTTGGTGCACTCACGGTGACCATGAAGCTCTTTCCCGCCATCGTCACCCTGCACCTGATCGGTGGCCTGGTGCTGCTGGCCCTGTTGTGTGTGCAGGCAGTACGCCATACCCACAGTGCCCAGGGGCGCATACCGGTGGGCGTTTCACCCGCTCTGCGCTGGGGGCTGGTGGGGACCGGGCTGCTGCTGGCCCTTCAGGTCGTACTGGGCGGCTGGGTCAGCACCAATTACGCGGTGTTGGCGTGCACCACCTTCCCCATGTGCCAGGGCAGTTGGTGGCCCACCATGGACTTCGCGCAAGGGTTTCAAATCTGGCGCAAGCTGGGCATGTTGCAAGATGGCAGTCACATCAGCTTTGCTGCGCTCACTGCCATTCACTATGTGCACCGCCTGATGGCCTACGTGGTGCTGCTTGCTCTGGGCTTGGTGGCCTGGCGTTTTCACCGCAGTGGCGTATTGCCCGCGCAGGCGCGTTGGCTCGCCGGGCTGGCTTTGCTGCAACTGGTGACGGGCTTGTCCAACGTGGTGCTGGACTGGCCTCTGGTTGCAGCGGTATTGCACACCGGTGGGGCTGCAGCCCTGGTGGTGGTGTTGACCTGGGCCTTGGTGTCCAGCCGCGTGGCACCCGCGCCCCGAGAGTTTTCCGCGCCCACGGGCGCATCGAGAGTATCTGCATGAGTGTTGCCCCCTCCGCCGTTGCTGCGCCGCCTTCGCGGTTTCAGCAGTTTTATGCGCTGACCAAGCCCCGCGTGGTTCAGCTCATCGTCTTTTGTGCGCTGATCGGCATGGTGCTGGCCGTGCCCGGTCTGCCCAACGCTGCGCAACTGGGCCACATGGCTCTGGCCAGCCTGGGCGTGTGGCTGGTGGCGGGGGCTGCCGCCGCGTTCAACTGCATCGTCGAGCAAGGCATCGACGCCAAGATGAAGCGTACCGCCTGGCGCCCCACGGCCAAGGGTGAGCTGTCCAACGCGCAGACCCTGCTGTTCTCGGCCGTGCTGTGTGCCGCAGGCTCCGCGCTGCTGTATGTGTGGATCAACCCGCTGACCATGTGGCTGACGTTTGCGACCTTTGTGGGTTACGCGGTGGTCTACACCGTGATCCTCAAGCCCCTGACACCCCAGAATATCGTGATTGGCGGCGCCTCCGGGGCCATGCCACCGGTACTGGGCTGGGCAGCCATGACCAACGACGTGGGGCCCGAGGCGCTCATCCTCTTCCTCATCATCTTTTTGTGGACCCCACCGCACTTCTGGGCGCTGGCCCTGTACCGGGTGGAGGACTACCGCAAGTCCGGCTTGCCGATGCTGCCCGTCACGCATGGCAATGAGTTCACGCGGTTGCAGGTCTTTCTATACACACTGATCCTGCTGGCCGGGTGCATGATGCCGTTCATCTACGGCATGAGTTCCTGGATCTATCTGGCTGCGGCCATTCTGTTGAGCCTGGGTTTTTGTGGGTACGCGTTCGCCTTGTGGCGCAACTATTCGGACGCCCTGGCCCGCAAGACCTTCCGCTTTTCCCTCATCCACCTGAGCGTGCTGTTTGCTGCACTGCTGGTGGACCACTATGTGCTGTGATCTCCATGCAGAAACGAAACGCTCTTAAATTGATAGCTGCTAGTGCAATATCTTTATGCGCTACAGGCCTCCTGGGCGCATGTTCCGAGAAAAAGGCCGAGTTTCGGGGGGTGGATGTGACCGGCGCCGAATATGCCCGCGACATTCCGCTGACCGACCACAACGGCCAGCCGCGCCACATCAAGGACTTTGCAGGCAAGGTGGTGGTGGTGTTCTTCGGCTACACCCAATGCCCCGACGTATGCCCCACGTCGATGCAGGAGCTGGCCGAGGTCAAGCAGATGCTGGGCAAGGACGGCGACCGACTGCAGGGCGTTTTTGTGACGGTGGACCCGGAGCGAGATACGCCCGAGGTGCTAAAGGCCTACATGGGCAACTTCGATCCGAGTTTTTTGGCGCTATACGGCACACCCGAGCAGCTGGCCGCCGTCGCCAAGGACTTCAAGATCTATTACAAGAAAGTCGATGGCAAGACGCCCACCAGCTACACCATGGACCACTCTGCAGGTAGCTACGTGTACGACCCCTCAGGGCGCCTGCGGGTCTACAACCGCTATGGCAGCGGCGCACAGGCCCTGGCGGCCGATGTGAAGGTGTTGTTGGCCGAGGCCGGGGGCTGAGCCCCTCCAGCCCCTGAGTGACCCGGGGCCTGTGTCAGGCCGCCGTTATGCGAGGCACTGTGCGGCCCCGCATGAGTTGATGCTCTTGGGCCTTATTCGGCCTTGATGCCCCGCATCGCAATCACGCCGCCCAGCAGATTGGTGTCGGCCTTGATGCGGTTGGCCAAGCCTTCGGGAGACGAGCCCACCGTCTGCCACCCCTGCTGAAACAGCTTGCTGCGCACGTCTTCGCTGCGGGCGATCTCGCTGATCAGCGCGGCCAGCTTGGCCTGGATGGGCTTGGGCATGGTGGAAGGCGCTGCGAAGGCGTTCCAGATTTCCAGGTTGAAGTTGCTGATGCCTGCCTCGGCCAGGCTCGGCACCTCGGGTGCCAGCGGGCTGCGCCCGGAGGAGGTCACGCCGATCGCGCGCAGCTTGCCCGCACGCACCTGGGCCTGCGCCAGCGCCGGGGGCAGCAGCGCCATCTGCAGCTGGCCGCCCAGCATCGCGTTGGCCACCTGCGGATAGCCAGGGTAGGGCACATGCACGGGGTTGATGTTGCTGCGCGCCTTGAGCAGCTCGGTGCCGATGTGGCCCACCGTGCCCACGCCTGGCGTGCCGTAGCTCCACTTGTCACCACCATTGCGTGCTGCCACGAAGAAGTCGCGGGCACTGCTGTTGGCGGCCACGCCGGGCTGGTTGACGGGTGCGGTCAGGATCAGCGGCGAGGTGCCGATCAGGCTGAGTGGTGCCAGATCCTTGATCGGGTCATACGGCACGGCCGGGTTCAGCAGTTTGGCAATTGTCATGTTGCCGTTGATCATCAGCCCGATGGTGTGATCGTCACGGGCCTTGGCCACTGCGTCGGCACCGATGTTGCCGCCCGCACCTACCTTGTTGTCCACAATGACGGGCTGGCCCAAAGCCTTGGACAGGGGTTCCGAGAACGTGCGTGCCGTCAGGTCGGGGGAAGAGCCGGCCGGGAAGCCCACGATGATCTTCAGGGGCTTGGTGGGCCAAGCCAGCGGCGCGGGCGCTGTGGCGGGCTTGCCGGCGTTCTGCGCCAGCGCCCAGGGGGATGCAGCAGCCAGCGCAATCAGCAGCGAAGCACGGCGGGAAACACGGCCAGGAAAGGCGGAACGTGATGGCATAGGGAGCAATCTCCTTGAGGAATATTCGGGGCCCAAACGACACGGGGCCCCAGAACTGGGGCCCCGCGAGGCAACTTCTGCAGCCGGGGATATTAACCCCGCCGTCCAATGCGCTCAGGCGTATTCGGCCAGCGCCTTTTTCATCTTCTTCATGGCAGCCACCTCAATCTGGCGAATGCGCTCAGCGCTCACGCCGTAGACAGCCGCCAGGTCGTGCAGCGTCATACCGCCACTGCCGTCGTCGTTGACCTTGAGCCAGCGCTCTTCCACGATGCGGCGGCTCCGGTCGTCCAAGCTGGCGAGCGCGTTGGCAATGCCGTCGGTGGCCAAGGTGTCTCGCTGGCGCGACTCGATCATGGCTGTGGGTTCGTGCGACGCATCTGCCAGGTAGGCGATGGGTCCAAATGCCTGCTCTCCATCGTCGGACGGGGCTGGGTCCAGCAGCACATCGCCGCCCGCCATGCGGGTTTCCATTTCGATGACTTCTTCGCGCTTCACGTTGAGCTGCGCGGCCACGGCGTCGATCTCATGGTCAGACAGGGTGTCGCGGTGCGTGGCGGCATCGGCGGCCGAGGCGTCTGCCTTGAAGCCCTGCTTCATGGAGCGCAGGTTGAAGAACAGCTTGCGCTGCGCTTTGGTGGTCGCTACCTTGACCATGCGCCAGTTCTTCAGGATGTATTCGTGGATCTCGGCCTTGATCCAGTGCATGGCGTAGCTCACCAGGCGCACGCCCTGATCGGGGTCGAAGCGCTTGACGGCCTTCATCAGGCCCACATTGCCTTCCTGGATCAGGTCGCCATGGGGCAGTCCGTAGCCCAGGTACTGGCGTGCAATCGAAACCACGAGGCGCAGGTGCGACATCACCAGCCGGCCGGCGGCGTCCAGATCGTTGTTTTCCTTGAGCTGGCGTGCGTAGGTCTGCTCTTCTTCGTGCGTGAGCAGAGGCAGGCGGTTGACGGCCGAAATGTAGGCGTCCAGATTGCCCAAGGGGGGCACCAGCGCCCAAGGGTTGGCGGGCGCCAGAGACATCGTCGCGGTTCCAGATTGAATGTTCATTCCGGGAATCCTTTCCTCTAAGCCATGATATTAGCACTCTCTCTGATTGAGTGCTAAGCCCGGAGTTCCCGTCAGGTTGCCCATGGACACCGTTTGACAATATTTGTTGTCGATTCCACTCGAGTTTTGTATTTTTCTCATTGAGTTTTGTATTTTTTGGGTGCAAAAAATCGCGTAACTATTTGATTTGTAAAGGGAAATTTGTTCTTGATGACGTTTCATCAATCTTCCGTGCCTGTTTTTCGGCGGATTTCAGGAATCTGGCCCCACCCCTTTGAGCAGCGGGTCGTGCGTTGGTTGCGTCGCAATGCGGCTTAGCCAGCAGTTGAAAGCACATTGTTTGCAAGTGTGTGCTAACTATTTCTGCCTGATCAGTAGGAAGAAGTTGGTGAGATATTCGCCCCTATCGATGTGGGCCTAAGAACTGGGAGCAGCGGCGCCCCTCCAATCGGTCGCGTAGGTGAGGTCATCCCCGCAAAGGCATCTACATGATGCCCTAGTGAGGCTGCAGGACGTTCCCTGGTCGAATAGGTTCCTATCCTGGAGTCGTTGCTCTCACCCACCTAGCAGTCACCATGGTACTGAGTAGCACCTGGTGCATCCGTCCCGGGTACAGCGCGCCCCTCAAACGCCTTTCTGCCTCTTTGCGTGCCCGGTTTATTTGCGGGTACGTACCACAGGCGTGTGCATGGCGTGGATCCTTGGAACCTGTCCATGTTCCGCCCCCCCCCGGGGGGGGCAGGCTCAAGAAGACGCTCAGCGCTAAAAGCCCCGGCAGTGGATGGCTCTAGATGACGATCTGGAACGTTGGCCCGACTCCTGTCGGCAAAACCAGGTCGCATGCGATGGAACTACAGGCTTGTCCAACCCCGATGCCCAACCAGACCTGAGGGAGAAGTTGAGCTGCTGCTATGTAGCGGTGTCGGGCAACCCTCCGTAGGTCTTTGAAGCAGGCAGCTGGAGGGGACCGGGGCCAGGTGTCCATCGGCACACTGCTGCCTGTGGCTTCGCCTCAGCCAAAGGCAGTTTTGTAGCAATTGCCACCACCGATATCGGATTGACGAACTGACGCTATGAGGCGCACAGCGGCCTTTGCCCGACGCTGGTCCGATAGAAATGGCATTGCCTGCGATACCTTGGGGCTGTTACCAGCAGATGCACTGGGCTATACCGGAGCGGCGCTGCCAGTTCTGGCTCAACGGAGAACAGATCAGCGTCCAACTCATAGTCGGCCCGTGCTGAAGATCGGCGCCTCTGGGGCCTTGTTGATCGCTACGATCACTTTGGAGTCCTTCATGCCTGCCAAGTGCTGGATCGCACCCGAGTTACCGGCCATCACAAATAGCCAGGACACCACGATCTTGCCCGTCTCACACCAGTGAGACGGCGTTGCACCCGGATTCACAGCCGAACTGCAAACTATTGTCAAACGCGGGGTTTGGCCGCGTCACCGCCCATCTCACCCGGTCAAGCAGCACCTGCGTCGCTATAGTTCATGGCAACCTGCGAAATGGCAGGAACCTGTTTGCCCTGATACCGTATCAACCCGAGGAGATGCGTCATGAGCAGCGTTTTGAAGCGAAACAATGTCAAAGTTCTGGGCGATGAAGGCCCTGTGCTCATGTACGCGCACGGCTTTGGGTGCAATCAAGATATGTGGGGCTTGATGACACCTGCGTTCAGAGCTACGCACCGCCAAGTGCTGTTCGACTATGTGGGCAGCGGCGGCTCGGACCGCGCGGCGTTTGACCGGCTGCGGTATGCCGATCTTCGGGGCTACGCGCTGGATGTCCTGGAAGTGTGCGATGCCCTTGGCCTCAGCGAAGGGGTGACCTTTGTAGGCCATTCCGTCAGCTGCAGCATCGGCATGCTCGCATCCATCGAGCGGCCTTCGCTGTTTGACCGGCTGATTTTGCTGGGCCCGTCTCCATGCTTTCTGAATGACCCGCCCGGCTACGCGGGGGGCTTCGAGCGTGACGACCTGGAAGGTCTGCTGGCGCTGATGGATCAGAACTACATGGGATGGGCCAACTACCTGGCGCCGGTGGTTGCGGGGAATGCAGGAGCCGGCGACGTCACCAGCACGCTGACAAACAGTTTTTGTTCGACGGACCCGGTAGTTGCAAAGGTGTTCGCCAGGGCCACATTCTTCGCGGACAACCGGGCTGACCTTGCCAAAGTCTCGCGGCCATCACTGCTATTGCAACACCGCAGCGATACTTTGGCACCCCTTTCCGTCGGGGAGTATCTGCATGCACATCTGCCGGACAGCACACTGCAAGTGCTCGACGTTGCCGGCCATTGCGCGCATATGAGCAACCCAGCCCTCGTGATCAATGCCATGCGTGACTACCTTGATCACGCTTGCGTCGTCGCCTGAAGCAATCGCAGGCCGCTTCCATGAGTCTTCTGGACCAATTGCCCTGCGCGGTGGTCGTCACGAACGAAGCGGGTCGCCTTCTGGACGTCAACGCGGCACTTCTCGCGCTTGCAGGAGGGGCACGAAAGGATCGCATCGGGGCGTTGTTCGATGAACTGCTGCCGCCAGCCAGCAGAATCTTCTTGCAGACCCATATCTGGCCCACCTTGCTTCGGGACGGGCAGGTCAGCGAAATCCATCTTCAAGTCAGCGGTTGCGACACAAACCGCGTGCCTGTGCTGCTCAATAGTCGCCGGGGGGAATACCAGGGTGCTCCCGCCTATTTTTGGAGCCTTGTTTCCACGCACGAGCGCCACCGCTTCGAGGTTGAACTCATTGAACAGCGCAACCTGGCAGAGTCGGCGGGCCTGGCGCTCGGCGAAAGCCAGCGCTTTATTCGCGCCATCACTGACGCGATCCCAAGCATGGTGGCTTACTGGGGCAAGGATCTTCGCTGCCGCTTCGCCAACCATGCCTACGCGCAATGGTTCGGCAGGCACCCGCACGAGTTGATCGGCATGTCGCGCGAAGAGCTGCTGGGCGAACGCATCGTTGAATGGAACGAGGAATACGCCCATGCGGCGCTCGCGGGACACGAACAGAATTTCGAACGTGCAGTGACCAATGTAGATGGAAGTCGCCGCCACGTCCTGGCGCACTACGTCCCCGATATCGCAGGCAGCGAGGTACTTGGCTTCTTCGTCAATGTCAGTGACGTTACGGCACTCAAGACAACGCAGTTGGCACTGGAAGAAGCCCAGAGGCTCGGCCAAACGGGCAGCTGGAGCTGGCAAGTCGAGGGAGATGTGGTCACTTGGTCTCCACAGATGTACTCGATTCTTGGCTGCGACCCGCAGGCTCCAGCCCCCAGTTTTGAAGAGCAATCTCGCATATACCAGCAGGAAGACTACGCCAAGCTCGCTGAGCGGGTACTCAATGCGCTGCGCACTGGCGAGGACTACATCCTGGATCTGCGCTACTGGCGACCCGATGGCCGCCCAGGCTGGGTGGAGGCGCGCGGCGAAGCTGTGCGCGAGGCGTCAGGGAGCATCGGTGGCCTGCGCGGTACGATTCAGGAAACCACGCAGCGGCGAGAGCAAGAGCTGGCACTAGTGGTTGCGCAGGGTCGGCTGCAGGCGATGTACGAGACCACGCCTGCCATGCTGCACTCGATTGATGCCCAAGGCCGACTTCTGCACGTGAGCGATGCGTGGCTTGCTTGCCTTGGATACCGTCGGGACAACGTCATTGGCAGACTGTCTTCAGACTTCCTCACCGAAGAATCCCGTAGACGCGCCAAAGAGGAAGTACTTCCGGGCTTTTTCGCGACGGGCCGATGTGACGCAGTGCCCTACCAAATGATCGCGAGCAGCGGAGAAATCATCGACGTGCTGCTCTCAGCAATTCTGGAGCGAGACGCACAAGGCCAGCCAGCGCGCAGTCTGGCCGTCTTCGAGGATGTGACGCTTCGCAGGCGCGCAGAACGCGAGCTCCAGAGGGAGCATGAGCGTTTGCGCAATCTGATAGAGGGTACCAATGCAGGCACCTGGGAATGGAACGTCCGAACCGGCGAGGTGATCGTCAACCCTCGCTGGGCGGAGATCATCGGCTGGACCATCGAAGAACTGGGGGTCATAACGAATCAGTACCGCGCGGATATCGCCCACCCGGACGAACTGCCCCAGACTCAGCAGCTGCTGCGAGAGCATTTCGCAGGGCGCAGCGATGCCTACGTGTCCGAACTGCGCTTGCGCCATCGGGACGGCTCCTGGATTTGGGTCGAAGACCGAGGGCGTCTCATCACACGCACAGCCGACGGCAGGCCCGAGTGGGTGTTCGGTATCCACATCGACATTTCAGAGAGAAAACGCCGTGACGATGCCATGCTGCGGCTCAGCGCCGAACTGGCGCAGCAGCATGAACTGATGAGGGTCACACTCCAGTCGATTGGAGACGCCGTCATCACCACGAATGCCGATGGGCTGGTCAGCTGGCTCAATCCGGTGGCCGAGCGAATGACTGGGTGGCTGTCTTCGGAGTCGATCGGACGCCCCTTGCCGCAGGTATTTCACATCATCAATGAAGAAACGCGCGAGCTCGCACCAGACCCGGTTGCAGCGTGCCTGGCCGAAGGCAGGACGGTAGGCCTGGCACCCAAAACCATGCTCATAGCGCGAGACGGCACTGAATACGGAATCCAGGACTCTGCGGCGCCGATACGCGGCCCACAGGGCGAAATGCTAGGCGTCGTTCTCGTCTTCCATGATGTCAGTGAGCAGCGTAGGCTCAGTGGCGAGATGACATATCGGGCCACGCACGATTCGCTGACAGGTCTTGTGAACCGCGCGGAATTCGAGTCGCGATTGCTTAGAACGCTGCGCCATGCTGAGGAAAACGACAGCAGCCATGCGCTGTTTTACATTGATCTGGACCAGTTCAAAGTGGTGAATGACGCGTGCGGTCACGCCATCGGTGATCAGTTGTTGCAGCAGGTCAGCAAGCTGCTGGCGGAATCGATCCGAGCGCGCGACACCCTTGCACGCCTGGGGGGTGACGAATTTGCCATCATTCTTGAAAACTGCACCATGGAGCAGGCTAGTCGGGTTGCCCAGAAGATCTGCGATCGCATGAATGATTTTCGGTTCGTTCATGGGGAGAGACGTTTCCGCATCGGTACCAGCATTGGCCTCGTTCCGCTGGACAAGCGGTGGGCCAATGCATCCGTTGTACAACAGGCCGCCGATGCATCGTGCTATGCAGCCAAAGAGGCGGGTAGAAATCGCGTCCACGCCTGGTTTGAGACTGACGTCACCATGCGCGAAAGAAATCATGAAATGCAGTGGACAACCCGGATTCAGCACGCGCTGGACAACGATTGCTTTGTGCTGTTTGCGCAGCGCATCCATTGCCTAAAAAAACAACCACCGGGCATTCACGCCGAGGTTTTGCTGCGCCTGAGAAACGATGATGGATCGTTGGTGCAGCCCGGAGTGTTCCTTCCTGCAGCCGAACGCTTTCATCTGGCGTCGCGCATTGACCGCTGGGTTCTACAAAACGCGGTCCGGTGGCTGCAAGGCTTGGAGGAGCCCGAGGCCATCGACAGCCTCAGCGTCAACCTCTCGGGCCAGTCCGTGGGCGACAGGGCCTTTCATGCATGGGCACTCGAATTATTTTCTGCATCAGGTGCAACGGCATGTTCCAGGCTTTGCCTCGAAATCACCGAAACGGCAGCTGTCACTAACCTTGCGGACGCGGCAATCTTCATCGGCCATGTTCGTTCAGCTGGAGTGAAAGTCGCGCTTGACGACTTCGGTGCTGGCGCATCGTCGTTCGGGTATCTCAAAGCCCTGCCCGTTGACTACCTCAAGATCGACGGGCAGTTCATTCGAACTCTCCTCAGCAATCCCCTGGACGAAGCGGCGGTTCGCTGCTTCGCCGATGTCGCGAGACTGATGGGATTGGAAACAGTGGCTGAATTTGTTGAAAGCCTAGAAGTTCTGGAGCGCCTGAAGGAGATGGGGGTGGACTACGCGCAGGGATACCTAGAGCACCGTCCCGAGCCCATCAACCGCTTGACAGAGATTGCGACCAGGGCCGGGGCGACTGCCTTGTAAGGCATCCATCGCCCAACCGCCACGAGCCCGTGGACAGCGACCAGCGCTTAGCCGCCGATGCGGGGATGACGAGAGATGCAAAACGCCCCCAGGCACCCCATATATCCCGCACAGAGCGCGGGCGGATTCTTCTTTAGCCTAGTCGCCCCTGTCAGATCTTGCTCTGAGAGACTCGTGCTGACTCGAAGATCAATGCTGCTCTCGTCATGAGAAGACTTCTGCCGAAGACGGGATAAGCGACTGCTTTCAGCCTGTAGTCGCCGCTTGGCCAAAACGCTGTTCTTTGCGTCAAGCGTTTAAGTGCGGCCCTGAGTAGAAAGATCCTGAGCTGATGGCGCGCCAAGCAGCCCGGCTGAAAAAAATACAAGACTCAGTGAGAAACGCCCGGGAAAGTACAACACTGAAGGAATAAAAAGTACAAAGGTAGGCCCCCCGTGTTGTTCCAAGTCGTTGATTTCTCGAGTTCGGCAGTCCAACACCCAGCGCATATCGACATGTGTGTCGATTCCACCCGGGTTTTGAACTTATTGGGTACGGCAATGTCGCGTAACTATTTGATTCACTTCCATATTCCGGCAATCGGCAATGACAGCGTCCGGTTCAAGAAGGTATCTGCACCGCAACCACCACAGACCCCCAAGAGGTAGAAGAAAGCCAAGAACTTATCCACCACGTGAGCATCCAGCTCACGAACCAGGGTGGGTCAGATCGAGATGGAAATGGTGGGTTGCGGTTGCATGCAAATCAACAACCCGCGCTAGCAGCGCCAGCGCCTTGATCGGTCTGCATGGTGCACAACAGGTGCGTTTAGAAATTCAACAGCTTCTGTCCCGCAAAATCCTAGGCGCCATGGGTCGTCATTTGTTCAACCCCTGTCATCCCATGAACTCAAGTGGGCACCCCCGGTCATCGCCCTACACGGTGATTGGCGCAATAGGGACCTATTTTGCTTTGGTAGGACCTACCAAATCCAAACCGCCAATGCCGCCACTGAGAATAGAAACAGCCTGGTCGAACTCGAGGTTCTCCACATGTCCTTGGAGGCGCTGAAAGGTCAGTGCGTCGAACAAGGGGCGCAGCAAAGGCGCCAGCTTCTCGAACAAGTCCAGCCCGCTCAGGTTGGCATCCTGCAGCGCACGCACGAGTTCGACAACGCGCTGTGGGTCTAGCGGCGGCGCGCCAGCTTTCATCAGTAGCGGCTCCGCCGGCACCCGCAGCCAGTCGGCCGAGGCAGCCCGCACTTGCGCGGTTGCCTCCGCGAGCCGGGCGAGCAGAGGCGCTACCGCTTCGGTCTGATCCTGACGGCAGGCTACCTCCACCTGCCCCGCCAGAGCGGCGATCTCCTTGGCCCCCAGCGTGGCCGCGCTGCCCTTGAGCTTGTGCATCAGTGCCGCCATTGCCTGGCGCTGCTCGGGCGCCGTTGCCGGTGCGTCCAGGCATTCCTCGCACAGCGCGAGCATGCGTTGCAGCATGCTGCGCAAGAGCTTCACGTCGCCCGCCAGGCGTCGGCTTGAATCCTCGGCATCGATGCCCTTGATCTGCGGCCAGCCCTGGGAGTCGCTCGCCACCTGGGCGACTACGGGGCCGACGGGCGCGCGGCCGATCAGCCGTCGCACGCCCTGCACCAGCAGCTCCGGGTCAATAGGCTTGGACAGGATGTCCTGCATCCCAGCTTCGCGTGCGCGCCGGTGTTCGCTGTCAGTATTGCCCGCAGTCAGCGCCACGACGGGTAGCCCGGCACGCTCGGGCAAGGCGCGGATGCGGCGCGTCGCCTCCAGCCCGTCCATGACGGGCATCTGCACGTCCATCAGTACGATATCGAAGTCAGCGCGCTCCTCCACCCAGCGCAACGCCTCGGCGCCGTCGCGTGCGGGCTGCACCAGAGCGCCTTCGAGTTCCAGCAAACGCCCAGCGACCTGCAGGTTGATGTCGCTGTCGTCCACCAGCAGCAGGCGCACTCCCTGAAGGCGCGGGCCGTCGATACCCACTTGCGCTGCACTCGCGAACTCAGCGGCGTCGCCCAACTCGAAAGGCAACTCCACCCAGAAACAGCTGCCCTGGCCCGGCGTGCTGTGCACGCCTATCTGTCCGCCCATCAACTCGACCAGGTGCTTGGTGATCGACAGGCCCAGCCCCGTGCCGCCAAAGCGTCGCGTGGTGGACGCATCGGCTTGCGAGAAGGGAGCGAAAAGCCTGGGTAGCACATCCGCGGCGATGCCCACGCCGGTGTCTCGCACCTCAAAGCGTAAGCGGCACTGGCCGACCGGCGCCACCAGCGCCTGGACGCTCAGCGCGACCTGACCGTGTGCGGTGAATTTGATCGCATTGCCCAACAGGTTGACCAGGATCTGGCGCAGCCGTGTGGGGTCGCCCAGCAAGGCATCCGGCAGCGTGGCATCAGGGGTCACCGCCAGGGCCAGGCCCTTGTTGCGGGCATGCTCCTCGAAGACCGCCTGCAGCGACGAGCTCACGTCGCGCAGGCTGAAGGTCGTGCGCTCCAGTCCCATCTCGCCAGCCTCGATCTTGGACAGGTCCAGCACATCGTTGACGATGCCCAGCAGCGCCTTGCCCGACAGCAGGATGTTCTGAACATAGGGCGCCTGCTCGGTGCTCAGCAGCGTGCGCTGTAGCAGGTGTGCCAGCCCAATCACCGCGTTCAGCGGCGTGCGGATCTCGTGACTCATGTTGGCCAGGAAGGCACTCTTGGCTTCGCTGGCGGCCTCAGCCGCAGCCGTTGCCGCGCGCAGCAGGTCGTCTGTTCGGCGTTGCTCGCTGATGTCCTGAAAGGCCCCGACCAGTTGCACCGGCTTGCTGTGGGCGTCCAATTCCACCTCGCCCATTGACCGTACCCAAACCGTTCGTCCGGTATAGGTGATCAGGCGCAACTCCAGGTCCCAGCCTTGGCCGCTGGCGATCGCCCGGTTCACGGCATCGGTGATCACCGGGCGGCTCTCAGGCGCGTAGAAGTTGATGGCTGTGTCCAGCGTCGGCTCGAAGTCGGCCGGCACTTCGTGGATGGCGCGCGTCTGCTCGCTCCAGTGCAACTGGCCAGCCCGAAGGTCAACACGCCAGCCGCCCACCAGAGCCATGCCGCCGACGCTCCGCAGCAGGCTTTCATTGGCCTGCAGCGCGGCTTCGGCTCGCAGCCTTTCGGTCACGTCGAAGTTGACGCCGATCATGCGCAGCGGTCGACCGTCGGCGTCCCGCACGACACGGGCCATGGCCTTCAGATATCTCTCCTCACCGTCGAGACGAATCACGCGGAACTGGAGCTCGAAGTCGGCACGCCCGTCGATGGCGTCCTGCAGTGCCTTCTCGCTGCTGGCCCTGTCTTCGGGGTGAACGCTGTCGCTCCACAGCGTGTAGGGCTCGCGCCCGCCCGAGCGATGGCGCCCGTACAACGCATACATCTGGTCATCCCAGACCAGGGTACGGGCGACAACGTCGTAGTCCCACACGCCGATGCCTGCGGCGCCGGCTGCCAGCTCGAAGCGCTCGTTGCTGCGCTGGACTTCCTGCGCGAGGTGCTTCTGCGCCGTGATGTCGGTGCGGATCGACACGTACTTCCGAATCGAGCCGTCTGCGTCCTTCACGGGCACCATCACCGCGTAGGTCCAGTACACGCTGCCATTCTTTGCGACGCCACCGATCTCACCTTGCCAGGCCCGGCCGGCGCGCAACGCAGGCCAGATCTCGCTGTTGAAGTCGCCCGATCCGAGCTGGGGCTGGTGCACGGCGTAGGTCTGCCCGAGCAGCTCCTCACGCGAGAACCCGGTGAGCTGGCAGACGTTGTCGTTGACCGTGATGAAGCGACCGTCCGGGCCCATTTCGGAGAAGATGGCGTAATTCTGGATCGCCACCAGCAAGGCCTCGTTCTCGCGCAGTGCGGCTGCCAGTTGCAGGCGGCCCTCGTTCAGCTCGGTGACGTCATGAACGATGACGTAGAAGCCCTTTACCTCGTCACCCTGGTGGTCGGGCAGGTAATGGGCCAGCGAGTGGCGCAGACCCTGCCCGTTTGGACGCGGAATAGAGCGCTCGAAGGTCTGCTTCTCACCGCGCAGCGCGGCCTCGACGAACGGGCGGTTGGCCTCGAACAGCGCCGGGCCCAGCAGGTCGCGCATATTGCGCCCGGGTAGGGTGCCTGGATCGACACCGAACCAAGTGTGGTAGGCCTGATTGGCGACGCGGTTGTCGAGGTTTCGGTCCCAGTAGCCGATCATCGAGGGCACAGCGTCGAGCACGGTGCGAAGGTCTCGGCGGGTGGCTTCCAGCGCCGCCTGGCGGTCCTGCAGGGACTGGATCATGGCGTCGAAGCTTTGAGAAAGCGAGCCGAACTCATCCCGCGCCAGGTAGGCGCTGCGGGCCTGCAGATCGCCGGCCTCAATGCGGCGCGCTGTGTCTTGCAGCGTGCGCATCGGCCGCAGGACGCGCCGCATCACCACGGCCACCAAACCTGACAGCAGCGCGGCCAGCGAAGCATTCGCGACCAACGTCGCGATGCGCAGCCGGCGCTGTTGTTGGCTACGCATTTCGATCAGTCGGCCCGCCAGGTCGAAGGCCCCGTCGCTGATGCGGCGCGTTTCAGCCACCAGGTGGTCGGACAGCATCTGTCGCCGCCCGCCATCGGAATCGGCGGCGCCCGCTCCGGCCGACGATTCAAGTGCAGCAAAGAGGGGCGGCAGGCCTTCGCTCACGCCCACCAAATCGTCGATGTCGTCCTTAAGGCCCAATACGGGGCCGTCGAGTACGTGCAGGGTCTGGGTCAGCTCGGTGTGCACGGCATGCCACTGCCGCCGCGCCCGTGCATGTCCGTGCAGCAGATAGTCCTGCGTCAGAACCAGCAGACCGGCAGCGTCGCGCGAGACCCTGCCGACTTCCAGCTGCACGGTATCGATGCGTTCGTGCTGCCGTTCCAGCAACTCGGCGGCGACTTGATGCATGACCACCAGCACGAAGGCCAGTGTCATGCCCCACAACATCAGACGGCGGACTTGCAAGCTCGGCTCACTTGATAAGGTTCACCGCGCGTGGGGCGAGCTTCTTCAGCGGTTCGGTGCGCACCAGGTCCAGGTAGTCGGGTACCTCGCCCGCCGGCACCAGCCGTCTGCGCAGCGCCCAGCGGGCCTCGGCCTCCAGCGTGGTGATCAGTGACTGCGACAGCTGCAACCTGAACTCGAAGCCGTCCCAGGTCTTTGACAGGTCCTCCACAGAAACCTTGAGCGCCTTGGCCACGATGGCACGGGCGCGCTCGGGTTCGCGCTGCAGCAGGACCGTGGCGCGCTGCACGGCCCGCAGCAGCTTGATGGCATCATCGTCGCTGACACCCTGGCTGGCTGGGCGGCTGACAATGTTGAAGGTAACGCTGAAGAACGCAGGGCCGGGCATCACCCTGGCCTGCGGCCCCAGCCGATGCAGCGCCTCCGTGACATGGGTGCTGAACAGCGCCGCTGCATCCACCTCGCCACGCGCGAGGGGGCCGACAGGGTCCTTGGGCTCCAGGGGCTGCTCCGTCACGTTGTCGAGCTTCACCCCGTGGAAGAGCATGAAGGTGTCGGCAAAGTAGTGGCTGCTGGTGCCTGGGAGGACTCCCAGCCGCTTGCCCTGCAGGTCGGTGGGTTGAGTGATGCTGCGGTCGGTGCGCACCACGATCTGGTTCTCGCGCCCTGACACGGTGGTGGTGGCCAGGATGCCGAAGTCGCGCCGGGTGAAGCCGGCCAGCATGATGGGCGTGTCGGCCACGGTGGCGAAGTGCGCCTCGCCGGCCAGCAGCGCTTCCAGGCAGATCCGCCCGACCGGGTAGTGCTTGATGTTCAGGGCCAGGCCCTCGGCCGCGAAGTATCCCTCGGCCTCAGCAATGAGCACCGGGGCCGAGTAGGGGATGTTGGCCACTGCCAGCGTCAGCGTCGCAGCCCGGCTGGCACCGGCGAACAGCGTCAGTCCCACCCAGCACACCGCAAACCAGAACCTGTGCGGTCCTCTTCCCTGACTCAGTCGATTTGAAGTTCGCAAAGCCTCTGCTCCTTGTGAACGTTTATGGTCGGGCTCCTGCGCCCGGCCCGCGCCGCAGTGGCCTTAAAACTGCACCTGTTCGGACCTGCCTGTAGAGGCACGCCGCCGTCTGCCGAGTCTGCCGCGCCTGACGTATCACCGTCGGCGGATCACCATCGACCCGCACAGTGTCCGTGAACGCCGACACATCGACTGGCACTACGCACTAGATTACGCCAAAGGCGCAGGCGCTGGAGAATTTCTTGTCGACCTGGCTGCTTCTCGTTCTCGTATAGCGCTTGACCTGCGCCAGTGTGGGAAGCCCGCTCTGGGGCACAACGATGCCGCGCAGGCCGGACTCTACTAAGTGGCCGCAATAGACCGCGGCCAAGCCCGCCTGCATGCATGCAGGCTGGCAGAACAATCCAACGCGGAGGTCTCTGTCCGATATCTTCATGAATGGCGCGCCGGGGAATCGAGAGTCGCGTGCAGGCGTTCGCCTGATTGCGGTGAGACGGACTCCGGCGGCGGTTCGATCGTCCGTGCCCTGGCCCTGCCATGCTGTTTGGCAAGGTACAGCGCACGGTCGGCGCGTCGCATCAGGTCGGCGCTGTCTGGCTCCCCAGCGGCTGCGTTGCCTTGCTGCTCCCACGATTCTTCCGAAGAGGCAACACCAATGCTGACCGAGACAATGCCGTCTGCGACTCCCCCCTCATGGGGCAAGTGAAGCTCGAGTACGGCCTGGAGCAGGCGCTCAGCTACGAGACAGCCACCGTCCCGGGTGGTGTTGGGCAGCAGCACGGCGAACTTTTCGCCGCTGTACCGGGCTACCATCTCCGTTGGGCGCAATAAGGCTCCACGGAGCGCCTGCGCGACGTCATTCAAGCACGTGTCGCCGGCCGGATGGCCGTAACGCTCGTTATAGGCCTTGAAGTGGTCGACATCCACCATGAGGCAGCACAGCGGCTGTGTGTCCCGCAGCGAGCACGCCCATTCCCGCGCCAACGCCGCGTCGAACGCGCGGCGGTTGGGCAGCTCGGTCAGCGCATCGGTGTTGGCCATGCGGCGCAATTCATCAGACAGCTGCTTGAGACGCAAGTGGGCGGTAACACGCGCGCGCAGGATGTGTTCGCTCACAGGCTTGTGGATGAAGTCGGCAGCGCCCACGCTGAAGCCCAGCATTTCATGATCGAGGTCGGTGTGTGATGTCACGAAGATCACTGGCACGTCGCTCAAGTCCGGTGCGGCCTTGAGCGCGACGCAGGTGTCAAAGCCGTTCATGCCGGGCATCTCGGCGTCCAGCAGGATCAGGTCGGGGCGCTCCGCATGCGCCTGCCGCAGCGCGGCCTCGCCGCTGGTGGCAAAGCGTATGCGCCCCAGATCACCCAGTAGCCGACCCATCAGATGAATCAGCGTCGGGTCGTCGTCAACCAGCAGCAGCGAAGGACGCATGGATGTCTGAACTCCATCTTGATCGGTTTTGCCGGGCTCGGCCACTGCATATGCCACGCACCAGGCTCTTCGCCGCTGCCATGCTCTCCACCCGGCGGCCGGTTGTTTACACGATAGCTTATTCACTTCGCCATCCGCAAGGACTGTTTACCCTTTCAGACAGCCGAGCGAACCCATGCCCCGAGATCAGTGGCGCTTGACCCACCGGCTGTTGGCGCCAGCGTCAAACTGACCATCCGCGCCGATCTGGCATTGACCATCGGTTGCCTGCTGCAAATGGCGTGGTGGTGATTGTTCAAAGCCGTCCTGAGCGGTCACGCCGCAGTCGGCACATGTGTACAGATCTGGTCAGACCGGTGCCCGCTGCAACATTCATGAGACACCTCCACGGTTTCCACCAAGAGATATCGACGTCCTGGACCCAGCACTTGAATCCTGCCTTTTCCCCTGTTGCTTGCTGCTTGCCGCCCGTTGCCCGTTGCCCGTTGCCCGTTGCACGATGGGCAGAGCGGTGACGGCATCAACCCGCGCTAGATGCCCTGCCGCACCTGGCTTTCAAAGTCTTCCAGCGTCAGCGGGCGGCCAAACAGGTAGCCCTGGAAGGCCCGGCAGCCATGGGCCAGCAGAAACTGGTGGTGGGCGGTGGTCTCCACCCCCTCGGCGATCACGGACAGGCCCAGGCTGCCAGCCAGTGCAATGATGGAGCGGGCGATGGCGGCATCGCTTGCGTCCAGCAGCACGTCGCGCACAAAGCCCTGGTCGATCTTGATCTGGTCCAGCGGCAGGCGCTTGAGGTAGCTGAGCGACGAGTAGCCCGTGCCAAAGTCATCCAGCGAAAACCCCAGGCCATGGGCCTTGAGGGCGCTCATGGTGGCGATCACGCTGTCCACGTTGTCCAGCAGCAGGCTTTCGGTCAGCTCCAGCTTGATCTGTGCGGGGTTGGCGCCAGTCTGCCGCACCAGTGCCAGCACCTGGGCCACAAAGTCGTCTTGCAGAAACTGGCGTGCGCTCACGTTGATGGCCAGGCTCAGGTGTGCAAACAGCGGGTCTTGCTGCCAGCAGGCCTGCTGGCGCAGGGCGGTTTCCATGACCCAGTGGCCCAGCGGCAGGATGAGGCCCGATTCTTCGGCCAGCGGGATGAACTCCGACGGCGGCACCATGCCCTGGACCGGGTGCTGCCAGCGCACCAGGGCCTCGGCGCCGGTCACGCGCCCCTGGCTGTCCACCTGCGGCTGGTACAGCAACAGGAATTGCGCGCGCCGCAGGCCGTTGTGCAGCTCGGTCTCCAGGAGGGCGCGGCGGTTCACGGCTTGCTGCATGTCGGGGTCAAAAAAGCGCAGCGTGTTGCGCCCGGCGTCCTTGGCACGGTACATGGCCATGTCAGCCTGTTTGAGCACCTCGTCCACCGAGTCGCGCTGGTGGTTGAGCAGCGTCACGCCAATGCTGCCTGTGAAGTGGTGCTCGTGCCCTGCCAGTTCATACGGCTGGCGCAGCTGCGCCAAGATCAGCTCGCCCAGCGTGCGCGCCTGTGCGGCAGCCTCGGGAGCGTCGCTGCTCAGGTTCTGCAGCACCACCACAAACTCGTCACCTCCCAATCGGGCCACGGTGTCCTGCTCGCGCACACAACTGCGCAGGCGCCGGGCGACATCCTTGAGCAGCAGGTCGCCCACCTCGTGGCCCCGGGTGTCGTTCAAGGTCTTGAAGTTGTCCAGGTCCACAAACAGCACGGCCGTGGTCAGGCCCGATCGGGCGCCGTTGACCAGCACCTGCTGCAGCCGGTCCACCAGCAGGCGGCGGTTGGGCAGTTGCGTGAGGGCGTCGTAGAAGGCCAAGTAGCGCGCTTCGTCCTCTGCGGCCTTGCGGCCCGAGATGTCGATGTCGATGCAGAACATCTCGGGCGGGTGCCCCGGCACCTGGATGTAGGCATGGCTGGAGAACACATGCACCGGCGTGCCGTCCTTGCGCTGCAGTTGCAGCTCGCCCGCCGGGATCACCTCGCCGGTGGCGAACATGTGCTGCATGTGTGCCCGCACGCCGTCGCGCATGGGCGGCGGGATGATGAGGTTGAGCAGGTTGCCGCCCAGGGCTTCTTCGGCCGTGTAGCCGTACAGCTGCTCGGACGCCTGGTTCCAGTAGCTGGTGGTGCCGTCCTGCAGGTAGCCTTGCACCGAGATGGACGGGATGTTGCGCAGCAGCGAGCGAAAGCGCAGCTCGGACTCGCGCAGCGCACTTTCAGCCTGCTTGCGCTCGGTGATGTCGCGGGCCAGGAACACCACGGCTGCCTGGCCGCCCACCTGCACGCCCAGGGGCTGGGTGCGCCCTTCAAACTGGCGCAGTCCAGACAGGGTCTGCATCTCGTATTCCACGCTGTGGGTCTGGCCAGACTGCAGCGTTTCCTGGATGAGCGCCATGAACCGTTCGGCCTGCTCGGCGGGCAGCACATCCTGCAACCGCTTGCCCACAAGCACCGGGGCGCTGGCGACCAGCGCGGCGTCGTTGGGGGAGAGCACCTCTACATACCGGCCTTGGGCGTCGAGCACCAGCAGCACATCGGGAATGGCCTTCGTGATGGCATGCAGGCGTGCTGCCGTGCCAGTCAGCGCGTGCTCGGTGGCCATGCGCTGCTCCACGTCGTGCAGCAGCAAACCCAGCACCACGGTAGCGGGGGTGAAGGTCAGCAGATAGGGCAGGGCCAGCGTCTGGTTGATGCGCTGCACGGCCTCGGCAGGCAGCAGCTGAAACAGGGCGATCACAGCCATGTGCAGCAGCAGCCCGAACAGCGCAAGGGGGATGGGCTCCACCCCCAGCCGCCCACGGGCGCGGCCTTCGCGGTACACCAGCCCCAGCGCGGTGCACAGCACGATCACCATCAGCCCCACCTCGGCGCCCGCGCCACCCAGCCACAGACGGCCGGTGGCTGCCATCAGCGCAGCAATGCCCGCCACCAGCGGGCCGCCGAACAGGCCCGCCATGCTGAGCACCACCGAGCGTGCGTCGAAGATCACGCCCGGCATCAGCACCACCGGGGTGAGCATGCCCACCACGCAGATGCCGCCGAAGATCAGCCCCGAAAAGACCTGGCCCACCCACGGGTGCTTGCGCCAGACGCGGATGTTGAACCCGTGCAGAAAGCACAGCGCCAGCAGCAGCGCAACGCCTTTGACCAGCTCAATGAACATGGGCCTCCGTGCAATTCCAGGGGAAAGCCCATGATGGGGGAAACGTTGCGATCCGTAAACGTGTAAATGGCCCCGGATGGGGCCATTGCTCGGTGGGTGCAGGGCCGAAGCCTGCCCGATCAGCTCAGCAACGCCTGAGCGAACTCGCGGGCATTGAAGGTTTCCAGGTCTTCGAGCTTTTCACCCACGCCGATGAAATACACCGGAATGGGGCGCTCCTGTGCAATGGCGGCCAGCACGCCGCCCTTGGCCGTGCCGTCAAGTTTGGTGACGATCAGGCCGGTGAGCTGCAGCGCATCGTCAAACGCGCGCACCTGGGCCAGCGCGTTCTGGCCGGTGTTGCCGTCGATCACCAGCAGCACCTCGTGCGGGGCGGTGGCATCGGCCTTAGTGACCACGCGGCGGATCTTTTTCAGCTCTTCCATCAGGTGCAGCTGCGTGGGCAGGCGGCCGGCGGTGTCCACCAGCACCACGTCCTTGCCGCGCGCCTTGCCGGCGGTCACGGCATCAAAGCTCACGGCGGCGGGGTCGCCACCTTCCTGGCTCACGATCTCGACCGTGTTGCGGTCGGCCCACACACCCAGCTGCTCGCGCGCAGCGGCCCGGAAGGTGTCGGCCGCCGCCAGCAGCACGGCGGCGCCTTCACCCGCGAGGTGCTTGGTGAGCTTGCCGATGGAGGTGGTCTTGCCCGCGCCGTTCACGCCGGCCACCATGATCACGGTGGGGGTGTGCTCGCCAATCACCAGGGCTTTTTCGAGCGGGCGCAGCAGTTCTGCCAGCGCATCGGCCAGCAGGCCCTTGACGGCGGCGGGGTCGGTGGTCTTGCTGTCCTTGACGCGGCGCTTGAGGTCGGCCAGCAGGTGCGTGGTGGCCTTCACGCCGGTGTCGGCCATCAGCAGGGCCTCTTCCAGCTCCTCATACAGCGCGTCATCAATCTGTGTGCCGGTAAAGACGGTGGCAATGCTGCTGCCAGTCTTGCGCAGGCCGGCTTTCAGGCGATCCAGCCAGCCTTTGCGCTCAGGCGCCGGGGCAGGGGGCGCAGCCGAGGTTGCGGGTGCTGTCACTGGCGCAGGCGGTGGTGTGACGGGCGTGGGTGGCGCAACCGGCGCAGGTGCAGCAACGGAAATCGGGGGCGCCACGGAGGGCAATTCAGGGTTTGTAACCACTGGAGCAGCGGCGGGCGCTGTGGCTGCCGGTGCCGCAGGGGGCGGTGGGGTGACAACCGGTGCTATCGGTGGCATCGCCACGGGCGCTGGTGGGGTCAAAGTGACGGGCGCTGGTGCTGCGGGGGGCGGCGCAGTGGGCTCAGGGGCTTTGTTGCCAAACGGGTTGCGCAGCCAGCCAAAGCCTGCCGGGGCGGGCGCCGCCACGGGAGCCGGTGTAGCGGGCGCTGGCGGGTTGAGGGTAGCCGCGGGCGGCGTGGCGGGCAGGGGGGGCGCTGCGGGCGCAACCACGGTGGGCGACGGTGCGCCTACCGGCTGGGCCTGGGCGGGCGCATCGGCGGGGGCTGGCGAAGGAGCGGGCTTTTTCTTGAAAAAACTGAACATTGGCGGGTTCTTAGAATCACCCCATTCTATGAAACGCGCTTTCACCCTACTGGGCCTGCTGGCCTGCCTCTCGTCCGGGGCTGCCTTTGCGGCCACCACCCCGGTGTCTCAACCCTCCACCACGCCGTCCACCACGGCCTCTGGCGCGCAGCAGTTCACGCTCAAAAACGGCATGCAGCTCATCGTGCAGCCCGACCGCCGCGCCCCGACGGCGGTGCACATGGTCTGGGTGCGTGTGGGCTCCATGGACGAGGTGGATGGCACCTCGGGTGTGGCCCATGTGCTGGAGCACATGATGTTCAAGGGCACCAAAACCCTGCCACCGGGCGAGTTCTCGCGCCGCGTGGCAGCGCTGGGCGGCCGGGAGAACGCCTTCACCAGCCGCGACTACACCGGCTACTACCAGCAGATCCCGTCCAACCGGCTCGAAGATGTGATGAAGCTCGAATCGGACCGGTTTGCCCACAACCACTGGCCGGACGAGGAGTTCAAGAAAGAGATCGAGGTCGTCAAGGAAGAGCGCCGCCTGCGCACCGAAGACCAGCCCCGGGCCATGCTGGCCGAGCAGCTGTTTGCCGCCACCTTCAATGCATCGCCCTACCGCCGCCCCATCGTGGGCTGGATGAGCGACCTGGACGCGATGACGCCCGATGACGTGCGCGCCTTCCACCGCCAGTGGTACACCCCCACCAACGCCGCCGTGGTGGTGGCGGGCGATGTGGACGTGGCCCAGGTGCGTGCGCTGGCCGAGAAGTACTACGGCAGCCTGCCCGTGCATGCGCTGCCCGCGCGCAAGCCCCGCACCGAGCCCGAGCAAAAGGGCCTGCGCCGCATCGCCGTCAAGGCCCCGGCAGAACAGGCTTATGTGGCCCTGGCCTTCCGCGCGCCCAGCCTGGACCGCGTGGACAACCTCACCGACGAAGATCGCGATGCCCTCGCGCTGATGGTGCTGTCGGCCGTGTTCAACGGCTACGACGGTGCTCGGCTGGACCGCGCGTTGACCCAGGGCCCCAACCGCGTGGCCGACAGCGCCAGCAGCTCCGCCATGGTCACCGGGCGCGGCCCCAGCCTGTTCATGCTCAGCGGCGTGCCCGCTGCGGGCAAGACCGCCCAGCAGGTCGAAGACGCACTGCGCGCCGAGGTGACCCGGGTGGCCAAGGAGGGGGTGAGCGAGGCTGAGCTGAACCGAGTGAAGACGCAGTGGATCGCCTCCACGGTGTACGAGCGCGATTCGGTGATGAGCCAGGCGCAGGAGCTGGGTGGCAACTGGGTGCAGGACTTTCCGCTGGATGCCAACGAGCGCCTGCTGGCCCTGCTGCGCACTGTGACTCCTGCGCAGGTGCAGGCCGTGGCCGCCAAGTATTTTGGCGACGACCAGCTCACCGTGGCCACGCTGCTGCCCCAGCCCCTGGACGCCCCCCGCGCCCGTCCCCAGCTGCCTGCCGGCGCTGCCATCCGCTGAACCCGCCCTGCGGAAACTGCCCATGATTACTATCAAAAACATAGCTGTCCGTGCTTTATGCACTAGCGCTATCGCCCTTTTTTCTTCCAATTCGGCGTGGGCGCTGCTGCCCATCCAGCACTGGACCGAACCCAACGGCGCCAAGGTCTATCTGGTCGAAAGCCCGGTCATCCCCATGGTGGACGTGCAGATCGACTTTGACGCCGGCACGCGCCGCGACCCGGCGGGCCAGTCCGGCCTGGCCAACGCCGTGGCGGCCATGGCCAGCAAAGGCGTGAAGGCCGGGCGCGACGCGAGCGCCGAGCCTGCGCTGGACGAAAACGGCCTGGGCGAGGCCTGGGCCGACCTGGGCGCCAGCTTTGAAGCCAATGCCGACAACGACACGCTGCACTACGTGCTGCGCTCGCTGACCGACGCGCCGCTGCTGGAACGCGCCGCGCGGCTGGCGGCCCGCCAGATTGCCGAGCCCACGACGACCGAAGACGTCTGGCAACGCGACCGCGCCCGCTGGAGCGCCAGCCTGAAAGAGGCCAACACGCGCCCCGCCACCGTGGCCAACCATGCGTTTGCCGCTGCGGTGTATGGCAACCACCCCTATGGCGTGCGCACCACCGAAGAGACGCTGGCGCGCATCGGCGTGGCCGACATGCAGGACTTTCACGCGCAGTACGTGGCCGCCTGCCGCGCCAAGGTCAGCATCGTGGGCGCCGTATCGCGCGCCCAGGCGCAGACGCTGGTGGCCACGCTGCTGTCGCGCCTGCCTGCCAGCACAGGCTGCGCCCCGCTGCCGCCTGTGGGCGAAGTGGCGGCGCTGACGGCACTGGCCGAGAAGACCATTCCGTTTGCATCGGCCCAGGCCCATGTGCTGATTGGCCAGCCGGGATTCCAGCGCCGCGACCCGGACTTTCTGGCGCTGCTGGTGGGCAACCACATCCTGGGCGGTGGCGGATTTGTCTCGCGGCTGACCAACGAGGTGCGTGAAAAGCGCGGGCTTTCCTACAGCGTGTACAGCTACTTCGCCTCCGGCCTGCATGCGGGCGCGTTCACTGTGGGCCTGCAGACCCGACCCGACCAGGCGGCCCAGGCCGTCAAGGTGTCGCGCGACGTGATTGCCCGCTTTGTGGCCGAAGGCCCCACCGAGGCCGAGCTGCGCGCCGCCAAGGACAACCTCATCGGCGGCTTTGCGCTGCGCATCGACAGCAACAAGAAGCTGCTGGGCAATGTGGCCAACATCGCCTGGAACGACTTGCCGCTGGATTACCTGGACCAGTGGGCGAAGAAGGTGGAAGCCTTGACCGTGGCCGACGTGCGCACCGCCATGGCACAGAAGCTGCAGCCCGAGCGCATGGTCACCGTGGTGGTGGGAGGCAAACAGCCATGAGCCGATCTACCCTGCGCGGCAGCGCCATCACTGCCGAAATCCGCAAGGCTCAGGCCGCCGCAGCCGCAGTGCCGGTGGACCCCAAGGCCTCCAAGAAAAAAGCCAAGGACAAAGCTGCGGCGGCTGCCGCCCCCAAGGGCGCGGGCGAAATCCGCATCATCGGCGGGCTATGGAAGCGCACCCGCCTGCCCGTGGCCCAGCGCCCCGGCCTGCGCCCCACGCCCGACCGCGTGCGCGAAACCCTGTTCAACTGGCTGGGCCAGGACCTCTCTGGCTGGCGCTGCCTGGACGCGTTTGCAGGTACCGGTGCGCTGGGGCTCGAAGCCGCTTCGCGCGGCGCCGCGTCGGTGCAACTGGTGGAGAGTGACGCGGCGCTGGTGGCACAGCTGCAGGTGCTGCAGGCCAAGCTGCAGGCCAGCGCCGTGCGCGTGCAGCGCGGCGACGGCGTGGCCGCCCTCAAGCAGGCCGCGCCCGCCAGTGTGGACCTGGTGCTGCTGGACCCGCCGTTTGACAGCGACCTGTTTGCGCCCGCTCTCCAGGCCGCAGCCAAGGCCGTGGCCGCAGAGGGCTTCATCTACCTCGAAGCCCCCCGCGCCTGGACGGACGACGAACTGGCCCCCAGCGGCCTGGCCGTGTACCGGCACTTGAAGGCAGGCGCCGTGCATGCACATCTGCTGCGCCCTGTGGCCCTCACCACCGGCTGAGCGAACGCCGGTTCATGTTGCACTGCACTGCATAATGCGCGCACGCGGCCCGAAGGCCCTGTGGAACGGGTGGTTTGCCCGTTCCCAGGGCCCGGGCCAACGTCCATACAGCCAGACAGGAGACAACCAGCCATGGCCCAGAACGTGCTCGCCGTGTACCCCGGAACCTTTGACCCCATCACACTGGGTCATGAAGACGTGGTGCGCAGGGCCACCCAGTTGTTTGAACGTGTGATCGTGGCTGTGGCGGCGGGCCACCACAAGAAGACCCTGTTTTCGCTGGAAGAGCGGATCGAGATGGTGCGGGATGCCGTGAAGATGTATCCCCAGGTGCAGGTCGAGCCCTTCTCGGGCCTGCTGCGCGACTTTGTGGTGTCGCGCGGCGGCAAGGCCATGGTGCGCGGCCTGCGCGCCGTGACCGACTTTGACTACGAGTTCCAGCTGGCGGGCATGAACCGCAGCCTGATGCCGCAGGTGGAGACGGTGTTCCTCACGCCCAGCGACAAGTACCAGTTCATCAGCAGCACCTTTGTGCGCGAGATCGCCGTGCTGGGCGGCGAGGTGACCAAGTTCGTGTCGCCCTCGGTCGAGGAGCGGCTGGCGGTCAAGGTGCGCAGCCTGGCGGCGCCGGGCGGCTGAGGACTGTGGCCAGAATGCACAAGGAGCCACGGTGAAGGCTCTTTTGTGCAGATAGCGCTAGTGCAATCTGCCCATGCTGCTATCAAAATAATAGTTTCATGGTTCTTGCTGCCTCAGCCCCTGCCGGGCGGCAGCCGGGCTGCAATGGCCTGGGCCTGCGCGCGCAGGGCCTCCAGCATGGGCGCCACCTCGGGCAGGGGCGGGCGGTACAGCGGCAGCAGCGCCGTCACGCTGAACGGGATGGAAAACGCCAGGCGCCGCAGCACCAGCCGCTCGCTGGCTGCTGCCAGGGCGGTGACCGGGTTGACAATGGCAACGCCCAGGCCCTGCTCGACCATGGCGCACACCGCTGCGGCGCTGTGGGTTTCCACGCGCAGCGTGCGCTCCACGCCCCCCTCGGCAAACCGGGCGTCGATCAGGCGGCGGTAGGGGTCGTCGGCCGAGAGGCTTACAAAGAATTCGCCGGCAAAGTCGCCGAGTTGCAGCACCGGCTGGCGTGCCAAAGCGTGGTGGGTGGGCAGCACGGCCACCTCGTCCAGGGTCAGCAGCACCTCGGCGCGGGTGCCGGGCGGGGCGCTGGTCTGCTCGCACAGGCCCAGGTCAAACCGCTGGGCGCTCATCCATTCTTCGAGCAGGGGCGATTCCTGCGGTGTGACGGACAGGCGCGCCTCAGGCTGCGCCTGCATCAGCCGTGCCGCCGCACCCGGCAGCATTGCATGGGCCAGCGCGGGCAGGCACAGCACCGATAGCTGCACGGCCCCCGACCGGCCCAGGGCTACGGCCCGGTCCACCACACGCTCCAGCCCCTGCCAGGACCGTTGTACCTCGTCCCACAGCGCCAGCGCCCGTGCGTTGGGGCGCAGGCGGCCCTGCGCGCGCTCGAACAGCGCATAGCCCAGCAGCGACTCCAGCCGCGCCAGCTCGCGGCTCACGGTGGGTTGCGAGCTGTGCAGCAGGTCGGCCGCGCCGGTGGCGCTGCCGGCGGTCATCACGGCGCGGAAGACCTCGATGTGCCGGTGGGTGATCCGGTGGGCCAGGGGCGAGTCGGTCAGTCCAGTCATGGGTAGAGCATATCCATATTGAATGGATGGCGTAAATCAAAGCATTCGACCAAATACTTCGCGGCGGGCATGATGCGGGCCATCGTTCACGTTGTGCCGCACCTGTTGCTGGCTTTGGAGCCTTTGCATGTCCAACCCCTTTTCTCCCGCCCAGCTCTGGGCCCTGGCCGACCAGTTTGGCACCCCGCTATGGGTGTATGACGCGGCCACCATCCGCCAGCGCATTGCGCAGGTGTCCAATTTCGAGACCATCCGTTTTGCGCAGAAGGCCTGCTCCAACATCCACATCCTCAAGCTCATGCGCGAGCAGGGCGTGAAGGTGGATGCCGTCTCGCGTGGCGAGATCCTGCGTGCGCTGGCGGCGGGCTATGTGGCGGGTGGTGAGTCTTCCGAGATCGTCTTCACCGCCGACCTGTTCGACGCCGCCACGCTCGACTGCGTGGTGGAGCACGGCGTGCCGGTCAACGCGGGTTCCATCGACATGCTGCACCAGCTGGGCGCGCGTTCGCCCGGCCATGCGGTGTGGCTGCGCATCAACCCCGGCTTTGGCCACGGCCACAGCAACAAGACGAACACGGGTGGCGAGCACAGCAAACACGGCATCTGGCACACGGACCTGCCTGCGGCGCTGGCCGCGATCAAGCAGCATGGCTTGAAGCTGGTGGGCCTGCACATGCACATCGGCTCGGGCGTGGATTACAGCCACCTGCAGGAAGTGTGCGGTGCCATGGTCAACTTGGTGCGCACGGCGCATGCGGCCGGGCATGACCTGCATGCCATTTCGGCCGGTGGTGGCCTGTCCATCCCCTACCGCAGCGGCGACCCCGTGGTCGACACCCAGCACTACCACGGCCTGTGGGACACCGCGCGGCAGCAGGCCGAGGCCATCGTGGGCCACCAACTGGGCCTGGAAATCGAGCCCGGCCGCTTCCTGGTGGCCGAATCCGGCGTGCTGCTGGGCCAGGTGCGCGCCACCAAGAACGCGGGCAACAACCACTTTGTGCTGGTCGATACCGGCTTCAACGAACTCATGCGCCCGTCCATGTACGGCAGCTACCACGCCATGAGTGTGCTGCGCCGCGATGGGTCCACGGCGGCAGAGCAACCCACGGTGGTGGCGGGCCCGCTGTGCGAGTCGGGCGACGTGTTCACCCAGGGCGACGGTGGCGTGGTGCTGCCGCGCGACCTGCCTGCCGCGCAGGTGGGTGACCTGCTGGTGATCCACGACACGGGTGCGTATGGCGCCAGCATGTCCTCGAACTACAACACGCGGCCTTTGATTGCCGAGGTGCTGGTGGATGGTGGCCAGGCCCGCCTGATCCGCCGCCGCCAGACGGTGGACGAGTTGCTGGCGCTGGAGCTGGGCCTGTAAGCCCGGTTGGGGGCTGCGCACGTGGTGCGTGGCTGGCAGCCGGAGTCGACGGGGTAGGTGGAGGCCTACGGGCAGGCGCTGTTATGCCGGACAACGGCGCTGCGGGGTGAGAAATACAGTGAAAACACCTGACCTTCTCACCCTTTCAAGGAGATTCTCATGCCTCTCATTGCCTGGCTACTTGGCGTCCCACTGTCGGTTGTTTTGCTGCTGATGTTGTTCGGAGTGTTTTGAACACAGTCCGCTGACAGTACCGCACTGGCAGCGCCAATACAAAAGGCCGCTGCGGCATGCCGCAGGGGCCTTTTTTCTTTCGCGCTTCTTTGGTTCAGGTCAGCTCGGACGCAGGCCCGCGCCCCATGAGCGTGACCACCGCATCGGCCGGGGTGAGCTGGCCATCGAGCAGCGCAACCACCGCACGGGTGATGGGCATGTCCACCCCCAGCGCAGCCGCCCGCTGCGCCACGGTGCGGGCGCTGTAAACGCCCTCCGCCACGTGGCCCAGCGACTCGACGGCCTGCTGAAGGGTTTTGCCCTCGGCCAGCAGCATGCCCACGCGCCGGTTGCGCGACAGGTCGCCGGTGGCGGTCAGCACCAGGTCGCCCAGTCCCGACAGGCCCATGAAGGTGTCGGGCCGCGCGCCCAGCGCCAGGCCCAGCCGCGTCATCTCGGCCAGACCGCGTGTGATGAGTGCGGCGCGGGCGTTCAGCCCCAGCGCCAGCCCGTCGCACAGGCCGGTGGCAATGGCCAGCACGTTCTTCACCGCGCCGCCCACTTCCACGCCCACGATGTCTTCGTTGGCGTATACGCGCACGCTGGGGCTGTGGAAGGCGCTCACCAGTGCATCGCGCACCTGGGCATGGGCGCTGGCCGCCACCAGGGCGGTGGGCTGGCCGAGTGCCACCTCTTGCGCAAAGCTGGGGCCGCTGAATACGCCTGCTATCAAATCAGGAGCTACTTGTGCTTGTATTTCGTGCGCCAGCAATCCAAAAGATGATGAATCGACACCAAGAGGTGCCGCCTCGAACCCCTTGCACAGCCAGGCCACAGGTGCAGCGCAGCCATGCAAGGCCTGCAGCATGCCGCGCAAAGCCGCCATGGGCGTGGCCACGATGACGAGGTCGGCCCCGGTCCACAGCGCAGCAAAGTCGCCATGGGCCAGAGTGAGGGAGGGGGGGAGGGTGATGCCGGGCAGGTAACGCGCGTTCTGCCGCTGCGTCTGCATCTGGGCCGCCTGGGCGGCATCGCGCGCCCACAAGGTGACGGCATGGCCTGCGGGGTGCTGGGCGGCACTCATGGCCACCGCTGTCCCCCAGGCTCCAGCGCCCAATACTATGATTTTCATAGCTGTATGCGCTTATTCATCCAGCACTACAGGCAAAAATGCCTGTAAATGCTTATTGCGTGATGATGGGCGAGGCCTGGCCGGCAGCCTGGGCTTGCTGTTGCTCGTACATGGCTTGGAAGTTGATTTCGGCCAGGTGCACGGGCGGGAAGCCGGCGCGGTTGATGATGTCGGCCACGTTGCCACGCAGGTAGGGGTACACGATCTGCGGGCAGGCGATGCCCATGATGGGACCCATCTGGTCTTCAGGCACGTTGCGGATTTCGAAGATGCCGGCCTGCTTGGCTTCGACCAGGAACACGGTCTTGTCCTTGATCTTGGTCTGCACGGTGGCGGTCACAGCCACTTCAAAGATGCCTTCGGCCACGGGGGTGGCTTCCACGCCCAGCTGGATGTCCACGCTGGGTTGCTCTTGTTCGATCAGGATGGCGGGGGAGTTGGGTTGCTCCAGAGACATGTCCTTGAGGTAGACGCGCTGGATCTGGAACACGGGGTTTTCTTGGTCGGCCATGGTGAAGTCTCTTTGCTCTTACGAAATTGCTAGCAAAACAAAACCCGCCGGGGAGCAGCTCCCGCAGCGGGCACATGGGGCTGCATTATGCAGCGCCCAGACAGGGGGTCAGGCGCCGAGCAAGGGCATCAGCTCGCCACGGCTGTCCAGCGCCACCAGATCGTCGTGGCCACCGACATGGGTGTCGCCGATGTAGATCTGCGGCACCGTGCGGCGGCCGGTGATTTCCATCATGTGGCTGCGCGCGGCGGGGTCGGTGTCGATGCGGATCTCCTCGATCTGCTCCACGCCCTTGGACTTGAGGATCTGCTTGGCCCGGATGCAGTAGGGGCAGACGGCGGTGGTGTACATCTTCACGGGTTGCATGGCGGACCTTCCTCTTTCTTCCTGTGGGGCAAAAAACCAGTCAAGAGACTAGCGCTGACCGAATAACTGGGGGCGGGTCAGGCTTTTTCCACAGGCAGGCTGGCTTCGCGCCAGGCCTTGAGCCCACCGGCCAGTGCCTGGGCGTTTTCATAGCCCAGCTTCTTGGCGATACCGACAGCTCGGTTGGCGCGGGCGCCGCTGGCGCACACCAGCACCACGGGCAGGGCTTTGTTCTTGACCACGGTGGCCAAGCGCTCTTCGAGTTGGCCCAGCGGCACGTTCTTGGCGCCGTTCACGTGGCCTGCGGCAAATTCCTCGGTTTCGCAGACGTCGATGACCACCGCTTTTTCGCGGTTGATGAGCTGCACGGCGCGTGCTGGCGTCAGCGAGCCGCCACTGGCGTTCTTGAGGACCGGCCACAGCAACATGCTGCCCGAAGCCAGTGCAACGAGGAACAGATACCAGTTATCAATAATGAATTTCACGAAGCTTCCTTGGGTTGGCGAACAGCGTAATTCTAGAATGCTGGGTTTTGGCCCGCATTTTTTGACCTGCCTTTCCTGGGGAAACCATGTACAAGCTCGTTCTGATTCGCCACGGCGAATCCACCTGGAACCTTGAAAACCGCTTCACCGGCTGGACCGATGTGGACCTCACGCCGACCGGCGTCTCCCAGGCCATGTCGGCCGGCAAGCTGCTCAAGGCCGAGGGCTACGAGTTCGACCTGGCGTTCACCAGCGTGCTCAAGCGCGCCATCCACACCCTGTGGTACGCCCTCGACGAGATGGATTGCACCTGGCTGCCCGTGGTCAAGGACTGGCGCCTGAACGAGCGCCACTACGGCGCCCTGCAGGGCCTGAACAAGGCAGATATGGCCAAGCAGTACGGCGACGAGCAGGTGCTGGTGTGGCGCCGCAGCTATGACACGCCTCCGCCAGCACTGGAAGCCACCGACCCACGCAGCGAGCGCAGCGACCGCCGCTACACCGGTGTGGCGGCCGAGAACGTGCCCCTGACCGAGTGCCTGAAAGACACCGTGGCCCGCGTGTTGCCGTTCTGGAACGAGGCCATGGCGCCCGCCATCCGCTCGGGCAAACGGGTGGTGGTGGCTGCACATGGCAACTCCATCCGCGCGTTGGTGAAGTACCTGGACAACATCTCCGAGTCCGACATCGTGGGCCTGAACATTCCCAACGGGATTCCACTGGTATACGAGCTCGACGCCGACCTCAAGCCCATCCGTCACTACTATCTGGGCGATGCGGAAGCGGCGGCCAAGGCCGCAGCCGCCGTGGCATCGCAGGGCAAAGCGTAAATCGCAGGTAAAGAGCGGGGAAAACCCCGCTTATCCCCGCCAAAGTGAGCATCCATGCGGAACTGCGGCGGGTTTGGCCCTTCCAAGGTGTATATTGGTTTTGAAGCGGTAAAAGGTGTTGTATGGGCCACAAACTCAAGATTGCAGGATGGGTATCGGTAGGCGTGGTGGCGGGTGCGCTCACCACGGTGTCACTGCAAACGGTGGCGCGTGGCGCCATGACGCCGTTGCCGCTCGAAGAAATCCAGCAGTTGTCCGCCGTGTTCGGCTTGGTCAAGACCGATTACGTCGAGCCGGTGGATGACAAAAAGCTCATCACCGACGCCATCTCCGGCATGGTGTCCAGCCTGGATCCGCACTCCCAGTATTTCGACAAGAAGTCCTTCAAGGAATTCCGCGAGGGCACTTCGGGCCGTTTTGTGGGCGTGGGTATCGAGATCACACAGGAAGACGGTCTGATCAAGATCGTGTCGCCCATTGAGGGCTCGCCCGCCTTTCGTGCCGGCCTCAAGACCAATGACCTGATCACCAAGATCGACGAAACTGCCGTCAAGGGGCTGGCGCTCAACGACGCTGTCAAGCGCATGCGCGGCGAGCCCAGCACCAAGGTCACGCTCACCATCTTCCGCAAGGACGAGAACCGCACGTTCCCCGTCACCATCACGCGCGAAGAGATCAAGACCCAGTCCGTCAAGGGCAAGATGATCGAGCCTGGCTACGCCTGGATTCGCCTGTCGCAGTTCCAGGAACGCACGGTGGATGACTTCGTGCGCAAGGTGGAAGAGGTCTACAAGCAGGACCCTAACCTCAAGGGCCTGGTGCTGGACCTGCGCAACGACCCGGGTGGCCTGCTGGACGCAGCCGTGGCGATCTCTGCGGCCTTCCTGCCCGAGAACGTGACGGTGGTGACCACCAATGGGCAGTTGGCCGACAGCAAGGCTACCTATAAGGCTGCCCCTGACTATTACCAGCGCCGGGGTGGCGGTGACCCGCTCAAACGCCTGCCTGCGTCGCTCAAGTCGGTACCTCTGGTGGTGCTGGTCAACGAAGGCTCTGCCTCCGCCAGCGAAATCGTGGCCGGCGCGCTGCAAGACCACAAGCGTGCCACCATCATGGGCAGCCAGACCTTCGGCAAGGGATCGGTGCAGACCGTGCGCCCGCTGGGCCCTGACACGGGAATCAAGCTGACCACAGCCCGCTACTACACCCCCAGCGGCAAGTCGATCCAGGCCAAGGGCATCGTGCCCGACGTGATGATCGACGAGTCGGAAGAGGGCAACATCTTTGCCGCGTTGCGCATGCGCGAGGCCGACCTGGACAAGCACCTGAACAGCGGCCAGGGCGAAGAGAGGAAGGACGAAGCCCGCGAAAAGGCCCGCGAGGAAGCCCGCAAGCGAATGGAAGAAGAGGCCAAGAAGCCTGCGGCCGACCGCAAGGTGCCCGAGTTTGGCTCGGACAAGGACTTCCAGCTGGTGCAGGCCCTTAACCAGCTCAAGGGCCGTCCTGTGCTGGTCAGCAAGACGCTGACGGAGCGCAAGGAAGAAAAGAAAGAGAATTGAGCCTTTCGCGCTCCGACCCAGGGCTGGATTTCGCGAGGAATCCAGCCTTTTTCATGTTGGCCTGTTTCACCGTTGTTTTATTGGCCGTTGCGGGCCAGCCCTCCCATGACCGATGACCAGCTCCTGCGCTATTCCCGCCACATCTTGCTCGACGAGGTGGGCATTGAGGGGCAGGAGCGGGTGCTTGCGGCCCATGCACTCATCATCGGCGCGGGTGGGTTGGGGTCGCCTGCCGCGCTGTACCTGGCGTCTGCTGGTGTGGGCCACATCACGATCGTCGATGACGATGTGGTGGACCTGACCAACCTGCAGCGCCAGATTGCACACACCACCGCGCGTGTGGGCAGCCCCAAGGTCGAGTCGGCGGCGCAGGCCATGGCCGATATCAACCCCGAGGTACGGGTCACGGCACTGAAAACTCGGGTGGACGCAGCCGCTTTGGACAATCTGGTGCGCGATGCCACGGTGGTGCTCGACTGCAGCGACAACTATGCCACCCGCCAGGCGGTCAACGCTGCATGTGTGCGCCATACCAAGCCGTTGGTGGCGGGCGCGGTGATCCGGTTTGATGGCCAGATCACGGTGGTGGACCCGCACGATATGCAGTCGCCGTGCTATGCCTGCATCTTCCCGCCCGACGCGGAGTTTGAAGAAGTGCGCTGCTCCACGATGGGTGTGTTTGCGCCGCTGGTAGGCGTGGTGGGGGCGATGCAGGCGACCGAGGCGCTGAAGCTGATTGCGGGCGTAGGGCAGTCGCTGGCTGGGCGGCTGCTCATGCTGGACGGCCGAGCCATGGAGTGGAGCACCATGCGCGTTCAACGCCATGCCCACTGCCCAGTGTGTGTTGCGCGGTAGGATTTTTCCTACATGGCCAGCGTGTTGCGGCTGGCAGAATCCGGCGCATGGAAGCCTTAAATTCAAGGTTAGGACAGCGTGACCTGCACTGTCCGTACACATGGACCCGCCCGTGAAATTGCGCACCTACATTGTTGAAGACAACGCGACCATCCGCGAGAACCTGATCGGAACTCTGGAGGAGTTGGCGTCTGTGGAAGCGGTGGGTGTGGCAGAAACCGAAGACGAAGGCACTAACTGGCTGTCTGCACACCCCGAGGAATGGGACTTGGCCATCGTTGATCTGTTCTTGCGCCAGGGCAGCGGATTGGGTGTGCTGGCTGCCTGCCGCACGCGGCGGCCCGGCCAGAAAATGGTGGTGCTCAGCAATTACGCCACGCCGGATGTGCGCATGCGCTGTGCGCAGCTGGGTGTGGATGCGGTGTTTGACAAATCCAACGAGATCGACGCGTTGGTGGACTACTGTGTGCATCACAGCGGTCCGGCCCACGGGATGGATGCCGGCAATAACGGCGGTGCGTCTGCCGCCCCATCGGGCTTGCCCCAGTGACATCATCCGCCGCCGCGTGCGTAGGTGCATGCGGCAGTCGGAGGGGCGTATTTTTCCTGCCTTTTTTGAGCTCCGTAGCAAGGCATGCCCAGGCCCTGCAGCACCGGGTGCAGACAGGGGCCTGTATGTCAGTCGATCAAGCGATTCTTGAGCGCGTAGTAGGTGAGGTCACTGTTGGAAGACAGACTCATCTTTTCCATCAGGCGCGTGCGGTACGTACTCACCGTCTTCACACTCAGCGACAGCGATTTGGCAATATCGCCTGCCGTCTCTCCCTTCGCCAGCTTGAGGAACACTTGAAACTCGCGCTCCGACAGCTGCTCGTGCGGTGGCGCATCGTCCTTGCGGTTGAGTTGCTGCGCCAGCAGTTCGGCCACGGCAGGCGTGAGGTAGCGGCGGCCCAGCGCGATGGTGCGGATGGCCTCCACGATTTCCGACGGCTCACACTCCTTGTTCAGGTAGCCGCTCGCGCCCTGGCGGATCAGGTTGATCGCGTAGTGCTCCTCGGGGTACCCGCTCAGGATCAGAATGCCCATGTCCGGCGCTTTGGCGCGAAGCATGGCCAGTGCATCGAGCCCACTCTGGCCAGGCATCGACAGGTCCATGAGCAGCACGTCGATTTCCTTGTTACGGACCAGGTCAATGGCTTCGCGGCCATTGGCGGCCTCGCCTTCCACCCGCAGGTCCACGTGCTCCGACAGAAACTGCCGCAGCCCGGAACGAACAATCGCATGGTCATCCACAATGCCGATCTTGATCATTGATGCTTCTTTCGAGGCGGCAGCAGATGTGCTGCCGGTGTGTATTGAAGTCCAGGCGCTCGGCATGTCGTTACATGGCTGGCGCACCTGGCAGGTAACGGGCCATTATCCAGAATAAGCGTATGAATCTCCAAGAAAACACCCGGCGTTGGTTACCAAAAGTCCGCCAGATGGCCTTGAGCCTGCCCATGGCGCTGCTGGCGGCCATGGTGCTGGTGGGCATAAACGAAACAGGGCACATGCGTTCGCAGGACGCGGTGGAACAGCTGGCCCAAGGGCTGACCACGCGGGCCGATGTGAACAAGCTGCTGCAAAGCATGCTGGATGCCGAAACCGGCCAGCGGGGTTATTTGCTCACCGGTAACGAGACCTACCTGGAGCCTTATGACAAGGCCGTGGCGACCGTTCAGACCAACTTGGACCGCTTGCGTAAGCAATTCATGTCTTCGCCCGAGGACATGCAGGAGTTCGCGTTGCTGTCCCGGCAGATCTCGCGCAAGCTGGCCGAGATGGAGCTGAGCCTGCGTCTTCGCCGCCAGGGCAACGAAGACGCGTGGAAGTTCATCTTGAACACCGACGTGGGCAAGGAGCACATGGAGGCGATCCGGCAACATGCGCAAGAGCTGATCACCCGCAGCGACCAGCGTCTGCAGCAGGGGCGTGAGCAGATCGAGCAGTCGCTGATGCTGTCGCGCATTGGCATTGCCACGGTCACTGCCATCGGCCTGCTGGCGTTTTACATGTACCTGCGCCAGACACAGGCCGTGCAGGCCGTCAACCAGCGCGAGCAGGAAGTGCTGGAGCGCGAGCGCGACCGTCTGGAGGGCCTGGTGCGCGACCGTACGGCTACGCTGTCCGAATTGGCGAACCACCTGCAGCAGGTGCGCGAAGAAGAACGGGGCCATCTGGCGCGGGAACTGCACGATGAGCTGGGCGCACTGCTGACGGCCGCCAAGCTTGATGTGGCGCGCCTAAAGTCCAAGATTGATGCCACCGCGCCGGACATTGCCGAGCGTCTCAAGCATCTGACGGAGACGCTCAACAGCGGCATTGCCCTCAAGCGTCGCATCATCGAAGACCTGCGCCCATCGTCGCTGTCCAACCTGGGGCTCACGGCCGCGCTGGAAATATTGACGCGCGAATACGCCGAGCGTGCAGGCATCGAGGTCGAGACCAGCCTGGAGGCGGTGCAACTGCCCGATGCGGCCCAGCTCACGGTGTACCGCATGGTGCAGGAGGCGTTGACCAACATCGGCAAGTACGCCAAGGCCAGCAAGGTGCTGGTGTCGGTGCATGGCTACCCCACGCATGTGGCGGTGCAGGTGCGCGATGACGGCGTAGGGTTTGACCCCGCCACCGTGCGCCCCACATCGCACGGCCTGGCAGGCATGCGCCACCGCGTCGAAGCGGCGGGGGGACGCCTCACACTGACCTCGCGGCCGGGCAATGGCACCTTGTTGTCTGCCGTGTTGCCGCTGCCACGCACCTCGTCGGAGCCGCGCCGCAACGCCGCTGCACACGACGCCTGAGTTCCTGCGCAGGTGCTGAGGCGCTGGCCGCCTCATTCCCTATCTCCTCTCTATCTGTTGCATCGTCGGGCCTGCATGGGCGACCGGTGGAAGTGGCCCATGGCAAACGTCAGGTAGCCATGCATGGCGGTCTGACGCCCCTAGTGTTGCCATTGATTAAGCCCCGGCATCGTGCAACGCGGGCGAGTGCGTGCTGTCCTACACCGCACCCACTGCATCGCCGACACGCGTGCGCGCCGCACACCGGCAGCCGCCACGCAACGCGATGCTTACAGTCAATCCCAGGCGCTGAGGTTCTCGTGCCACCCAATCTGCCGGCAAGCCGGCCACCCATAAGGAGATGGAAATGTTGCACTACGCAGTTGTTTTTCTGGTGATCGCGCTGATTGCAGCCCTCTTCGGTTTTGGCGGTATTGCTGCCGGTGCCGTGGGCATTGCGAAGATCCTGTTCTTTGTGTTCGTGATCATGGCTGTAGTCACCTTTGTGCTGGGGCTCCTCAAAAAGGGGTGAGTCTGGCCGCAACGTCTGGACCACCGTCCCCCTCGCAAATCCCCTGTACCCCATACCCCAAGGAGTTTCCCCATGAGCTTTCAGACTGCTACCGACAAAGTAACCCACGGTGTTCGCAACCTGGCCGACGACGTGCTGCAAAGCGCGCAAGATGCGGTGCAGACTACGCGGGCCGCAGCCGACCAGTCGCTGGACAAGGCCGAAGAAAGCGTGCGCGCCCTGCGCCGCCAGGCCGACCCGGCAATTGACGACCTAGCCACCCGCGCACAGGACCTGGCAGCCCGCAGCATCGACTACTGCGCCGAGACCAGCGCACGCGCACGTCGCCAGATCCAGCAGGCAGCCGATGTCACTGGCAAGTATGTGGCCGAGCAACCCGGCAAGTCGCTGGTCATCGCTGCCGCATCGGGCGCGTTGCTGGCAACCGTAGCGATGTGGATGTCCCGCCGGCGCAATGCATACTGAGGGCTAGCGCACTGGTGTTTGCACGCTGGTGCATTGCCTGTAGCCCGCAGTGCATGGATGCCCGCCTGCGCTGCCCCTTTCCCACAGTCCGCCGGTCGCGGAGGGTGCAACAGACCGGAGGACTGAACATGTCCCAGCACCCGCGTTCCCAACCATTCTTGAACAAGGAAAACACCATGAAATACGCACGTGCCCTCGCTTTCGCCGCTGTCGCCGGCATCACCATCGTCACAGCCACCGGCTGCTCGGTGGCCCGCGAACAACAAACCGTTGGCTCCTATGTGGATGACGCCGGCATCACCACCGCCGTGAAGGCCAAGATGGCAGAAGACAAAAATGTGTCGGCCACCTCCATCAGCGTGGAGACGCTCAACGGCACGGTGCAGCTCTCGGGCTTTGCCAAGTCGCAGGCTGAAAAGAACCAGGCCGAAAACATTGCGCGCAACACCAAGCATGTGCGCGAAGTGCGCAACAGCATCGTTGTGCGTCCCTGACCAGTGGGGCTGACGCCCTGCACCAGGGGCCTCGCGCCCCTGGCGCAGCTGCTTTGACCCTGAAGCAGGCTCCGGGCATGTCCCGGGGCCTGCTTTTTTCATGGTCCCACCCTGGCGCTGTACCGGGGGTGGCCCATGCGTTGTTCATTCTCATTGCTCCAGTCCACGGGGTATAAGCTCCACACCATGCGGGTATTCAATTGCGACCATTGCGGTCATCTGGTGTTTTTCGATAGCGTGCAGTGCCTGCATTGCGGCAGTGCGCTGGCCTTCTTGCCCGATGTGCTGACCATGGCCGCCCTGGCCCCTGCGCCGCAGGACGGAGCCGACCTGTGGCGCCGCCAGGGCGGGCAGGGCAGCGCCCACTACAGCGGGCGCCTGTACCGCATGTGCCGCAACCACACAGACCACCAAGCCTGCAACTTTGCGATACCCGCCAACGATTTCTCGGAGCTGTGCGTATCGTGCCGCCAGACCCGGGTGATGCCCGACCTGTCCGAGCCGGCCAACATGGGGCGCTGGATGCAGATCGAAGCGGCCAAGCGGCGGCTGTTCTACAGCCTGGCTCGTCTGGGCCTGGAGCCTGCGCCCGGGCGTACCGGTCCGGTGTTCGAGTTTCTGGCCGAGGTGCCGGGTGGCCCGCCGGTGCTGACGGGCCACCACAGTGGCACCATCACGCTCAACGTGGCCGAGGCGGACGACGATGAACGCGCGCGCCGCCGCATCGCGCTGGGTGAGCCCTACCGCACCCTGATAGGCCACCTGCGCCATGAGTCCGGTCACTTCTATTGGGACCAGCTGGTGCGCGACGGCGGGCGGCTGGACGACTTTCGACAGATGTTTGGTGACGAGCGCCAGGACTATGCAGCGGCGCTGGAGGCGCATTACGCCAAGGGCAGCGAGGGCAGTGACTGGGCCGACCACCATGTGAGTGCCTATGCCGCCGCCCACCCCTGGGAAGACTGGGCTGAAACCTGGGCCCATTACCTGCACATGATCGACCTGCTGGAAACCTCGGCCAGCTATGCCACCGAGGTCACCATTCCTGGCATCTACGGTGCGCAGCGCAGCACCGCCATCGACCCCTTTAGCAGTCCGGCGCCCGACTTTCAGTCCATGGTGCAACACCTGGTGCCGCTGACGCTGCTGCTCAACAGCCTTACGCGCAGCCTGGGGCAGCCAGATGCCTATCCGTTTGCGTTGGCGGGCGAGGTGCTGGCCAAGCTTCGGTTTGTGCATGACGTGGTGCGCGAAGCCGCCCGGCGACCCGCGCCAGTCGCCGCTCCGGCTCCGCAGCACGCACTGGCTCCCAAACAAAATTTCAAAAAAGATAGCAAAATAACCAGCAAGGACGTGCGCTAGCGCCACTTTTGCCTAAGGTTTTGTCTGCATCAAAGAGCGACTAGGGTGGCGGCCTGGAACTTGCTACGTGTCTGCCATGGGCCTGTTGAAACCCCGTGAGCAGCCAGTACCGAGCCACACACGACGCCAAGGGAGGGCGCGACCATGCTGAGCCGCACCGCTGACCATCTTTTCTGGATGGCACGCTACACCGAACGCGCCGAAAACACGGCGCGCATGCTGGATGTGAATTACCAGAGCGCGCTGCTGCCCCAATCGACCGAGGCCGCTACCCTGGGCTGGCAGGGCTTGCTGTCCATCAGCGAACTGCTGCCTGCCTACATCGCTCAGCATGGCGAGGTGACGCCCGCCAAGGTGCTCGACTTCATGGTCAAGGACCCGTCCAACCCGTCGTCCATCGTGGCCTGCCTGCAGGCTGCGCGCGAGAACGCGCGGGCCGTGCGCGGTGCGCTCAACACCGAGGCCTGGGAGATCCAGAACCAGACCTGGCTCGAAGTGAACCGCCTGATCGCCAGCAGTGCACTGGAGCAAGACCCGGCGCGTTTCTTCGAATGGGTGAAGTTCCGCTCGCACCTCTCGCGGGGTGTGACGGTGGGCACCATGCTGCAGGACGAGGCGCTGCACTTCATGCGCCTGGGCACCTTTCTGGAGCGGGCCGACAACACGGCGCGGCTGCTGGACGTGAAGTTCCACGCGGTGCAGAGCGACTTCATGGGCGCGGCCACGGCGCAGGACCAAGACCACGATTTCTACCACTGGAGCGCCATCTTGCTCAGCGTGTCGGGCTTTGAGACCTACCGCAAGGTGTACCGCGACGTGATCACGCCCGAACGTGTGGCCGAGCTGCTGATCCTGCGGGCCGACATGCCGCGCTCACTGCACGCTTGCATGAAAGAGGTGCTGGGCAACCTCGACATGCTGGGCAGCGGCCAGTCGGCCGAGACCCAGCGGCACGCGGGGCGGCTGCTGGCGCACCTCAAGTTCGCACGCATCGATGAAATCCTGACCCATGGACTGCATGCCTACCTCACCCAGTTCCTGGAGCGGGTGAACGACTTGGGCGCGCGGATCAGCCGGGATTTTCTGGTGCCTGCGGCGGTGTGAGGAGCGTATCTGGCGCGTCTGGCGCAGCGGCCATAGCGGCCGTAGCGGCGGGCACCGGCTCCACCGTCACGCCCACCTGCAGCACATGGTGGTCGCCGCCGTGGATCACGCCGCGCAGCGGCGACACATCCGAAAAATCGCGGCCGATGGCCAGGGTCACATAGTCCTCGCCCGCCGCGCGGTCGTTGGTGGGGTCCAGGTCAAACCAGGTGTTGTCGTCTGATGCGCCATCACTTTCGTCGGCTGCCGGTGACCACACCGACACCCAGGCGTGCGATGCATCGGCCCCCACCAGCCGGGGTTGCCCGGGCGGAGGCTCGGTCAGCAGGTAGCCGCTCACATACCGCGCCGCCAAGCCCAGGCTGCGCAGGCAGCCGATCATCACGTGGGCAAAGTCCTGGCACACGCCCCGGCGCAGCCGCAGCGATTCGAGCGCGGGCGTGCCCGCGTCGGTGGCGTTGGATGTGTAGGCAAAGTCGGCATGGATGCGCGACATCAGGTGGCGGGCGGCCTGCATCAGCGGGCGGCCGGGTGCAAAGCTCTCGGCGGCATAGGCCACAAAGTCGGCATGCCGGGGAATGTAGGGCGAGGCAAAGCTGAACTCGGTGGCCGCGTGGTAGGGCTGGCCGCGCCGATAACCCAGTCGCTCGCGCACGGCCTCCCAGGGCTCGCTAGGCGGTGCGGCGGGCACGGGCAGGGTCTCCAGCAGGCTTTCGGCGCGCACCCGCAGTTGCTCGTGGGTGAACGGCAGGCTGAAGAACGAGCGGGTGTTGCCAAACACGTCATGCACCATGTTGCACTGTGTTGGGGCGGGATTCACCTGCAGGCTGTGGGTCAGCACGCGCTGCACCACACCGGTGCGCGGACGCAGATGGGCCATGTGCTGGGCGTTTTGCACCGCCGGGCTGTAGTGGTACACCGTTTCGTGGATGACGCGCAGCTTCATAAAAATCCAGGCTTTGAAATCGGACGCAAGCTGCGAAACCGGCGCGCCCGAGGCGAGGGCGGCCGAGCAAGGGCCGCCCCGCAGCAAAGGCTGCGTCCCCCTGCCCGCATCGCGTTGCGATGCGAGAGCGGGGGGAAGGCGCGCAGCGCCTCAGGGGGGTGTCCCATATCAAGCTCCTACGCTGTGCCGCAACGCATCGATGGAGTGGGTGAAGTAGCGCGTGGCCAGCACATCCGACAAGCCCATCACGCCCCGCACACACCGGCCCAGATAATCCTCCAGCGCGGCATGGCGCCCCTCGGCGTCCTGTGCGCACAGGGCCACCAGCGACAGGTCGGACGCCTCCGGGATGCCCGTGGCGGCAGATTCGCCGGGCGTGCCCGCGGCCGCTTCGATCTTGGCAATGCGCCCGCGCAGCGTCTGTGCCACCCAGGCAAGCGAGCGGGGGTTGTCGCGGTCGATCACTAGCAGGTCCAGCAGGGCGGGCATGTCGCGCCGCTGCTGGTACTGCGCGTGGAAGGTGATGGTGCTGTCAAACAGCGCCACCATGGCCTCAAAGCCGCCCTCATCGTGCACGGCGCCGGTCTGCAGGCCGCTTTCCAGCGCCGAGGCCAGAAAGCCCAGGCGCTCCAGGTGGCGCCCGATGGACAGCAGGCGCCAGCCGTCGTCGCGGGTCATGCGGTCGGTCTGCTGGCCCGTCATGGCGGCGGTGTGGCCGCTCAGCCCTTCCAGCTGGCGCAGCGCGTCCAGCGGCGAATAGTCACCGTCGTCTTCGGCCCCTGTGCGGGGCGCAAAAAACTCCGCCTCTGCGCGCACGATGAGGTTCCAGTGTTCCTGCGACAAACGGTCGCGCACGGCCGAGGCCGCACCCAGGATGCCGCGCAGGTTGTAGCCCACGCTGGTCACCTGCGCGGGCTGCGTCAGCCCGGCGATCAGCGAGCGCTCGAACACGCGCCGTGCCTGCCCGGCCGCAGGCACGGTCGGCAGCACCAGCCCCTGGCTCACGCCCATGGCGCTCAGCCAGGTCAGCAGCGGCTGCGAGGTCTGGTCCTCGCCGTTCAGGCATTGCAGCGTGATGCGCGCCAGGCGCGTGACGTTCTCGGTGCGTTCGGTGTAGCGGCCCAGCCAGAACAGGTTTTCGGCCGCGCGGCTGGTCACCTGGCGGCTGCGGTGCACCACGGCGGGCGCGGCCTGGTTGTGGGCCAGCAGCGTGGTGGTGTCCACGGGGCCATCGGTCTGCACCCATACATCGGCGCTGCTGCCGCCGCGCTGCATCGATGTAATGCCGCTGTCGCCCTGGGCCAGGCGGGCCAGCCCGCCCGGCAGCACGCGCCACGAGCCGGGGCCGTCGCACACCGCAAATACGCGCAGCATCACCGAGCGGGGGGCGATGGGGCCACCGTCCTGGCCCGCACCCTCAGCGGCGTCACTGCGCCAGGTGGGCATTTGCGACAGCGGCAGGTGGGCCTGCACGGTGTATTCGTCGCCCTGGGCCTCGATGCGTGCGGACCACTGCGCCAGGTCTTGCGCCGACAGCGCACCGCCCAGCACGGGCACGCGCTGCGCCATGGGCCAGGTGGGGCGGATCACGCTGTGCGCGAGCTGCGGCAGCACCGCCTGCATGGCCGAGCGCTCGCCACACCACCAGGTGGGCAGCGACGGCAGGGCCAGCTCTTCGCCCAGCAGGTGGCGCGACAGCGCGGGCATGAAGCCCAGCAGCGCCGACGATTCGAGGAACGCCGAGCCCGGCGCATTGGCCACCAGCACGTTGCCCGCGCGGATGGCCTGCAGCAGGCCAGGCACGCCCAGGCGCGAGTCGCTGCGCAGCTCCAGTGGGTCCAGAAACTCGTCGTCCAGGCGCTTCAAGATGCCGTGCACCGGCTGCAGGCCGTGCAGCGTCTTGAGGTACAGGCGCGCGTCGCGCACCGTGAGGTCGTTGCCCTCCACCAGCGTCAGACCCAGGTAGCGCGCCAGGTACGCGTGCTCAAAGTAGGTCTCGTTGTACGGGCCGGGCGTGAGCAGCACGATGCGCGCATCCGCCCCCGCCGGGCTCATCTGCCGCAGCCCGTCGAGCAGTGCGCGGTAGGTGGCGGCCAGGCGCTGCACATGCATCTGGCTGAACGCCTCGGGGAACAGGCGCGAGATGAGCAGCCGGTTCTCCAGCAAATACCCCAGGCCTGAGGGCGCCTGCGTGCGCTGCGTCACCACCCACCAGTCGCCCTGCGCATCGCGCGCCATGTCGAACGCCGCGATGTGCAAATGGGTGCCGCCCACGGGCTGCACGCCATGCATGGCGCGCAGGTAGCCCGGGTGGCCCTGCACCAGCGCGCTGGGCAGCAGGCCTTTGCGCAGCAGCTCCTGCGGGCCATACACGTCGGCCATCACGCGGTTGAGCAGGCGCGCGCGCTGCAGCACGCCGCGCTCGATGTGTGCCCAGTCGCCCTGCGAAAGGATCAGCGGGAACAGGTCCACCGACCAGGGCCGCTGCGGGCCGTCGGCGTCGGCGTACACGTTGTAGGTGATGCCGTTGTCGCGCACCTGGCGCTGCAGGCTCTGCATGCGCCGGTCCAGGTCCTGGAAGCCCTCGGGGCCCAATTGATCAAAGAATTGGGCCCAGGCGCTAGTGATATCTGGCTTATTTGCTATTGATTTGGGAGTGACCGATGCAGTGGCAGCGCCGGGGGCGTCCGCCACGCTGGCACCCCGCAACTCGTCAAAATGCCCGGCCGCCGCAGCGGGCGCCAGTGCAGCCGCCAACTGGGCTGCGCTGTCAGAAGGGTCGGGGGTGGGGAGGCTGTCGTTGAGGTGGTTCACTGCGCTCGATTTTCGGGCATTTGGTCGACAACACTCTGCGGGTAACCCACAGCCTTCAAAACCCGCGCGATCCCTACCAGGGACGCCAAGCAAGGGCCGCCCCGCAGCAAGGGCGTCGTCCCCCTGGGGGGAAGGCGCCGCAGGCGACTCAGGGGGCTTCTCTACCTCCGCATCTTGCGCCGCAGATCCAGCGTGAACGGAAACTCCCGGCTGCCCGGCAGTTCAATGGTCGCAGGCGGCACCGCCAGCCTGCCTGGCGTGTGGCCCATGCGCGAGAACCGCGCCAGGCGGCGGCTTTCGGCCTCATAGGCGTTGACCGGGAAGGTGTCGTAGTTGCGTCCGCCCGGGTGTGCCACGTGGTACTGGCAGCCGCCGAGCGAGCGGTTCATCCAGGTGTCCACGATGTCGAACGTGAGCGGTGCGTGGGCGCCAATGGTGGGGTGCAGGGCCGAGGGCGGGTTCCAGGCCTTGTAGCGCACACCCGCCACAAACTCGCCGGTCGTGCCCGTGCCTTGCAGGGGCAGCGGCTGGCCGTTGACGGTGACCACATGGCGGCTTTCGTTCATGCCCGTCACGCGCACCTCGATGCGCTCCAGCGACGAGTCCACATAGCGCACGGTGCCTCCGGCTGAGCCTTCCTCGCCCATCACATGCCAGGGCTCCAGCGCGTTGCGCAGGGTCAGCTCCACACCCATCGATTGGACGGTGCCGACCATGGGGAAGCGGAACTCGAACTGCGGCGCAAACCAGGCCGCGTCAAACGCGTAGCCTGCGGCGTTCATCTCGGCCACGACGTCGTGCATGTCCTGCTGGATGAACGTGGGCAGCATCCAGCGGTCGTGCAGCTCGGTGCCCCAGCGGGCGGCGGGCGCGCGGTAGGGCGTCTTCCAGAAGCGGGCGATCAGGGCGCGCAGCAGCAGCTGCTGCACCACGCTCATGTGGGCGTGGGGCGGCATCTCGAACGCGCGCAGCTCCAGCAGGCCCAGGCGGCCGGTGCTGCTGTCGGGCGAGAACATCTTGTCGATGCTGAATTCGCTGCGGTGCGTGTTTCCGGTCACATCCACCAGGATGTTGCGCAGCGTGCGGTCCACCAGCCAGGGCGGCATGCCCTGGCCGTAGACCGCACGGTTGGTTTCGATCTCGCGCAGCGCGATCTCCAGTTCGTACAACTGGTCGTTGCGCGCCTCGTCCACGCGCGGCGACTGGCTGGTGGGGCCGATGAACAGGCCGCTGAACAGATAGCTCAGACTCGGGTGGTTGTGCCAGTACAGCAACAGGCTGGCCAGCAGCTCGGGCTTGCGCAAGAAGGGCGAGTCGGCCGGTGTGGCGCCGCCCATCACAAAGTGGTTGCCGCCGCCGGTGCCAGTGTGGCGGCCATCGGTCATGAACTTCTCGGCCGACAGGCGCGTCTCCCACGCCGCGTTGTACAGAAACTCGGTGTGCTGCACCAGCTCCTTCCAGTGGCTGGCGGGGTGGATGTTCACCTCGATCACACCCGGGTCGGGCGTAACCGCCAGCACCTTCAGGCGTGCGTCGCGCGGGGGCGGGTAGCCTTCCAGCACGATCTTCATGCCCAGCTCTTCGGCCGTGGCCTCGATGGCGGCCAGCAGGTCCAGGTAATCCTCCAGGCGCGCCAGCGGCGGCATGAAGACATAGAGCACTCCGTACTTTTCACCCACCTTCTCGGCCTTGGGGCCGCTGGCGCGGCGTGGGTCGCGCACCTCCACGCACAGCGCTGTGCGCGACAGGCCTGCGGCCGACTGGAACTTGCCCGGTGGCTGCATGCCCGCATGCGGGTCGGGCTGCCCGGCCTGGCGCGCGTGGTCGCCGCCAGCCGTACCTTGCGCCATGCGGCGTGCCTCGCCCGGTGCGGTGGCGCCCGCCAGGTAGGGCAGGTCGCGGTCGCCGGTGACCGGGCCGGATGGCACGGAATACCGCGCCCGCAGCGTGGTGGCAGCGGCCAGCGGGCTTTGGGGCGCGGTCGGGTCTTGCGGGATCAGGTGCTCGGTGTCCGACGCCTTCACCCAGGGCAAGGCGTCCAGCGGCAGGCGGTAGCCCATGGGCGAATCGCCGGGGATGAGCAGCATGCGGTCGTCGCGGAAGAACCACGGCCCGGTGCTCCACACGCTGCCCGCCAGCGTGCCTGCGCCTTCGCCTGCCTGCAGCGGCAGCACATAGCCCACCACGCTGTCGAGCTTTTGCTCGAAAACGCGGCGCAGGCGTGCGCGCTCCAGCTCATCGTCCAGACGCGCGTCAAACGGGTCCACGTTGACCGGCAGGCGCCGCTCGCGCCACAGGTAGTAGAAGGTGTCTTCATAACCGGGCTGGATGTAGCGGTCCGTCACGCCCAGCTTGCGCGTGAGGTGGCGCACAAAACGTTCGGCGTCGGCGCTGGTGTAGTGGGATGGGTCACGCTCGTCGGCAAACAGCGCGGGGTTCTGCCACGCGGGCTGGCCGTCGGCGCGCCAGCAGATGGACAGGGCCCAGCGCGGCAGCTGCTCGCCCGGGTACCACTTGCCCTGGCCAAAGTGCAGGAAGCCGCCCTGGCCATATTCGGCGCGCAGCTTGTGCGTGAGTTCGGTGGCAAAGCCGCGTTTGGTGGGGCCCAGGGCATCGGTGTTCCACTCCGGCGCGTCGCGGTCGCCCACGGCCACAAAGGTGGGCTCGCCGCCCATGGTCAGGCGCACATCGCCCGCCACCAGGTCGGCGTCCACCCGCTCGCCCAGCGCCAGCACGGCCTGCCACTGGTCTTCGGTGTAGGGCTTGGTCACGCGGGGCGATTCAAAGATGCGCATCACGCGCATCTCATGGCTGAACTCCACCTCGGCCTTGTCCACGCCGCCTTCAATCGGCGCGGCGCCCGAGGGTTGGGGTGTGCAGGCCAGCGGGATATGGCCCTCGCCCGCCATCAGGCCGCTGGTGGCATCGAGGCCGATCCAGCCCGCGCCGGGCAGGTAGACCTCGCACCAGGCGTGCAGGTCGGTGAAGTCGTGGTCGGTGCCGCTGGGGCCATCGAGCGCCTTCACGTCGGGTGTGAGCTGGATCAGGTAGCCCGACACAAACCGCGCCGCCAGCCCCAGGTGGCGCAGCAGCTGCACCAGCAGCCAGCCCGAGTCGCGGCACGAGCCGCTGGCTTTTTGCAGCGTCTCCTCGGGCGTCTGCACGCCGGGTTCCATGCGGATCAGGTAGCGGATGTCTTGCGAGACCTGCTGGTTGAGCTTGACCAGGAAATCGATGGTGCGCTGCTTGCTGCGGTCCACCTTGTCCAGATAGGCCTGCACCAGCGGTGTCATCGGGTCGGTGGCCAGGTACGGTGCCAGCTCCTGCTGCACATCGCTGCTGTAGTTGAACGGGATGTTCTCGGCCTCGGGCTCCAGGAAGAAGTCGAAGGGGTTGTACACCGCCATCTCCACCACCAGGTCCACCGTGACCTTGAACTCGCGCGTCTTCTCGGGGAAGACCAGCCGCGCCTGGTAGTTGGCAAACGGGTCCTGCTGCCAGTTGATGAAGTGCTGCGCAGGCTCGACCTTGAGCGAATACGAAATGACGTTACTGCGGCAGTGGGGCGCGGGCCGCAATCGTATGGTCTGCGGCCCGAGGCCTACCAGCCGGTCGTATTGGTAATGCGTGACGTGGTGGAGCGCGGCGTGGATGGGCATATGCAGGCCATGCTAGCAAGTCCCGAGCCATCGCGGGCAACTATTCCGGGGGCGGTGACAAGCGGTCATCGGCTGTTCACAATGTGCGGTCCGTACCCCGCTGCTGGGGTTGTCTCTCTTTGGCTTATCGCGCACCAACTTGGTGATGCCCTGATTCACCCATGTCCCATTCCCCCCAACTACTGCTCCTGCCGGGCCTGGCCGCCGATGAACGCATGTGGCGCGGCGTGCTGCCGCTGCTGCCCGCCGCGCTGCGCCCCGAGGTCGCCACCGCCCACCAGGATGTGAACCTGCACAGCATCGAAGACTTTGCCGCACGCCTGCTGGCACAGCACGCGGGGCCGCTGGTGCTGGCGGGTGCGTCGATGGGCGGGATGATCGCCATGGAGGCCGCGCGCCAGGCGCCGCAGCGTGTGGCAGGGCTGGCGCTGCTGGGCACCACCGCGCGGCCCGAGACGCCCGACATGCGCGCCCTGCGTGAAGGCGCCATCGAGCTGTTTGAACAGGGCCGCATGCGCGAGGTCATCGAGCCCAACGTGGCCCTGGCCTTCCACCCCGTGAACGCCGCCAAGGCGGACCTGGTGCAGGCCTACCTGGACTTTGTACTGGACGCGGGCCCCGACCACCTGGTGCGCCAGAACCGCGCCGTGATCCATCGGCCCGATGCGCGGGTGCATCTGCCGCAGGTGGCCTGCCCCGTGCTGGTGGTGTGTGGTGCGGCCGACCAGCTCACGCCGCCCGAATGTTCTGCAGAGATCGTGGCGCTGGTGCCAGGCGCCGAACACCACCTGCTGCCCGACAGCGGCCACATGCTGACCATGGAGCAGCCCGAGGTGGTGACCCGCTTGCTGGTGCAGTGGCTGGCCCGCAACGGATGGATTTGAATAAATTGAAGAGTTTTTGGCCGGAAGCGTTAGTGGAATATGCCTGAGTAGCTATGAAAATAGTAGCTAATCAGAACTCCAGGTTGTCAATCAGCCGCGTGCTGCCCAGCCGTGCAGCACCCAGCGCCACTAGCGTGCCTGCGGCATCTTCGGCCGTGGCGGGCAACAGGTCGGCCCGGCGGCGCACCGTGAGGTAGTCGGGCGCCCAGCCCCGCGCGCGCAGAGCGTCCAAGGCCAGTGTCTCCAGAAGGCTGCGGTCGCTGGGGGCGGTGCCCGGCCACTGCCGCGCCAGCCGCTGCAAGGCCTGTGACAGGGCCACGGCCTCCTGCCGTTCTTCCAGGCCCAGGTAGCCGTTGCGCGAGCTCAGCGCCAGCCCATCGGCCGCGCGGCAGGTCTCGCCCGCCACGATGTCGATGGGCAGCGCAAACTGCCGCACCATGTGGCGGATCACCATGAGCTGCTGGTAGTCCTTCTTGCCAAACACCGCTGTGCCGCCGGTCTGGCCCAGCACGCAGGCAAACAGTTTCATCACCACCGTGCTCACGCCCACAAAAAAGCCGGGGCGAAAGTGTCCTTCCAGCATGTCGGCCAGCACCGGGTCGGGGTGCACCTTGAAGGTCTGGGGTTCGGGGTACAGGTCCGTCTCGCGCGGTGCAAACAGTACATCACAACCGGCGGCCTGCAACTGGGCGCGGTCGGCCTCCCAGGTGCGCGGGTAGCTGTCAAAGTCCTCGTGCGGCAAAAACTGCAGGCGGTTCACAAAGATGCTGGCCACGGTCACATCGCCCAGGGGCTTGGCCTGGCGCACCAGGGCAATGTGCCCCTCATGCAGGTTGCCCATGGTGGGCACAAACGCAGGGCGGCGGTAGGGGGCCAGGGCTTGGCGCAGGTCGGCAACGGAGCGGGCAATCAGCATGGGGTCGGAGGGGTCAGAAGGAGAGAGGAAAAAGGCTCACCAGGCGTGCACAGCGTTGTCCGGGAAACGCCCTTGCTTCACGGCCTGCACATACGCCTCCATGGCGCCGCGCACGCTGCCTGCGTCCTGCATGAAGTTGTGCACGAACTTCGGCATCTTCCCCAGGTTCATGCCCAGCATGTCGTGCAACACCAGCACCTGGCCGGCTGTGCCGTTGCCCGCGCCGATGCCGATGGTGTGGCAGTGCGGCAGCTCAGCCGTCAGGTCGGCGGCCAGCACGGCGGGCACCATCTCTAGCACCAGCATGGCGGCACCTGCGTCCTGCAGTTCGTGCGCCTCCTTGCGCAGGGTGCGGGCCGCGTCGTCGGTTTTGCCTTGCACGCGGTAGCCACCCAGCGCGTGCACCGTCTGCGGCGTCAGGCCCAGGTGGGCGCACACGGGCACGCCGCGCTGCACCAGGAATTCGACCGTGGCCGCCGTCCAGCCGCCACCTTCGAGCTTGACCATGTGCGCACCCGCCTGCATCAGCACGCAGGCGCTGCGCAGTGCTTGTTCGCGGCTTTCGGCGTAGGTGCCATAGGGCAGGTCGGCCACCAGCCAGGCGGTGCCCTGCACGCGGTGCAGGCCGCGCGCCACGCTGGCTGTGTGGTAGGCCATGGTGTCCAGCGTCACACCCACCGTGCTGGGCAGGCCCTGGCACACCATGCCCAGCGAATCGCCCACCAGAATGCATTCCACCCCCGCCGCATCAGCCACGGCCGCAAAGGTGGCGTCGTAGGCGGTGAGCATGGTGATCTTCTCGCCCGCTGCGCGCATCTGTGCCAGGCGCGGCAGGCTCACGGGGCGGCGCTGGGGCAGGGGCGATGCAGGCGGCAGCGTGCCGTAGGGCGTGGCAGAAACAGGGCTGGTGGCGGTCATGTAGCGCGGTGGAGCCAAAAAATTGCCGCGAGTCTATGCGACCAATACTGGGTGTACTTATTGGTTTCCTGCACGGGCCCCAGGGGCCTGCGCTGGCACAGTGGCCTTTGCGTTCCCGGTATGCTCGCGGCCCATGACAGCTGCGACATATTCCGCACATTCCCCCGCAAAGACCCCCATGAGCGATACCGAAGTGAAGGCCCTGGCCCAGGCCGATGTGGCGCGCGCCCTGGCCGAAGACGTGGGCACCGGCGACCTCACCGCCGGCCTGATCGACCCCGCCCGCCGCGCCCGCGCGCGCATCCTGGCGCGCGAAGCCGCCGTGATCTGCGGCGCCCCCTGGGCCGAGGCCGCGCTGCGCGCCCTCGACCCCACGGTGCAGATCACCTGGCATGTGGCCGAAGGCCAGCGCTGCGCCCCCGACCAGGTGGTGCTGGAGATTGAAGGCAATGCCCGCGCGCTGCTCAGCGCCGAGCGCACGGCGCTCAACTTCCTGCAACTGCTGTCGGCCGTGGCCACCAAAACCCGTACCTATGTGGATGTGGTGGCTGGCACCCGCGCCCACATTGTGGACACGCGCAAGACCATTCCCGGCCTGCGCCTGGCGCAGAAATACGCCGTGCGCGTGGGCGGCGGCACCAACCACCGCATTGGCCTGCACGATGCGGTGCTGATCAAAGAGAACCACATTGCCGCCGCAGGTGGCGTGACCGCCGTGCTGCGCGCGGCCGACAAGGTGGCGTCACAGGCAAAGTTCATCGAGATCGAAGTGGAAACCCTGGAGCAGCTGGCCGAGGCGCTGGATGCGGGCGCCAAGATGGTGCTGCTGGACAACATGCCCTTGGCCCAGCTGCGCGATGCCGTGCGCATCAACGCGGGCCGTGCGATTCTGGAAATCTCGGGCGGTGTCACGCTCGACGGCCTGCGCGAATTGGCCGAGACGGGGGTGGACCGCATCTCCATCGGCACGCTGACCAAGGACGTGAAGGCCACCGATTTCTCCATGCGACTGCAGGAACTGTCATGACCACCACCGCCGTGTTGAACCGCATCGATGTGGAGTACGAGCAGCCGCTGGATGCCCAGGAAGGCGCCGTCTGCTCCACCAAACACGCCTGGGCCCGCGTGCCGCCCGAGCCTTCGCAGGCAGAGCGTGCCGCGCTCAAGGACAAGATCCGCCGCCTGCTGAAAGAAAAGAATGCGGTCATGGTGTCGCACTACTACGTGCACCCGGACCTGCAGGACCTGGCCGAGGAAACCGGTGGTCTGGTGAGCGACTCGCTGGAGATGGCCCGCTTTGGCCGCGACCACGCGGCGCAGACCCTGGTGGTGAGCGGCGTGCGGTTCATGGGCGAAACGGCCAAGATCCTGAGCCCGGAAAAGACCGTGCTCATGCCCGACCTGGACGCCACCTGCTCGCTGGACCTGGGCTGCCCCATCGACGAATTCAGCGCGTTCTGCGACCAGCACCCCGACCGCACCGTGGTCGTCTATGCCAACACCAGCGCGGCCGTGAAGGCGCGCGCGGACTGGCTCGTCACATCGAGCTGTGCGCTCGACATTGTGAGCGCCCTCAAGGCCGCAGGCCAGAAGATCCTGTGGGCGCCCGACCGCCACCTGGGCGCTTACATCCAGCGTGAGACGGGCGCTGACATGGTGTTCTGGAACGGTGCCTGCATCGTGCACGACGAGTTCAAGGCGCTAGAGTTGGAGCTGCTCAAGCAGCAGCGCCCGCATGCCAAGGTGCTGGTCCACCCCGAGAGTCCCGCCGACGTGGTGGCCCTGGCCGACGCCGTGGGCTCCACCAGCGCCATCCTCAAGGCTGCGCGCGAGATGGACGCCAGCGAGTTCATCGTGGCCACCGACAACGGCATGATGCACAAGCTGCGCACTCTCAACCCCGGCAAGACCTTTTACGAAGCCCCCACGGCGGGCAACAGCGCCACCTGCAAGAGCTGCGCGCACTGTCCCTGGATGGCGATGAACGGCCTGGCCGATGTGGCCCGCGTGCTGGAGACCGGTGCGAACGCTGTGCACGTGGACCCTGCACTGATCCCGCGTGCGCGCCAGCCGATTGACCGCATGCTGGCCTTCACGGCGGCGCTCAAGAACGGTCAGCCCACCGGCGCACTGTTGCCCCACCTGGGCGCTGCCTGAGTGCGCACGACGTGTTGATGTTTGCTCATTTTTTGATAGCTACATGCGCATGATCCACTAGCGCCTCCGCCTGCTTTGACTTCTAGTTGCTACATTGACTTCACCCAGCCGCTGAGCGCAGGCGCCGCGCGCCTGCGCCACCGTTTCGAGGCCCCGCGCGAGGTGCTGGTGGCCCAGGCACTGCACGAGGTGCGCGGTGTGCTCGACGCCGTGTTTGCCGCCGCACAGCAAGGCCGTTGGTGCGTGGGCCATGTGCGCTACGAGGCCGCCCCGGCCTTCGATGCCGCATTGCAGACCCATGCGGCCGACGGCCCGCTGGCCTGGTTTGCCGTGTATGACGCGCCCCAGCCCGGGACCGACGACGCGGCGGATGCTGCGGCAGCGGCAACCCCTGCGCAGGTGGTGTGGGACAACAGCCCCGAGCGCGAGGAGTTTGACGCCGCGCTGGCGCAGATCCAGCAGGCCATTGCGGCGGGCGAGCTGTACCAGGTCAACTACACCGCGCCCTTTCGTGGCACGCTGCAGGGGTCGCCGCAGGCCTTGTTTGCCGCGCTGTTGCGCGCGCAGCCCGGGGGCTATGCCGCCTACTTGCAGGCGGGTGACGAGCAGGTGCTGTCGGTGTCGCCCGAGCTGTTTTTTGACTGGCAGGACGCGCCGGAAGGCGGCACCCTGCTGGCCCGCCCGATGAAGGGTACGGCCCCGCGTGGCGCCACCCCCGAGCAGGACGCGCAGCAGGCCGAGCACCTGCGCACGGCGCCCAAGGAGCGTGCCGAGAACGTGATGATCGTGGACCTGCTGCGCAACGACATGTCGCGCATTGCGCTGCCGCACAGCGTGCAGGTGCCTGCGCTGTTTGCCACGCAGGCCTTGCCCACGGTGTGGCAGATGACCTCGGACGTGACGGCGCGCACGCGGCCCGGCACCACGCTGACGGATGTGTTTGCGGCGCTGTTCCCCTGCGGCTCTGTCACGGGGGCGCCCAAGGTGCGCGCCATGCAGATGATCCGCGCGCTGGAGCCTGCGCCGCGCGGCGTGTATTGCGGCGCGGTGGGTGTGGTGCGGCCTGGCGGGGCGGCGGGGCCGGACGGCTTGCATCCGGTGGCGGCCACGTTCAATGTGCCCATCCGCACCGTGGTGCTGCGTGGCCTGAGTACGGGTGCGGGTGCGGAAACCTCCCCCGGCGTCGCCAAAGCCACCTGCGGCATTGGCAGCGGCATCACCTCCGGTGCCGAGGCAGGCGCCGAGTGGGCCGAGTGGCACCACAAGCGCGCCTTTGTCGAGCGGGCCAGCGCTCCGTTCGAGGTGCTCGAAACCCTGGGCCTGCACGACGGCAAATTCATGCACGCCGACCAGCATGTGCGCCGCATGGGCGAGGCGGCCGCACATTTCGGCTTTGTGTTCAACGCCCATGCGGTGCGCCAGGAGCTGCAGATTGCCGCCCTGCAACACCGCGACGGCGACTGGCGGGTGCGCCTGCTGCTGGCGGCGGATGGCAGCGCCCGCGCCGAGGCCTTTGCGCTGCAGACCACTGCGGTGCCCGTGCGCCTGCAACTGGCGCCGCGCCCCTTTGCGGCCGCCCACAGCGAGTTTGTGCGCTACAAGACCACCCGCCGCGCGCACTACGCGGCGTTTGCCCCCACCACCTCCGGTGTGTTTGACACGGTGCTGTGGAACGAGGCAGGCGAGATCACCGAGGGCACCTTCGGCAACATCGCCGCGCTCATCGATGGGCGCTGGGTGACGCCGCCCTTGTCCTGCGGCCTGCTGCCCGGCGTGGGCCGCGCAGTGGCGCTGCAGGATGGCCACGTGGTAGAGGTCGTCCTGCGCGTGGCCGACATACCCCGCGTGCAAGGCTGGGCGTTCATCAACAGCCTGCGCGGCTGGCTGGCGGCTACGCTGGACGCGTGACTGGGTGCCAGCGCCCCGTATGTTGCGAGGCGGGCGCCGGGTTCATGGCCGGTTCACAGCCGCTCTTTGGCGTACGAGCCACGGTCCATGTCCACGATCTCCACGCTCAGCTGCACCATCACGCCCTGGGGCTTGGGGGTGCGCTCGCGCAGCACAGCGGCAATGCGGTCGGACAGCTCCTTCTTGGCCTCGGGCGTGCGGCCGGACAGCAGGCGCAGTTGGGCATGCACAAAGGCGCGGTTGGCGGGTGCGATGCCGATCTCGAAGCTGTCGGCCACGATGAAGCGGGTTTTCAGATCCGCCTCGTCCTGCACCTGGGGGTGGGAGCACAGGGTGGCGTTCAGGGCCGTCAGCGTTTCGGCCTCGGGGTAGTGGGGCAGGTTGGCGGAGTATTCGATGGTCAGGTGGGGCATGGAATTGTCTCGCTGGAAGGATGGGGGAGGGCCCGCGTTGGCAGGTTGCCTGGGCCTTGCATGGTACTGCGGCGTGTCAACGGCTTACCAACGGCTTTGCCAGCGCATGCAGCGCGGCCAGCAGTTGCGCCACATTCCTTGTGGTGTGCGCGGCCGACAGCGCAATGCGCAGCCGCGCCGTGCCCGCAGGCACGGTGGGCGGGCGGATGGCGGGCACCCACAGGCCTTGGGCGCGCAGGCCGTCCATCACGTGCAGTGCGGCTTCGTTGCTGCCGATCACCAGGGCCTGCACAGGCGTGTGCGACGGCAACAGGTGCCAGCCTAGGGCCTTGGGTAGGTCGGCCAGCCCGGTACGCAATTGAGTGATGAGGGCCGCGAGGTGCGCGCGCCGGTCATCGGCGGCCGCCATGATCTGCAGGCTTTGCCGCAACGCGCTGGCCAGCAGCGGCGGGGCCGCAGTGGCAAAGATGTAGGTGCGTGTTTTTTGCAGCAGCCATTCGATGAGGGCTGCATCGCCTGCCACAAAGGCGCCCGCCACACCCGCAGCCTTGCCCAGCGTGGCCATGTAAAGCACGCGGCGTGAAGCCGTGGCTCCCGTCAGCCCCGCCTGCGCCAGGCTGCCGCGCCCTTGGGGGCCCAGCACGCCAAAGCCGTGAGCGTCGTCCAGCAGCAACAGGGCGTCGTAGCGCTCGCACAGCGCCAGCAGCGCCGGAATATCGATGAGGTCGCCATCCATGCTGAACACCGCATCGCTGATGACCAGCTTGCGCCGTGCGGGGCTGGCGGCGAGCTGCGCTTCCAGCGCGGCCAGGTCGGCGTGGGGATAGCGGTGGATGGTGGCGCGCGACAGGCGGGCGCCGTCGATCAGGCAGGCATGGTTGAGCGCGTCGGAGAACAGCGCATCGCCGTCGCCCACCAGCGCGGGGATGATGCCGGAGTTGGTGGCGTAGCCGGCATAAAAGTACAACGCGCGGGGCAGTTGCACGTAGGCCGCCAGCTCGTGCTCCAGTGCGTCGTTGGCGGCGCTGTGGCCGCTGACCAGCGGCGAGCCGCCAGAGCCCACGCCATAGTGGCGTGTGGCCTCACGCGCGGCCTCGGCCAGCGCTGGGTGGCTGGCCAGGCCCAGGTAGTCGTTGCTGCAAAAGGCCAGCATGGGCTGGCCGTCCACCAGCAGACGTGCACCGCCGGCGGGTTGCACCACGCGGCGGCGGCGCAGCAGGTGGGCGCGTTCAATGTCGGCCAGGCGTACAGGGATCTCATCGAGCCACGACGTCTGCAGTGCCGTGGCGCCAGTCATCGCCAATCCTTCGGAAGATCAAACACCAGGCTGCCGGGTTCAGGCAGCTCCTGGTGCGGCACATCGGCCAGCAGTGGCGCACCCAGCCGCGCGCGCAGGTAGGCGATGTTGTCCTCCACGGCCTCCATGTCAGGGTCTACCCGGTTGGCCACCCAGCCGGCCAGCGTGAGGCCGCGCGTGCGGATGGCCTCGGCGGTCAGCAACGCATGGTTCAGGCAGCCCAGCCGCAGCCCCACCACCAGCACCACGGGCAAGGCCAGGGTCTGAGCGAGGTCAGCGCCTGTCTGGGTGTCGGTCAGTGGCACATGAAAGCCGCCGGCGCCTTCCACCACCACGGCGTCGGCCTGGGCGGCCAGCGCGTGGTAGCTGCGCACGATGGCGTTGAGGTCGATCTGCACCCCGGCCCTCGCAGCGGCGATATGGGGCGAGAGCGGGTCGAGCAGCAGCACGGGGTTGTCCAGCTCGGGGGCCACCGCCAGCGTGGAGGCGGAGCGCAGCGCGATCGCGTCCTCGCTGGCCCAGTCGTCCCCCCAAGGCACCACGCCGGCCGCCACGGGCTTCATACCCACCACGCGGGGGTGGTGGGCTGCCAATGCACGCAGCAGACCGGCGGACACCAGCGTTTTGCCGACGCCCGTGTCGGTTCCGGTCACAAAACATCCAATCATGATTTCTCCTCGTACAGCGTGGCGTTCAGCGCGTCGAGCGCGCCGCTGGCCAGGCACTGCACGGCCTCGTCGTCGAGCGCATACGGCGGCATGGCGTACAGCGTTTTCCCGATGGGCCGCAGCACCAGAGAGCGCGCCATGGCGTGCTGGTGGTAGCGGCGTGCGAAGTCGGGCAGGGTAGTGTCTACGTCCCAGGCCCAGATCATTCCCAGGCGCCTTGCGTGGCGCACGCGCGGGTGGTGGGCAAGTGGCGCACAGGCCGCGTCGATGCGCTGTGCCAGCGCTGCGTTCGCGTTCAGGGCATCCAGCTGCTCAAACAGATCCAGTGTGGCCAATGCCGCGCGGCAGGCCAGCGGGTTGCCGGTGTACGAGTGCGAATGCAAAAAGCCCCGCGCCACGTCGTCGTCGTAGAACGCGGCGTACACCGCGTCGGTGGTCAGCACGGCCGACAGCGGCAGTGTGCCGCCCGTGAGGCCTTTGGAAAGACAGATGAAATCAGGCTGGATGCCTGCCTGCTGGTGCGCGAACATGGTGCCCGTGCGGCCGAAACCTACGGCAATTTCATCGACCACCAGGTGCACCTCGTAGCGATTGCACAGCGCGCGTGCCAGACGCAGGTATTCCGGGTCGTGCATGGCCATGCCCGCAGCGCATTGAACCAGGGGCTCGGCGATGAGTGCGGCGGTGGTGGTGTGGTGCTCCTGCAGCCAGCTTTCCAGTGCTGCAGCGGCACGGCGCGCCACGTCTTCGGCCGTCTCGCCCGGCTGGGCACCGCGTGCATCGGGGCTGGGCACGGTATCGGCCAGGCGCACCAGCGGGGCATAAGCCTCGCGGAAGATGGCGATGTCGGTCACCGCCAGTGCGCCCACGGTTTCGCCGTGGTAGCCACCAGCCAGACCCACAAAGCGGCTCTTGGCGGGGCGACCGGTGTTGCGCCAGTAGTGCGCGCTCATCTTGAGCGCAATCTCTGTGGCGGCTGCGCCGTCGCTGCCATAGAAAGCATGGCCCAGGCCGGTGAGCGCGGCAAGGCGTTCCGACAGTTCCACCACGGGCGCGTGGGTAAAGCCCGCCAGCATCACGTGGTCCAGTTGGCCCAGCTGGTCCACCAGCGCGGCCTGGATGTGTGGGTGGCTGTGGCCGAACAGATTGACCCACCAGGAGCTGATGCCGTCGAGGTAGCGCTTGCCTTCGGTGTCGTACAGCCACGGGCCATGCGCGCGCGCAATGGCCACGGGCGGTTGGGCCTCGTGCCGCTTCATTTGCGTGCAAGGGTGCCAGACGGCAGCCAGGCTGCGGGCCACCAGAGCGTCATGGGTCGATGCCATTGTTACAGGGCCTGTGTGGGCACTGCGTGGCGCAGTTCCGTCTGGCGGTTGTGGTCGTCCACAAACACCAGCTGCGGCTGGTGCGTGCCCACCTGGTCTTCGTGCACCTGGACGAAGGCCGCAATGATGATGAGGTCGCCCACTGCAGCGTGGCGTGCGGCCGAGCCGTTGACGGAGATCATGCCGCTGCCGCGCTGGCCCTTGATGGCATAGGTGACAAAGCGCTCGCCGTTGTTGATGTTCCAGATGTGGATCTGCTCGTTCTCGGCGATGTCGGCCGCTTCGAGCAGGTCCTCGTCGATGGCGCACGAGCCTTCGTAGTGAAGCTCGCACTGGGTCACGGCCACGCGGTGGATCTTGGATTTGAGCAGGGTGCGGAACATCGGGCTTCCTCGGGTGAAGTCTGTGAACTTTGGGGGGCCTGCCGCTGGCAGGGCCATGGCCGGTCAGGGCTGTGGAAAGTCCAGCGCGCAGCTGTCGCCCAGTGCTTCGCGCCACACGCGCACGCGGGTCACGCTGGCGCGCAGGTCAGCGGGCAGCGCTTGGGCGATGAACAGGCACAGGTTCTCCAGCGTGGGGGTGCCCAGGCCGGGCACTTCGTCCAGCATGTGGTGGTCCAGCTGCCCGCGCACCACCTCCAGGCCCCGGCGCAGCAGGCCCAGGTCCAGCACCATGCCGGTGGCCGGGTCGCGTGGGCCGGTCAGGAAAACTTCGGCGTGGTAGGTGTGGCCGTGCACACGGCGGCTGCCTTCGGCTTCGATCTCGCGGCGCAAGGTGTGGGCGGCGTCGAAGAAGAAGCGCTGGGAGATGGTGAACAACATACGGAAACTAGAAGATAAAACCGCGTCACCTTATGCCGGTGAGCTTGTGGGTTTGCAGGCTTAATCGCCATGCGGGGTGGGCCAGGCAGGCGTCAATGCAGGCGGCAGTGTTCTGGCGCTGCAGAAGTCCGTCCATGGGCTGAAGAAAGCGGTGGGTGAACTGGGTGTCCTGCTCCAGCGCCTGCAGGTCAAAGCCGGGCTGGGGCCAGACCAGTTTCAGTTCCTGCCCGCTGCGCTGCACCCACGGTGCACCCGCCTTGGGGCTGATGCATAGCCAGTCGATGCCTTCGGGCGCGGCGACGGTGCCGTTGCTTTCGACGGCGATGCGGAATTGCTGCGCGTGCAGCGCCTCTATCAGCGCCGCATCGACCTGCAGAAGGGGCTCGCCGCCCGTCAGCACTACCAGGCGGTGGCCCGCGCCCGCAGGCCATTGGGCGGCGATCAACTCCGCCAGCGCCGTGGCTGTTTCAAACTTGCCGCCCAGCGTGCCGTCGGTGCCGACAAAGTCGGTGTCGCAGAACTGGCAGATGGCTTGCGCACGGTCCTGCTCGCGGCCCGTCCAGAGGTTGCAGCCTGCAAAGCGGCAGAACACGGCCGGTGTGCCGGCTTGGCCGCCTTCGCCTTGCAGGGTATAGAAAATTTCTTTGACGCTGTAGGTCATCGGGGCACCGGGGGGACGAGGATGGTGGGGGCGGCGGGGGCTGCGACCTCGGGGTAGTCGCGGCTGAAATGCAGGCCCCGGCTTTCGCGGCGCAGCTGGGCGCTTTTCACGATCAGGTCGGCCACCTGCACCAGGTTGCGCAGCTCCAGCAGGTCGCGCGTGATGTGGAAGTGGGCGTAGAACTCGTGGATCTCGCCCTGCAGCATCGCGATGCGGTGGGCAGCACGTTCCAGGCGCTTGTTGGTGCGCACGATGCCCACGTAGTCCCACATGAAGCGGCGCAACTCGTCCCAGTTGTGCGAAATGACCACGGACTCGTCGGCATCCGTAACGCGGCTGTCGTCCCATGCGGGCACGGTGGGCAGTTCTGTGGTCGGGGCCGCTGCGATAGTCTGCGCAGCCGCGCGCGCAAACACCATGCATTCGAGCAGCGAGTTGCTGGCCAGCCGGTTGGCGCCGTGCAGGCCGGTGCATGCCACTTCGCCCACGGCAAACAGGCCGGGCAGGTCGGTGCGGCCCGCCAGGTCGGTCAGCACGCCGCCACAGGTGAAGTGGGCGGTGGGCACTACGGGGATCGGCTCCTTCGTGATGTCGATGCCCAGCGATGCGCAGTGGGCCAGGATGTTGGGGAAGTGCTCCTGCAAAAACGCGGGGCTCTGGTGCGAGATGTCCAGGTGCACGCAGTCCAGCCCGTGCTTTTTCATCTCGAAGTCGATGGCGCGGGCCACCACATCGCGCGGGGCCAGTTCGGCACGTGGGTCATGGTCGAGCATGAAGCGCGTGCCGCCTGCCGATGGGGGCAGCAGCAGCTTGCCGCCTTCGCCGCGCACCGCTTCGCTGATGAGGAAGGACTTTTCGTGTGGGTGGTACAGGCCCGTGGGGTGGAACTGGATGAACTCCATGTTCGCCACGCGGCACCCCGCGCGCCACGCGGCGGCAATGCCGTCGCCCGTGGCGGTGTCGGGGTTGGTGGTGTACAGGTACACCTTGCCTGCGCCGCCCGTGGCCAGGATGGTTTGCGGGGCGCGGAAGGTGACGACCTCGTCGGTGTCGCTGTCCAGCGCATACAGGCCCAGGCAGCGGTTACCCGGCAGGCCCAGCTTGCGCGTGGTGATCAGGTCCACCAGCGTGTGCTGCTCGAACAGCGTGATGCCGGGCGTGGCGCGCACCACGTCGATCAGTGTGCGCTGCACGGCCGCGCCGGTGGCGTCCGTTACGTGGGCAATGCGGCGCGCGCTGTGGCCGCCTTCGCGCGTGAGGTGCAGCTGGTCGCCTTCGAGCGTGAAGGGCACGCCCAGCTGGCGCAGCCAGGCGATCGATGCGGGCGCGTTCTCCACCACAAAGCGGGTGGTGGCCAGGTCGCACAGGCCTGCGCCGGCCACCAGCGTGTCTTCGATGTGCGCGGCAAAGCTGTCGTCGTCGGCCAGCACGGCGGCAATGCCGCCCTGGGCCCAGCCGCTTGATCCATCTTGCAGCGTGCGCTTGGTGATGACGGCCACGCGGTGCGTGGGTGCCAGGTGCAGGGCCGCCGAGAGGCCGGCGAGGCCGCTGCCTACGATGAGGACGTCAAAGTCGTGGGATGCCATGGCTTGCGTGTGAAGGGGGTAATGCCACGGCCACCGGCCAGGGCGGTGAACAGTGGAAGGCGGCCCTAGGCCGGCGTGTAAGCGAGGCGCACGTAGATGGGCGCAAACGCTTCGGCCTGCGTGATCTCGATCAGCGTCTCTTTGGCCAGCTCCAGCAGCGCAATGAAGGTCACCACCAGCACGGTGCTGCCTTTTTCGGGCTCGAAGAGTTCTTCAAACTCCACAAAACGCCGGCCCTGCAGGGTCTTGAGCACCATGCTCATGTATTCGCGCACGCTCAGTTCCTCGCGCGTGATCCGGTGGTGCTGCACGAGCTTGGCGCGCTTCAGGATGTCGCGCCAGGCGTCCTGCAGCTCCACCACATGCACGTCGGGGAAACGCGGCTGCAGGCTTTGCTCGATGTAGACCTGGGCTTTCAGGAAGTCGCGGCCGTACTGCGGCATCTGCCCCAGGCGGGCGGCTGCCATCTTCATCTGCTCGTATTCGAGCAGGCGGCGCACCAGTTCGGCGCGTGGGTCTTCGGGTTCTTCGCCTTCTGCCTGCTTCTTGGGCGGCAGCAGCATGCGCGACTTGATCTCGATCAGCATGGCGGCCATCAGCAAATACTCGGCCGCCAGTTCCAGGTTACGGCTGCGGATCTCGTCCACATACGCCAGGTACTGCTTGGTCACCCCCACCATGGGGATGTCGAGGATGTTGAAGTTCTGCTTGCGGATCAGGTACAGCAGCAAATCCAGCGGGCCTTCGAAGGCTTCGAGGAAGACTTCGAGCGCATCGGGCGGGATGTACAGGTCCTGCGGCAGCGCAAACAGCGGCTCACCGTACAGGCGCGCCAGGGCCACCTGGTCCACCACCACGGGCATGCCCGCCGCGTCCAGCGAGGGCGCGCCGGGCGAATCTGCCGCTTCGGCTGCGTTCGCGGTGGTCATGATTTGCTATTGAATCAGGAGCTGCCAGCGCAATAGATACATGCGCTTGCGCCTCAAAAGATGCTCAATCGGCGTTGGTCTGGTACACGTAGGGCCTCTGGGGCACCTGGGCGTCGCGGTACTCGCCCCAGATCTTGCGGTCCACCTGCTTGTCCCACAGCAGGGCACGGCCAGCTTGTTGCTGCTGGTCCAGTTCGGGACGGCTCGCCTTGAGCTGGTTGATGAACTGGGTAGCATCGGATTGGTAGTCGGGGCGGCGGAAAATAGACATGGACTGTGAACTCTTTCTTGGAACGCGTCAGGCACAGTGATGCACCGAAGGTCCAAGATTTTACCGGGACGAATTTATGCGCTTGATATATCGCTCCGCTGCCCTGGCGGCCGCCACCCTTTCCCTGCTGGTGCTTGCCGCCTGCGACCCGCAACGCATCAGCGAGCTCAAGGAGGGCGTTTCGACCGAAGCCGACGTGCGCGACCGCTTCGGCGCTCCTGAGAACGTGTGGGACGAACCCGGTGGCGCGCGCACTTTCGAGTACAACCGCCAGCCCGCAGGCCAAGTCAACTACATGATCACCATCGGCCCCGACGGCCGCATGACTGCGCTGCGCCAGGTGCTCACGCCCGAAACCTTTGCGCGCGTATCACCCGGCATGCGCATGGACGAGGTGCGCCGCCTGCTCGGCAAGCCCGCCAAGGTCACGCCCTACGAGCTGAAAAAGGAGACCTGGGCCGACTGGCGCTACCTGGGGGCACCCAACCAGTCCAAGGTCTTCACGGTGGTCTATGGGCCCGACCAGTTCGTGCTGCGCACGCAAACGGGTGCGGACACGGACGCGCCCGAGTTCAAGGGCGGCAAGTAGCGGCGCCTGGCCCACTGGCGCGTTGCTTGCTTCCCACCTTTCAAATAGAACGCTGAATGCGCGCCGGGCTGCCCCAGGCACCCGGCTCTCCACCGGCGGAAAGCCTCCGCGCACCATCACTCAATGCCCATGCCCGATACCCAGCCCACCGCCCACGACGCGGCCCCGCCGCTGTCCGCCCTGCGCCATGGCGCCTTTGAAGACGCCCAGGCCCTGTTTGCGGGCACCCTGTTTGTGGCCATGGCGCTCATGCTGTTCAACCAGGCGGGGCTGCTGGTGGGGGGTACGGCGGGCGCGGCGTTTTTGCTGCACTACGTCACCGGCATCTCGTTCGGCAAGCTGTTCTTTGTGGTCAACCTGCCGTTCTACTGGTTCGCCTGGACGCGCATGGGGCGCGAGTTCACCATCAAGACCTTTGTGTGCGTGGGCCTGCTGTCGCTGCTGACCGAGCTGTTCCCGCACGTGATGCATGTGGACTATCTCAACCCGCTGTTCGCCTCGCTGCTGGGCGGGCTGCTGCTGGGCACGGGCTGTCTGTTCCTGGCGCGCCACCGCTCCAGCCTGGGCGGTGCCACCGTGGTGTCGCTGTACCTGCAAGGCCGCTACGGCATGCGTGCGGGCAAGGTGCAGATGATGATCGATGGCACCGTCGTGCTGCTCGCACTGTGGGTGGTGCCGGTAGACCGTGTGGCGTATTCGGTGCTGGCGGTGCTGGTGATGAGCGGGTTCTTGTGGATCAGCCACCGGCCAGGGCGCTACGTGGGCCATTGAGCGAGACAGCCGCCAGCGCGGTTGCTGACAGTCTCGTCGGTTGAGCGCGACCCTGGGGTTCTGAGCCCCGCCAAACGCTACGGGGCCATTCCATTCTCTGCGTCAACCCTGCTTCAGTGGGGTGCGCTTGCGCGTCCTCCCGCCATAGAGTTTCAGGCACCCCGCCTGCACCCGCACGAGGGAGCCGGACCTATTCGTGCCTCCCGAGGGGTTGAAGTGTCCATGCAGTTCACAGACCCGGAGAACCCTTGATGTATCGAAATTTTTCCGCCATGGCCGAGGCCCTGCGTGCGAGGCTTGCCGGTGCGGCATGGGCGTCGCCTGTGGTCATGGCAGGCGCCCTGGCAGCTTGCGGCGGCGGTGGTGGGGACTCTGCCGAGCCACCGCCTCCCCCACCACCGCCCTCCGTGGTGCAGCATCCGGTGGGGGGCATGGTGACGGGGCTGACGGGCACCCTGGTACTTGCCAACGGAACGGGTGCGGAAGTGAGCATCACGGCCAGCGGCAGTTACGTCACCAATGTTGCGCAGGGGCAGGCTTACAACATTGTGGTGCGCACCCAGCCGGTGGGGCAGACCTGCGTGGTGGAAAACGGCTCGGGCGTGGTGACGGGCCCTGTCTCCAACATCCGGGTGACCTGTACCACCAACACCTATGCCGTGGGTGGGACCGTCACGGGCCTGGCGGGGGGGCTGAGGCTGCGGCTGAACGGCGCTGCAGATTTGCTGTTGACTGAGAACGGCGCTTTCCGGTTTGCCTCGCCGGTTTCTCATGGCAGCGCCTATGTGGTCACGGTGTATGCGCAGCCTGTGGATCAGGCCTGTACGGTCGAAGCTGGCACCGGAGTCGCCGTGGCGCCGGTCACCCAGGTGAGGGTACTTTGCAGCACGATCTATACGCCGCCTCCACCACCGCCCCCACCGCCCCCGGCGCCGAGTGGCCTGGGCATTGGCTACGGAGCGAAGGCGCTGATCTTTTCGTGGACTTCGGCGCCGGGTGCCACCAGCTACACGGTGTACGAGGACCCCGATGGCGCAGGCCTGCTGACACCCGTGCAGATCGGGTCCACCGCCACCACAGGGCTGACCTATGCCGTACCAGTGCTGCTGCACCTGCGGCTGAATGCCACCTACACCGTGCAGGCCTGCAATGCGGGTGGTTGCAGCGCCCCGTCGACTTCTGCAGCGGCCGACATGGTGCGTGCCATTGGGTACTTCAAAGCGTCGGCGACCACCGCCGAAGGCCGATTTGGCAACCGCGTGGCCTTGTCCAGCAACGGCTTCACCCTGGCCGTGGGGGCCTATGGAGAGGGTGGCAACACCGGAGCGGTGTACGTCTTCACGAAGAGCGGCGCCACGTGGTCGCAGCAGGCGCGCATTGCCGCCCCCAACGGTGAGCCCAACGATTATTTCGGCAATGCCGTGGCGCTGTCTGCCGACGGCAACACGCTGGCCATTGGCGCAGACGGCGAGAGCGGCGACCAGAAGGGCACGTTTGCGACGATGCCCGCCACCAACAACCTGGCCAGCAACTCCGGCGCCGTCTATGTGTATTCCCGCACGGGCGCCGTCTGGTCGCAGCAGGCATTCATCAAGGCGAACAACGCGGATGCCGACGATCTTTTCGGTTCGTTCGTAGCCCTCTCGAACGACGGCAACACCCTGGCGGTGGGGGCCTATGACGAGGATGGTGACCTGACCGGAACACACGGCAGTGCAGCCTATGCTGCGTCCGGGGCTGCCTACGTCTTTGCCCGCACGGGCACCAGCTGGGCACAGCAAAGTTACCTCAAGGCATCCAACGCAGGAGCGGGAGATTTCTTCGGCATCTACCTCAGCCTGTCTGGCGCGGGCGACATCCTGGCGGTGGGTGCGTTCTTTGAGCGCAGCGCCCTGGCGAGTGATCCTGCGGACGACACCTTGACCAATGCCGGTGCGGCTTACGTGTTCCAGCGCAATGCGGGGGCATGGTCGCAGCAGGCCTATCTGAAGGCCCCCAGTCCCCAAGCGCAGGACCGCTTCGGTGTGTCGGTCATCCTGTCAGGCGACGGCAACACGCTGGCGGTTGGCATGGATGGAGACAGCAGCAACTACACAGGCAGCTTCGTCGTGCCTCCACCCAGCAACACCCTGGCACTCAACTCTGGCGCGGTGTTTGTGTTTATTCGCGCAGGTGGCGTCTGGCAGTCACAGGCGTACTTGAAAGCCTCCAACACCCGCACCCCCCACCGGTTTGGCAACAACTTGGCCATGTCCAGCGACGGCAACACGCTGGTGGTGCCGTCGTACCGCGACGACAGCAATGCGCGCGGATTCAATGGCGACCAGGCCAACACCGCCGCTGCGGATGCGGGCGCAGTGCTGGTGTTCCGCCGCAGCGCAGGCACCTGGGCGCAACAGACCTACCTGAAGGCACCCAATACGGGCGCTGGGGACCGGTTTGGTGGACGTGTGGCGATATCGGGTGACGGCACTACGCTGGCCGTGGGTGCATCCACCGAAGACAGTGGATCGACTGGCGTTGGAGGCAATCAGTCGGACGAAAGCAGCACCAACGCGGGCGCGGTGTACCTGTACTGAAAACTGGATGAAGGGCGGCAGTCAACATGCCGCCCCATCCTCTATCAGCGAATGGCGAGGGGCTCAGCACCCCTCGGCATCCTTGACGGTTGCTTTGTCTATGAGCGTTGCACGCCTTACCGCACCCGCATGCCTGGCGTGGCGCCCGGCCAGGGGTTGAGCACGTAGATGCCGGGGTTGGCCTTTTCGTCACCATGGCTGGCGGCCAGCACCATGCCTTCGCTCACGCCAAACTTCATCTTGCGCGGGGCGAGGTTGGCCACCATCACGGTGTGCTTGCCCACCAGGTCTTCGGGCTTGTAAGCGCTGGCAATGCCACTGAACACGTTGCGCGTGCGGCCTTCGCCCACGTCTAGCGTCAGGCGCAGCAGCTTGGTCGATCCCTCCACCGGCTCACAGTTCACGATCAGCGCAATGCGCAGGTCGATCTTGGTGAAGTCGTCGATGGTGATGGTGGGGGCGAGTTCTTCGCCACCAGGATGGGAGTTGGCTGCTACGGTTTCAGTAGCTGCTGGCGCTTGTTCTACTTGCGCTGGGGCCTCAAACAGTGCTTCAAGCTGTTCTGGGGTCACGCGCTGCATCAGGTGCTGGTAGGGCTGGATGGCTTGCACGTCCCCCGCCACGTTCCACTGCTGCATGTTCACGCCCACAAAGCCTTGCACCGCCTGGGCCAGGCCCGGCAGCACGGGGGCCAGGTAGCGGGTGAGTGTGGCGAAGGCGTTGACGAGCACCGAGCACACCTGGTGCAGGGCCTCGTTGTTGGCAGCGTCCTTGGCCAGATCCCAGGGCTTGTTCTGGTCCACATAGGCGTTGACCTTGTCGGCCAGCAGCATGATCTCGCGCGTGGCCTTGCCGTATTCCCGCGTTTCGTACATCTGCGCGATGGCGTCGCCCGCGCCGCGCACCTCGGCCAGCAGGGCCGCGCCCGCGGTGCCAAATTGGTCGGTCAGCTTGCCATCAAAGCGCTTGGTCAAGAAGCCCGCCGCGCGGCTGGCAATGTTCACGTACTTGCCGATCAAATCGCTGTTCACGCGCAGCATGAAGTCTTCGGCATTGAAGTCGATGTCCTCATTGCGCGCCGACAGCTTGGCCGCTAGGTAGTAGCGCAGCCACTCGGCGTTCATGTTCAGGCTCAGGTACTTGAGCGGGTCCAGGCCCGTGCCCCGGCTCTTGCTCATCTTCTCGCCGTTGTTCACGGTCAAGAAGCCGTGCACAAACACGTTGTTGGGCGTCTTGCGGCCGCTGAAGTGCAGCATGGCGGGCCAGAACAGCGTGTGGAAGGTGACGATGTCCTTGCCGATGAAGTGGTACTGCTCCATCGCCGGGTCGGCCATGTAGGCGTCGTAGCTTTCGCCACGCTTTTCCAGCAGGTTCTTCAGCGACGCGAGGTAGCCCACGGGGGCATCGAGCCACACGTAGAAGTATTTGCCGGGCGCGTCCGGGATCTCGATGCCGAAGTAGGGTGCGTCGCGGCTGATGTCCCAGTCGCCCAGGCCTTCGCTGGTGGTGCCGTCGGGGTTGGTGCGGACGGTGAACCACTCCTTGATCTTGTTGGCCACCTCGGGCTGCAGCTTGCCGTCCTGCGTCCAGTTTTCCAGAAACTCCACGCAGCGTGGGTCCGACAGCTTGAAGAAGAAGTGCTCCGAATTCTTCAGCTCGGGCTTGGCGCCCGACAGGGCCGAGAAGGGGTTGATCAGGTCGGTGGGGGCGTACACCGTGCCGCACACTTCGCAGTTGTCGCCATACTGGTCCTTGGCGTGGCACTTGGGGCATTCGCCCTTGATGTACCGGTCGGGCAGGAACATGTTCTTCTCGGGGTCGAAGAACTGCTCGATGGTGCGTACTTCGATCAGGCTGCCGTCGGCACGGTCGCGCAGGTCGCGGTAGATCTGGCGGGCCAGCTCGTGGTTTTCGGGCGCATCGGTGCTGTGCCAGTTGTCAAAGCTGATGTGAAAGCCATCGAGGTACTGCTTGCGGCCGGCCGCGATGTCGGCCACGAACTGCTGGGGCGTTTTGCCCGCTTTTTCGGCCGCAATCATGATGGGCGCGCCGTGGGTGTCGTCCGCACCCACAAAGTTGACCGCGTTGCCCTGCATCCTTTGGTACCGCACCCAGATGTCGGCCTGGATGTATTCCATGATGTGGCCGATGTGAAAGTTGCCGTTGGCGTACGGCAGGGCGGTGGTAACGAAGAGTTTGCGGGCGGAGGTCGTCATGAAAAGCGGCTTTCTCAGGCGGAACCCGCGATTTTAGGCGGTCGTCAGTATCCCTGGCCATTGCGGGCGTTGCGGTGGCCTCCCCAGGTCGCGCAGGTGCCAATCAGGGCTGCGTGCAGGCCGCCTATGGCGCCACAATGCCCCGCATTCCAACAATCAACAGGAGACAACACATGGCCGGAACATGGGCAAAACGGGTAGGGTGGGGCGTGGGTGGCGCGATATTGGTGGTGGCTGCCTATCTGGCGGCGTGGCCTGTGCCCATTCAGCCGGTGGCCTGGAGTGCGCCCGCCGCGCCCGGCTATCAGGGCGTGCATGCACCCAACCAGCGCCTGGCCCAGTTGAACATGATCGACCTGAAGGGTGAGGTGGGCCCGGAACACATCGCCTTTGGCAAGGACGGCAAGCTCTACACCACAGTGCTCAGTGGCAACATCCTGCGCATGAACGCCGATGGCTCGGGCCAGGAGGTGTTTGCCAATACCGGCGGGCGGGTGCTGGGGTTTGACTTTGATGCGGCGGGCCACCTGATTGCGGCCGATGCGGTCAAGGGGCTGCTGTCCATCGCGCCCGATGGCAAGGTCACCGTGCTGGCCGACAAGGTGGGCAACGACCCGATCCGCTATGCCGATGCCGTGGTGGTGGCCCAGAACGGCAAGATGTACCTGAGCGACGCCTCCACCCGTTTTGCCCCCAAGGACTGGGGCGGCACGTTTGAAGCGAGCGTGCTCGACATCCTGGAGCAGGCCAGCACGGGCCGGGTGATCGAATACGACCCCGCCAACCGCAGTACGCGCGTGGTGGCACGCGGCATCAGCTTTGCCAACGGCGTCTCGCTGAGCCAGGACGAAAAGCACCTGTTCGTCAACGAAACCGGCAAATACCGGGTGTGGAAGATTGCAGTGGATGCGAAAGACCTCGACATCGCCCTGCCCAGCCCCCAGGCCCGCATACTGCTCGACAACCTGCCCGGCTACCCCGACAACCTGATGCGCGGGCAGGGCGGCAAGGTGTGGCTGGGCTTTGCCAAGCCGCGTGGGGCGGCCATCGACAACATGGCGGGCAAGCCCTGGCTGCGCAGCCTGACCCTGCGCCTGCCGCGTGCGCTCTGGCCCATCCCCCAGCCCTACGGCCATGTGATTGCGTTCACCGACGATGGCAAGGTGGTGGCCGACCTGCAGGACCCGAGCGGCGCCTACCCCGAGACCACCGCGATCACGGAGACGGCGGACCGGTTGTATGTGCAGAGCCTGCACGCGCACGGCCTGGGGTGGCTGCCCAAGCCGTAGGGTTCAGGCCTGGGGCGTCTCAGGCGGTTTCCCCATGGTGCCGGGTCTTCACCTCGGCGCCTGTATCTGTCCACCCAAAGAACCTGCACACCTCGGCCCGCATGGCCAGGGTGTCGGCCCGGCCCAGGGCCATCAGCTCCTGCGTGTAGCCGGACTCGAACAGCAGGTAGCTGGCCAGCGCCGCGCCGCGCACATCGGCCATGTTGGAGGTCACGCCCAGGGCGCCCAGCATGGTGCGCACCGGGCCGGGCAGGTCGCCCACATGGCGCGCGGCCACGGCGTCCAGGCGCTGCGATGGCGCAATCACCAGCAGCTCGATGGGGCGCAGCGCGCTGTGCAGGCGCTTTTCTTCGGGGATGAGCGACAGGGTCTGGTTGATGCGCTGCACGCGCTCCACATCCACCGCCAGCGCATCCAGAAAGATGTTGGACAGTGCATGCCCCGCAATCTGCGCGAGGGTGGGGTAGTTGGGCGTGGGGTTGGCGGCGGCATCACCCTGGGGCTCGTGCATGCGGCCCGCACCGATCACCAGAATGCGCTCCGCCCCCAGGTGGATGGCGGGGGCGATGGGCGCCGACTGGCGCATGGAGCCGTCGCCAAAGTATTCGATGTGGTCGTCCACCTCGATGCCCTTGGCCGGAAAGATGAACGGAATGGCCGACGACGCCAGCAGATGCTCGTGTGTGATGCGGTCGCTGGCAGCCTTGCGCTGCGAGCGCACCCAGGGTTTGACGGGCGTGGCCGCTTCAAAAAAGGTGACGTGCTCGCCCGAGCTGTAGCTGGATGCCGTGACGGCCAGCGCGGTGAGGTGGCCCTTGCGGATCAGCCGGGGCAGGCGCACCAGCGGCACCATCTTGACCAGCAGCTTCTCGAGCGGGGAGTTGTCCAGCAACGAGCGCGGCCGCATGCGCCGCCAGCGTGCCAGCGCCCAGCCCAGCGACACCAGTGTGAGCCAGCGCGCACCGCTGCGCATCACGCTCAGAGAGTCGGCGCCATACACCTGGCTGGCATGGAACTGCCGCCATACGCGTGCGATGCGGCGCACTGCACGGTCAAAGTGGTCGGCCCCGCAGGCCAGCGCCGCCGCGTTGATGGCCCCCGCCGAGGTGCCGGTGATGATGGGAAAGGGGTTGGGGCCTCCGCCTTCGCCGCAGGCCTGGCGCAGGTCGGCAATGGCTTCGAGCACGCCCACCTGGTAGGCAGCGCGGGCGCCGCCGCCGGTCAGCAGCAGGCCCGTGGCGGGTGTGGAAGGCCCGGTACCAGGGGCTGCGGTGGGGGTTGTGGGGGGCATGGACGGGGTGGGCGGTGTAAGGCTCCCAGTGTGGAGGGGCGCCCCGGCGCGGTTCATGTGGGAAAACCCGCATGTGCGGCCCGCCCCACACGCGGTGTTGTGGCCCTCAGCGCTGCTTGAGCAGCAGCTGCGCTACGGCATCACCCTGCAGCACCACGATGCCGTGCTCGCGGGCAAACGCCTGGGCGTTCTCGCTGACCTGACCCAGGGCGGCCACATAAACGCCCGCCGACGCATCGGCAGCGGTCATGGCCGTGTGCAGCTCCCGCAGCGGCTCCACGCCATGGGTGGCAGCCTTCCAGCGTTTGGCGCTGACCAGCGTGGTCTTGCCGCCCTGGCTCAGGCGCATGTCAGCCCCGTTGGCGTTGTTGCCTGTCAGGCGCTCCACGCTGTAGCCCGCGCGCTCCCAGGCGGTGGCCAGGGTGTCGGCAAAACTGCGCCACGGCATGCTGCCCACGGCTTCCAGCATCTCGACCACCTTGGCGGGGTTGGGCGCGCGCAGCTGCTTCCAGGCCGCCATGCAACCCACCACAAAGATGGGAAAACCCGCCAGCGCACCCACCACAAAGTATTCCTTGGGCAACAGCGCTCCGGCCGCCAGCGTGATGAGGCCCACCACCACAAAGCTGATCCACCACGGCGAGCGCAGCAGGACGGCAAACAGGGAGTTTTCGGACATCTTGAATTTCACGGGAGGCCTTTTTGGAGAGAGCTACGATGCAATGCGGTGCGCATTGTCCTTCAGCGGCAGGGGGCGGGAGCTTGGGAATAGACTACTGGCCCCACAGGAGTTATTTGAATGGCAGTCACCGAACAGGGCCTTTTGGCCGCACTTTCCAGCGTGCTGGACCCCCATACGGGCAAGGATTTTGTCAGCAGCCGCGCCCTGCGCAACCTGCAGATCACCGGTGGCGACGTGGCGTTTGACGTGGAACTGGGCTACCCCGCCAAGAGCCTGGTGCCCGAGCTGCGCCGCAGCCTGGTGGCCGCCGCCAAGGGCGTGGCGGGCGTGGACAACGTGTCGGTCAACATCACCACCAAGGTGCTGGCCCATGCCGTGCAGCGCGGCGTGCAGCTGTTGCCCCAGGTCAAGAACATCATTGCCGTAGCCTCGGGCAAGGGCGGTGTGGGCAAGAGCACCACGGCCGCCAACCTGGCCCTGGCGCTGGCGGCAGAGGGCGCCAGTGTGGGCGTGCTCGACGCCGACATCTACGGCCCCAGCCAGCCCATGATGCTGGGCATTAATCGCCGCCCTGAGAGCGACGACGGCAAGACCATGGAGCCGCTGGAGAACTACGGCGTGCAGGTCATGTCCATCGGCTTCCTGGTGGACCAGGACGAAGCCATGATCTGGCGCGGCCCCATGGCCACCCAGGCGCTGGAGCAGCTCTTGCGCCAGACCAACTGGAAAGACCTCGACTACCTCATCATCGACATGCCGCCCGGCACCGGCGACATCCAGCTCACGCTGAGCCAGCGCGTGCCCATGACCGGCGCCGTGATTGTGACCACCCCGCAGGACATCGCGCTGCTGGACGCCAAGAAGGGCATCAAGATGTTCGAGAAGGTGGGTGTGCCCATCCTGGGCATTGTGGAGAACATGGCCGCGCATGTGTGCAGCAACTGCGGCCACGTGGAGCACATCTTTGGTGCCGATGGCGGCAAGAAGATGGCCGCCGAATACCACATGGACTACCTGGGCGCTCTGCCGCTGGACATGAGCATCCGGCTGCAGGCCGACAGCGGCAAGCCCACCGTGGTGGCCGACCCCGACGGGGACGTGGCCAAGATCTACAAGAAGGTGGCACGCGACGTGGCGGTGAAGATCGCCCAGCAGGCCAAGGACTTCTCCAGCAAGTTCCCCACCATCTCGATCAGCAAGAACACCTGATCTTCCCGATCCGCCGCACCGCGCCATGAACCTGCTCGCGTCCCTGCGCTACCTGGTGGCGCTGCACGAGCACCGGCACTTTGGCCGGGCGGCGCAGGCCTGCCACATCACGCAGCCGGCGCTCTCCAACGCGTTGCGCGCGCTGGAAAAAGAGTTTGGCGTGGTGGTGGTGCGCCGGGGCCGCAGTTTTGAGGGCTTTACGCCCGAGGGCGAGCGCGTGCTCGCCACGGCCCAGCGCATGCTGCACGAGCACCAGGTGCTGCAGCAGGACCTGAGCAGTGACGCCGCCCACCCGCGCGGCACGCTGCGCCTGGGCGCGGTGCCCACCGCCATGCCCATCCTGGCGCGGTTTGCGGCGCAGCTGCAGGCACGGCACCCTGGCATCGTGCCGGTGGCGCTGTCGATGAGCTCGCAGGCGCTGGAGGCGGGGCTGGAATCCATTGCACTGGACCTGGCGCTGGGCTACACCGAGCGCATGCCTGCACGCGGCGGCCTGCTGCGGGCCTGGCCGCAGTATGTGGAGCACTATTTTTTGCTGCGCCGGGCGCCGAGCCAGCGCAAGGGGCCGGCGCGCGGGCTGCAGATAGGCCCTCCCATGGCCTGGGCCGATGCGGCGGCCTTGCCGCTGTGCCTGCTCACCCCCGAGATGCACAACCGCAGCCTGGTGGACGGTGCGTTTCGCAGCGCGGGTGCTACGGTGCGGCCCGCCATGGAAACGGATTCGGTATTGACCCTGGCGTTGAGCGTGGTGGCAGGCCAGGTGTGCAGCATCCTGCCCGGGGCGCTGGTCGATGCCGTGCGCGGCCATGACGGGTTGGAGGCGCTGCCGCTGACGGGCCCGGTGCTCACCACGGCGATTGGATTCATGTCGCACCGGCAGGTGCAGCCAACGCGTGCACTCGATGCTGCGCTGGCGCTGGCGCAAGACTCCGATTGGCTGCAGCATGCCGCTGCGCACAGCGGGTTGTTGGCAGTCCACTGACCCAGGCTCGACCCACCGCCGGGGCGGCCATAGGCGATTCGCAGGGCATCTCAAACCCGGCTGTTTCATTTGTTTTTGTGATCGACCCATGTGCATCGGCAATTTGACGCTGCATGCGCCCCTGGCCGACACTGCGGCGTCGCGCCCGGCCTATGCAGGCGCCTTCATACAAAACAACGCCCCCACGCCCCCGCTCCATGCACCTTGCCCCCGAAGCCCCTACCGTCGCCGCCGTGTCCGTCAACGACATGCGCGAACGCATTCGCCGCAAAAGCCGCCTCAAGGGCCGCCAGCCTGAAGACGCAGCGATGGCCGACGTGGCGCAGCTGCTGGGGCCGCGCCCGGTAACGGGCTTCCGTCGCGACCTGCTCATTGAATATTTGCACCGCCTGAACGACCACTTTGGCGTGTTGCACGACCGGCACCTCGTGGGGCTGGCCAAGCAGATGAATCTGCCCATGGCCGAGGTGTACGAGGTGGCCAGCTTTTATCACCACTTCGACATCGTGCGCGGCGAAGATGCGCAGGCCCCGCGCCTGTTGGTGCGGGTGTGCGACAGCCTGAGCTGCAGCCTCGCCGGCGCCGGCGAACTGCTGGCCGCGCTGCCCGAGCGCCTGCGCGCGGCAGTGCAGGGCGATGTGCAGGTGGTGGCCGTGCCCTGTTTGGGCCGCTGCGAGCAGGCTCCTGTAGCGGTGGTGCACCAGTGCCCGGTGCCTCACGCCACGGTCGATGGAGTGTTGGAAGCCGTCCATTTGAAGCCGGATCGTGCGGTAGCGCTACATCCATATGCACAATCTGCTATCAATTTTGATGTGGCAGCATTGGCCGGGCGCAGCGTGCCTGCGCAGCCCGATGCGATCAACCCCGCCCACACCGACCTGGCTACCTACCGCGCGCATGGTGGTTACCAGACGGCCGCTGCGCTGGTCAATGGCGAGATGGATGCCGAGGCCGTGCTGGCAGCCATGGAGGACTCGGGCCTGCGCGGATTGGGTGGCGCAGGCTTTCCGGCAGGGCGCAAGTGGCGCATCGTGCGCGACCAGCCCGCGCCACGCCTGATGGCCGTCAATATCGATGAAGGCGAGCCCGGCACCTTCAAGGACCGCACCTACCTCGAACGCGACCCGCACCGCTTTCTGGAAGGCGTGCTCATCGCTGCCCAGGTGGTGGGCACCGAGGCCATCTATATCTACCTGCGCGACGAATACCACGGCTGCCGCGCGCTGCTGCAGCGGGCGTTGGACGACCTGCGCGCCGAGCCCCCGTGCCCGCTGCCGCACATCGAACTGCGGCGCGGCGCGGGCGCTTACATCTGCGGCGAAGAGTCGGCCATGATCGAGAGCATCGAAGGCAAGCGTGGCGAACCCCGCATGCGCCCCCCCTACATCGCGCAGGTGGGGCTGTTTGGCCGGCCCACGCTGGAGCACAACTTCGAGACGCTGTACTGGGTGCGCGACATCGTCGAGCGCGGCCCCGAGTGGTTTGCCAGCTTTGGCCGCCACGGGCGCAAGGGGCTGCGCAGTTTCAGCGTGAGCGGCCGGGTGAAGCACCCTGGCGTCAAGCTCGCTCCGGCGGGCATCACGGTGCAGGAACTCATCGACGAATACTGCGGCGGCATGCTGGATGGCCACCAGCTTTATGCCTACCTGCCCGGCGGCGCCTCGGGCGGCATCTTGCCCGCGAGTCTGAGCCACATCCCGCTGGACTTCGACACGCTGCAGCCCTACGGCTGCTTCATTGGCTCCGCCGCCGTCATCGTGCTCAGCCAGTACGACCGGGCGCGCGATGCAGCGCTGAACGTGATGCGGTTTTTTGAACACGAAAGCTGCGGCCAGTGCACACCCTGCCGTGTGGGCACGGCCAAGGCCGCCGCGCTGATGGAAGCGCCGCAGTGGGATGCCGACCTGCTGGACGATCTGGCACAGGTGATGGCCGATGCGTCCATCTGCGGCCTGGGCCAGGCGGCGCCCAACCCCATCCGCTGCATCCACAAATACTTCCCGCACGAGGTGGGCGAGGGGCCCTGGCCAGGCGACCTGCCCAAGCCGCGCAACAGCCCGCTCACCGAGCAATTGCCCGGAGGGTTGCAGCCATGAGCGCCGTGTTGACATCTACTGCGGTGCAGTCCGGCGTGGCCTTCGAGCTGGACGGCCAGCCCGTCACTGCCCACGCTGGCGAAACTATTCTGAAAGCCGCGCAGCGCCACGGCGTGAACATCCCGCATCTTTGCTACACCGACGGCCTGCGGTCCGACGGCAACTGCCGCGCCTGCGTGGTCGAGATCGCAGGCGAGCGCACGCTGGCGCCCAGCTGCTGCCGCGCTCCGACCGAAGGCATGAAGGTGCAGGCAGCCAGCCCGCGTGCCCGCAAGAGTCAGCAGATGGTGGTGGAGATGTTGCTGTCGGACATGCCGGACGTGGGCTACCAATGGAATGATGGGGCTGCAGATACTCCTGAATTGATAGCTGGTAGCACATATACATCTAGCGCTATAGGTGAATTGGGTTCAAAAACTGCCCCAACGGTAGGCCAGCACGGCGAACTGAGCACCTGGGCCAGCCGCCTGGGCGTCACCGTGCGCCCAGCGCTCCAAGCCCTTCGCCGCGAGCAACCCGCGCCCGATCTGAGCCATCCGGCCATGGCGGTGAATCTGGATGCCTGCATCCAGTGCAACCGCTGCGTGCGCGCCTGCCGCGAGGAACAGGTCAACGACGTGATCGGCTACGCGCTGCGCGGGGCAGACAGCAAGATCGTCTTCGACCTGGACGACCCCATGGCCGAGAGCACCTGCGTGGCCTGCGGCGAATGTGTGCAGGCCTGCCCTACGGGCGCGCTCAGCCCCAAGACGCACATCGGCTCCCAAAAGGTGGACCGCAAGGTCGACTCGGTCTGCCCGTTCTGTGGCGTGGGCTGCCTCATCACCTACAACGTGCGCGATGAAAAAATCATCAGCGTCGAAGGGCGCGACGGCCCGGCCAACCACGGCCGCCTGTGCGTGAAGGGGCGCTTTGGCTTCGACTACGCCCACCACCCTGACCGCCTCACGGTGCCGCTGATCCGCAAGAGCGGCGTGCCCAAGGAGGTGCGGCCCTACGGCGCCGACTGGCGCGATACCTTCCGCGAAGCGACCTGGGACGAGGCGCTGGGCCTGGCCGCCGGCACGCTCAGGTCGCTGCGCGACACGCACGGCCCCAAGGCGCTGGCGGGCTTCGGCTCGGCCAAGGGCAGCAACGAAGAGGCCTACCTGTTCCAGAAGCTGGTGCGCACCGGCTTTGGCAGCAACAACGTGGACCACTGCACCCGGCTGTGCCACGCCTCCAGCGTGGCCGCGCTGCTCGAAGGCGTGGGCTCCGGCGCGGTGAGCAACCCCGTGAACGACGTGGAGCATGCCGAGCTGATCTTCGTGATCGGCTCCAACCCCACGGCCAATCACCCCGTGGCCGCCACCTGGATGAAAAACGCCGCACAGCGTGGCGCAAAGATCGTGCTGGCCGACCCGCGCGTGACCGACATTGGCCGCCATGCGTGGCGCACCCTGCAGTTCAAGGCCGACACCGACGTGGCCATGCTCAATGCGCTGATCCACACGGTGATTGATGAAGGGCTGGTGGATGAGGCCTTCATCCAGGATCGCGCCAACAACTTCGAGGCACTCAAGGCCAACGTGATGGGCTGCAGCCCCGAGGCCATGGCACCCGTGTGCGGCGTCCCGGCCGAGACGCTGCGCGAGGTAGCGCGGGCGTTTGCCATGGCCAAGTCCTCTATGATCCTCTGGGGCATGGGCGTGAGCCAGCACATCCACGGCACCGACAACGCGCGCTGCCTGATCGCGCTGTGCGCCGTCACCGGCCAGATCGGCAAGCCGGGCTCGGGCCTGCACCCGCTGCGCGGCCAGAACAACGTGCAGGGCGCGAGCGACGCGGGCCTGATCCCGATGATGTTCCCCAACTACCAGCGCGTGGACAACGCCGGCGCACATGCGTGGTTCGAAGACTTCTGGGGCACCAAGCTGGACGAGGCACCGGGCTACACCGTGGTCGAGATCATGCACAAGGCCCTGGCGCCCGACAGCGACCCGCACAAGGTGCGCGGCATGTACATCATGGGCGAGAACCCCGCCATGAGCGACCCCGACCTGAACCACGCGCGCCACGCGCTGGCCAGCCTGCAGCACCTGGTGGTGCAGGACATCTTTTTGACCGAAACCGCGTGGCTGGCCGACGTGGTGCTGCCCGCCAGCGCCTGGCCCGAGAAGACCGGCACGGCCAGCAACACCGACCGCATGGTGCAGATGGGCCGCCGCGCGCTGAACCCGCCGGGCGATGCTCGGCCCGACCTGTGGATCATTCAGCAGATGGCCCAGCGGATGGGCCTTCGCTGGAACTACGAAGGCGAAGAGTCGGGCGTGGCTGCCGTGTACGACGAAATGCGCCAGGCCATGCACGCCAGCATCCAAGGCATCACCTGGGACCGCCTGGAGCGCAACTCCAGCGTGACCTACCCGTGTATGACCGAAGACGACCCGGGCCAGCCCATCGTCTTCACCGAAAAATTCCCCACGCCCACGGGTCGCCTGCAGCTGGTGCCCGCCAGCGTGATCCCGGCGGCGGAAAAACCCGATGCCGACTACCCCCTGGTGCTCATCACGGGCCGCCAGCTGGAGCACTGGCACACCGGCAGCATGACGCGGCGCAGCACGGTGCTCGACGCCATCGAGCCCATGGCCACCGCGTCGCTGCATGGCGATGAACTGGACCGGCTGGGCGTGCAGCCCGGTGCGCTGGTGGGCATTCGCTCACGGCGCGGCATGGTGCAGGTGCGCGTGCGGCGCGACGATGGCACGCCGCGTGGCACTGTGTTCATGCCGTTTGCGTATGTGGAGGCGGCGGCCAATCTGCTCACCAACGCGGCGCTCGATCCGTTCGGCAAGATCCCGGAGTTCAAGTACTGCGCGGTGGCGGTGGAGGTCTTGCAGACCCCTGGCGGTCCGGCCTGACGCCGCGCGATCTGTACGCTGGCTGTGGGGCTTTGCGCGGCGCGCTGCGGGTAAGGGGTTACTCCGGGGTACAGTCGCAGCCCATGACTGAGCGCCCCTACACCGACGTTGCCGTGATCATGCGGTGCGAGCACATCGACAACCGCTGGCAGCCCTGGCGGTGGTCGCTGGCCGAGGTGGTGATCCATGAGCCCACCTTTGGTACCGAACCCCGCCCGCTGATCCAGGACGAGCAGGAGCAGCGCTGGCTGTTTCCGGGCTTTCGCGTGGAGCTGTTTCGCGACGATGCCGAGGGTTACCACCTGAACCTCACCTCTCCCGCGCCCTGCTGGTTTGTGATGTGGCGCCGCGATGAAGACCCCGGCACGGGCGAGGTCCCACTGGCCCGCCCTGTGGCGGTGAGCCTGAGCTACCACGATGCTGGCCGCTGGCTGGACGCACAGGAAACCGTCGAGCAGGTGCCCGCCGATCCCGAGGTGGTGGAGGCGCTGCGCGCCTTTGTGGCCGAGCACTACCAGCCAGAGCCCAAGCGCCGCAAGCGCCCCGAGAGCTTTCGCACGCTGCAGGACCGCTTCGGCAACCCCGCGTCGGTGTCCACCGACAAGCCGCGTGGCGGCGGAGGCGGAGGTGGCGGCCATGGCTGATGGATTCCTCGGTCGCTGGTCGCGCCGCAAGCAGGACGTGCTGGCGGGCAAGCCGGTGCAAGACCCGCCGCCGCCCGCACCCGCCCCCCAGGTGGCAGCGCCCGCACCAGCGCCGGTGGCCACCGTGGCAGCGCCAGCCGCGCCTGCACCCCCCGCCCCAGAGCTGCCACCACCGCCTACGTTGGCCGACGCTGAGGCGCTCACGCCCGCATCCGACTTCAAACCCTTTGTGGCCCGTGCCGTATCGCCCGAGGTGCGCAATCTGGCCATGAAGAAGCTGTTTGCCGACCCGCATTTCAACGTGATGGATGGTCTGGACATCTACATCGGCGACTACACCCAGCCTGACCCGCTGCCCGCAGGCATGCTGCGCAAGATGGCCAGCGCGCACGCGCTGGGCTTTTTTGACCACGAGAAAAAAGCCGCGGCCTCTGCGGAGGGGCTGCCAGGCGATCTGGCGCAGGATGCGGCCCCCGTGGCCCCAATATCCCCGCCGGCCAGTCAGCCTCGGGATGATGCGGAGGCGCAAACCCCTGCAGACGTGGCACAGTCCCGGGTATGCAACGCTGTTCCTAGCGTTTCCTCTAGCGAGCCTGAGGTGGCCCCACGCTCCGCCCAGGATGCGGTGGTCACACCAGCCAGCCATACCCACAATGACCACGACGCTCATCTGCGACTGCAACCAGACGATGCCTCTCAACGCCAAGGCGTTGGGCGAGGCACTGCATGAAGACCTGACCCTTCACTCCACCCTGTGTCGACGCGACGCCGGGGCGTTCCAAAAGGCCATCCAGTCGGGCGACGACGTGGTGGTGGCCTGCACCCAGGAGCAGCGCCTGTTTGGCGACCTGGGCCAGCAGACCGAAGGCGCGGTGTCGCCCATCCGGTTTGTGAATATCCGCGAAACCGGTGGCTGGAGCCGCGATGCCGCTAAGGCCAGCCCCAAGATCGCCGCGCTTTTGGCAGCCGCCCGGCTGCCCGACCCCCCTCCCGTGCCCACGGTTACTTACAAGAGCACGGGCCGCCTGCTCATCATTGGCCCGCTTGACCAGGCCGAGCAGGCCGCTGCCCTGGTGTCGGACGTGCTGGATGTGACGCTGTTCACCCAGGGCCCTGGCAACGCTGGTGGCGCGCAGGCGCGGCGCTATCCGGTGCTGGGTGGTCGCATCACGGGCCTCACCGGCTGGCTGGGTGCGTTTGAGCTGCAATGGGCGGCTGACAACCCCATCGACCTGGACCTTTGCACGCGCTGCAACGCCTGTGTGGCGGCCTGCCCCGAAAACGCCATTGGCCTCGACTACCAGATCGACCTGGCCGCCTGCCAGTCGCACCGCGCCTGCGTGAAGGTGTGCCAGGTGGCGGGTGCCATCGACTTCACCCGCGACGCCACTGCGCAGACCGAGCGCTTTGATCTGGTGCTGGACCTGCGTTCGGCCACCGCTACGCCCACCTTCTTGCAGCACGCGCTGCCGCAGGGTTACCTGCGCTGGGACGGGCGTGACCTGGCTACGCTGCTGAAGCTGCGGGAGCTGGTGGGCGAGTTCGAGAAGCCCAAATTTTTTGTCTACAAACAAAAACTCTGCGCCCACAGCCGCAACGAGACCGTGGGTTGCAACGCCTGTGTGGACATCTGCTCGGCCGAGGCCATTGCCAGCGACAAGAGCCGTCAGCAAATCAAGGTGAACCCCAACCTGTGTGTGGGCTGCGGCGCCTGCACCACCGTGTGCCCCACGGGCGCGCTGACCTATGCCTACCCCAGTGCGACGGAGCAGGGCACCAAGCTCAAGACCCTGTTGTCCACTTACACCGCTGCCGGTGGCAAGGATGCCGTGCTGCTGCTGCACAGTCAGGAGCGCGGCCAGACGCTGGTGGAAGAGCTGGGCCGTGCCGCCCAGTTGAAACTGGCGCAGGGCGTGCCTGCCAACGTGATCCCGGTGGCGCTGTGGCACACGGCCAGCACTGGGGTGGACCTGTGGCTCAGCGCCATTGCCTACGGCGCTTCACAGGTGGTGGTGCTCGCGACCCAGGAGGAGGCACGGCAGTACCTGGACGGATTGCAGGCGCAGATGGATGTGGCGCAGGCCCTCTTGCGCGGGCTGGGCTACACCGGCACCCATGTGCAACTGCTGCGCGCCGCGCACCCCACCGAACTCGACGCAGCATTGCAGGCTCTGGGCCAGACGCGCCAGAAGACCCCGGCCGTGGCCGCGCGTTTTGCGGTGGCGCAGGAAAAACGCAGCACGCTGGAGATGGCGCTGGACCACCTGATCGAGCAGGCCCCCTTGTCCGTGGCTGAGCGGCCTGCGGCCATTGCCTTGCCCGAAATAGGGTCTCCCCTGGGCACCATTGAGGTCAACAAGGATCGCTGCACCCTGTGCCTGAGCTGCGTGAGCGCCTGCCCCGCCAGCGCGCTACAGGACAACCCGCAGCTGCCGCAGCTGCGCTTCATTGAAAAGAACTGCGTGCAGTGTGGCCTGTGTGCCACCACCTGCCCTGAAGACGCCATCACCCTGCAGCCGCGCCTGCTGCTCACGCCCGAGCGTGCGCAATTGCGTGTGCTCAACGAGGCCAAGCCCTGGGCCTGTGTGCGCTGCAGCAAGCCGTTTGGCACGGTCAAGGCCATCGAGGCCATGTTGGGCAAGCTGTCGGGCCACCCCATGTTCCAGGGCGAGGCGCTGGAGCGCCTGAAGATGTGCAGCGACTGCCGCGTGATTGACCTGTATTCCGCACAAAACGAGACGAAAGTGACCGACCTGTGAGCGCCCCATCCACCTTGACCCCCCTGGGCGGCAGCTCTGCGCTCGACGAGGAAACCGCCCGTGCCGAGCTGTATGGCCTGCTGTCGCAGCTGTACTACGCCGCGCCTGGCCCGGAGCTGCTGTCGGCCCTGCGGGTGGCAGTGACGGAGGCGCCTGCCGATGGCGGCTTTTTGCAGGAGCCCTGGCAGCAACTGGTGGCGGCGTCGCGTGCGCTCAGCGATGCGGCCATCGCGCAGGAGTTTGACCGGCTCTTTGGCGGCGTGGGCAAGCCCGAGGTGTTTTTGTATGGTTCGCACTACCTCAGCGGGTTTCTCAACGAAAAGCCGCTGGCGCGCCTGCGCACCGATCTGCAGCAACTGGGCCTGGCGCGGGATGAAACGATGCCCGAAACCGAAGACCATGTGGCCTACCTGCTGGAGGTGATGCGCTATCTGATCGCCGGAGACGATGTAGCTGTCTGCAACCTGACATCGCAGCGTGAATTTTTTTCAACCCATTTGCAGCCTTGGATCCTGCAGTTGTGCGATGCCCTTGCTGCACAGCCACAGGCCTCGTTCTACCTGGCGGTAGCGCACTTCACCCGCGCGTTTGTGTCGGTGGAAACCCAGGGCTTCGACATGTTGGATTGACCCTTTCAGATGCTCGTAAACCCTCGATATGTCGCTATAAAAGATGAGTGTGTTACTGGGAGTTGTAAAGCTCCATGGCAGGTTTTTACACACTGACATAGACTGTATGAATTCCGTTTCATAGCTGCCAGCCTTTCTGGAGACAAGCATGCAGAACCGCCAGCCAAATTCCTCACGCCGGAGCTTCTTTTCTGGCGCCGCCACCGTAGGGGCTGCCGCAGCAGCCGTTGTGGCACTCCCCCATGTTGCACCGTCGGATGCCGTGGTGTCCGAGCCCGCTCGCGTCGCACCCGAAAAGGGCGGTGGCTACCACCTGTCTGCCCGCGTGAAGCAGTACTACAAGACCACCCAACTCTGACATCGGGGCACGCCATGTTGCTAACCAAGAAGTCTTCTCATTCCGTGCAGGGCAACAGCTCTGCGTCGCCTTTTGTGCACAGCCTGCGCCGTGGCCTGTCGCAAGCTCTGCCCACCATGGACCGCCGTTCGTTCCTGCGCCGCTCCGGCCTGGGAGTGGGTGTAGGTATTGCCGCCTCGCAACTCACGCTGGTCAAAAAATCCAACGCTGCTGAAGGTGCCAAGGTTGGCATCGGCGACAGCAAGATCGAAGTGCGCCGCACCGTGTGCACCCACTGTTCAGTGGGTTGCGCGGTCGATGCCGTGGTCGAGAACGGCGTGTGGGTGCGCCAGGAGGCGGTGTTCGACTCGCCCATCAACCTGGGTGCCCACTGCGCCAAGGGCGCAGCCCTGCGCGAGCACGGCCATGGCGAGTACCGCCTGCGTTACCCCATGAAGCTGGTCAACGGCAAGTACGAGCGCATCAGCTGGGACACTGCCCTGAACGAAATCACGGCCAAGATGCAGGAGCTGCGCAAGGCCAGCGGCCCCGACAGCGTGTACTTTGTGGGTTCGTCCAAGCACAACAACGAGCAGGCTTACCTGCTGCGCAAGTTCGTGAGTTTCTGGGGGACCAACAACTGTGACCACCAGGCGCGCATCTGCCACTCCACCACTGTGGCGGGCGTGGCCAATACATGGGGCTACGGCGCCATGACCAATTCGTACAACGACATGCAAAACAGCAAGGTCGCTTTGTACATCGGCTCCAACGCAGCCGAAGCCCACCCGGTGTCCATGCTGCACATGCTGCACGCCAAGGAAACTGGTTGCAAGATGATCGTGGTGGACCCGCGCTTCACGCGCACGGCGGCCAAGGCCGACGAATACGTGCGCATCCGCTCCGGCACCGACATTCCCTTCCTGTTTGGTGTGCTGTACCACATCTTCAAGAACGGCTGGGAAGACAAGAAGTACATCAACGACCGTGTCTATGGCATGGACAAGGTGCGAGACGAAGTGCTGGCCAAGTGGACACCTGACAAGGTGGAAGAGGCTTGCGGCGTCAAGGAAGACCAGGTTTTCAAGGTCGCCAAGATGCTGCACGAGAACAACCCCGGCACCATCGTGTGGTGCATGGGCCAGACGCAGCACACCATCGGCAATGCCATCGTGCGTGCATCGTGCATCTTGCAGCTGGCTTTGGGCAACGTGGGCAAGAGCGGCGGCGGCACCAACATCTTTCGCGGTCACGACAACGTGCAGGGTGCCACCGACGTGGGCCCCAACCCTGACTCGCTGCCCGGCTACTACGGCCTGGCCGAAGGCTCGTGGAAGCACTTCGCTGCTGTGTGGGGTGTGGACTTCGAGTGGATCAAGAAGCAGTATGCGTCGCCCGCGATGATGACCAAGAACGGCATCACCGTGTCGCGCTGGATCGACGGTGTGCTGGAGAACAACGAACTGATCGACCAGGACTCCAACCTGCGCGGCGTGTTTTTCTGGGGCCATGCTCCCAACTCGCAGACCCGTGGTCTGGAGATGAAGCGCGCGATGGACAAGCTGGACCTGCTGGTGGTGGTGGACCCTTATCCATCCGCCACGGCCGCCATGGCTGCCATGCCCGGCAAGGCCGAAGACCTGAACCCCAACCGCGCGGTGTACCTGCTGCCGGCTGCCACGCAGTTCGAGACCAGCGGTTCGTGCACGGCATCGAACCGTTCGCTGCAGTGGCGCGAGAAGGTGATAGACCCGCTGTGGGAGAGTCGCTCCGATCACATGATCATGTATCAGTTCGCGCAAAAGCTTGGCTTTGCCGACGAACTCGTCAAGAACTACAAGATGCAGAAGGTCAAGGGCATGGACGAGCCTGTGCCCGAGGACATCCTGCGCGAGATCAACAAGTCGGTCTGGACCATTGGGTACACCGGCCAGAGCCCTGAGCGCCTGAAGGCCCACATGAAGAACATGCACCTGTTCGATGTGAAGACCCTGAAGGCCAAGGGCGGCAAGGACAAGGAAACCGGCTACGACTTTGGCGGCGACTATTTCGGCCTGCCATGGCCCTGCTATGGCACGCCGGAGCTCAAGCACCCAGGCTCACCCAATTTGTATGACACCTCCAAGCATGTGATGGAAGGCGGTGGCAACTTCCGCGCCAACTTCGGTGTGGAAAAGGACGGCGTCAACCTGCTTGCTGAGGACGGCTCCCATTCGGTGGGTAGCGAGATCACCACGGGCTACCCCGAGTTCGACCACGTGCTGCTCAAGAAGCTGGGCTGGTGGGATGACCTCAGCGATGCCGAAAAAGCCAAGGCTGAAGGCAAGAACTGGAAGACCGACCCCACGGGCGCGATCATCCGCGTGGCCATGAAGCATGGCTGCCATCCGTTCGGCAACGCCAAGGCACGCGCTGTGGTGTGGAACTTCCCTGACGCCATTCCGCAGCACCGTGAGCCTCTGTATGGCACGCGGCCGGACCTCATGGCCAAGTACCCCACCCACGACGACAAGAAGGCCTTCTGGCGCCTGCCCACGCTGTACAAGAGCTTGCAGGAGAAAAACGTGGCCGACAAGGTGCACGAGAAGTTCCCGCTCATCATGAGCTCGGGCCGTCTGGTGGAGTACGAAGGCGGCGGAGAGGAAACCCGCTCCAACCCCTGGCTGGCGGAGCTGCAGCAGGAATCGTTCGTCGAGATCAACCCCAAGACGGCGGCCGACCGGGGCATCCGCAACGGCGAGCGTGTGTGGCTCAGTTCTCCCACCGGCGCACGCATCAACGTGCAGGCACTCGTCACCGAGCGGGTGGCACCCGATACCGTGTGGATGCCGTTCCACTTCTCGGGCCGCTGGCAAGGGGCGGACATGCTGGCGTATTACCCCAAGGGTGCGGCGCCTGTGGTGCGCGGTGAGGCTGTGAACACGGCCACCACCTATGGCTACGACAGCGTGACCATGATGCAAGAAACCAAGACCACGATCTGCAACGTGGAACGCGCCTGATCGCGCCACGCAAGGAGATACACACATGGCACGAATGAAATTCATCTGTGACGCAGAGCGCTGCATCGAATGCAACGGCTGCGTGACCGCCTGCAAGAACGAACACGAAGTACCCTGGGGCGTGAACCGCCGCCGCGTGGTCACGCTCAACGACGGTGTGCCGGGCGAGAAGTCCATCTCGGTGGCCTGCATGCACTGCAGCGATGCACCCTGCATGGCGGTGTGCCCCGTCAACTGCTTCTACCGCACCGAAGAGGGTGTGGTGTTGCACGACAAGGACGTGTGCATTGGCTGCGGCTACTGCAGCTATGCCTGCCCCTTTGGCGCGCCGCAGTTCCCTTCGTCGGGCACCTTTGGTGTGCGCGGCAAGATGGACAAATGCACGTTTTGCGCCGGTGGCCCCGAGGCACATGGCAGCCAGGCGGAGTTTGAAAAATACGGCCGCAACCGCCTGGCCGAGGGCAAGCTGCCTGCCTGTGCAGAAATGTGTTCTACCAAGGCCCTGCTGGCCGGTGACGGCGATGTGGTGGCGGATATCTTCCGCAACCGCGTGGTGCAGCGTGGCAAGGGCGCCGAGGTGTGGGGCTGGGGTACTGCCTACGGTTCGCAACAAGCAGGTCAGCCTGCAGGAGGCAAGTCATGATGCAGCGCACCGTTCAATGGACCCTGGCTGCCGCAGTGGCCGTGTTGTCACTCAGCGCCTGCACCGAGAAGCCACAGACAGGCATGGGCGTCCGCAGCGATGCTCCGCCTTACGCGGGCACCGGCAGCAACTTCACGCAGCCTGGCTGGAAAGCCGGTGACAAAACCAGCTGGGAAGCGCAGTTGAAAGCGCGCCAGCAGTACGGGCAGAACGAATACACCCGCACCCAGGCGAAGTGAGGTCCACCATGAAATACATCGTGTGGTCCATGGCCTTGGTGGCCAGTCTGGCCTGGGGGCTGGCTAGCGCCCAGACGCCGCCGGCTGCGCCGGACGCATCCGTGGCGGCTCCTGCAGCCACCGCTGCACCGGCTGCGGTGGGCGGCGTGCAAAGCCAGAACATCTTTCAGGTCAAACCCGACGCCAGCGCCGACCCCCAATACGCCGAGCAGACCAACGGCGAGCGCATGAAGGTGCAGCCCGGCAACAACGCGCCCATGTGGCGCCAGGTGGGGCAAGGCGTGACGGGTTACAGCAGCCTGCCCGTAACCCAGGCGCCCGAGGCGGGTAACCTGATCCAGCGCTTTGTGCAGTACCCCGGCTCGCGGGTGACCAATGCGGGCGAAGCCTGGCGCCAGGTGCGCAACAACTGGATCATTCCTTACGGTGGTTCGCTGTTGCTGATCGTGGCGGGGGCGATTGCGCTGTTTTACTGGCGCAAGGGCATGATCATGCTGCACGGCGCCGAGACGGGCCGGAAGATCGAGCGTTTTACGCCCTTCGAACGGTCTGCGCATTGGGCCAACGCGATTGCCTTCGTGGCACTGGCGTTGTCTGGTCTGGTGATGGCGTTTGGCAAGTTCTTCCTGCTTCCTGTGATGGGCAGCACGCTGTTTGGCTGGCTCACTTACGCGCTCAAGAACGTCCATAACTTTGCAGGGCCTTTGTTCGCGGTTTCTCTGATCATCGTGTTTTTCACCTTTCTCAAGGACAACCTTCCGACCAAGGAAGACATCACCTGGATTGTGAAGGGCGGTGGTCTGATGTCCGGCCATGAAGTGCCTTCGCACCGTTTCAATGCGGGGGAAAAGGTCGTCTTCTGGGCGGGCGTGCTGGGTTTGGGCTTCATCGTGGTCGCGTCCGGGCTGGTACTCGACAAGCTCATCCCGGGCCTGATCTATGAGCGCGGCACCATGCAGATCGCGCACATGGTGCACGCCGTGGCCACCGTGGTGATGATGGTGATGTTCATGGGCCACATCTACATGGGCACCGTGGGCATGCAAGGCGCCTACAAGGCCATGCGCACGGGTTATGTCGATGAGACCTGGGCCAAGGAGCACCACGAGCTGTGGTACGACGATATCCAGGCTGGCAAGATCCCTAAACAGCGCAGTGCCACCGCCCCCGCCGGTGAGGCCGCTGCAGGCAAGCCCGTTCAGGCATGAGGCTCTCCATGACAACAATGCAATTCTTCACCCGTAAAACCGTGGTGGCGCTGTGCGTCACCGGCGTCTGCACACTGGCATCAGCCAAGCTGCCTGCTCCATCCCCTGAGGCGGCTACCAAGGCGGCCGAGGCGGCAGCCAAAGCTGCGTGGGCCGGCAAGGTGGACAACTTCAAGCTGTGCCTGTCGCAGGACAAGGTTGCAGCGCACTACCGCAAGACCACGCCCTCGGCCAAGCCTGCGACTGCCACCGGATCCGCATGTACGGACCCTGGCCCCTTCGCTTACACGCCGCCAGCAGCCAAACCGGCCGAGGCAGCCGGTGCACATTCGCCACCTGGCACAGCCAGCAGCCCTCCCAGCACGCAGGTGCCTGCCGCTGCGGCTGCACCGGCCTCCAAGTCCTGACACGCGCGCTCCCGCGCCGGGCATCAAGCCGCGTTCCCTGGTGGGGCGCGGCTTTTTTATTGGGCTGTGCTGTGCAAAGAGCATGATTGAGCCTCGCCTGGCGAGGCGCTACATCACTGGGCTGCCTCAGTGAAGCGTGGTGACCGGGCTGCGCAGCGGCCCATTCCCGTGCGCTGATCGCTATAGCGCCACACTGCGTATATTTGCCCCATGAGTTCCAGTTCCTTGTCCACCCTCTCCGGTTTGTCAACGCCTTCGCTGCCGCGCCTGACGCAGGCCCACGCTCCGCTGACCCATGCGGTGGAGGTCGTCAATGAACTGGGCGCACGGGAGGAAGTACAGATCCCCGCCGAGCGTCCGCTCACGATCTACGTGGACAAGCGCGAGCTCGTCACGCTGATGACGCTGGGTGCGCAACCAGAGCTGCTGGTGCTGGGTTATCTGCGCAATCAGCGGCTGGTCGAATCGGTGTTCGACATCGAGTCGATCACGGTCGATTGGGAGGTCTACGCCGCCGCCGTGCGCACGCGCCAGGGCATTGCACGCATCGAAGAGCGCACGGCCAGCAAGGTCGTCACCACAGGCTGCGGGCAGGGCAGTGTGTTTGGCGGGCTGATGGACGAAGTGGACCGCATCCAGTTGCCCGATGCCCGCCTGACTCAAGGCCAGCTGTACGGCATCGTGAACGCGATTCGCCTCAAGGAGACCACCTACAAGTCGTCCGGTTCGGTGCATGGTTGTGCCCTGTTCAGGGGCGAGGAATTGCTGACGTTTGTGGAAGACGTCGGCCGCCACAATGCGATTGACACTATTGCGGGCTGGATGTGGATGAATCCTGAAACGTGTTCATCAGGCGGCTGTGCGGGAGACGCAGCGACCGTTCCCATGTCGGGGGCAGACAAGGTGTTCTACACCACCGGTCGTCTCACCAGCGAGATGGTCATTAAGTCCGCGCAGATGGGGGTGCCCATCGTGGTATCCCGCAGCGGCATGACACAAATGGGCCACGCCGTGGCCCAGCAACTGGGCCTGTGCGCCATCGGGCGTGCCACCAACCGCCGGTTTGTCTGCTACAGCGGCACGCACCGCCTGGTGCTGCAGCCGGAACTGGCCCAGGCCCCAGTAGTGCCACCCGCTCGGGCTTTTGGCGAGGTGTGAGGCGACAAAGCGGGATGGCTTGCGCCCGGAAATTTGGGTGGTGCAGAGGCCCTGGCGACGCTATAACCCTTGGGCTGGACACCGCAGCGGCGGGCATCGAACCCCACCGACCTGCTTTGGTCTGCTGCCCCTCCAAGGACATGGGCAAGGCGAAAAAAAACCGGCTCCAGAGAGCCGGCATTTTCACGAAGCCCCAGGGCTCAGTAGCGACCGCCGCCGTAGCCGCCCGTGCCATAGCCAACGTCCGAGCGCTTGCTCGCACTGTAGCCACCGGCGTTGTAGCCACCTGCACCGCCGCCTTCTTCGCGGGGGCGGGCCAGGTTCACCACAATCGAGCGTCCATCGACGGACATGCCGTGCAGCGCGCTGATGGCTGCCTGGGCCACTTCGGCAGACGCCATTTCCACAAAGCCGAAGCCCTTGGAACGGCCGGTTTCGCGGTCCATCATGACCTTGGCGGAGGACACGTTGCCGAACTCGGCAAAGTTGCTTTGCAGGCTGGAATCGGTCACGGAATAGGGCAGGTTGCCCACGTAGATCTTGGTGCTCATGGAAGAGCCTTTCTGAAGGTTGGCGCGCAAAGAGGGGCGCACCGTTGGGGTGCAGAAGTGTGAACGGGAGCCCACAGCAACTGGGATGGGGGGTTGGAGCCTGCCGTCAGCAGAGCTTCAGCACACAGGGGGATGGGGCATGCACGCTTGCAGCCAGCCCTGGGTGACTGCAAAGAGCCGGGCAGCTTCGCGCGAGGCAAAGGCTTTGTCAAAACGGAACACTCGGCAGTAGCTGCCGTTGCCCTCTGAACGATGGACCGAAAAGGAGGCGCGGAAGCGGCCGCAGTCGGTCGGGTGTGTCGCGGGCGAAACGACGTATTGGCCCATGGAAATAGCGTTATTTGAAATCTGGTGCATTCGGAAACGCAGGCCAGTATCGACCTGCGTGAGCATCGAGGGACTCGGTGGGCTGCAGCTCTTCAGACCCACTGGGCGACAAGGTCGCAAAAGGCGGCCTGCCATGGCGCGATTGACCGCTTGGAGGCAGGCGTTGCGGTGACTGCTAGCGTTAAGAGCCGTGACTGCAACGAAGCTGAGTATATGTCATTTGTTATTTAATTTTTGTTTAATATTATTTCTGGTTTTAAAAAAGGCGATGCAAGCGCCTTGAATCCTCGTACGAAGGCGGATGGGCTCTGGCGCAATGAGGCGTTCGGCAATCGCTCTCCATCGTACTTGGGCTCGGCCCCGCAGCCTTTACGGCCCCGTTTCGACGGGTTCCACGGCCACAGAAGGCGTCATTACGCGATGGCATGATGCGCGCATGAAAGACCTGAACGCCAGCAGCAGCACCTGGGCCGACACGTTGCCCAGCCAGTGGGGGCCAGAACTGGCCCACACGGAGATTGAAGTTCCGTTGAGCCGGTCGCCGCAAGATGTGCCCACACCGTCTGCCATCAGGGCTGTTCCCGCAACGGAGCGCCTTTCACTGTGGGGCTGGATGCGCGAAGGATTGCGCGCAGCGCTGTTCCTGGCACCGCGCACAGGGTCTGCAGCACCCACGCCCTGGCAGTTGCTGTTGTTGTCGTTGATCAGCGGCGCGTTGCTGGTGGGGGCCTCCCGGTGGCAGGTTGTGGGCCCGGCGCAGTTCAGCCTGCGTGGCTGGCTGACCCCCATGTGGAGCAGCCTGGTGCTGCTGTGGCTGGCCTGGTGGGCCATGGCGCCAGCACAGCGTGCACCTGCCCCCGCGCCGGAGCTGGGTGTGCCCGGCCCCTCGGGCGGGCTGGCGGCCTGGTATGTGCTGTCGGCGTGGGCGCCACTGGCCCCTTTGCTGGTGCTCTATGCCCTGATGGGAGCGGCGGTTCACCAGCCAGAGCTGTGGAATGGGACGGTGGCGAGCATCCTTTTCTGGGTGGCCTACGGCGTGCTCACGGTATGGGTGCTGGCCACGCTGGTGGTGGTGAGTGCCCGCTTCATCCGATCGCGGGTGCGCACTGCGTTTTTTGGGGTGGCGATGGCTGTGGTGGTCGGGGTGGGGATGTGGCAGTTTCAGGACCAGCCCTGGGAGGAAGAAGCCCTGGCGGTGGCCGATGCGTCGGCCGTGTCCGCCGACGGAGCGCAGCCTCCAGAGCCTGCGCAACTGGCGCTATCGCAAGGCCTTTTTGAGGATCAGCAGCTGCTGTGGCAGCAGCAGGTGGATGCTTTGTTGCCTCAGCGTCCCGGCGTGGTGGATGTCTATGGGCTGGTGTTCGCGCCCTATGCGGATGAAAACGTGTTCCGCCGCGAAAGCACCATGGTCAGCACGCTGCTGCAGGAGCGGTTTGACGCCCAGGGCCGGGTTCTGCACCTGCTCAACCATGCAGAAACTGCCGAGACCCACCCCTGGGCGACGCCCGAGAATCTGCAACGCGCCATTGCTGCGCTGGCCGCGCGCATGGATCGCGAGCATGATGTGCTGGTGATTTACATGACCTCGCACGGCGCGCGCAACCATGAGCTGGCTGCGGCGCACTGGCCGCTGCAGGTACCACCCGTGACGCCGGAGATGCTGCGTGCAGCGCTGGACGAGGCGGGTATCCGCAACCGCGTGATCGCGGTGTCCGCCTGCTTCTCGGGAGGCTGGATCGAACCGCTGGCCACCGACAGCACGCTGATCATGACGGCAGCCGATGCCACCCACACCTCTTACGGCTGCGGCAGACTGTCTGAGCTGACCTTCTTTGGCCGTGCGGTGTTTCATGAACAACTGCGCCAGACCCATTCCTTCACCGAGGCTTTTGCCAAGGCAGTGCCGCTGATCCAGCAGCGTGAGATCGAGGCAGGCAAGGCCGATGGCTTTTCGAACCCGCAGATCCGCGTGGGCAAACAGATCACCCCGGTGTTGCAGGCGCTGGAACAGCGGCTGCAGACGGAGGCACCAAACGCCTCCAGCGAAGTCCCTGCGCCTGCGACCGACGCCTCAGGACCGGCGCCGGCGACCGCTGCGGCAACCGTCCCCGCCGTAGCGCCACCGCTGCGGCCCTGACGCATTGAACACCTTCTAACACCCCACGGCCCGCCAGCCCGTTCGCTTTGCGCTAAGGTCTGCCCATGAACCTGTCTTTCCTGCGCCTTGGCTGGCGCACCCTGGCCCGGGACCTGCGCGCGGGCGAGTTGCGCCTGCTGATTGTGGCCGTCACCCTGGCAGTGGCCGCGCTCACGTCCGTGGGGTTTTTTGCCGATCGCCTGCAAGGCGGGCTGCAGCGCGATGCCCTGCAGCTGCTGGGGGGTGATGCTGTTGTGGCCAGCGACAACCCAACGCCAGCAGCTTTTGTGGAGCGCGCCAAGGCGCTCGAGTTGCAGTCAGTGACCACGCTGGGCTTTCCGACCATGGGCCGCGCGAGCGATGCGCAGGGCGGCGCCAGCAAGCTGGTGGCACTCAAGAGTGTGCAGTCGGGCTACCCGCTGCGCGGTAGCCTCACGGTGGCGGATGCCCCTGGTGCGCTGGAGCAGCCGACGCGCGACATCCCGGCGCCCGGCGAGGTGTGGGTGGATGCGCCGCTGCTCGAATCGCTCAATCTCGCCATGGGCGACAAGCTGTTGCTGGGCGATGCGCAACTGCGCATCGCGCGCATCATCGTCATCGAGCCTGACCGTGGGGCGGGCTTCATGAGCTTTGCGCCGCGTGTGATGGTCAACGAACTCGACCTGCCCGCCACGGGGCTGGTGCAGCCTGCCAGCCGCCTGACCTACCGCTTTGCCGTGGTCGGACCGGCATCGGCCATCAAAGCCTTCAACGATTGGGCGGTGGTCGAGGCCAAGAAGCCCGAAGTGCATGGCGTGCGGGTGGAGTCGCTGGAAAGTGGCCGCCCCGAGATGCGTCAGACGCTCGACCGCGCCCAGAAATTCTTGAGCCTGGTGGCGCTGCTGGCTGCGTTGTTGTCGGCCGTGGCGGTGGCACTGGCCGCGCGCGGCTTCGCGGCTGAACACCTCGATGCCTCGGCCATGCTGCGCGTGCTGGGGCAAAGCCAGCGCACCATTGCTGGGGCCTACACCACGGAGTTCGCGCTGATTGGCCTGTTTGCCAGCGCCCTGGGTGTGGCGCTGGGCTACGTGGTGCATTACGCCTTTGTGCTGCTGCTGGCGGGATTGGTGGAATCGGCCTTGCCCCCGCCCAGCCTGTGGCCGGTGGTGTTTGGCCTGGGCATGGGGCTCACGCTGCTGTTTGCGTTTGGCTTGCCGCCGGTGCTGCAGCTGGCGCAGGTGCCGCCGTTGCGGGTGATCCGGCGTGATGTGGGGGGGCTCAAGCCCGCCTCGCTGGCAGTGCTGGGTATCGGTATTGCTGGCTTTGCCGCGCTGTTGCTGGCGGTCAGCAGTGACATCAAGCTGGGCCTGATTGCCGTGGGTGGTTTTGCCGGTGCCGTGGCGCTGTTTGCAGGCCTGTCATGGGTGGCGGTCAAGCTGCTGCGCAAGAGCGTGAACGAGAGCACCGCCCCGCGTTGGCTCGTGCTGGCCACGCGGCAGATCTCCGCGCGCCCGGCCTATGCCGTTGTGCAGGTCAGCAGCCTGGCGGTGGGCCTGCTGGCCCTGGTGCTGCTGGTCCTGCTGCGCACCGACCTCATCAGCAGCTGGCGCAGGGCGACTCCGCCCGACGCGCCCAACCGTTTTGTCATCAACGTAATGCCCGACCAGTCCGAGGCATTCCAGCAGACGCTCAAGGACAGCGGAGTGGTTCGCTACGACTGGTATCCGATGATCCGGGGCCGCCTGGTCGCCGTGAACGGCAAGCCCGTCGGGCCTGACAACTACACCGACGACCGCGCCAAGCGCCTGGTGGACCGCGAGTTCAACCTGTCGAATGCGGTGGAGGCGCCGCCCCACAACCAGGTGGTGGCAGGGCGCTGGACGCCAGGCGAGGAGGGCGCCATCAGCGTGGAAGAAGGTATCGCCCAGACATTGGGCCTGCAGCTGGGTGACCGTTTGCAGTTCGATATGGGCGGCGTGCAGGATGAGGCCCGCATCACCAGCCTGCGCAAGGTGGACTGGGGTTCCATGCGCGCCAATTTCTTTGTGATGTACCCAGTGGCAGAGGTCAAGGATGTCCCGGTCACCTATCTGGCCGCCTACCGAGCACCCGAAACCCACGGTTTTGACAACGCACTGGTGCGCCAGTTTCCCAACATCACCAATGTGGACATGGGCGCCACCATTGCCCAGGTGCAGCGGGTGCTGGAGCAGGTGATCCGCGCGGTGGAGTTCTTGTTTGCGTTCACGCTCGCGGCCGGCCTGGTGGTGCTGTTTGCAGCCGTCACGGCCACCCGCGAAGAGCGCGCGCGTGAGTACGCCATCATGCGTGCCGTGGGGGCCCGTGCCAGCCTGCTGCGACAGGTGCAGCGGGCCGAACTGGTGGGTGTAGGCCTGCTGGCGGGCTTTCTGGCCAGCGCGGTGGCAGTGGGCGTGGGCTGGGCGTTGGCGCGTTATGTGTTTGACTTCACCTGGACTGCCGCCCCCTGGGTGCCTCTGGCAGGCGCGCTTGCGGGGGCCTTGTTGGCGCTGGCCGCAGGCTGGTGGGGCTTGCGCGAGGTGCTGTTGCGCCCGGTGGTGGACACACTGAGGCGTTCTGCCGAGTAACCGTCTGGCAGACGGGCGCACTTCACTGCACTTCACTGCGACAGAAAGGGAGAGAGGTCACCCGTGTGACCTCTGCCGCCCGCCGATGTCGAGCACTTTCTTCGGGTGTTTGCTTCGGGTGCCTTTCTTGCCAACTGCTGGGATATTGCCCAGTCAGCGATGCAACGCCCGCACGCGGCGCAAGGTGTTACGGCACCTTGCCTTGCCGGCCCAGAGTTTGAATAAAAACAGCTGGTAGCGCCGAATTCATATGTGCCAACAGCTATCAAATAAATAGCAAACGCACGCCAATGCGCTGACTGCGCATACTGCATTTTTGCCGCTCCGAGCCCGAAAAATCGCTTTTTGGGCCACCGGTGCGACAATAGAGAGCTAAATGACAAGTTCCTTTTCCAATCTATCGCTGGCTGAGCCGCTGGCGCGCGCCGTAGCCGAAATGGGCTACGAGTCCATGACGCCTATCCAGGCGCAGGCCATCCCGGTGGTGCTCACCGGCCAGGACGTGATGGGCGCTGCCCAGACCGGCACCGGCAAAACGGCCGCGTTCTCGCTGCCTTTGCTGCAGCGCCTGCTCAAGCACGAGAGCAGTTCCACATCCCCCGCCCGCCACCCTGTGCGCGCTCTGGTGCTGTTGCCCACGCGCGAGCTGGCCGACCAGGTGGCACAGCAGATCGCGCTGTACGCCAAATACACCAAGCTGCGCAGCACGGTGGTGTTTGGCGGCATGGACATGAAGCCCCAGACTATCGAGCTGAAAAAAGGCGTCGAAGTCCTGGTGGCTACGCCGGGCCGCCTGCTCGATCACATCGAAGCCAAAAACGCGGTGCTCAACCAGGTGGAGTACGTGGTGCTCGACGAGGCCGACCGCATGCTGGACATCGGTTTTTTGCCCGACCTGCAGCGCATCCTGAGCTACCTGCCCAAGCAGCGCACTACGCTGCTGTTCAGCGCCACGTTCTCGCCCGAGATCAAGCGCCTGGCGAGCAGCTACCTGCAAAACCCCATCACCATCGAAGTGGCCCGCCCGAACGAGACGGCCTCCACGGTGGAGCAGCGCTTTTACAGCGCCAACGACGACGATAAGCGCCGCGCCATCCACCAGGTGCTCAAGACGCGCGGCATCAAGCAGGCCTTCATCTTCGTGAACAGCAAGCTCGGTTGTGCCCGTCTGGCGCGCAGCCTGGAGCGCGAAGGCCTCAAGACCGCCGCGCTGCACGGCGACAAGAGTCAGGACGAGCGCCTGAAGGCGCTCGAAGCCTTCAAGAGTGGCGAAGTCGATCTGTTGGTGTGTACCGATGTGGCCGCGCGCGGCCTCGACATCAAGGACGTGCCTGCGGTGTTCAACTTCGACGTGCCTTTCAACGCAGAAGACTATGTGCACCGCATTGGCCGCACGGGTCGCGCCGGTGCGTCGGGCCTGGCCGTCACGCTGGTGTCGGGCAGCGACGCCCGCCTGGTGGCTGATATTGAGAAACTGATCAAGAAAAAGATCGATCTCGAAGCCATCGAATACGAAGAAGACCAGCCCCGTGGCCGCATCAACGACGGCCGCCGTGCCTGGCGCGAAGCCGGTGAGACGGGTGACGGGCGGGATGCGCTGCCGGCCGCTCCTGCTGCGCCACGGCGCGAGCGTGACCAGCGTATCGGCCGCGAGGGCCGCGAACAGCACCGTGGCTTCCGCCCGGCCGTTGCCTCGCGCGATCCCTTCTTTGAGAAGCCATATGAGGCCAGCGCAGCTGCCGATGCAACCCCCGCCTGGGAAGCTGCCAAGTCAGCCCCGCGCAGCAGCGTGTCAGCCAACATCAAGCCCAAGCGCAAGGTGGCTGCGCTGTTCAAGGCCGTCCAGCCAGAGACTTCGGTGCAGTGACGAAATTCAGGCCTTTTTAGGCCTGTAGCGCTTGATGGATAAGCGCAATTAGCTATATTTTCAGTAGCAAATGAGGCCCCCTCAGCCTGAATGCAAGCGGTGGTCGGCCCGGAGGTTCGGGGCCAGCCTGCGCAACAAGGCTACATCGATAGCACCGAAGGGGACAGCCCGCCCCCCACGCTGCTGCACAAACCGCTGTGCAGCCTCCGCATCGGCAAACGCGGGCAGATTGCCCGCCCGCATCGGCCCCATGGCCGAAGACCCTGTCACGTACACCGCCTCCTGCGCGTTCAGCCAACCACCCGTACCGGTATCGGTCACATACCTGGCCACGATGGCACCGGCCGTGCGGCCTCGCGTGTAGTGGGCCACGTTGCCCAGGTACAGCATGAGGCTGAGCGGTGAGTCAAAAAAGTACGCATCCCCGTCCGCAAAAATGACCTGCGCCGCCCACGCCCGTGCGCGGGCCGGGTACATGCCACACACCGGGCAGCGCGCGTCAGCGGGCACCTCGCGGGCAGCGGCCAGGGGCTGGCCCAGCGCAGGGGCGTAGGGCGTGGGCGGTGCCACCACGCACACATCGTCGCCGATGCCCTCCAAGGCGTCGTTGCCGGACGGGCGGGGCGGAGTGCGCTGGGGCCATTGCCATGCCACCAGGCCTGCCGAGCCCAGCAGCAGGGCTGCAAGGGCTGTGCGCCGGCTGGCTGCGTGTGGGCGGGGCATCAGCGCAGGCATGGGCGGCTCACATCCGCGTGTCGTGCAGTGCCCCGCCGCTCAGGTCCACCATGGCGGGCGTGATCTCGGCAAAGCGCAGAACCTTGCCGCCATATTCAGCAGCAAACTTCTTCGCGTCGGCTTCTTGCGCAAAGCTGCCGATGGTGGGGCCCATGGAGCCGTGGCGCTTGCCGCCCACCACGTAGATGGCGGTCTTGCCGTCTATCCAGTGGCCCTGTGGTGCATTCCAGTCGGCTTTGCCCATGTCCTGCACGTACACGGCCTGCACGGCGCGCACCTGTTCGCCGGCCAGCAGGGTGCTGAACAGCTCCACCGTGTCGCAGAAGAACGAAGGCTTGTCCTGCCCCGCAAAGCGCACCTGCGCCTTGGGGCCGGGGTAGTCGGCCAGCAGCATGCCGTCGAGTTCGCAGCTGGTGGTGCGGTCGATCTCCAAGGGTTTCAGGGACTGCGCGCTGTTGTCCGCCTGGCTGCAGCCGGTCAGGCCCGTGAGGCCGGTGAGCGTGCCCAGCGATGCGAGGGCCGCCCAGCCCAGCAGTTGGCGCCGTGTGGCGCAGGCGCATTGGTATTGGTTGTGGGATTTGTTCGTCATGGCTTGAATCTCCAGCTCGCCAGGCCCAGGGGCACCGCGATCCAGCCCGCCATCACCGCGCCCATCAGCCATGGCTTGGCCAGGGCAGGTGGCACGATGCTGGTCAGGCCGTACAGGGTGCGCACGTCGTCGAGCGAGAACACGTTGAGGATGCGGAAAACGTCGGCCGGGTTGAGCAGCAGCAGGTAGGCCATGGCCTCGCCGCCGACGCTGCCGCCTGTGGCCACCAGGGCGCCCAGCAGCAGCAGGTCAAACACCAGCACAAAAAAGAACCAGGCGGCAATCGCCAGACCGGAGGCGCGTGTGCGCTCGTGCGTGAGCACCGACAGCAGCACCGCCATGCTCAAAAAGGCCAGCCCTAGCAGCACCGAGCTGATCATGAAGCCGCCGTAGTGGAACAGCGCAGCCCCGCTGAACTGCCGGACCAGCAGCACCGCCACCAGGCCGAACCCCGCCAGCGTCGAGAGCGTGAGCGCCGCCGCCAGCCCCAGGTACTTGCCCAGCAGCAGCTCCAGCCGCGTGATGGGCAGCGACAGCAGCAGGTCGAGCGAGCCGCGTTCGCGTTCGCCCACGATGGCGTCGAAGCCCAGCAGCAGTGCGATCAGCGGGATGAGGTAGATGACCAGGCTGACCAGGCTGGCGATGGTGAACTCGATGGAGCGAAAGCCCACGGTGCCCTGCTGCGCGCCGCCAAAGTAGGCGATGGCCAGCGAGAACACGGTGAACACGAGCGCCACGGCCAGCACCCAGCGGTTGCGCATGCGGTCGCGGAACTCTTTGCCCGCGATGGTGAGGATTTGGTGGAATTCCATGGCTAGCCCTTGCGCAGGTCGAAGTACACATCCTCAAGCGAGGGCTCCTGGATCTGCAAGTCTTGCAGCGCGGCGCCCAGCGGTGCCAGCACACCCAGCACGGCCATCTTGCTGCCGCGCGGGCAGTCCACGTGCAGGCCTTCCGGCGTTTCCGTCCCGGTGATGCCGGGCACTGCAGAGAGCAGCTCCAGCGCGGCAGGCCGGTCGGCTGCGGCCAGCGTGAGGTTGATGGTCAGCGGCATGTGCGCCTGCTCGCGCAGCGCCTGCACACTGCCCAGGGCCTGCAGCTTGCCGGAGGCCAGGATGGCCAGGCGGTCCACGCGCTCCTGCAGCTCGGCCAGGATGTGCGAGGTGATGACGATGGTCACACCACCCGCCTGCAGCGCGCGCAGCGTGGCGTAGAAGTCGCGGATGGCTTGCGGGTCCAGGCCGTTGGTGGGCTCGTCGAGCAGCAGCACCTGGGGCTCGCCCAGCAGGGCCTGTGCAAACCCCAGGCGCTGGCGCATGCCCTTGGAGTATTCGCGCACGGCACGGTTGCCCGCGTGGGCCAGGCCCACGCGTTCCAGCAGTGCGGGGCATTGCGTGAGGGGCGCACCCTTGAGGCGGGCAAAAAAGCGCAGTGTCTCCAGCCCGTTCAGGTTGTCATACAGCACCACGTTCTCGGGCAGGTAGCCCAGGTGGCGGCGGGCGGCGCGAAAGTCGCGGCCCTGCACCGTGGCGCCGCCGACACGGATTTCGCCCGCAGTGGCGGGCGTGAGGCCCAGAATCATCTTGAACAGCGTGCTCTTGCCCGCGCCGTTGTGGCCGATGAGGCCAAAGATCTCGCCGCGCGCGATGCGCAGGTCGATGCCGTCCACGGCGTGCAGTGCGCCGTAGTGCTTGTGCGCGCTCCGCACCTCGATGGCGGGGGGCTCGCTCAGGTCAATGGGGGGAGGGTTGCGTGTCACGCTGAAAATTCCGTTGGGGTTGGTTCGGTTGCATGCGGGGCTTGGGGTCCACCACGGTGGGCACGCGCAGCACCGGAAACTGCTGGCCCACCAGGCGCAGTGCCTGCACGGCGGGGCTGGCCAGGAGCAGCTTGATGGCGGGGTGGCGCCAGGTCAGGCGGTCCACCATGTCGTTGGCCTCGTAGGGCACGTCACCCACGCCGTTGCCGTCGCGGTCCCAGCCCAGGTAGTTGCTCCAGTGGTTGCCGCCTTCGGTGCCCCAGCGTTCGTCGCGGGCGCCCACATAGCGCACCTGTTCGCGGTTACCGATGAAGTCGTTGTTGTCGACCTTGTTGCGGGTGGAGCCGGCCGACAGGTGCACGCCAACGGTGTTGCGCGCCACCAGGTTGCCGCGCAGGGTGACGTACTCCACGTCGTAGATGAAGAAGCCCCGGTTGTTCTCGGCCACCACGTTGTTCTCGATCACCGAGTCCTGCATGGTGCGCAGCATGATGCCGTGGTCGCTGTTGCCCCAGGCGCGGTTGTTGCGCACCACCTGGTCGCGCACCTCCATCAGCGCCAGGCCGCCCCGGTTGTAGTAGGTGTCGTTGTCCTCCCACAGGTTGTAGTAGGAGTTCATGTAGTGCGTGCCGTAGCGGCTGTGGTGCAGCCGGTTGCCGCGAAACACCGCGTGGTGCGACACGTCCACATACAGCGCGTCGCGCACAAAGCTGATGTGGTTGCCCTCGATGCGTGCGCCCGTGGTGTTGTACAGCTGCACGCCGTTGCCGCGCTGCGACGAGTTCACATCGCGCAGGCCGGTGATGGTGTTGTGCAGCACCTGTACATCGTTGGCCTTCTCGATCCACAGGCCGAACAGGTTGTAGGTGAGGTCGTTGTGGCGCACCACGGCGCGGTGTGCACCGGGGTAGATGTAGATGCCTGCGTTCTGGTCCTTGAGGCTGGTGCCCGAGTCGCGCACGATCAGGCCTTCGATCACCACGTCGGGCGCGGTGACGCGGATGGTGTCGCCCGTCTGGCCGCCGCTGAGCGTGGGGCGGTCGATGCCGCGCAGGGTCAGGGCCTTGTCGATGCGCAGGTTCACGCGGTAGAAGCCCCGCTGCACCTCCACCGTGTCTCCCGGCGCCGCAGCCGTGATGGCGGCCTGCAGGTCCTGGCCGGGGCGCACCTGCACGGTGGCAGCCGCCGCAGGAAGTGCTGTCCACAGCGCCAGGGCCGTGGCAACCGCAGCGAGTGCAAGGGGGGACTTCATCACGCCAGTCCCACCACAGCCTTGATGGCCAGGAAGAGTGCTGCGCCGATCAGCAGATTCTTGAAGCCCACATAGCTCAGCATGTCCATCACGCCCGCCCGGCGGTACTGGTCGCGCCACCACGGGCCGTCCTTCACATAGCGCTTGCCCGACAGGCGGATCAGCACCTCGTACACGCTCCAGCCAAACCACCAGCCGATGATGGCGCCCGACGACAACGTGCCCAGGGCGGTCATCACCCAGGCCACGCTGGCAGCCAGGGCGAGCGAGAAGCCCGCGATCTGCAGCGCGCGCCGCGACGCCCAGCCTTTGCGGCTCCAGGGCCACAGATGGTCCACCAGCTCCTTCGCCATCCAACGCAGGCCGCGCGAGCCTGCCTTGGTCTGCGGCAGCACCGGCGCTGTAGGCCAGCGTGGGTCCGACCCCTTCGCGGCCTTGGCCGAGATCTGGTCCTGCACCGTGGCAGGGTGGATCGGGATGAAATAGCCGTTCTTGCCGATGGGCGTGATTTCCAGACCATCTTTCTCGCGGCGCTTGCGTTCCTTGGCCAGGGGCGGGCAGCCCTTGGTGTCGGTGTAGAGAATCATGCAGTCGAGGCAGTGCAGGCATTCGCGGTGGTCGATGCGGCCGTCTGCGTCAATCGCCTGTGCACCGCAGCCCACGGCGCAGGCCTTGCAGCTGTTGCAGTCCTGCTTGCGCTTGAGGCCAAACCAGCGGAACGTGCTGGGCATGGCTAGCGAGGCGCCCAGCGGGCAGATGTATTTGCAGTAGGGCCGCTCGATGAAGATCGACACGCCCAAGATGGCGGCCACAAACAGGCCATAGGGCCAGGCGCGGTTCAGCGCGCCCACCAGGAAGGTGGTCTTGAAGGGTTCCACCTCGGCGAGCTTTTCGGCCAGGCCCATGGAGAACATCGACACCACCAGCAGCCCGAAGAAGACGCCGTATTTCACCCACTTGAGCCGGTCGTGCCACTGTTGCGGCAGCTGGGTTTGAAAGCGCTTGAGGCCCAGAACGCGTGCGATCTTGTAGATGCCCTCCTGCAGCGAGCCAAACGGGCACATCCAGCCGCAGAACAGACCACGCCCGAACAGGAACACCGTGACGATGATGAAAATCCAGAACAGAAAGATGAACGGGTCGGACAGGAACAGCGACCAGGTCCACTGGAACAGCAGCGAATGGAACCAGGTCAGCACCTGCGTGATGGAGGGCTGCGCCATGGCGCCGAAGCCGATCCAGCCAATGCTGAGGGCCCAGAAGCTGTACTTGAAGGCGTTGACGGGCCACTTGTTCTTGTGGGTGGACAGGCGCGTGAGCTTCTCGCGCAGGGCGTACACCACGCTCACGGCGATCAACAGCACGGCGAACAGTGCAATCTCTACCGCACGCGACTTCCACACGCGCACCCAGGGGGCATCAGGCTCGTCGATGGTGGGACGCCCGCCTTGCAGCATGGCGGCGGGCAGCCAGTAGGGCGTGTCGAAGCTGGTGAAGCTGCGAGTGCCCGTGGCACGGTCCACGCGGTTGCCCAGAAAGCTCAGCTTCCAGGGGTAGGCGGCTGAGAACGCGTGTGAGCGGATGATGAAGATGACCGATTCGTTGTAGCTGGGTGCGCCTGCGGCCTCGATGTCATACAGGTTGAGCGCGTCCAGGTCGCGGAAGGTGAACGAATCTGCGCCTTGGCGCACCTGCACGCGGTCGTAGATGCCGCCGCGCACAAAGCCCGAGCCCTTGAACGATTCCTTGCCGCCGGTGCGGACGATGAAAAAGGCGTGTTCGCCCTCCTTGAGCTGCAGGCGCAGGTTGTTCCAGCCATTCTCGCCCAGCACGCTTTTGCCCAGGTCAGGGTGGTTCAGGTCGCCAAACCACAGCTCGATGAACGGGTCGGGGCCCTTGTCCAGGCCCACCTGTTCGGGCAGCACCCGCAGGCGTTGTACGGTGCCTTGTTGCACCAGCTCGGCCCAGCTCAGGCGCTTGCCGGTTTCGGCATAGCGTGCGGGCTCGCGCACCGTGGGTGCGAGGATGCCCACCTGCCGCGCCACGGACGAGCCCGAGGCCATCATGACCTGGTTCTGCGCGATCACTGTGACCGTAGCGCCCGAGATGGCGTCGAGGCCCAGCACGTTTTCATCAGGGCGCGACTGGCCCACCTCGATCTTGTCGGCCACCGACTTGCCCAGGTACTGGGCGTTGAACTTGAGCAGTGCGGATTCGGGAATGCCCAGCAGCAGGATGGGCTCGGAATGCTTGAGCACCTTCACGCCCACGAAGCGACCTTGTGTGTCCATGCCGATCAGCGTGACCACAGGCTTGCCCGAGTAGGCCGGGGTGTCGGTGATGTCGGTGGAGAGCATCACATAGCCCAGCAGCTTCTTTTGGGCACCGTCGTTGTCGTAGGCCTCTACATAGGGCGGCTGGCCCTTGCGCTCGGAAAAATGGCTGGCCCCAGGGAACACATCCTTGCAGGGCACCAGTGCGCACATGTCGCGCGCGCTGGCCAGTTCGGCGGGCAGCTCGGCCTCGTAGGCGCCTGCTGCGGCATGGGCGCGCGGCACCAGCCAAAGGGCTACCAGCAAGACCAGAAGAAGCGTGGCGAACTGCCGACGGAGGGAAATCATGAGACTATCTTTTTGATAGCTGTTCGCGCTTATCTATCAAGCGCTAGCGGCCAATTTTTTTCAAATTGGGGCGCAGTTGTCACAACTGGCGCGCCCCAGACCAGGGATGCAGAGCAAGGGCCGCCCCGCAGCGAGTGCATCGTCCCCCTTCCCGAATCGCGCAGCGATTCGAGAGAAGGGGGAAGGCGCGCAGCGCCTCAGGGGGATCGCCCTGGTTAACCCTCCACGATCATCCGAGTGCGCATTTCCAGATGCAGCGCATGGCAGAAGTGCGTGCAGTAGCACCAGAACACACCGGGCTTGTCGGCCACGAAGCTCACCGACTTGGTCTCCAGCGGGTTCACGATGAAGTTCACGTTGTAGTTCGGGATCGCAAAGCCGTGGGTCAAGTCTTCGATCTTGTCCAGGTTGGTCAGGATCAGCGTGACCTCGTCACCCTTCTTGAGCTTGAACTCGCGCAGGCTAAAGGCCGGGGCTTGCGAGGTCATCTTCACGGTGACCTTCTTGCCATTGCGGAACACGCCGGACTCCTTGGGGTCCTTGACGGCCAGCGGGAACTCGTCGAGCGTGTAGACCTGCTTGGGGCGCACCAGGTCGCGCTTGAAGATGATGAAGTCATGGGGCTCGCCACGCACGGGGTGGTCGGCCAGCAGCACCATCTTCTCGCCCGAGATGTCGATGAGCTGTTCGTTCTCGGGGTGCAGCGGGCCCACGGGCAGGAAGCGGTCCTTGGAGAACTTGCAACCCACGGCCAGGATCTTGCCGTCGGCGGCCTTGGTTTCGGACTGCGACGCGTTCAAGTGGCCGGGCTGGTATTGCACATCGAGGCGGTCCACCACGTACTTGGCGGTCTTGTCGCCCGCGTGGAACTTGATGGCGGCTTCCACGTTCCACTTCACGACCTGGCTGTCCAGGAACAGGGTGGTGTAGGCATTGCCACGGCCGTCGAACGCGGTGTGCAGGGGGCCCAGGCCCAGCTCCACTTCGGCCACGATGGCGGAGTCCAGCTTTTCGAGCTTGCCGTCAAAGTAGTCGAGCACCTTGGCCAGCTCGATCACGGTGCCGGTGGGCGAGAGCTTGCCGGCGCAGATGAAGTACTTGCCATCGGGGCTGGCGTTCACGCCGTGGGGGTTCTTGGGCACGGAGACGTACGCCGTGAGCGCCGTCTTGGGGTCCTTGTTGGCTTCGTGCGTGCCGTCCACCACAGGCACCTTGCTGGTGCCGATGGTCTTGAACTTGCCAGCCTTCACGGCGGCCTCGATGCGGCCCACGTTGAAGAACAGGCATGCGTCGCGCTCGGCGGACATCATGTCCTCGTACTTCGCGCCCATCTCGGTGTTGTACTGGTTGGTGGCGGCCAGCTTGCCGTCGTACGACGTGGCGACCAGGTCGCAGTTGCCGTCGATCAGCACTTGCCAGCGCACTTCCATGGTTTCCGCGTCCACGCAGCTGAACATGGAGCGGTATTTGCTGGAGTCTTCAGTGCCTGTGTTGGGCAGGGGAATGGCGAACTCACCGCCGCAGAACACGCGCGTGGTGTAGTTGATGGCGGGGTCCACCGGGTCTGCCTTGTCCGGGAAGATGCCGTGAAAGCCCTGCACGTTCGGCAGCTTGGTGATCTTGTCGCACACGAAGTAATCGAGGCGGATGCGCGCGATGCGGCTGTTGATCTTGTCGTTGATCCAGGCGTAGCGGCCGTCGTAGTTGCCATCCTTGTACGAGGCGTGGGTGTGGTGGGTGTCGGCCACCGTGTATTCGAGGTGACCATCGGCCTTGGTGCCCATCACGGCCTTGGATTCATTGGTGATGCCCCAGCCCACCAGGGCGTCAGGCACGAAGCAGGGGATGCGTGTGATTTCGCGGCCGGAGGGCAGGCCCAGCACGCGCATGTCGCCCGTGTGGCCGCCGCTCCAGAGACCGTAGTAGGTGTCCAGCTCGCCGGGCTTGAGGTGCACGTTGGCGCCAGCGGCGGCATGGCTGGCCGCAGGCGCTGCCGGGGCGGGTGCCGCGGGCGTTGCAGCGCTGGGCTTATCGTTGCAGGCGGCTACGCCTGCGGTCAACCCGACCAGGGCGGCTGTGTTGATGAAACTGCGTCGGCCCAGGCCAGCAGCGGGAAGGGGACTGTCTTTTCTCTCGGTCATGGTTTTCCTCTTTGGGATCGCTCAGTTGAAAAGGGGTGGTGCGCGTGCAGGAGGGCTGAGCGCCACCTCTGTGCGTGCGGAAAGTGGTGTGTGAAAGCGGGGCTGGAAGGTGGGGGCTGCGGCAGTGGTGGTTGCTGCGAGTGGGGTGGTGGGTGGCGTGTCGGCCGCCAGGCACAAAGGGCAATCGAGGCCGATCGCATCTGCCGCCACCAGGCCTTCGGTGGTCTTCACCACCAGCCGGACACCACCGCTACCAGAGCCAGAACAGACCAGCTCCATGCCCCGTGGCGCTACCAGCGGCGAAGCCACCGCTACACCCAGCGCCATCACAAACCACGCCAGCACCCAAAGGCGCAGTCTTCGCAGGGTGTGATGGTTTTGCATGGCATGGATAATAGATTCACGTAATATGAATCAATTTGATCTGGATCATGCTTTGGAGGGGCCGGCATCTGCCCAAAAGTGCCTCTTGCACATACAGTCAATGCACCGGTCTGAGGCGGTGCTCGTGTAATGCCCGCAGGGGTTTTTCCGGCCACGTCCTGGACGCATTTCGTCGCGTTTCTCGCGCAGCCACAGGCCCTCTCAGATATTTGTTAACCCCCAAGAACAGGATGTATGCGATGCAAAAGAAAACCGTGATGGTCGCCGTAGCGATCTTGGCCGCACTGCTGGCCGGTTGTGGCGACAAGAAGTCGGAACCCACGCCAGCTGCTGCACCTGCGGCTGTCACAGCCCCAGCGCCCGCAGCGGCCCCCGCCGCACCGGCTGCCGCAGAGAACGAACTGGGAAAAAGTGTGTTTGGCAAGACCTGCGCCATGTGCCATGCCGCTGGCGTGGCCGGTGCCCCCAAGCCGGGCGACAAGGCCGACTGGGGTCCGCGCATTGCCCAGGGCAAGGACACGCTGTACAAGCACGCGATCGAGGGCTTTACCGGGGCCAAGGGCATGATGCCCGCCAAGGGGGGCTCTGCCAATCTGACCGACGCCGAGGTCAAGGCCGCCGTGGATTACATGGCCGACAAGTCGCTCTGAGCGGAGGCACCATGCAGCAAGCTTCTCTGCCCCCTCAGGGTCTGTCGCGCCGTCGCATGGTGATGGCGCTGCCCTTGTTGGGTGGTGCGGTCTGGGGTGGTGGCGCGTCTGCGGCCGCACGGGTGATGTCTGAGCGCAGCTCGCGTCCCCTGATGGGCACGCAGGTGGATATGGCGGTGGAGGGCGTTGATGGCCCGCAGCTGCGCCGCGCCATGGACCGGGCCTATGCAGAGATGCAGAGGCTGGAGGCGCTCATGAGCCGCTACCAACCCCGCAGCGTGGTCAGTCGCATCAACCTGGCGGCGGGCATCGTGCCTGTGGCGGTTCCGCCCGAAGTCATGGCGGTGCTGCAGAGCGCCCAGCGTGTGTCGGCGGTGAGCCGTGGTGCCTTTGACGTGACGGTGGGGGCTTTCAAGTCCTGGAACTTTGGTCCCGGCGACAAGGTGGTTCCCGGCGCCAGCGAAATCGCGCGGCAACTGCCCCTGGTGGATGCGCGCAGCCTGGTGCTGGACGTGGCCGCTGGCACTGCCTTCCTGGCCCGCCAGGGCATGGCGCTGGACCTGGGCGGCATCGCCAAGCTACCGATCCTGGAAGCTGGCATGAACATGCTGCGCTCCGAAGGGGTTGAGAACGCCATGATCAACGGTGGTGGTGACGTGCTGACCCACGGGCTGTGGCAAGGCAGGCCCTGGCGTGTGGGGCTGCGCGACCCGCGTTCCCCCGAGCGCCTGCTGGGTGTGGTGGCCGTGGCGGGCGCCGGTGTGGTGGCCTCGTCGGGCGACTATGAGCGCTTCTTCTTCCACCAAGGCCAGCGCCAGCACCATGTGCTCAATCCGCGCACAGGGCGCCCGGCATCGGGCGTACATGGCGTGAGCCTGGTGGCGCGCGACGTGGCAGCCGTCAACGGACTGGGCGCGGCGCTGATGGTGCAGGGCCCGCAGGCGGGCAGGGCACTGGCGCAGCGCATGCCGGGGCTGGCCGTGCTGATCGCCGGGCAGGACGGTGGTGTCTGGCAGTCCACCGCCATGTCGGCCCTGCTGGAACCTGTGCCGTCCTGAGCCTGTTGCGGTTTGTTCAGCCAGGGGCCTGGGCTTGCTCGCAGTGCACCTGCAGCAGCTCGCGTTCGGCCAGCGTCGCGCCAAAACGCACGGCGCTCAGGCAGCCGCCCCACACGCAGCCGGTGTCCAGGCCCAGAAGGTCGCTGCGGTTGAGCCAGCCCAGCGTGGACCAGTGGCCAAAAGCCATCAGCGTGCCGGCGGTGCGCCGTTCTGGCGCGTCAAACCATGGCATCAGGCCTTCAGGGGCTGCGCTGGCGCTCTCAGTGCTTTCAAAATCCATCACACCCTCGGAGGAGCAAAAGCGCATACGCGTCAGTGCGTTCACGATCACACGCAGCCGGTCGGAGCCTGTGAGGGCATCGTTCCAGTGGTCCGGCGTGTTGCCGTACATGCTGTGCAAGAAGGTGGGCAGATCCGGGCTGCGCAGCACGGCGTGGACCTCCTGCGCGCGTTCCAGGGTGTCTGCTGCAGTCCAGGCGGGTACCACGCCCGCATGCACCATCAGCAGGGTCTGGCCGGCATGCTCATGGGTCCGCGCCAGTGGCTGGTGGCGCAGCCAGTCGAGCAAGGCGCTGCGGTCTGGGGCATACAGCACGGACGCCAGGGTATCGCGGCGCGATGGCTTGCGCGCACCGTGTGCGGCGGCCAGCAAGTGCAGGTCATGGTTGCCCAGCAGGCAGCGGATGGCATCGCCATGTTGCATGCAGCGGCGCAGCACAGCGGCAGAGTCAGGCCCCCGGTTGACAAGGTCCCCCAGCAGGTACACCGTGTCACGGCTGGCAGAAAAGCCGATGGTGTCCAGCAGGCGGCCCAGCGCGGCGTCGCAGCCCTGGATGTCGCCGATACAGTAAAGTGCCATGATGGTCTTCGGTTGTGAACCTGATTGAGTGAAGCATGGATTTTCTGCTGATCGCGCTGCTGACCCTGCTCAACGGCGTGTTCGCGATGTCCGAACTGGCGCTGGCGTCAAGCCGCAGGTCGCGTTTGACCGCCATGGCCGAAGCGGGTGACAAGGGCGCTCAGGCCGCTCTTGCGCTGCTCGAGAACCCCACGCAGTTTTTGTCCTCGGTGCAAGTGGGCATCACCTCCATCGGCATGCTCAATGGAATCCTCGGTGAGGCTGCATTCAGCGACGACCTGGGGCTGTGGCTGCAGCAGCTGGGCATGCCCGTGCGGGCCGCCAGCATCACCGCCACCGCTCTGGTGGTGACCGTCATCACCTTCGTCACCATCGTGTTTGGCGAGCTGGTGCCCAAACGCATCGGCCAGCTCTATCCGGAGGCGGTGTCCCGCCTGGTGGCGCGGCCCATGGCCTGGGTGGCCCGGGTGGCCAAGCCTTTTGTGCGCCTGTTGTCGCTCTCGACCCAAGGGGTGCTGCGCCTGATGCGGGTGGACAACACAGCGGGGCGCTCTGTCACGGAAGAAGAAATCGTCGCCAGCCTCGAAGAAGGGCGCGAGGCCGGTGTGATCGAGCACCATGAGCACCAGATGGTGCAAAACGTCTTTCGCCTGGACGACCGGCCGCTGACCTCGCTGATGGTGCCGCGCAGTGATGTGGGCTGGCTCGATGCGGGGTGGTCGGTGTCGCAGGGCTTGCAGCAGGCAGGCCGTGGCGGCGAGCATGCCGCGCATTCGTGGTACCCCGTGTGTCGCAACTCTCTGGACGAGGTGGTGGGCATTGTGAGCGTGGCCCGTTTGCTGGAGCTGGGACCCGATGCGCCCGGCACGCTGGAGCAGTACGTGAAGCCCGCAGCCTTTTTGCCCGAGACCTTGAGCGGCATGGAGCTGCTCGAGCAGTTTCGCGCGCGTTCGGGGCGCATGGTGTTTGTGGTGGACGAATATGGTGTGGTGCAGGGCATCATGACCCCGCACGATCTGCTCGAAGCCATTACCGGTGAATTGCAGCCTGGCGCTGCCGCCGACGCCTGGGCCACACCGCGTGGTGATGGCGCGTGGCTGCTGGATGGGCTGATGCCTGTGTCCGAACTCAAGGCGCGTCTGGATATTCGGGATCTGCCCGAGGAAGACCGTGGGCGCTATAACACCCTGGCAGGGTTTTTGATGGCAGAAACCGGGCATTTACCTGCCGTAGGCGAACAGATTGTGTGCGTCGGCTGGATATTCGAGGTGCTGGCCCTGGAGGGCAAACGCATTGACAGGGTATTGGCACAACCCGACAGCATCCTCTGAAGCCGTTATGGCTCCCTGGACCAGTGGCTGGCTCGGGAGTGAATATGCCTGGCAGCATTTTGTGGTTTCTTAATGCAAAATTTTTATCCCGACGTTTGCTGAGGGCGGTTATCCATATAATCGCGTGGTCACCAACCCCATTTTCTTATTCAGACACCATGACCAGCTACAAAGAACTTTTGAAGCAGCGTGAAGCGCTTGAGCAACAAATCAGCGAAGCCCGTCGCCGAGAATTGTCGGATGCTGTAGCCCAAGTGCGCGCTCTGGTGGCCGAATATGGTCTGACCGCCCAAGACGTTTTCCCCGCGGGCAAGGCCGCAGGGAAAACCGGCCGCAGCTCTACCGCAGGCACCAAAGTGGCCCCCAAATACCGTGACCCGGCTACCGGCCAGACATGGACCGGCCGTGGCAAGGCTCCCAAGTGGATTCAGAACGAAAACCGCGAAAAGTTCGCTATCTGAGAACCGGCATTCACTATGCTCAAAAAATAGCCTGCAGTTGCGGGCTATTTTTTTGGGGTGGTCTGGCATTCGGCAGCAGGGCTGCTGTGCCCCATCCAGTATCCTGAGATTTCTCAGAGCGCGCTGGCAGCAAGAAATCTGCAACCTGCGTTCACCGGGCGGATATCGCAAAACACGCAGTCCAAGCCAGCAGTCGGCTATGACCCCCCAAAACACCGTCAGCGTGTTGTCGTTCGACCCACCTCGGCCGATCAATCTGCAGCATATTGCTGTGCCATCTCTCGCAGTACCTGGGCAGTAAATGCATCGGCCGGGAAAAACGATTCCACCGCCAGCTCCTGCAGCGTCACATCCACCGGAGTGCCGAATATCGTCGTGGTGCTGATGAGCGAAAGCATGCCGTGCACGCTATCGAAACAAAACGGCATCACCACACCCAGCATTTCTCCCTCCATGACGAGTGGTGTGGATTCATCGGGCGCGGGGTATTCCTGCAGTTCGGCCTGCAGGGCCAGCAATGCCGGGTCGGCCGTGGCATGAATCTGCTGGCGCAGGCGCTCGAAGAGATGGTGGCGCCATTGCGCCAGATTGGCGATGCGTGACGCCAGCCCCTGCGGGTGCAGGCTCAGGCGGAACACGTTGATGGGGGACACGAGCAGTTCAGGGCTCACGTGCGCGGCCAGCAAGGCCTGCGCTGCGCGGTTGGAGGCCACCACGTTCCAGCAGCGGTCGAGCGCGATGGCGGGGCAGGGCTCGTGGCCCTTGAGCACCAGCTCCACGGCCTGGCGCGCTGCGGTCAGTGCCGGGTCGTCCAGCGCGCGTTCTCGGTACATCGGGGCGTAGCCTGCCGCCACCAGCAGCGCGTTGCGTTCGCGCAGTGGGATGGCCAGGCGCTCACACAGGCGCAGCACCATGTCGCGGCTGGGGTTGGTGCGGCCGGTTTCCATGAAGCTCACGTGCCGCGTGGAGATGTCTGCCTCGTCGGCCAGCTCCAGCTGGCTCAGGTGCCGCTGCTGGCGCCAGGTGCGCAGGTGGTCACCAAAACTGGCGGGCCCCGCTGCTGCAGTGCGGTGCGGCAGCGGATGACGCGGGGTGCGGCGAGAAGGGGTGGAGGGTGCGGACGTCATGCCTCGCATCCTAGGCCCAACCAGGCCGCAGACCATTACCTGCCACGTCATCGACGCCATGCGCCGCAGCGGCAACGATGCAGCCTTCTTCAACCCCCAAGGAGCTTGCCATGTTGAACCTGTTGTCTTCCCCCTCCCTTTTGCGTGCCGTGGTCTGGTTCGATGCGTCCACCGGGCTGCTGTTGGGCGCCTTGCATCTGCTGCTGACGGCGTCGCTGGCGGAATGGCTGGGGCTGCCGCCCGAACTGCTGCTGGTGTCGGGCGTTTTGCTGCTGGGCTACGCTGCACTCGCCACCCGCATTGCCCGCGCGCGCACCATGCCGCGCGGAGGGCTGTGGGCGCTGATCGCTGCCAACTTTGGATGGGCGTTGGCCAGCCTGGTGCTGCTGCTCGGTAACGCCGTGGCACCCACGTTGCTGGGCCAGGCGTACCTGGTGGTGCACGTGGTCTCGGTGGCGCTCATTGCTGAGCTGCAGTGGATGGGTGTGCGCCGCCTGCCTGCATGGGCTGCCGCTTAGTTCTTCTGTGCTATATATTTGATAGCTATTGAGGCATAAGGATGTAGCGCTTGGGCGGTTTTTTCCGCAAAATTGGTGAAAAGAGCGTCGTATGAGCCTCTGCGCCAGGGCGGCGGGGCACAGCGGCATACCCCCAACGATTGCGCCGTCATGGGGGACTGCCAGAATAGACGCTGTTGCCTTTTCTAGGAGTTCGCCATGGCCTCATCGTCCAAGCCGCTAGCCAAACCGTCGTCCAAGCCCGTACGCCACGCCTTTGCCAACACGCTCAAGGGCTTCAAAACGGCGTCGGGCAAGGAGGGCAAGTTCTACTCCCTGCCCGCGCTGGCCAAGCAGTTTCCGCAGATCCAGCGCCTGCCCGTGTCGATCCGCATCGTGCTCGAATCGGTGCTGCGCAACTGCGATGGGCGCAAGGTGACGGCTGAGCATGTGCAGCAGCTGGCGCACTGGCAGCCCCAGGCAGAACGCAAGGACGAGATTCCGTTCGTCGTCTCGCGCGTGGTGCTGCAGGATTTCACTGGTGTGCCGTTGCTGGCCGACCTCGCCGCCATGCGCAGCGTCGCTGCCAAGCTGGGCAAGAACCCCAAGAAGATCGAGCCGCTGGTGCCGGTAGACCTCGTGGTGGACCACTCCATCATGGTCGACCACTACGGCAAGAAGAATTCGCTCGACCTGAACATGAAGCTGGAGTTCCAGCGCAACCGCGAGCGCTACGAGTTCATGAAGTGGGGCATGCAGGCCTTTGACACCTTTGGCGTGGTGCCGCCGGGCTTTGGCATCGTGCACCAGGTCAACCTCGAATACCTGGCGCGCGGTGTGCACAAGCGCAAAGACGGCGTGTACTACCCCGACACCCTGGTGGGCACCGACAGCCACACCACCATGATCAACGGTATTGGCGTGGTGGGCTGGGGCGTGGGCGGCATCGAGGCCGAGGCCGCCATGCTGGGCCAGCCCGTGTACTTCCTCACGCCCGATGTGGTGGGCTTTGAGCTGACGGGCCAGCTGCGCGAAGGCGTGACGGCCACCGATCTGGTGCTCACCGTGACCGAGCTGCTGCGCCAGCACAAGGTGGTGGGCAAGTTCGTGGAGTTTTTTGGTGAAGGCACGCGCACGCTGGCACTGCCCGACCGCGCCACCATCGGCAACATGGCGCCCGAGTACGGCGCGACCATGGGTTTCTTCCCGGTCGATGAAAAGACGATTGACTATTTCAAAGGTACGGGCCGCACCAAGACCGAGATCGAAGCGTTCGAGGCCTACTTCAAGGCCCAGGGCCTGTTTGGCGTGCCGCTGGCGGGTGAGGTGGACTATTCGCAGGTGGTGAAGCTCGACCTCGGCAGCGTCACGCCGAGCCTGGCGGGCCCCAAGCGTCCGCAAGACCGCATTGAGTTGGGCAAGGTCAGCAGCCAGTTTGCCGACCTGTTCAGCAAGCCCAATGCCCAAAACGGCTTCAACCGCCCGGCCGAGCTGCTGCACACGCGCCACCATATCCACCGTCATGGCGAAGCTGCGGCCGAAGAGGCTACGCCAGACGGCAAGCCCACCCCGGCGGGTGCTCCGCGCTCGGTGGTGGAAATGGAGGCCAACAAACCCGCGCTGGCCACTGCACACGATGAGGCCCGCGCAGCCAAGCTGCCCGCCAAGGGGGCCGATCCCACCGTGGGCAATGGCGATGTGCTGATTGCCGCCATCACCAGCTGCACCAACACCAGCAACCCCAGTGTGCTGCTGGCTGCAGGCCTCTTGGCCAAGAAGGCGGTGGAGGCGGGCCTCAAGGTCCAGCCGCATATCAAGACCTCGCTGGCGCCCGGTTCGCGCATCGTCACCGAATACCTCACGCAGACCGGGCTGCTGCCCTACCTGGAAAAACTGGGCTTTGCGCTGGCGGGCTACGGCTGCACCACCTGCATCGGCAATGCGGGCGACCTCACGCCCGAGCTGAACGAGGTCATCACCAGCAACGACCTGGTCTGCGCGGCCGTGCTCTCGGGCAACCGCAACTTCGAGGCGCGCATCCATCCCAACCTCAAGGCCAACTTTTTGGCCAGCCCGCCGCTGGTGGTGGCGTATGCCATCGCGGGCACGGTGCTCAAGGACCTGATGACCGAACCTGTGGGCAAGGGCAAGGGTGGCAAAGACATCTACCTGGGCGACATCTGGCCCACCAGTGAAGAAGTCCACGCCTTGCTCAAGTTCGCCATGAACGGCAAGGCCTTCCGCGAAAACTACGCCAAGGTCGCCACCGACCCCGGCAAGCTGTGGGAGAAGATCAAGGGCGTGAGCGGCACCGCCTACACCTGGCCCGCCAGCACCTACATTGCCGAGCCGCCGTTTTTTGCCCAGTTTGCGCTCGACAAGGGCGCGGCGTTGGCGTCGGCAGTACATGGAGCCCGCATCATGGCGCTGTTTGGCGACTCCATCACCACCGACCATATCTCGCCCGCAGGCTCCATCAAGGAGAGTTCGCCTGCAGGCCAGTGGCTGCTGCAGCACGGCGTGCAAAAGGCAGACTTCAACAGCTACGGCGCCCGCCGGGGCAACCACGATGTGATGATGCGCGGCACCTTTGCCAACGTGCGCATCAAGAACCTGATGATCCCGCCCACTGCCGATGGCTCGCGCGAAGAGGGTGGCGTCACGGTGTTCCAGAACGACGGTGCGCTGCAGGGCGAGAAGATGTTCATCTTTGACGCTGCCATGCAGTACATGGCGCAGGGCACGCCCACCGTGATTTTTGCGGGCGAAGAGTACGGCACCGGCTCCAGCCGCGACTGGGCTGCCAAGGGCACGCAGCTGCTCGGCATCAAGGCGGTGGTGGCACGCAGCTTTGAGCGCATTCACCGCTCCAACCTCGTGGGCATGGGCGTGCTGCCGCTGCAGTTCAAGGCGGGCGATTCGTGGGAAACGCTGGGCCTGACGGGCAATGAGGTGATTGACGTGGTGCCTGATGCCGCACTCACGCCACAGAGCGACGCGCGGCTGGTCATCCACCGTGCCGACGGCACACGCCAGGAGGTGGTGGTGACCCTGCGCATCGACACCCCCATCGAGGTGGACTACTACCAGGCCGGGGGCATCCTGCCTTTTGTGCTGCGCCAGCTGCTGGAGGGGTGAGGGCCCGCTGCACCTTGCTCCCGTGCCGCATCGCGCGCTGCGCTGATGCGTGCGCGCAACGCCGGGGCGCAGCGCAGTCCCGGGCTGTCGTGGACGGGGCTTCGGCCCCGTTTTTCATGGTGCGAGCGCTCTGGTTATTTCCTTACGCGTAGATACACTTGTGACGTTGTACGGCCATTTCGCCGGCACTGCCTTTCACCCCTTTGTCCATGCCCCCTTCCAACAGTTCTCCGTCAGCGCGCATGCCCTGGTCGGATGCGCCCGCCATCACTGTGGTGCTGGTAGTGGCAGTGCTGGCGCTGGTTGTGGTACCACTGGCGCAGATGCTGGGCGACGGGGCTGGTGCACAGCATGGGCTGGAGCCGCTGCTGGAGCTGGTGGCGGTGCTGCTCGGTCTGCTAGTGGTGTCGGTGTCCCTGCACGCCCTGGAGGCGCAGGAGCAGGCACGTGCCAACGTGCTGGTGGTGGGCTTTGGCGTGGCGGCTGCTTGCAATTTTCTGCATGGGGTGCTGGTGCACTCCGGCCCCGTGCACATGCCCCCGGGCAGTGCCGACATGTCGTTGTGGCTGAGCAGCTGGGCGCGTGTGGCCGAGGCTCTGACCTTGGGGCTCACCGCCACGCGCTTGTCGGCCCCCGGCCCGGCCCGCGCCTGGCTGGCAGCGGCGGGGGGCGTCACGCTGGTGCTGGCAGGGTCGGCGCTGGGGCCGCTGCCCCAGTGGTTTGCCCATGCCGCAGACGGTGCCTTGCGCCAGGTGGTGGCTGTGGGGCTTGCCCTGGCACTGGCCGCCAGTGGGGTGTTGCTGCACCGCAGCAGCCGCCGCGAACAGGCCCCGCGGGAGCGCCTGTTTGCCTGGGCTGCCGGAGCTTTTGTGTGTGGCGAGGTCACCGTGGGCGCGTTGGGCGGACATTCGACGCTGGGCGGAGTGCTGTCCCATGGCTTTCGGGTGGTGGCTTACGCGCTGCTCTATCAAGCGGTGTTCGATGCGGGCATCCGTCGCCCGTTTGCGCGCATCCAGGAAGCAGAGAGCCGCTTGCGCGAGAGCGAGGGGCGTCTGTCATTGCTGGGTCGCAACTTGCCGCACAGCGTGTTGTTCCAGGTCGTGCGCGAGCTGGATGGCCGGGTGCATTTTGTGCATATGGGCGACGCCATCGAGCGGCTCAATGGGGTGCGGGCCGAAGACGTGCTGCAGGACCCGCGTGCGGTGTACCGGCAGATCCTCCCGGAAGACATAGATCGCCTGCGCCAGGCAGAGCGCCAGTCCTACCTGTCCATGACCAGCCTGGAGGCCGTGTTTCGGCTGCGCCGCACCGACGGCCAGGTGCGCTGGATGCACCTGAGTTCGTCGCCACGCCGGCTGCAGGATGGCCGGGTGTTGTGGGACGGCGTGCAGACCGACATCACCGCCCACCACCAGGCCGAGGAGGCAGCGCACGCCCAGCAGGCGCTCATGGCCAACACGCTGCGCCATGTGCCGGGTGGTGTGTCGCGGATTGATCGGGACTTGCGCGTGCTATACGTCAATGAACAGCAGGCCCGCTGGCTGTACACCACGCCCCAGGCGCTGGAAGGGCAGCGGCTGCAGGATGTGATCCCGCCCGAAGTGTTCGCGCGCATCCACCCGCATCTTGAAAAAGCCTTTGCGGGCGAGACAGCCGTGTTTGAAAACCGCATTGACGGCCCCGACGGCACCCAGTTTCGCCACACCACCATTGCGCCCGAAAGCGTGACGGAGCAGGGGGTGGCTGCCGTGGTGCTGTTCGCCTACGATTTGACCGCCCTCAAGCGCATCGAACAGGAACTCGCCCAGCAGAAGGCGCATCTGGCCAGCGTGGTCAATGCCATGCCGGACATGGTGTTCATGAAAGACACCAACGGGGTGTACCTGTCGGTCAACCCGGTGTTCGAGCGTTTTGCCGGCCGTCCGGAGAACCAGATCGTGGGCTGCAGCGACTTTGACCTGGTCGCGCCTGCCGACGCAGAGCGCTTTCGCAAGTATGACCAGCGCGCCATGCAGGCCTGGCAGCCGCTGGTATATGAGGAGACGCTCACCTTCGCCGAAGATGGCTACCAGGGCCAGTTCGAGACCATCAAGACGCCCATCCGCGATCTGCATGGCCGCGTGACGGGCATCCTGGGCGTGTGCCGCGACATCACAGACCGCAAACGCGCTGAACAAGAGATCGAACGCCTGGCGTTCTACGACGCGCTCACGGGCCTTCCCAACCGCCGCCTGCTGCTGGACCGCCTGCAACGCTCCATCGCCGCCTGCCAGCGCACCAAGAACCTCGGAGCCCTGCTGTTCATCGACCTGGATAA
>NZ_JBXAGA010000011.1:0-49037 GCF_058793595.1 Acidovorax sp. GW835-FHT14G06
GGTAGGTAAAACACCTGGCTCAGTTTTAGGTCGGCATCACACCAAAAAGTGGCTCAGTTTTCGGTCGGCGTCAACAGGCGACAACTGATGGCTTGTGCCGTCCTGTTCCTCGCGTCCGGCCCAGGTCACAATCTCCTCGTGTCGGATCAAATAAACGGAGTTGCGCAGGTACGACTCGATAACTGTCACACTCGGATATTCATAGGCCTGCGTGCGCTTGCGAAGAGCATTGGACAGCACAGGTCCAAGCTGTGAGATCTCGGCCGCACCAATCACCGCGAACACCTTGGCCAACAGGCCGAACAGCGTGTTGGAGCGGGTCTCGAAGACATACCAGAAGTCTTCGCCCTTCTCATCGAACCAGGTGACCCCCGAGGCTTTGATGGCGCCGCGCACGACGCGCTCGATATCAGGCGGCCAATTGCTGCGGGCGACAAGCTCCCTTAAGTTGGCGATACCAAGTTGCCCCGGCTGATCGGAGGCCTCCTTGAAGCATCGCCTCAGCGTCTCGACGAATCGCTCTCGGCCCAGGTACAGTGAGGCAGGCTCAGCTACGACGCCGCGAGTGGTGTTCTGGAAAGTCGGCGTGTACAAGCCAAGCCCTGTGCAAAGATTCGCCTCATGCAACAGTACCAGCAGGCCATCCATGCTTCCGGGCCAGGTGATTCCGTTGGCCGACAGTAATCGCAGCAACTCATCGCCACGAATGCACTGCTGCTCGTCTAACAGTTGCGAGACAGCAGCGAGCACAGGCAATGGCTTTGCGACGATTGTCGTTCGAAACGCGCTATTGATCACCTGCTGCGCCCGCGCGCGAGTGACGCCCAACTGATCGCCGATCTCTTCAAGCGTTAGCCGTTTTCCGCCTCGCAGCCCATACCAGGAAAGGACTGATTCGATCTTGCGATCGGACGTCCCGGCCAGCGAACGCATGTAGGTGACGAGTTCGTCTTCGATGTTGATCGACGCGCCGCCCACGCGCTGTGGCAGGATTGTGTTGTCCGATATCGTCATTGCGTAGCTCCAGGGCTCCTATCGCGCGTGAATTCGGTGGAGTGCATCAGATCGCCTGCGGCGACATTGCGTCTATGCCGAACACGGACGATTAGGCGCTGGAAGCGTTCATCGGGCAGTCTGATGTCCTCGGGGTTGCCGGCGATCAGCCACGTGAGGAAAGGTCTTTCGAGCGCGTCCAGTTCGAATGCAATGTAGCACGACCATTCGCTGCCAGTGCTGGTCGGCTGAGAGAGCGCGTGTTGTCCTGCGAGATTGAGGACTGCTGTGGGCCGACAACGCCAGTTGGTGCCGCGTCCGACCGGTTGTTCGAGATCTGCCAGCGGTTGTGCGATGTCTAGTGTCGGGTCTCGACAACACAGCGGTCATGGGGCAGCCTTCCGTCGAATCAGCAATGATGATGGCCGCCGCCGTTCGTACCACCCCACGGCGAATGGCTCTTCCCAGCCTGGAAACAGTCTGTCGCGCCTTGAGGATTCGGTCAGCTGTCAATCCCGCGGCTATTGATCGACATTGCATCGTCGCCTGCGGATTGATGTACTGATGAGTCGCTCCGCTGTGCCGCCGGCATAGGACATGTGAATAAGACCATCAGGGCTGAGCCGTCACTCCGGGCAGAAACTCCACTCCCGTTCTCTTTCTCAGCTCCTGATAGGTGATCGGGCGGTTTGCAATCTCACCCTCACGGTTCTCCTGCCAGTGCGCCCAGGCCTTGTTGGTCGTGGCGTCGTACACGAGCTTGTACAGATAGGTCGGCACCTTCACCCCATTGGCGCCAATGCGCGGCCCCGCATCCGTGAACACCGGCCCAGTGATCACGAACACATCCCCCTCGGCCCGCTTCACATAGTGCCGCGTGTCCTGCTCGATCTTGTTCCAGGCGCCTCCGTTGTGCTGGGCGTTTTGCGGGACCATGTTCGCCAGACTGAAGCTTTGCGCCATGGCCGTCGGCGTCGGCATGTCTCCCGCCGGCGCCATGTGCCCACGGCTGTAGCCCGAGTGCTTGTAGTCCTCCAGCTCCGCCCGCTCGCCACTGGGCAAGCGCGCATCTGCAAAGAACCGCTTGGCCCGCTTCTCGTCAGCATCCTCGATGAGCCTGCGGTTCAGGCGCTGGGCCACAAACACCGGGGTCTTGGTGGTTCCGGAGTGCAGCACCGCAAAGGCTTCATAGCAAAGCTCGCGCAACTGCGGCCGGGGCGTAATGGCGGGTGGTGTGCCATTCGCAAAGAACTGCGGACACTGCGCAAACGAAGTGGGCTCGGGAGTGAGCAGGGCCGCACTGTCGAACTGCGGAGAACGTGCCCAGGAAGGATTCGGGAGAGCAATGCTGGCGAGAGACAGTGCCAGCACTGCTGCCAGGCGCGCGCGGCCTGGCCAAGAGAACAAACGATTCACAGAGTGCGCAATCGAGTAGAACAAAACGGAGCCTGATTGGAGCACCATTTACATGCCCCTTTACGGGGGACCGCTCAGTCCCCGTAGGGATTTTCCGTTGCTTACAGAGATCTGCAGATGGGGTAACGTGAATGCATGTAATCCATTGGGTATCGGAAGCGAGTGAAATGTTGCTGATCCTGATAGTGGGCTCAGAACATCCCGCTTGCAGCCAGCTACGCATTGGATAGATGGTCTCCATGAATGGGACATCGCCAGGAAACATGCGCCAAGACTTTCCCTCACGAGCCATCTCACCCCGGGGGATTTATCGCTTCGCGCAGTCCGCCTCGGCGTCGTTTCGCCTTATGAAGACTGATTCTCAGCAGTTGATCGCGACAATGCCAAAAAAATTGACTCAGAATGAAGTACTCGCCCAATTTAGGCAGGTCCATGGTGGTAGGTACGACTACAGGTTGGTTACATACCGAGGGGGCCATGAACTCATCAAAGTGATCTGCCCTGTCCACGGTGCCTTCGATGTGGCGCCTGGCCACCATAAGAACGGGGTTGGCTGCCGGCATTGCTATTTCGATGGCAACAGGAAAAAGCTAGCTGACTTCATCCTCCGCGCAGAAAAAGCACACCCTGACGGACGATATGACTACGGCCTGGTCCCTTCTGACGTCAGGCTTCAGGACAAAGTCCGGATTCGCTGTCTGGTTCATGGACTGGTTTCTGAACAGACAGCAAGCGCCCATGTCGCGGGGCATACCGGCTGTCCTGAGTGCCGTTCTTCAAAGCTGCTTGGCGGCAAGTCAACCATTGGCACCTACAAAACCCCGGCTGCCCTGCAGAAGGATTTTGTCGCGCGAGCCAAGTCCGTTCATGGGGATTCGTACGATTACAGTCAAGTTGACTATAGAGGTGCCGCGCAAAGTATCGAAATCATCTGCCGTCTTCATGGTCCGTTCTTGCAGTTGGCAACCAACCATCTTCGAGGAGGTCAATGTCCGAAGTGCTCACAGGCAAAGAAGCACCAAGCCTCGTTTAAAGCTCGATGCATTGAGTTGGGCGTTGACTATCACCGCGCGCTCAAGCGGCGACAAGCCGGAATGGCGGATGCGCAAGTCTTTACGGGCGCTTATTTGCGTGGAGAGCGCAAAGTCAACCCCGTCACAGTTGGTGGTATCGAGTACCCCAATCTTGAGGCTGCTGTCAGGGCTCTCGATCCCGTGGCTTCCAGTGCAACCATAGCTCGCTGGATCGAAGCCGGTATGTCGCCAGACGAGGCATTTGCCAAGATACCCAATCCAGGCTACGCGAATGGGATCATCTATTTGGTCGAGCACATCGCCTCTGGGAGGAAGTATGTCGGTTTGACGATAGTTCAGATTGTGGAGCGTTGGCGCAGGCATGTTGAACAAGCCTATATGAACCAGATCAAGAATTACGAATCGCTGCACGCCGCGATCCGTGAATATGGTCCAGAAAGTTTCAAAATTCAGCAGATTGACCAAGGAGTCTGTAAAAGCGATCTAGAAGGCAAGGAGCGCTACTGGATCAACAAGCTTTCCTCCCTAGCGCCAGCGGGGTTCAATATTTCACCGGGTGGTGGTAGTGGTGGTGCTCACGGGCGCGCTGTTGTCGTAGACGGCATTCGTTTCGACAGCGTGCGAGCCGCGGCCGAATATGTTGCAAGGACACGCGGGATTTCATTTGAAGCGGCTAAGGGCCGAATCCGAAGCGGCCGTATTGACGTAAGGGCTCCATCAAAGCCTGGTCACGCGATCTCCAAGACCAAAGCTTACAAGGCGTGGTCTCAGGTGGTTCACTGCACAACGAATCCTAAGAGTCGCGATTTCATCCCGGGACTTGCCGTGCATTGGGCGTGGAGAGACTTTCAGGCTTTTCTGGCTGACGTCGGTCAACCCCCGTCAGAGACGATGGCATTTGTGAGGCTAGATAAATCTCGAGGTTTTGAACCTGCGAACTGTGCGTGGATTTCCCGGTCTGAAGCGGCAAGAATGAGTGCAAACAATCAACAAGCCAGAAAAAATGCGTTCAGCGCCACCATAGGTTGAGCGGCGACTGTGCTTCGGTATGTTGATGCCTCTGGCACTGACAGTGGAGAAGGTGAAGATCCGCGTTTAGCCCGTGTCCATTCCAGAAGACCAGCAACGACACGGTCGGCACGGCTGCAGAGCCGACCCGTAGCGCCGCAGCTTTCGCATTCCTACGCCCTCGCCACCGGCACATCCTCCCAACGCGTCGTGTACTGCGGCGTGCGCCTCTCCTGCTTCATCCCCCAGTCCTTACCCCGGCTGGTGCCCCCCGTGGCGCCTGAATGCACAGTACCCTTGCCATAGCGCTGGTTGAGGGCATCCAGCGCTGCCATCAGTTGGGTGCGGTCCCGGTGGTGTTCATCCTCAAGATCCAGCTCACCCTGCAGCACATTGCCCGGCACCAGGTCCAGCAGCATCACCCCGGCCTTGGCCATCTTGTAGCCCGGCTCGTACATGCGGCGCATGCCGGCTGTGGCCGCCCACACCAGCTTGCCGGTGTCGGCCGTAGGCCGGCGCAGGGGCACCACCACGGACTTGTTGAAGCGAGGGCCGGGGCGGAAGGGCGAGGTGTGGCAGAACACCAGCAACTGGCTGGCCAGGCTGCCTTGTTTGCGCAGCTTCTCGGCCGCACGGCTGGCAAATTCGCTCACGGCCTCCACCAGCGGCGGCAGCTCGGTCACCGCCTGGCCGAACGACCGGGTGCAGGCAATCTCCTTTTTGGGCGCGGGCGCGTCGTCCAGGTCAATGCACTGCATGCCCTGCAGCTCACGTACCGTGCGTTCCAGCACCACGCTCCAGCGCCTGCGCACGGTGGCGGGGTCCAGCCGCGCCAAGTCCAGCGCGGTATGCACGCTACCTTCATGCAGCTGCGCCGCTATCTTGCGGCCCACGCCCCAGACTTCTTCCACCAGCGTGCTGGCCAGTACATCATCCAGGTCTTGAGCGGGCAGGGCGGTCAGGTTGCACACCTGGGCCAGCTCAGCCGGGTAGCTGCCGGGCTTGCGCTCGGCCGTCTTGGCGATGTGGTTGGCCAGCTTCGCCAGCGTCTTGGTGTTACCAATGCCGATACCGCAAGGAATGCCCGCCCACTGGTGGATGCGGGCGCGGATGGCGTGGCTGCGTGTGATCAGATCGCCCCGCATCCCCTGCAAGCCGATGAACGACTCATCGATGCTGTAGATCTCTTGTGAAGGCCCCAGACCCGCCGCCAGGCTCATCATCCGGTTGCTCATGTCGCCGTACAGGGTGAAGTTGGCGCTCAAGGCCACCAGGCCGTGGGTCTCTTCCATGTGCCGTATCTGGAACCACGGCGCCCCCATCTTGATGCCCAGGGCCTTGGCCTCATTACTGCGGGCGATGGCGCAGCCATCGTTGTTGCTCAACACCACCACCGGGCGGCCGTTCAGGCTGGGGCGGAACACCCGCTCGCAGCTCACGTAAAAATTGTTGCCATCCACCAGCGCATACATGCTGGCCTCCATCCATCAGATCAGGTGAGAAATAGCTTCACGCACCCACTCACCACGCCCCACACCTCAATGGTCTGGCTGTCGCGGGGAATGATGTCGGGATAGGTGGGGTTGGCCGCGCGCAGCTTGATCCGACCGGCGCGCTGGTGCAGATACTTCACGGTGCATTCGCCGTCCACAATGGCCACCACGATGCTGTTGTGCTTCGGCTTGATCGCCCGGTCCACAGCGATGATGCTGCCGTCTTCAATACCAGCGTCGCGCATTGAGTCGCCCCGCACGCGCCAGAAGTAGGTGGCCTGGGGGTGCTTCACCAGCAGCTTCATGATGTCCAGCCGCTCCACCACGAAGTCGTCAGCTGGGGATGGAAACCCCGCGCGCACGCTCACCCCGCACAGGGGCAAGGCCAGCGACTGCGCCGCCGTGTCGTATGGCACGGGTAGCGGGGAACTCCAAAAACTGTACATATTTACAGTATAGCTCCCTGCTGCCAGAATGTTGCCATGTGTACCTATTACGAGGTCCCGGGCCGTGAGCAGCTGGTGCTGCACTTCGGTGATGTGCCCGAGGAAGAGTGGCGCGACAAGATGAGCCCGCTTTACCGGGGACCGTTCCTGCGGGCCAAGGGCGAGGCAGTGCGCGAGCTGGTGGTAGGGCAGCGGGGCATGATTCCGCCAAACTCCAAGACACACATCCCCACCGGCAAGGACGGCAAGCGCCTGGGCACCGTCAACGCCCGGCGCGAGGGTATGGCCAAGTCATGGACCTACGGCGGCCCTTGGCGCAAGGGACAGCGCTGCATCATCCCCGCCCAGTTGTATGTCGAGCCCTACTGGGGTACCGGTAAGCACATCCCCTGGCAGTTCGAGCGCGCCGATGGCGAGCCTTGGGGTCTGGCGGGCTTGTGGAGCGAGTGGACCGACCCGGCCACGGGCGAGGTAGTGCTCAGCTACGCCATGATCACGCAGAACTGCGACGACGTGCCGGTGCTCAGCCTGATGCATCGGCCGGATCCCAAGCGCGCGCCGGACATGCAGGACAAGCGCACGGTGGTGCCACTGGAAAAGGGAGATTGGGATGCCTGGCTGCGCGGCACTATCGAGCAGGCCGAGGCGCTGATCCGCTTGCCCAAAATTGAACTGTTCACTCACAGGCCGGTAGATCGGAGCGCGATGGTTGCCTTACCTCTATGACCAAAACGCTGTAGGCTTCTGAGTAATGCTTGTTTCAACGGATCGAGGGACGAATGCAGATCACGGTGACCATCGATGACGCCCTCTATGAAAGGGCCTTGGAGTTAGCCGAGCCTTCAATGGAGCGGGATGACCTGTTGAGTGAGGCCCTCAAGACCTTCGTTCGGGTCAAGAGTGCAAAGAGATTGGCAGCCCTTGGTGGCGCGGAGCCTGAAATGCAGGATGTGGCTCGGCGCCGTGAGAACGACGATTGATGCAGGTGGTCTGTTCGGTGGCCCTATAAGGATGCTCCTGGAGGAGCCAGGAAAAACGGCATGAAGGGCCTCGCCCGGACGCACTACGACATAGGGGAGCAAAGGTCATGGTCGCTCCGTGAAGCTCTCACTCTCGGCGCGCTTCGGCGTTGCCAGGCATAGTCCAACGGTGACGCTGGTACCTCCAGTGTGAGTCCAGGGAGCGTTCCAACTCTGAGTGGCGTAGTTCAACGGTGACATTTCTACCCTCCGAACTCGATCCTGGACGCCCTCCGACAGCGACACGCATAGTTCAACGGTGACATTCATAGCGCTCAAAGGCGTTTTCGCCCCAAAAACCCCGGTCCGGGTGCGCTTCAACACCGAAAAACTGGGGGGCATAGTTCAACGTTGACAGGCGTAGTTCAGCGGTGGCAGTGCAGCCCTCGATACCCCATTCCAGGATGCGATGCAATGGTGACATTTGTCGCCGAGTAGTGTTTTCTCCCTCAACCACCGTTGCCTCTCCACGTCATTCCCCCCCCAAAGTGACGATGGCACACCCTTGGAGCATCATTTGACCGGGGTGCAGCGCAGTCGCCCTGAGTGCCAACCAGGTCCGCGTCTGCCCCGCTTGCCAATACATGCTGATCGGCCAACCACTGTGGCGCAGTTTCGTGTTCCATCAACCCCCCAAGAATCGCGGTCTGCAACGTGTGACCGACTGCATTCATTAGAGATCTCAGAAGTTGGACCATAGGGCGGAATCTGAGAGCGAAACGCGCGCGTGCGGTGGTTATTTGACTCGGTCGCGCTGGCATACTGCCCCCGGTAAAGAATTGTCAGCATCGCTCTCGAATGAACCAACAAACCCTGTCCGCTTTCATCTGGTCTGTCGCCGATCTTCTGCGCGGCGACTACAAACAATCTGACTACGGCAAGGTCATCCTCCCTTTCACGGTATTGCGCCGTCTTGACTGTGTGCTGGAGGCCACCAAGTCCGCAGTGCTGGCGGAGCTGGTTGACAAGGAAAAGCTAGGCATCAATCCTGAACCTTTCCTCTTGCGCAAAGCCGGGCAGAGCTTCTTCAACACCTCGCCTCTGGATCTTCAGAAGTTGCTTGGTGACCCCGACCACATCGCGCAGAACTTGTTCAGCTACGTGCAGGCGTTCTCGCCCGCCGTGCGCGATGTGTTCGAGCGCTTTGAGTTCCACACTCAGGTCGAGCGCCTGGCCAAGGCAGGGCTGCTGTATCAAGTCGCCGAGAAGTTCACCCAGATCGACCTTCACCCTGAGGTGGTCAGCAACATGCAGATGGGCTTGGTGTTTGAAGAGCTGATCCGCAAGTTCGCTGAAATCAGCAACGAGACCGCCGGGGAGCACTTCACCCCGCGTGAAGTTATCCGGCTGATGGTCAACCTCATCTTCATTGAGGATGACGACATCCTGAGCAAGCCCGGCGTGGTGCGCACCATTTACGATCCCACGGCGGGTACGGGCGGCATGCTCAGTGTGGCAGGCGAATACCTAGCCGAGCACAACCCCCAGGCGCGCCTGACGGTTTTTGGCCAGGAACTCAACCCCGAGTCCTACGCCATCTGCAAGGCAGACATGCTGATCAAGGGCCAGGACGTGGCCAATATTGCCTTTGGCAACACCCTGAGCGACGATGGCCACGCGCAAAAGAAGTTCGACTACATGCTGTCCAACCCACCGTTTGGCGTGGAGTGGAAAAAGGTCGAAAAAGAAGTGCGCAAAGAGCACGAGCAGCAAGGCTACAACGGTCGCTTTGGCCCGGGCCTGCCCCGCGTGTCGGACGGCTCCATGCTGTTCTTGCTACACCTGCTGAGCAAGATGCGCCCGGCGGCTGAGGGCGGCAGCCGCTTCGGCATCGTGCTCAACGGCTCGCCGCTGTTCACCGGCGGCGCAGGCTCGGGCGAATCCGAAATCCGTCGCTACGTGCTGGAGAACGACCTGTGTGAGGCCATCGTCGGTCTGCCCACCGACATGTTCTACAACACCGGCATCAGCACCTATGTGTGGATCATCAGCAACCGCAAGCCCGAAGCACGCAAAGGCAAGGTGCAATTGATTGATGCATCCGGCATGTGGCAGAAAATGCGCAAAAGCCTTGGCTCCAAGCGCAAGGAACTGAGCGACGCGCACATCGAGCGCATCACCCGCCTGTTTGGCGACTTTGTGGAGGCGCAGGAAGACGACGGCACCCCCATCAGTCGCATCTTCGACAACGAAGCCTTTGGCTACCACTCCATCACTGTCGAGCGCCCGCTACGCGATGAAGCGGGTAACGTAGTGCTGGGTATCAAGGGCAAGCAAAAGGGCAAGCCCCAGCCCGATAGCGCCCTGCGCGACACCGAGAACGTGCCCTACACCGAAGACGTGGGCGAGTATTTCAAGCGCGAAGTGCTACCCCAAGCGCCCGACGCCTGGATCGACGCCGAGAAGACCAAGGTGGGCTACGAAATCCCGTTTAACCGGCACTTCTACGTGTTCAAGCCACCGCGCCCGCTGGCCGAGATTGATGCCGAGCTCAAGCAGACCACCGACCGCATCCTGGACATGATCAAGGGGCTGTCGGCATGAGCTTTCCGCAATACCTGGAGTACAAGGACAGTGGTGTGGCGTGGCTGGGAGAGGTCCCCACGCATTGGCAAGTGCATCGACTGAAGAATTTGTTTGAAATCCGCAAGCGCATCGTCGGCGAGGACGGACATCAGGTCTTGTCAATTACTCAGCGAGGTATCCGGATTAGGGACATCGAGAGCAATGACGGCCAGCTCTCTATGGATTACTCCAAGTACCAAATCGTCCAGCCAGGTGACTACGCCATGAATCACATGGATTTACTGACTGGCTTTGTAGATATCTCTCCTTATGCTGGTGTGACAAGCCCGGACTATCGCGTGTTCGTAGCGCGAGAAGGAACGCAGTGCGATCCGAGGTACCTTTTGTCTCTTTTGCAGAATGGCTTCAGGCAGAGGGTTTTTTACGCGTATGGGCAGGGAGCATCAGAGATTGGTCGTTGGCGTCTCTCCACGGACCAATTCAATGACTTTCGCTTTCCGTTTCCGCCAGTTGATGAACAAGCCGCCATCGCTAGCTTCCTCGACCGCGAAACCGCCAAGATCGATGCGCTCATAACCGAACAGGAAAAGCTGATCGCCTTGCTGCAGGAAAAGCGCCAGGCTGTCATCTCCCACGCTGTTACCAAGGGGCTGAACCCGAACGTACCGATGAAGGACTCGGGCGTGGAGTGGCTGGGGGAGGTGCCGGGGCATTGGGAAGTTCGATCGCTTAAGCATTTGGCGCGGCTAACTACAGGGATGACTCCGCCCACCGATGACCAAGAGAACTACGAAGAAGTAGGTTATCCGTGGGTTAGACCAGAAGATTTGGATGAAAGTGGCGCAATCACAAAAGCATCGAGGTTTTTATCTGAAAAGGGAAAAGCGCTGGCTAGGCAGATTCCGTCCGGCGCGAGTCTCATTTGCTGCATCGGCACGATCGGGAAAGTGGGTATCGTTGATGAAAGCGTTTCGACCAACCAACAAATCACCGCAGCAAAATTTCATGGGAGTGATCGTTACTTCTACTTTTGTACATGCGCTGCTCGGACGGAGCTCGAAAATTCCGCGACTGGAAATGTTCTAAAAATACTGAATGCCGCGCGGCTAGGTGAAATTAAATATCCATCACCTTTACTGAAGGAGCAGATAGCTGTAGCCACTTTTCTTGATGGCGAGACGACCAAGCTCGACAACTTGATGGCCGAAGCCCGCACCGCCATCACCCTCCTGCAAGAACGCCGCACCGCCCTGATCTCTGCCGCCGTCACCGGCCAGATCGACGTGCGCAGGCTGGCACCATTGGAAGTCGCATGAGCACCACGCCCAAGACCATCCAGATATTCCTGCCAGGCGGCAGCCCCACAGGCATCCGCGTGGCAGAAATCACCACGCGCATCGTCCAGGTTATCGACGTACCTCGGAAGCTTCTCACAGACTTCTTGGAGATGCCAGAGAGCAATGAAGTCGCGGTGTATTTCCTAGTCGGCGAATCTGATGACGGAACAGAGCTGAATGTGTACGTGGGCCAGACAGGCGATCTGCGTATACGCCTTGCCAAGCACGATCTGGACAAGCCGTTCTGGGAACGCGCTTTGGTGCTCATCTCACGCACCAAATCCCTCACCCAAACACACGGCCTGTTTTTGGAATGGTGCAGCCTGCAAGCCATTCGGAAAGTGAAGCGGTACACGGATCTCAATGGAAACGGGGGATCGCGCCCGCACACCCTCGCTCCCATGGAAGCCGATTGCCTTGAAGTCTTTGAGACGGCCCGGACCCTGTTGGCAACCCTGGGTCATCCAATGTTTGACCCTGTCGCAGGGGCGCCTCAAGATACGTCACCGCAAGACTATCTCTTTTGTACGGTCAGTGGAGTGGATGGCCGTGGCCTGTACACGCAAGAGGGGTTCGTGGTCTTGGCAGGATCGGTGGGACGCAAAGAGAACATGCAGTCCATCGCAGGCACGAGCAACGCGAGCTTTAGGGACAAGCTGGTGGCCAACGGCACGCTCAGTGTGAACGGCGATGCCGTGGTCTTCACCAAGAACCACCTGTTCCGATCTCCCAGCATGGCGGCGGTGGCGCTGCTCGGTACGACGGCCAATGGCTGGAACGTCTGGAAGGACAAAGACGGGAAAACCTTGGACGCCCTGAAGCGCCAAGCGATAGGCACCTAACAACAACGAAAGCTGCTGAGGGCGAGGGATGGCACTGCACAACGAAATCGCGTTCGAGACCGACATCTGCAACCATCTTGCGCAGCAGGGCTGGCTCTATGGTGAACAAGGCACCGAGGGCGACGCCAGCGGCTACGACACCCCCCGCGCCCTGTACCCGGCCGACCTTCTGGCCTGGGTGCAGCAGACCCAGCCGCAAGCCTGGGAGGCGCTAGTCAAGAACCACGGCGCGGCAGCCGAAGCCATGCTGCTGGACCGCCTGCGCAAGGCGCTGGACGAGCGTGGCACGCTGGAGGTGCTGCGTGTAGGCATCGACTTGCTGGGGCTCAAGAGCCCGCTCAAGCTGGCGCAGTTCAAGCCCGCGCTGGCAATGAATCCTGAACTGCAGGTTCGCTATGCCGCCAACCGCATGCGCGTGGTGCGTCAGTGCCGCACCAACCACGACGACATCATCGACCTGGTGCTGTTCCTGAATGGTATCCCGGTGGCCACGGCGGAGCTCAAGACTGACTTCACTCAGGACATGAACGCGGCGGTGGATCAGTACCGCTTTGACCGCATTCCCAAGCCCAAGGGCCGGCCGTTTGCGGAGCCGCTGCTGGACTTCCCCCGTGGCGCGCTGGTCCACTTTGCCGTGAGCAACCGCACGGTGATGATGGCCACCTGCCTGCAGGGCCCCGCCACGCGCTTTCTGCCCTTCAACCAGGGTGACCACGGCGGCGCTGGCAATCCGGCCAATCCGGCAGGCCATCGCACCGCCTACCTGTGGGAGCAGGTGTGGCAGCGCGACAGCTGGCTGGAGATCATTGGCCGTTACCTGGTCACCCAGCGCGACAGCAAGAAGAAGGTGACGGGATTCATATTCCCGCGCTACCACCAGCTCGACGCCACACGCAAGCTGCAAGCGGCCGTGCTGGCCGAAGGGGCGGGGCACAAGTACCTGATCCAGCACAGCGCGGGCAGCGGCAAGACCAACTCAATCGCCTGGACTGCACACTTTCTGGCCGACTTGCACGACGCCCGGAGCAATAAGCTGTTCGACAGCGTGCTGGTGGTGAGCGACCGCAACGTGCTCGACGCGCAGTTGCAGGAGGCCATCTTCGACTTTGAGCGTACCAAGGGCGTGGTGGCCACCATCAAGGGAGAAGGCGGCAGCAAGAGCGGCGAGCTGGCCGAGGCACTGGGCGGCGGAAAGAAGATCGTGGTTTGCACCATCCAGACCTTTCCCTTCGCCCTCAAGGCCGTGCAGGAGCTGGCCGCCACCCAGGGCAAGCGCTTTGCCGTGATCGCGGACGAGGCGCACAGCAGCCAGACGGGCGAGGCGGCCAGCAAGCTCAAACAGCTGCTGAGCGCCGAAGAGCTCAAAGACCTAGCTGACGGCGGCGAGGTCAGCACTGAAGACTTGTTGGCCGCGCAAATGGCAGCCCGGGCCAACGACAAGGGCATCACCTACGTGGCCTTCACCGCCACGCCCAAGGCCAAGACGTTGGAGCTGTTTGGCCGCCGCCCACAGCCTGATCAGCCCGCCGGGCCGGGCAATTTACCGGCGCCGTTCCACATCTACAGCATGCGCCAAGCCATCGAGGAGGGCTTCATCCTCGATGTGCTGAAGAACTACACGCCCTACAAGTTGGCCTTCAAGCTCGCAAACAACGGCAAGGAATGGGACGAGAAGGCGGTCGAGCGCAGCGAGGCCATGAAGGGCCTAATGCGCTGGGTGCGCTTGCATCCTTACAACATCAGTCAGAAGGTGGCGGTGGTGGTGGAGCACTTCCGAGAGAACGTACAGCCCTTGCTGGATGGTCGCGCTAAAGCCATGGTGGTGGTCGGCAGTCGCCAGGAGGCGGTGAGATGGCAGTTGGCCATTCAGCGGTACATCCAAGACAACGGCTACAAGCTGGGCACATTGGTGGCCTTCTCTGGGGAGGTGAATGACCCAGAGCAGGTAGACGAAGCCGTCACTGAAAACAGCACCCGTCTGAACCCCTTGCTCAAGGGCCGAGACATGCGCGAGGCATTTGCCACCGACGAGTACCAAATCCTGCTGGTGGCCAACAAATTCCAGACCGGGTTTGATCAGCCGCTGCTGTGCGGCATGTACGTGGACAAGCGCCTGGGCGGCATCCAGGCGGTGCAGACCCTGAGCCGTCTCAATCGGGCCTACAGCGGCGCCTATGGCCTCAAGGACACCACGTACATCCTCGACTTCGTGAACGAGCCGGAGGACATCCTGGCTGCGTTCAAGACCTACTACGAAACCGCAGAGCTGGCGGGAGTCACCGACCCGCACCTGGTGTATGACCTGCGCGCCAAGCTCGATGCCTCGGGCCATTACGACGAGTTCGAGGTCGAGCGCGTAGTGCTGGCCGAGATGAACACAAAGGCCACGCAAGCCATGCTGGTGGCTGCCATTGAGCCGGTGGCTGATCGATTGCTTAAGCGATACAAGGCTGCGCAGCTGGCGCTTGCTCAGGCACAACAGACGGCCAAGGAGGGGCCGGCCACGCAAGCGGCCAAGGATGAGTTGGCGGCGCTGCAACTCTTCAAGCGCGACTTGGGTACCTTTGTGCGTGTGTACGCCTTCTTGAGCCAGGTTTTCGACTACGGAAACACTGCCATCGAAAAGCGCGCAATGTTTTTCAAGCGCTTGCTGCCCCTTCTCGACTTCGGCCGCGAGCGGGAAGGGGTGGATCTCTCGAAGGTCGTATTGACCCACCACCGTCTCAAAGATCAGGGCAAGCGTAGTTTGGCTCTGCATGACGACGATGGTGAACACAAGCTGCAACCACTGACCGATACCGGCGGTGGAGCTGTTCAGGAGAAGCAGAAAGTGCTGCTGTCTGAGATCCTCGCCAAGGTGAACGACCTATTTGATGGCGAGCTCAGCGATGATGACCGATTGGTCTATGTGAACCACGTCAAAGGCAAGCTGCTGGAGTCCGACATCCTGGTGCAGCAGGCCAGCAACAACAGCAAGGGTCAGTTCGATAACTCCCCCGACCTGGACAGCGCGCTGACCGACGCGATCATCGATGCTTTCGGGGCGTACACCAGCATGAGCAAACAGGCGCTGGATAGCGAGCGGGTGCGAGCCGGGCTCAAGGCCATCTTGCTGGGGCCTGCGCAGCTGTATGAGGCGCTGCGTGCCCGTGGTGGTGAAGCGTAGTTTGTGGACTTGCTTTTCCGCGCACTTCCTGGGAAGCGGGTTCTTTGATCAAGCACCAAGGGACTCTTTTAGCTCGATGTCTTGTAGGTACGGGCCATGCTCAGCGAGAACTGTGACGGACAACTCTCAGCTAGAGTAGTTCTCGCTACTTTTGAAGACTCAGTCAGACTCCGTGGAGCGGAGAACCTTGCGCTATTAAATGGGCCAATCCTCTTGGTTTTGCAGTCGATTTGTTTTAATGCGGTGCTGAACGCATCCTTCCTGAAAGAGCTTGCGTTTCGCACCGCATAAGGATCAGTGCCGACGTCTTGGCACGAGCACAGACCATGGTGATGGGAGAGGGTGATGGACACCCTCGCTCCTCAATGTCATCAAGTGGACTTGGAGCTCGGAAGAACCGACGATACCGACACATCCGACTCAACGACTTGCCAGTTCTCAGCGTTCCGAGTCTTGGGTGCTTTGCGCAGCCGATAGGGACCCACGATCCTGCCCTCATTACGAGCGAGCCAGTGACCGAGCTTCCTGGCGTTGATGCTTTCATTGCCACCCGCAGCTTCAGCCAGCGCGTCCCGGAAATCATCGGTCTCATCGAGGTGGACCGCAGCGTTGACGACGTCGCGAACCATCCTTGGGGCACCACCGTGCTTCTCATGCCAGCCCGCAAGGACCCTGCCCAAAAGCAGCTGTGAGGGGTCTTCCTTCAAACCCTGGAAAACGCTTTCTGCCGGATCAGGCTGCCCGAGCCAAAGCAGGGGTTGCCGGCACCAGTTGCTCCAGTCCGAGTAGCTGGCGAGAGATGGGCAGGTTGCAATGGGGCGACCCGCCAAAACCCAAGCGCGCACGATTGTCAGTGCCGCGCCGATGAACTTAATGCGGTCCCGGCGAACCTCGTCGAGGAGGTTGGGACGTTTGTAGACGCGCGCAGCGGGTGACTCCATGCCGGGATCCAGATGGATGCAGATACAACGCCGCACCATGTCGTCGATCGGACGGACGTTGTTTCCGCTCGAAAGAAACAGGGTCTTAGTGGGCACTACGACGGTCCGGGATTGTCCAAGCTGGCGGCCTTCGAGGTATTCGCTGGTCAGCGCACTGCACAGCTTGTCGAACGGCCGCAAATCAGTGGTGAGATTGTCAAATTCGACTACCGCGGGGGCTTTCATCAGCTGCGACAAAAGCAGCTTGTCGCAAGCATCGTTGCTGCGCGGGAAGGCAACCGGCGATCCAGGCGTGGGCGTTGCAAAGGCACTGATCAACTGGCACAGAAACGACTTCCCAGAGCCGGGCTGATGGGCCATGACGTGAAACATGGGCGCATGCGGAAGGCTTGGCCGAACTGCGGCGGTCAGCAGCGCAGAAAGAGCTGCAGAACGATCCACCGAGGTCGCAAAAGCACACTCGTAGAGAAGCTCGTCCAGAGTGGAAAGTGCGCTCATTGCGTCATCACGGTTGGGATGTTCCGGTACGGAAAAGCCACCAGCGTCGAACATGCCCAAAATGCGGGTGTGAGGGTCATATCCGGGGGCGGACAGCACGGTGGAATCGGCTCGAAGAAATGGCTGGCTGACGATACCGTTCAGGACCGGGAGCCGACCGAACTTCCACGATTCGGCGAGAAGCCTGCAGATCCGGGGGCATGGGTCGATGGCCATCCATTCGCCTTTGCGTTTGTCGAAACGAGACCATTTACTGAGCCCAGCGAAGGCCACCATCAGGTCCTGACCGTTCATTTCGCGGACGTGATGCCTGCTCACCGCAGTATCAAAGCGGACGCTGACGATGCGATCGCCACGTGAATAGTAGTCACCGGTATCCGCCAGGACATGCTCCGCAGAAGCGAGCGTCTTTTCCAGCTCACCTGCCTTCACCTGGATGATCGGAAGGTCCCGCGGAGCGCAATCGGCTTCGGAAGACCCAGTTGAAGCCGCATCCTCCTTATCCACGCCCTTGTCATGCGAAACAGGGGCCTCGCCCTGAGCGATGGTCGAGCTGGATACCGGCGATACTGAACGCCCAGGTCCTGCATCGTTCAGTCCCATATCGTCCAGCAGATCTTGCAAACGCTTCTCGTCTTCCTCGGGGGTCGTGTCGGGAGGGAAGAGGGACACGCCGGGGGTGAGACCAAGGGCCCGCAAAACTGCCTGCGCCGCGTCCTCTGCAACGCCAGCAGACTCATCCGGTCCATTGCGGGCCTCGTTGTCCTCGGTCTGGAGCGTGTACTGCGACAGGGCATTCTTCGCGCCGGCCAGATCGTCGATAACCGATTCTTGGCTTACCTCAACTTCATCATCCGGCGGGAAATACGACACGTCTGGCTCGACCTGATGGGTTTCGGCATCCGCGAAAAGTGACTGATCAAAGGTGGTTTCGTTCATTTCAATGTGTTCTTTGTATGGTGATGCAGAGGGGCTGCGAATGATGAGAGGACGCCCGAATCAGGCCCTGTTGGAATACTGGTCGTCGTTGGTTGCTGGAGCACATCCGAGGATGCTGCGGAGCGTTGCGACGGGCCAAGCCAGCCTTCCGTTGACCCGCTTGGGGCGGATAGGTCCATCCTCGTAGCAAGCCCATGCGCGGAGGGTTTGTGGCCGGCGGTTGAGGTGATACGCAGCTGTAGCGGTATCCACCACGATTCGGGTTTCCATTTCGAGAGGTGTGGCTGTGTTGTGAGTCAGCATGTGGAACGAATTTCCAAAGGTATTTAGGAGCAGCAGGGGAGGGCAGACAAGGCTGTATTGCTGTCGCCCTCTCGGTGCAGAAGAAGGGTTTGTTTAGTAAGTCTTAGTAAGTCATAGCTGACTTAATCCATGCGGCTGGAAGCCGCATGGATACTGGTCTTCTCGTGCTTGGAAAGATCAGCAAACGCACGAATTTTTCGGCAGAAAACGACTTCTCCAAGCGCCCCAATGCTTGCCCGATCCTGTCGTTAAGAGCGGTGTCGCGCCTGAAAATGATGTTGGCCCTGTGGCGCTTTCCTCCCTCCAGAAAAGCACCAATACCGACCCGATCCCAGTAAGGGTTGTCGATCTTTTCCATAGTGGCGTGCAGCAATTCAAGAAGGGGAGTCCTACGGGACTTGCGAGCCTTCCGCGCCCGGGAGCCGGACACATGGCTGAAATACCGCATCAGTCCCCTGCGGAATTTGAAGCCGCAAAGGTCCCGTACGGTCAGCAGGTGATGGTGATCCAAGGCCATCCTATTGAGGCGGACCTCCACGCGAATGCAATGCTGTTTGACAGCAAGGTATTGGTGTTGGTCGAGACGCTTGTAGTAGGACTTAACCTGTGCGCCATCATTGCGATGCCCCATGAGCAACTGCTGATCGGCTTTGGGCACCCTGTGGTTGTAAGGGACGGTCTTTTGGATACGGTGATCGTATGCACCGCGAAATCCACTGTTAGTACCCGCGATGAAGTCTGGCAAGAGGCCCTTCGCGACGAATTCGGCTTTGAAGGCTGCGAGGGCTTTCCGCTGCAACTCTTCGGTAAGTTGCTTGGCGCTCCGAATGTCCACCCGGACTTCGAGTTCATCGATGATTCCGTTTGGAAAGAGCTCGGCCAAGATGCGAACGTCCTTGGCGGTTGCGTCATGTACCGTCAGTCGGCCCGGAAACTTCCGTGGCCAGATCGCTTTCCCGCTGAGCGGTGGCAGGGCGACTTTGGGAAGGCCCTTGAGGGTGATGTAGTCGATGCCGGCAGTGAATTTGAAGTCACTGAGATCGACGGTAGGGATGGTGGCCATTGAGTCCTTTCTTTGCTGCCGGCTGCTGGCCGGAGAAAGGACTGTGGCGGTTGATCTTAGGCCCGAGATTCAAAGTCAGGGTTTACTTATTTTTCCTGTAACCGCGATGATGGAACGGCATGCTGCTGCATGGGCGCTGACTGCTTCTTCCGGCTCAAACCATAGCGCTTCGCCAGTGCTGCTGAGATCTCTTCGTTGTCGTACCAAGCGTTAGGCAAGCCCTTTTGGCACGCAAGTTCCCAAAGAATGGGTTCATAGTTTGCGAAGCGCCGTCTACCCACTCTTTCCAGAAGGTTGTAGACCGTGGTTCTTGTAGTTTTACGTTGAATGCGCTCTTCTAGAGCTTGTTGCGCGACCTCGACAAAGCTCATTTCAACATTTCGACGTGTGATGGGACCGTTGAGGAGCCCGAGGCGCCAGGCGGTGTGCAGTCGTATATATCTTTGGCAGACAGTCGCTATGAAGGCATCTTCCTCAGCCGCAGGTATCAACTGGTTGTTCGAGCCGCGGAATGGTCGCTCCGCCGCGACAGGAATCGTGTTGTGGATGAAGTTTTTCCGTTCCTTCGCAACCCATGTCTCTGACCGGCCGACCAAGGATGCGGTTTCACTAAGGCTCAGACCATGCAGGACGGGCAACATGACTGCCAGTGCCCTACGGAGCTCAGTGGCAGACTCCGTCGCTCTGGATGTGTGCAAGGCCCGCTCAATATCTTCTGGCGAACCGCTGGGCTTTCTGCTCATGCCGAGATCGAATTGTTGTGAGTTCGGTTGATCGGAGACACGCGTTTCGCGGGGGAGATTCGCCTTGAGGGCCGGTGCCAGGCAGATCACTAAACTTGAGTAGTCTCTCGGGTTTTTCCCAGGGCTGCCCTAGGCAAATCGCTCTCGATTGTTTGAAAACCCGCGGACGTAGTCTGTAAACAGTCTGTAAGAGACTAAAAATGAAAAACCCCGCTATCTTAACGATAGCGGGGTTTCTTTTACTGACTTGGTGCCGGAGAGATGAATCGAACACCCGACCTTCTCATTACGAATGAGCTGCTCTACCGACTGAGCTACACCGGCTTAGCCTTGGATTATAGCGTGGAATGGTAGCTGGTCACGCGCTCGACCTCATTTTTTGAGCCGAGGATCACGCTGACACGCTCATGGAGCTGGGTGGGCTGGATGTCGAGGATGCGTTGCTTGCCATTGGTGGCAGCGCCGCCGGCTTGTTCAACCAGCCAGCCCATGGGGTTGGCCTCGTACATCAGACGCAGCTTGCCAGGCTTGTGGGGCTCGCGTTTGTCCCAGGGGTACATGAAGACGCCGCCACGGGTCAGGATACGGTGCACGTCGGCCACCATGCTGGCGATCCAGCGCATGTTGAAGTCCTTGCCGCGCGGGCCTTCCTTGCCCTGCAGGCATTCGTCGATATAGCGCTTCACGGGCTCGTCCCAGTGGCGCATGTTGCTCATGTTGATCGCGAATTCCTTGGTGTCCTCGGGGATGCGCACGTTCTCTTCGGTCAGCACGAAGGAGCCCTGTTCGCGGTCGAGGGTGAACATGGCAACGCCGTCACCCACGGTGAGCACCAGGGTGGTCTGCGGGCCGTAGATGCAGTAGCCCGCGGCCACTTGCTGGGTGCCGGGTTGCAGGAAGTCGCCTTCCTCCACGCCGCGGTCACCATCGGGCTTTTTTAGCACGCTGAAGATGGTGCCGATGCTCACGTTCACATCGATGTTGCTGGAGCCATCCAGGGGATCAAACAGCAGCAGGTATTCGCCTTGCGGGTAGCGGTTGGGCACCAGGTAGATGCCGTCCATTTCCTCCGACGCCATGGCCGCCAGGTGGCCGCCCCATTCATTGGCCTCGATCAGCACCTCGTTGGCAATGATGTCGAGCTTTTTCTGGATCTCGCCCTGCACGTTTTCACTGCTGGCTGTGCCCAGCACGCCGCCCAGTGCGCCCTTGTTCACGGCGTGGCTGATGCTTTTGCAGGCGCGGGCCACCACTTCCAGCAGCAGGCGCAGTTGCGATGGGATGAGTCCGTCCACCCGTTGTTGCTCAACAAGGTAACGGGTCAGGCTGATGCTTTTTGCCATGTCAGTCTCTTCTCGGTCGTGGTTTATTCGGCGAGTGCGCGGGTCACTACCTCGCGCACATCGTTGGACAGATCAGGCTTGGCGGCCACGCGAGCAATGGCCTCGCGCGCGGCGCTGCGCCAGGGTTCGGCCAGCTTCTTCCAGCGGTCGAGCGCGCGCGCGAGGCGGGCGGCAACCTGCGGGTTGATGGCGTCCAGCTCGATCACACGGTCGCTCCAGAACACGTAGCCCGCAGCGTCCGACCTGTGGAACGCGCCAGGGTTGGCGCTGCAGTAGCTGAAGATCACGCTGCGCGCCCGGTTGGGGTTCTTCAGGCTGAAGTCCGGGTGCTGCATGAGCTGGCGCACGGCGGGCAATACGTTGCCGCCACGATCGGGCGCACCCGCTTGCAGTGCAAACCACTTGTCGATAACCAGGGGCTCGTCCTTGAACAGCGCATGGAAGCGCGCCAGGGCCGGGGCTGCCAGTTCGCTGCCGCTGGCCACCAGGGCCGTGAGGGCGTTGAACCGGTCGGTCATGTTGCCGGCGACCTTGAAGCGCTGGTACGCCTTGCCAGGCCAGACCACATCGCCTGTCTTCTGCGCGGCAATGCACAGCATGTGCAGCGCCAGGCCACTGAGTGCGCGGCGGCCGGAGGAGACGGGGTCTGGGCGGTAGCCGCCGGTGTCCTGGTTCTGTTCCCAGACGGTTTCCCAGTCGGCCTGCAGCGCCAGCGCCAGCTCTTCGCGCATGGCTTCACGCACCGCGTGGATGCGCTGCGGGTCCACCACATCCAGTTGCTCGGCGATGTAGGTTTCGGATGGCAGCGTGAGCACTAGCTCCTTGAAGGCTGCATCCAGGGCCGGGTTACGCAGCGCGCTGCGCATGGCCGCTACAAACTCTGTAGACAGGATGGCTTGCTCAAATCGGCCGGTGGCGCTAGTTGTATATGCCTCATTAGCTATTGTATTAATAGCAATTCGCAGTGCTAGGCGTTGCCCTGCTTCCCAGCGGTTGAAGGCGTCTGCATCGTTCGCCAGCAGCGTGAGCAACTGTGCGTCGGTGTAGTCGATGTCCAGCACCACGGGGGCGCTGAAGCCGCGCAGCAGCGATGGCACGGGCTCGGCATCCAGGTTGGTGAAGGTCAGGGTCTGCGATGCCTCGGTGAGCACCACCACGCGCGAGGTGGTGTGGGCGGCGCCTTCTGCAGCGCCTTCGCCTGCCAGGTGCACGGGCAGGGCAGCGCCGGTGGTGGCATCGATCAGGCCCAGTTCGATCGGGATGACGAAGGGCTGCTTCTCGCTCTGGCCGGGCGTAGGCGTGCAGCTTTGCGACAGCGTGAGTGCATAGCAGCGCGTGGCAGCGTCGTAGCGGCCCGTGGCGCGCACGCGGGGCGTGCCGGCCTGGCTGTACCAGCGCTTGAACTGCGCCAGGTGCTGCGTGAGCGGGCTGCCCGGGTTGGCATCGGCGATGGCCTGCACAAAATCGTCGCAGGTCACGGCCTGGCCGTCGTGGCGCTCGAAGTACAGCTTCATGCCCTTGGCAAAGCCTTCGCGGCCCACCAGGTTGTGCTGCATGCGCACCACTTCCGCACCCTTTTCGTAGATGGTGACGGTGTAGAAGTTGTTGATCTCGACGTAGCTGTCGGGCCGCACCGGGTGGGCCATGGGGCCCGCGTCTTCGGGGAACTGGGCGGTGCGCAGCACGCGCACGTCCTCGATGCGCTTGACGGCGCGGGCGGACGGGCTGCCCGCGAGGTCCATGCTGAATTCCTGGTCGCGGAAGACGGTGAGGCCTTCCTTCAGGCTCAGCTGGAACCAGTCGCGGCAGGTCACGCGGTTGCCGGTCCAGTTGTGGAAGTACTCGTGGCCGACCACGCTTTCGATGTTGGCGAAGTCGGTGTCGGTGGCCGTGGATTCGCTCGCCAGAACGTACTTCGTGTTGAAGATGTTCAGGCCCTTGTTCTCCATCGCGCCCATGTTGAAGTCGCTGGTGGCGACGATCATGAAGCGCTCCAGGTCCAGCGGCAGGCCGAAGCGGGCCTCGTCCCAAGCCACGCTGTACATCAGCGAGTTCATGGCGTGTTCGGTCTTGCCCAGATCGCCGGGGCGCACGTAGACCTGCAGCAGGTGGTCGGTGCCCGAGCGGCTCTTGATCTTCTGCTCGCGGGCCACCAGCTTGCCCGCTACCAGGGCGAACAGGTAGCAGGGCTTCTTGTGCGGGTCCACCCACTTGGCAAAGTGGCGGCCGTCTTCCAGGTCGCCGCTGTCCACCAGGTTGCCGTTGCTCAGCAGCACCGGGTACTGGGCCTTGTCGGCGCGCAGCGTGACGGTGTAGCTGGCCATCACATCGGGGCGGTCCAGGAAGTAGGTGATGCGGCGAAAGCCCTCGGCCTCGCACTGCGTGAAGAAGGTGCCCTGGCTCACATACAGGCCCATGAGCTGTGTGTTCTTGGCGGGGCAGCAGGTGGTGAAGATCTCCAGCGCAAAGGGCTCGGAGCCTTCTGGCAGGTTCTCCAGCACCAGGCGGGTGCCCTCCATCTTGAACGAGGTGCCCTGGCCGTTGACCAGCACACGTGCCAGGTTCAGGTCATCGCCATCGAGCTTGAGCGGCTGCGCGGCCACGTCGGGGTTGCGGCGCAGCGTCATGCGGTTGAGCACGCGCGTCTTGTTCGGGTCCAGGTCGAAGGTCAGCTCGACGCTGTCGATCCAGTAGGCGGGGGCGGTGTAGTCCTCGCGGCGGATGGCGATGGCCGGGGCCGCGCCGTCTCCACTTCCGTCGGCTTTATGCAGTTGCAACATGGATGCTCTCCAGAAAGTCGGTATTCATGAGTTCGGTGTAGTCGCGCACGGCCGCCAGCACATGGGGCCCAGCCAATTGCTCGGGCGTGTGGGTGCTGCAGACGGCCACGGCGCGCATGCCGGCGCGGCGTGCTGCCTCGATGCCAAAAGGCGCGTCTTCAAAGACGATGCAGTGCTCGGGCGCTGCCGCAATACGGCGTGCCGCCTCCAGAAAGATCGCGGGCTGGGGCTTGCCGGGCAGGCCCTCGTCGCCACGCACGATGGCTTGGGGCGCGGGTTCCAGTCCCAGGTGGCCCAGTGCGAATTCCACGTTGCCGATGTCACCCGCGGTGCCCACGGCTACCTTGAGGCCGCGCGCGCGCACCTGCGCTGCGAACTTGCGAAAGCCCGCCACTTCGGAGAAGCGCGGGGCGAACAGCTCGCGGTAGATGGTTTCTTTTTCGTGCGTGAGCGCGTCGGCCTCGTCCTGCGACACGGGGCGTCCTAACAGTTCCACGATGCACTCGGTGCCATTGCGGCCCGTGGTGCGGGCCATGAGGTCGGGCACGTCGATGTCCATGCCCCTGCGGCGCGCGAACTCGACCCACGCCTGGGCGTGCCAGGGCATGGAGTCGATCATGGTGCCGTCCATGTCGAAGATGATGGCGTCGGTGCGCATCCGCATCGCTTAGACGCCTTGCTTCAGCGAAGCTTCGATGAAGGCGTCCAGGTCGCCGTCCAGCACCTTCTGCGTGGCCGAGATTTCGACGTTGGTGCGCAGGTCCTTGATGCGGCTGTTGTCCAGCACGTAGCTGCGGATCTGGTGGCCCCAGCCCACGTCGGTCTTGGTGTCCTCCAGCTTCTGCTGCTCTTCCATGCGCTTGCGCATCTCAAAGTCGTACAGGCGGCTGCGCAAGCGCTGCCATGCCACGTCACGGTTGCTGTGCTGGCTGCGGCCGTCTTGGCACTGCACCACGATGCCGGTGGGGATGTGCGTCAGGCGCACGGCCGAGTCGGTCTTGTTGATGTGCTGCCCGCCCGCGCCCGATGCGCGGAAGGTGTCGGTGCGCACGTCGGCTGGGTTGATGTTGATCTCGATGGAGTCATCGATCTCGGGGTAAACAAACAGCGACGCGAACGAGGTGTGGCGGCCGCCCGAGCTGTCGAACGGGCTCTTGCGCACCAGGCGGTGCACGCCGGTTTCGGTGCGCAGCAGGCCGAAGGCGTACTCACCCTCGATCTTTATCGTGGCGCTCTTGATGCCGGCCACGTCGCCCGGTGTTTCTTCTTCGACCGTGGCCTTGAAGCCCTTGCGTTCGGCGTACTTGAGGTACTGGCGCAGCAGCATGCTGGCCCAGTCGCAGGCCTCGGTGCCACCGGCGCCGGCCTGGATGTCCACAAAGCAGTTGAGCGGATCCGCCTCGTTGCGGAACATGCGGCGGAACTCCAGCTCTTCCACCGCTGCGCGCATCGTGGCGGCCTCCGACTCGATGGTCAAAAGGCCGGCTTCATCGCCTTCCTCTTTGCTCATCTCATACAGCTCGGCGTTGTCGGCCAGATCGCGGGTGAGCTTGTCCAGCGTGACGACCACGCTGGAGAGCGATTTTTGTTCCTTGCCCAGCTCCTGGGCCTTCTTGGGGTCGTTCCAGACGGAGGGGTCTTCCAGCGATGCGTTTACCGTGCGCAGGCGTTCAAATTTGGCATCGAAGTCAAAGATACCTCCGTAACTCTTGCGTTCGCAGAGCCAGGTCGCTGAGGGTGGTGCCAATGAGGTTGATGCGTTCTGCGTCCATGATTCTTGTCCTGGGTGTTCTGTGGAATAACCCACGATTTTCTCATGGGACGAGCAACTGCCCCGCCAATGCCCTTTGTGCCAGACGGCCGCCGGATCTGCGCACGAAGGCCGGGGGGCAATTGGCCTCGTGATTGTCAAAAATGATAGCTACTCAGGAAATATCCGCTGGCGCTTGGATGCGATGCGGCATCCAATTGCCTCAGGCGGCATCCAAAAAAGCCTCGATGAGCTGCGCCACCTGCTCGGGCTGGTCGTGGTGCAGCATGTGGCCCGCGTCTTGCACAACGGCAGTGCTGCAGGTTCGCACATGGGTCAGTCGCTGGTGGTATTCGTCCAGGGTGTACCGGCCGTTCCACCACTGCCCCAGGCTGTCGCCACTGGCCTCGATGGCCAGCACGGGGGCTGCAATGCGCTCGTAAATGGCCAGGGCCTCGTCCACGCGGTACAGCTGCGCGCTGGTGATCTTGTGCGCGGGGTCACCCAGGATCTCCCATTGCCCCTGCGCGTTGGGTCTGGCCCAGTGCTGGGCCAGCCATTGGGCCTTGTCCTCGGACAGACGGGGGTTGGTCTTCATGAGGCGGCGGGCGACGCCGTCGGCACCGTCATAGGTCTTCAGGTCCTTTGTGCCCTGGTGCAGCTGCTTGATCTCGTCGATCCATTGCGCATAGCGTGTGGGTGCCTGCGCGGGCCGTGTGGTGGGCAGGCCGAAGCCTTCGAGGTTGACGAGCTTGCGCACGCGCTCGGGCCGCACACCGGCGTACATCATGGCCACATTGCCGCCCATGCTGTGGCCCACCAGATCGATGGCTTCGCCGGGCGCGTAGTGGTCCAGCAGCAGGTCCAGGTCGGCCAGGTAGTCGGCAAACACATAGTGATCCACCGGCGCACCGGTGGTGAGGCCAAAGCCACGCCAGTCCGGCGCGATGATGCGGCGTGGTTGCCGCAGAGCGTCCACGGTGAACTGGTAGGAGGCACTGACGTCCATCCAGCCGTGCAGCAACACCAGTGTGGGCAGGTTGCTTTGCTCCGGTCCCCAGTGGCGGACGTGGTAGTTGAGGTGGCGCAGCGCCAGCGAGATGCTGCGCGAGGGTGTAAGAACTTGGTACATGCTGCGCCAATGTTACGTTGCTCACGCGCTCGCGGGGCGCCCTGCGGTGTCACCAAGGAGTCCGGCGTCCGGCAGGTTTTGGCGTTCGCTTGTACCATCGCCCGCCGGGGCCGCAGCAGGCCGCGTTTACATTTCTCACCATCTGGAGCCTTCACCGATGAATACCGTCCGCTTGGGTCAGAGTGACCTGCTTGTCACCCCCATTTGCCTGGGCACCATGACCTTCGGCGAGCAGGTCAATGAGGCCGATTCGCATGCCATCCTGAGCCGCTCCCTGGAACGCGGCGTGAACTTCATCGACACGGCCGAGATGTATGCCGTGCCCGCCAAGGCCGAGACCTTTGGTGCCACCGAAACCATCATCGGCAACTGGTTTGCCAAGAACCCTGGCGCCCGCCAGAGGCTGGTGGTGGCTACCAAGGTGGCCGGCCCATCGCGCGGCATGCCCTGGGTGCGCGAGGGCAAGGGCATGACCCCTGCCGACATCGTGGCTTCGTGCGAGGCAAGCCTGCGCCGCCTGCAGACCGATGTGATCGACCTCTACCAGATCCACTGGCCCGAGCGCCATGTGCCAGCGTTCGGCAACCTGTATTACGACCCTTCCAAGGAAACCTCGCAAACCCCCATCCGCGAGCAACTGGAAGCGCTGGCCGGGCTGGTGAAGGCGGGCAAGGTGCGCTACATCGGCCTGTCAAACGAAACCCCGTATGGCGTGCACGAGTTCGTGCGCCTGGCCGAGCAGCACGGCCTGCCGCGTGTGGCCACGGTGCAGAACCCGTACTGCCTCATCAACCGCACGTGGGAAAACGGACTGGATGAAACCTGCCACCGCCTGGATGTGTCGCTGCTGGCCTATTCGCCGCTGGGTTTTGGTCTGCTGACGGGCAAGTACGACGAAAGCGGCATTACTGGCCCCAATGCCCCGCAGGGTGCGCGCATTGCATCGTATGAATCCGTGCGCAAACAACGCTGGGGCCGCCCCGAGGCGCTGGAGGCATCGCGCCGCTACAACGCACTGGCGCGTGCCAACGGCATGACACCCACCCAGATGGCGCTGGCGTTCTGCTACACCAAGTGGCAAGTGGCCAGCACCATCATCGGCGTGACGTCGGTGGCGCAGCTGGAGGAAGACCTGAATGCCTGGGGCACCACGCTGTCGCCCGAGGTGCTGAAGGCCATCGATGCGATCCGCTGGGAGCTGCGCGACCCTGCGCTGTGACCGGGGCAGGGCGTGGCCCTGCGAATCGGCAAGATCAAACCAAGGGGCCGTACAGGCCCCTTGGTTTTTCTGCGAGTTTGTGCGCGCTGCTGTCAGGCAGTTGCCTCCTGCCGGGTGGTGCGCCCTTCAACCCACGGCGTCCCTTGGGCCTCACCCAGGTCCCAGAACAACCCGGCCATCACCGCCAGTCCTTCTCGTGCCACGGGCGCCAGCAAATGTTCGTTGGGTGCATGCTGGGCGCAGGCGGGGTACGAGTGCGGCACCCACAGCGTGGGCAGGCCCAGCTGGTCGGCAAAGATGTCGTTGGGCAGCGAGCCAGCCAGGTTGGGCAGCAGCGTGGCGGGCTGGCCTGCGCTGGCCTGCAGCGAGGCCATCGTCCAGTCCACCCAGGGGTTGTGCAGATCGAGCCGTGTGGCGCCACAGTGCATGCCCATGGTGATTTCGACCTGGCTGAAGCCATGCGCGTCCAGGTGTTCACGCAGCGTGGCCTGCACGTTCTGCCAATCGGTGCCCACCACAAAGCGCAGCTGGCAGTGCGCTACGGCCTGCGCGGGGATGGCGTTGATGGGTCGCTGCGCGTTGCCCGCGCCCAGCGCCAGCACCTCCAGCGTGTTCCAGCCCACCAACTGCTCTGCGGGGGTCAGGCCGGGCTCGCCCCAGCCGGGCGTGAGCGCGGGGTCATCGGCGCCTGCACCAATCACTACGTCTCTGAGGGCGGTGCGCAGCTTGTCGGGCACTGTAGGCGGCAGCAGGCCGTTGACCAGGATACGGCCCTTCGCGTTCACCAGTGTGGCCAGGGCGTGGGTAAGCACGGTGGCCGGGTTGGCCAGCACACCGCCCCAGTTGCCCGAGTGATAGGCCTTGTCGCGGCTGCGCACTGCGAGTGAGAAGTTGATGGCTCCGCGTGAACCCAGGAAGAGGGTGGGATGGCCCGCGTTCACGCGGGGGCCGTCGCTGGCCACAAACAGGTCGGCTTTCAGTACATCGCGATGCTGCTCGCAGAAGGCGCCCAGGCCGGGCGAGCCTGCCTCTTCACCCATCTCCATGAGCAGCGTCACGTTGTATCCCAGGCGGCCGCCCCGGGCTTCGATGGTGTGGGCCAGTGCGGCCAGGCTCACGGTGTGCTGGCCCTTGTTGTCCGCTGTGCCCCGGCCATACCAACGCTCGCCTTCGATGGTCAGCTCCCAGGGTGAGAGGCCCTCGCGCCACTGGCTGTCCTGCCCGTTGACCACGTCGCCATGGCCGTAGGTGAGTATGGTGGGCAGCGCCGGGTCTTCCACGCGGCGGGCCACCAGCAAGGGGCCGCCTTGTGGCGACGGGTTGTCGAGCACCTTGCACTCAAAACCCTGGGGCGTGAGCCAGGGCACCATTTCGTCGGTGAGGTAGGTGCGCAGCTCGGGCGGCACCTTGCCAGTGTCGCTTTCGGTGCGCCATGCCACGCGGCGGCGCAGGTCGGTGGCAAAGCGGCCATCGTCAAAGTAGCGCTGGACGTCTTGAATGAGTTGTTGGCGGTTCATCGTGCAGGTCCTTGTTGGGTGTTCGTCAGTCCACCACGATCTTGGCGCGGTGGGCCAGCGCGCGGTAGCGGCCGATCTCGTCATCGATCATGGCGCGCGTGGCCACGGGACCCAGGTACACAGGTTCCATGCCTTGGGTGCGCATCTGTTCCTGCAGGCCGCTGTCGCGGGTGACGGCTTCCACCTCAGTCACCAGCTTTCGGATGACGGACTGTGGTGTTTTGGCGGGGGCGGCGATGGCGTACCAGGCGTCAAACGCCGCGTCTGGCAGCTTGAGTTCTTCCACAGTGGGTACCCCCGGCAGCATGCTGGAGCGCGATTTGCCCGCGATAGCCAGTGCGCGCAGCTTACCGGCCTTCACCTGAGGCGCCGCAGCGGCCACTGTGTCGATACCCAACTGGATTTCACCGCCCATGAGGGCGATCAGCGACTGGCTGCTGCCCCGGTAAGGTACGTCCTGCAACTGGATGCCTGCCGCCTGCTCCAGCAGTGCGCCCGCCAGATGCGGGCCGGAGCCCGAACCGAAGGTGGCGTAGTGGATGCTCTTGGGCTTGACCTTGGCCGCTGCGATCAGCGCGTTCAGGTCCTTGAAGGGTGCGCTGGCGCTGACGACCAACACCAGCGGTGCTCGGGCGACGGTGGCCACGGGCATCAGGTCCTTGGCGGGGTCGTAGGGCAGCTTGCTGCGCAGCGCCGGGTTGACCGTGTAGCTGGTGGAGCCCGAGACCAGCAGCGTGTAGCCGTCCGGATCGGCGCGCACCACGGCTTCGGTGCCGATGATGGTGGAGGCGCCCGGCTTGTTGTCGATCACCACCGGCGTGCCCAGGCGGCTGGCCAGCTTCTGCGCGAGCGCGCGCGCCACCACGTCGGTGCCGCCGCCCGGCGGGAAGGGCACCACCATGCGCACGGGGCGCTGGGGCCACGCGTCGGCAGGGGCTGCTGCCTGGGCGCAGGCCAGGCTGGCATGGCCGGCAAGAACTGCCAGGGTGGCAGACAGGAAAGAGGCTCGAACAAGACGTTTCATGCGGACTCCGGTGGTAGGGCCCCGGCAGCGGGCGGCGTGGGAGCAATGACCACGGGGCGCCCGCGCAAGGGCATGGGTGAATTGGAGCCTCAAGCCATGCAAGATGGATGCTGGTTTACCATTGCTTGGAATAGAGATTTGGCAACTGACCATTGCCTTTTTGTGATTCAAACAACCATGGCCATTTCACTGCTCAGCCTGCCCTTGCGCTACTTTCTGGAGGTCGCGCGCACCGGCTCCGTCAACCAGGCCGCGCAGCGCCTGCACGTGGCCGCTTCGGCCGTGAGCCGGCAGCTGGGCAAGCTGGAAGACAGCCTGGGTGTGGTGCTGTTCGAGCGCCAGGCGCGCGGCATGACCCTGACCGAAGCGGGCACCCGCCTGCTGGCCCATGCCAGTGCACACGATGCGCAGGCGCTGGAGCTGGTCGATCAATTGCAGGATCTGTCCGCCCAAGGTGCCCTTCGGGTGCGGCTGGCGTGTACCGAAGGGTTTGCGGCAGCGTTCATGCCGCTGGTCATGGCGGGGTTTCGGCAGGCGCACCCGCAGGTGCAGCTGCAGTTGCAGGTGGCCGTGCCGCAAGAAGTGTCGGCCCTGGTGCTGCGCGGCGAGGCGGATCTGGCGCTGAAGTACAGCACGGCACCCGAGAAGGGCCTGCAGGTGCTGCACTCGGCCATCGCACCCATTTACGCCGTCATGCCCGCGCAGCACCCGCTGGCGCGCCAGCGCAGTGTGAGAGTGGCCGATGTGGTGCGCTACCCCCTGCTGCTGGGCGCCGCCAACACCACAGGGCGGCAGCTGTTTGACCTGAGCTGTGCGGTGCAGGGGCTGCGCTACGTGCCCGCCGTGGAGAGCAATTTCTCGTCGGCCCTGCTGCCGCTGCTGAGCGGGCAGGACGTGGTGCTGGCCAGCTACCTCACGGCGGCGCGCTGGGTGGAGGCGGGCCTGCTGGCAGCCCGGCCGTTTGACGAGGCGCAGCTGCAGCAGCGCCGCCTGCAGGTGTTGGCGGCCGAGGGGCGCATTCAGTCCACGCTGGTGCAGCAGTTCACGCAGGCGCTGGTGGTCGCCATCGAGGAATACGGCAAACGCAAGGTAGGGCGGCGCCGCAAGGCCGCCGCAGCGCCTGCCTCGGTGTTCTGACTCATCACCACAGGTTCCAGCGCGCTCACATTTGGATACGGATACCATCGGTGCCCTATCCGCACCACACCATGGCAAAGAAAGAACACGTTTCCGAGACCCAAGCCACCCAGCTGCTCAAGGCGAACAAGGTGGCGTTCACCGAACACCCGTATGAGTACCTGGAGCACGGCGGCGCGATGCACAGCGCCGAGGTGCTGGGCCTGGACCCGTTCACCGTGGTCAAGACCCTCGTCATGCAGGACCAGGACGCCAAGCCGCTCCTGGTGCTGATGCACGGCAACCGCAAGGTCTCCACCAAGAACCTCGCACGCCAGATCGGCGCCAAGTCGGTCGAGCCCTGTGCACCCGAGGTCGCCAACCGGCACAGTGGCTACCTGGTGGGGGGGACGTCTCCGTTTGGCACGCGGCGCACCATGCCGGTTTACATCGAAGAAACCATCCTTGCGTTGCCCCGCATTGCCATCAACGGTGGGCGCCGGGGCTTTCTGGTGCAACTGGACCCGCAGGTGTGTGTGCAGTTGCTGGGCGCCAAACCGGTTCAGTGCGCGCTGGCAGAATAGGCCGCCGCGCGATACAGCCCGTCAGAAGGCTGACCATTTGATTTCCAAGGAGTTGCTTTGACCGCCGTCTATCCCGTTCTTGCCACCGTGGCCGCCTACCTGCTGGGCTCGCTGTCGTTTGCCGTCATCGTGACGCGTGTCATGGGCCTGAGCGATCCGCGCACCTATGGCAGCAAGAACCCCGGCGCCACCAATGTGCTGCGCTCGGGCAGCAAGGCGGCGGCCATCGTGACCCTGATGCTCGATGCGATGAAGGGCTGGCTGCCCGTGGCGCTGGTGATGTGGTTTGGCCACCCCTATGGGCTCGAAGACGGCACCGTGGCGCTGGTGGGGTTGGCCGCTTTCCTGGGGCACCTGTGGCCAGTGTTTTTCCGGTTTGAAGGCGGCAAGGGCGTGGCGACGGCACTGGGCGTGCTGGTGGGCATCAGCGGTTGGCTGGGCCTGGCCACGGCGGCCACCTGGCTCATCATTGCGTTCTTCTTCCGCTACTCGTCGCTCGCCTCGCTGGTGGCCGCCGCGTTTGCTCCGGTGTACTACCTGCTGGTGGATGGCGTGGTCTGGTATGCCGAAGGCACGATTGCCGCCTCGATCGTGGTGATGGCGCTGCTGCTGGCCTGGCGGCACCGCGAGAACATCCAGCGTCTGATTGCCGGCACGGAATCACGCCTGGGCAGCAAGAAGGCGAAACCTGCCGAGGGTGAAGAGAGCGCCAAGGCAAAGCCCACAGCAAAAGCCAAGGCCAAACACTGATATAGCCACGCGCCCGGTTGGGCGCGTGCCCTGTGTCAGAGCGCGCCGGGCGCCGTCACCAGCCCGCGCAGCCCTGCGCTGTGCTGGGCGGCGTACAGCCCCAGCCGCACCATGGTGCGGTGGTTGAGTTCCAGGCTCACTGCGGACCGGGCCAGGGCCGACTGGATGCGGGGCTTGCCGCTCGCGGTCTGGTACAGGCTGGGCTGGCTGCGGTGGTTGCCGGTGCTGTCCAGCAGGCTGGCCACCAGCGGGTGGTTGGCCTTGTCGCTGCGGCGCAGCACGATGGCGGTTTCGCCGTTGTCCAGTTTCACAAACGTACCTGGGGGGCACAGGCCGATGGAGCGCACCAGGGTGTAGCTGACCTCGTCGCGCTGGTCCACTTCTTGTCCCACGATGGCACGCACCGAATCGGTGGCACTGCGCCCTGCGCGGGATTTGCGCGGGCTGATCATGGCGGCATACCGGTCAATGGTGCCGAGGATGCGGGTGAGCCGGTCTATCGGCTCCTGGTTGGCCAAAGGCACGCGTTCGGCAATGCTGGCATGGTGTTGCCCCACGACGTCCAGCCAGAGCGGATCGTTGATGAACAGGCGTTCCAGCAGCAGCATGCTGTCTTCGGGGTGGCTCTTGATGGCCTCCTGCTGCTCCGCCGTGGGGCGCTCGCGCTGCACGGCCAGTTCGTCCTGCAGGGTCGTCATGCCAATGTTCATGGTGAGTGCCGCCCGCACCAGACTGTCGCGCTCACGCTTCGGTAGCTTGAGTTCGAGCGCCATGATGTGGCACAGCGTGCCACACACCAGCGCGTGCGAGGCGCTGTAGCCCACAGTGGACGTGGAGGCATGCTGGAACATCAGGTACAGCGCCGCATCGATGTCATGCGCCACCAAATCTTGCAGCCAAGCATCAAACTGCCGTACCTTACCCGGAAAGTCCTGCACCTGCAGCGGCCGGCTCAGCAGCACCGAAAGGGCCGACTCCAGGTCGGACCAGAGACTGAGCAGGTCTTCGTACTCCCCTTCGGAGTGTGCGTGGGTGGAGGAGGGGTGTGCAGACATGGCGGGTGTACAGGCGTCAGTGGCGCTTTTCCAGCACCATCTGATCGTTGGTGCGTGTCATCTGGAACTCGTTCAGGAAGCTGTTGCCCAGCAGCACATAGGGCATGGGCTGCGAGGTGATGATGGCCTCCACCCCAAAGACTTCGACTTCGCCAATGCGGATGGAGTCGAGCTTCATGCGCCAGCCCTGCGCGACGCCATTGGCGGTGTTCACGCGCACCGGCTGGCCGCTTTGGTAGTTGAGGCCCATGCGCTCCGCATCCGGCCGCCCGATGGCGACAGTGGAAGCTCCGGTGTCCACCATGTACTGCATCACCTGCCCGTTGATGGTGCCGCTGTTCACAAAATGGCCTCGGCCATCTGCCACCAGCAGAATGCGTTTGCCGCTGCCACTGCGTCCGCCCACGCTCACGGGTGCCTCGCCCAGCCGCAGCGTGCGCCGCGCGCCCTGGATCTCGACGGTGGCTTCGTCCTTGGCGACGGCGATGACTTTCACACCCTGGAACTCATCTCCCGCGCCCACCGCCTTGGGCGGGTTGGCATTCACCACGATCAGCGCCTTGCTGCCCAGCACACCTGCCAGCGCCACGGCCTGTGCATGCGCCAATGCGGGGCCAAGCAGCAAACTGATCCACAGGGCTACGATGCGTTGATACCGGCGCGATCCAGGCGAGACCTGCTGCGCAAGGGCCGCCCCGCCGTGCTGGCGGCATCCCCCTGTCCGCAGCGCTCCGCAATGCAAGAGCGGGGGGAAGGCCCGCAGGACCTCAGGGGGGTGTTGCTTCATATCAGTCGCGGAAGTTGTCGAACGACAGCGGTACGTCCGTCACATCTTTGCGGATCAGGGCCATGGCGGCCTGCAGGTCGTCGCGCTTGGCGCCGGTCACGCGCACCTTGTCTTCCTGGATGGCGCCTTGCACCTTGAGCTTGCTCTCCTTGAGCAGCTTCTGGATTTTCTTGGCCAAATCGCTCTCGATGCCGTTGCGCACCTTGATGACCTGCTTGACCTTGTCGCCGCCCATTTTCTGTACATCGCCCATGTCCAGAAAACGCACGTCCACATTGCGTTTGGTGAGCTTGTTGCGCAGCACGTCTTCGATCTGGGTGAGCTGGAAGTCGGCATCGCCGATTAGCGTGATGTCTTTGTCCTTGATCTCGATGCTGGCAGAAGTGCCCTTGAAGTCGAAACGGGTGGCGATTTCTTTGGCGGTGTTCTCGACCGCGTTTTTCACTTCAACGAGGTTGGCTTCGCAAACGGTGTCAAAAGATGGCATGGTGGGTCTCAATCTCAGGGAAAACAGGTGCAGATCGCAGAGAGCCGAAAGGTCGGGTGCGACAATCGAGCCAATGGTAGTCGAGAAAAACGCCCCTTTACAGCCCTGCAACACCTTCGGCATTGCAGCGCGCGCCCAAACCCTGGTGCGCGTGCATTCGGTGGACGACGTGCGGGCTGTGCTGGCTGACCCCCAGCTCGTGCCCGCACCGAAATTTGTGCTGGGTGGTGGCAGCAACATCATCCTGACCGGTGACGTGAAGTCCGTTGTGCTCAAGATGGAAATCAAGGGCCTGCGCCTGGTGGAGGAAACGCCCAAGGCCTGGATCGTGGAGGCGGGCGCTGGCGAGGTGTGGCACGACGCCGTGGCCTGGACGCTGGCGCACGGCTATCCCGGGTTGGAGAATCTGGCCTTGATCCCGGGCACCGTGGGTGCATCGCCCGTTCAGAACATTGGCGCGTATGGCGTGGAGCTGCAGGACCGTTTTGAGTCGCTTGACGCCATCGATCTGGCCACGGGCCAGTCATTCAGCCTGGACGCCGCACAATGCGGCTTTGGCTACCGCGATTCCGTTTTCAAGCATGCGCCCTCAGAAGCGCAGGACGGCAGCGGGCTTCCGCGCGGCATGGGGCTGGCAGGCCGGGCTGTGATCACCCATGTGCGCTTTCGGCTGCCCAGGCCGTGGAAGCCGGTGCTGGGCTATCTGGACCTGGAGCGCCGTCGCGCCGAGGCAGGGGTGGAGCACCCCAGTGCCACGCAGATTTTTGACTGGGTCTGCGACATCCGCCGCGCCAAGCTGCCCGACCCTGCCGTGGTGGGCAATGCGGGCAGCTTCTTCAAGAACCCCACCGTGTCGCCCGACCAGTGCGCCGACATCATCGCCCGCGAGCCGAAAATCGTGCACTACCCCATGCCCGACGGCAGCATCAAGCTGGCGGCGGGCTGGCTGATTGACGCCTGTGGCTGGAAGGGCAAGTCCATCGGCAAGGCGGGGGTGTACGAAAAGCAGGCTCTGGTGCTGGTCAACCGGGGGCAGGGCGCCGACAGCGTGACGGGCGGCGAGGTGATGACCCTGGCCAAGGCCATCCAGACCAGTGTGTACGAGCGCTTTGGCATCCGGCTGGAGCCCGAGCCCGTGGTCGTGTGATTGGCCCATTGCCCTCTTTTTGAGAAGTGCGTGGGCTTCGTCTATTGAGCCGGGCTGGGTAGGCGTTCAGACGCTGCCGATATCCCCCGCGCTGTGCCTTGTTGCCAGCGTCTGGACATCGGTCAGTCCCATACGCAGGCACAGTGCGTGTGCCATTTCCCACGCGTCCAGAAACTCTGTTCGGACCTTGGCGGCATTCGCCGCTTCGACACCATTTTTTTCGAGGTGTGATGCCAATGCTGCCAGCTTGTGAAAGCCCAGGTTGGCCGCTGCACCCTTGAAGGTGTGGGCGGGACTGCGCAGGTTGAGCCCCGGCTCCTGCTCCGCCTGGTGCAGGGCATGCACCAAAGCGTCCAAGGCACCTGATTCATCGCTGAAATAGCTGCGTAGCAGGGAGCGGTAGCCCTGCGCCGAGATGCCAACGCACACATCCCCCACCATCGCCATGTCAATGTGTGCGGTCAAATCGCCGGGTTTGAAACGTTTTCGCGGGCTCTGCGATGTTTTCTGGGGGGCGGTTGCTGCTGGCATCTTCTTCGCCGCAGCAACTTCCGTTTCGGCGTCCGAGGCCGATTGAGCAGGCGCGCCGCGCAAGCCAAAATGGCTTTCCAGTGTGGCCTGAAGGGTTGCAACATTGACCGGTTTGCTTACGAAGCCGTTCATGCCGCAACTTGCAGCTTTATCGCGCGTCTGTGCAAACACGTCCGCTGTCAGTGCGACGATGGGCAATTGCTCGGATCCCATCTGATCACGGATCCTGCGTGTGGCCTCGAAGCCGTCCATGATGGGCATGTGCAGGTCCATCAGCACCAGGTCTGGGCGCTGGTCGCGAACGGCAGCGCAGGCTTGTACGCCGTCGTTGGCAAACACCACTGTGTGCCCCATGTCCTCCAGCAGTGCGCCCATGTATTTGCGGTTCACAAGGTGGTCGTCCACTACTAGTACGGTCAGGCCCTGCACGTTGGCCGGGCGGGTGGGCGGCGGCAGGTCATCGATTTGAGCGGCATGCTGCTCAGGTGCGGTTTCCGGCGCTGCCGTCATCGGCAGGGACAGTTCTACCGTGAAAGTGCTACCTTTTCCGGGCGCGCTGGCAACATGGATATCACCTCCCATGCGCCGCGCGAGGTTGCGCGATATCTCCAGCCCCAGTCCTGTGCCGCCAAACCGGCGGGAAGTGCTGTCGTCCCCTTGTGTGAATCGCTTGAAGAGTTTGGACAGCGTGTTGGCGTCCATGCCGATACCTTCGTCGAGGACCTCTATGCGCAATGGATAGGTGTCGACAGCACCGGCCGAGACATCGCCTAGCGATTGCGATTGCCCCATCTCACTGCGGCGCAGAAGCAGGGATACCCTCCCGCTCTCGCTGAATTTGATCGCGTTTGTGACCAGGTTCAGAACAATCTGCTTGAGCCGGGTGCTGTCTGCCTGGACCCATTGAGGCACATCGGTATCAAGATGTGTATGAAAATCCAACCCTTTCTGCCTGGCCAGGGGCTCCGTCAGGCTCTTTGTGCTGTCGATCAGGGCATGCAGATCCGTGGCGTGCGGATGGATCGCCATCTTCCCTGTCTCCATGGCTGACACATCCAGAATATCGTTCAAGAGGGAGAGCAGGTGGTCTGCCGAGCCACGTGCTGTGTTTACATACTCCTTCTGCCGCAGTGTGAGTGTTGTCCGCTCTAGCAGGCTCAGCATGCCCAGCACACCGTTAAAGGGGGTTCGAAGTTCGTGACTCATGTTGGCCAGGAACTGGCTTTTGCCCCTGTTGGCTGCCTCCGCTGCCAGGTTGGCCTCTTGCAGGTTGTGCGTGAGTTGCTGCATGGCGAGGCGCTCCTGCTCCACCCTGTGATGGCGCCAAGCCAGTGATGCTGCAGCGGCCAGCAACAGCAACAGTTGTGCAAGGATAAGTGCCATGATCTGCCGGCTTTGGTCGAGCATGGTCGACTCCTGCCCTTCAAGCAAGGCCGCCGTTTGGCGGGTGGCCGACATGGTGAGCTCCTGCACGCTGGGGCCGATGGCATTGAAGGTCGGCAGCAAGTTGACCAGTTGATCGCGCGTGGGATTGCTAGGGGGCAATAGGGCCGCATCCACCTGGTCGAGCAGGGCGACGAGCTGGGGGATCGTGCTCTGGTATTCCGAGCGCTCCTGCAGGGCGATGGTGCTGGGCGTGTCCTGCATCAGTTGCAGGCGGCTCGCAAAAATATCGCTTCGCAGTCTGAGTGTTTCCAGGTCTATCGGAAGTCTGCTGTGGGCATTGACGTCAACCGCCTGCCGCAGGCGGAGAAACTCGCGTTCCAGCTGGAACGACAAGGCGATGATGGAGTCGCTCCGCAAGTCGGCACTCTTGCGGATGGCCTGCTGCTGTGTGAACTGCAATACCAGTAGCACTGCCATGGCTGCTGCCATGATGGTGGTGCCCAGGGCCAGCCACAGCATGTAGCGCCGACTGTCGCGGTGAGCGGGCATGGCGAGGCTTAGTCCACCTTCAGAGATTTGAGCTGCCATGCAGAGCGGCCGTAGTATTTGGCCGCCTTGAGCTCAGGCGTGGTGTCGAACGGGTAAATGATGAACAGTGGCCCCTTCGTGCGCACCGAGATGGGCTGGTCGTTGATACGGTGGGCCACGATCACGTCGAACTGCCGCGCATCCTCCATGGGAATGCTGGTCTTGTAGTCGTTGAGAGCCATGGCCTCCAGCGCGACGCCGCTGGCTTTCGCGGCGGCCAGCACATCGCGCAGCAGCGGACCAGTGAACTTGGTGGGTTCCTTGTACCAGGGCGTACTGGTCACAAAACTCCGCTGGGGAAGTGCTTCTAGCATGGCGAGGTCAAACGCTGCGACGCCTTGCAGGTTGGTGCTCCCCACCTTCCCTGAGATGGTCAGGATCACGGGACCTGCAGGTGGTTGCATCCCCCAGGCCGGCATCCATAGGAGCAGGGCGGCGACAAGTGCGAGCGTACGGCGCAAACTGAACTTCAGGGGGGGGAAAGCGGTAGGCATGAATGACTCCTTTATCGGGTGTGTGATGGGTTCATTCTATGATAAATATGATTTAAATGATATTTTTTTGATGAATGTATGGGTATGCGAGCAGCATTGCTGCCATCAGGGCATAAAAAAAAGCCACCGTTGTCGGTGGCTTTACTGCAAATTTAGTAGCTCATAGCGCTTTATGTGACGGCGCTAGAGCCCCATTTGACGACCAATATTCCGTGTGGTCCTATTTGCGATCGTTTTCCAGCTGTGCCAAAGCTGCGTTGCCGCCAAGCGACAGCAGGCCAGCGCGCGAATACACACCAAGCTTGCCGCGCGTGTCCGAGATGTCCAGGTTGCGCATGGTCAGCTGGCCGATGCGGTCCAGTGGGCTGAACGGCGCGTCTTCCACCTTTTCCATCGACAGGCGCTCGGGCGCATAGGTCAGGTTGGGCGATTCCGTGTTCAGCAGCGAATAGTCGTTGCCACGGCGCAGTTCCAGTGTCACGGTGCCGGTCACGGCGCGGGCCACCCAGCGCTGGGCGGTTTCGCGCAGCATGATGGCCTGGGGGTCGAACCAGCGGCCCTGGTACAGCAGGCGGCCCAGCTTCAGGCCGTTCATGCGGTACTGCTCGATGGTGTCTTCGTTGTGGATGCCGGTCACCAGGCGCTCGTAGGCGATGTGCAGCAGCGCCAGGCCGGGGGCTTCGTAGATGCCGCGGCTCTTGGCTTCGATGATGCGGTTTTCGATCTGGTCGCTCATGCCCAGGCCATGGCGGCCGCCGATGCGGTTGGCTTCAAGGATCAGCTCGACCGGGTCATTGAACTCCTTGCCGTTCAGCGCCACGGGCTGGCCTTCGTTGAAGGTCACGGACACTTCCTCGGCCTTCACTTCGACCTCTGGCTTCCAGAACGCCACGCCCATGATGGGGTTGACGATGCGGATGCCGCTGGACAGGAACTCCAGGTCCTTGGCTTCATGCGTCGCACCCAGCATGTTGCTGTCCGTGCTGTAGGCCTTCTCGGCGCTCATCTTGTAGCCAAAGCCAGCCTGGGTCATGAATGCCGACATTTCGGCGCGGCCGCCCAGTTCGTCGATGAACAGCTGGTCCAGCCAGGGCTTGTAGATCTTGAGCGAGGGGTTGGTCAGCAGGCCGTAGCGGTAGAAGCGCTCGATGTCGTTGCCCTTGAAGGTCGATCCGTCGCCCCAGATGTTGACGTCGTCCTCCTTCATCGCAGCCACCAGCATGGTGCCGGTCACGGCGCGGCCCAGGGGGGTGGTGTTGAAGTAGGTCAGGCCGCCGGTGCTGATGTGGAAGGCGCCAGCCTGCAGGGCGGCAATGCCTTCGTGGGCCAGTTGCGTGCGGCAGTCCACCAGGCGGGCCTTCTCGGCGCCGTATTCCATGGCCTTGCGGGGGATGGCGTCGTAGTCGGGCTCGTCAGGCTGGCCCAGGTTGGCGGTGTAGGCGTAGGGCACGGCGCCCTTGAGCTTCATCCAATGCAGTGCGGCGCTGGTGTCCAGGCCGCCAGAGAAGGCGATGCCGACCTTTTGGCCGAGGGGGAGGTTCTGGAGGATGGTTGCCATGGAATCTTCTTCAAAAATGATAGCTGCCAGCGCATTGTGGACTAGCGCTAGAGGCCAAAATCAAGCAAATTTCAGCCCGAACATCTCAGCCGAAATGGCAGATGTAGTGGTAGGCCTCGGTCACGCGGATGTCGAACTTGGAGTTGCCGGGCACGCTGAACTTTTCGCCTGCGGACGATTTCACCCATGCATCGGTGCCTGCCAGCTTGTATTCGCACGAGCCTGCCACGCATTCCATGATTTCAGGAGCGCCGGTGTTGAACGTGAGCGTTGCGGGCAGCACCACGCCCACCGACTTCTTCGTGCCGTCCGGGAAGGTGATGCCGTGGCTCACGCACTTGCCGTCAAAGTACACATTGGCCTGGGTGGTGACGGACACGCCGTCGATTTTTTCGGTGGTCATGGATGCGCGCGTAGGAATGGAGGAAACCCGCGATTTTAGGGCAGGGTGCTGACGCATTGGGCTGTGCGACCCAACGAAACCCATGCCCGCCGCCGCTTGCACCAAGAAAAAGAGCCCCGAAGGGCTCTTTATTCACTGGTTTGTGCGGCTACGCTGCCAGCCTTCAACGCCAGTACGGGTTGCGGTGGTGCGGGTAGTAGGGGCGGCCGCTGTCGTAGCCGTATTCAATGACCGTTACCGGGGGCGTCACATAGGTGGGCGGCGCCTGGTACACCGGCTGCACGGGGTAGGTGGAGGTCACCACACCCGGTTGGCTGTAAACACCCTGGGCCGCATACGGGTCGGGCTGTGTGGAATAGGTCTGGCCGGCGGGCTGCACGTTCACGGGGATCCAGCGGCCCGGATCGTTCTGGGTGCGGGTGGTGTACTGGCGGCCTGCGTATTCATACACCACGTTGTAGCCTACGGTACGGTTTTCGTAGTACGTCTCGGTGGAGCAACGCTGCACGTTCTGATACTGCGGCTGGCCGTTGCCCTCGATCTGGTTGCCTACTACGGCGCCACCCAGCACCCCGATGGCGGTGGCTGCTGCGCGACCGCTGCCCTTGCCGATGGTATTGCCCACAGCGCCCCCGGCAATCGCGCCAATCACAGCGCCGGCGCCCGTCGTGCGGTTGCCGTTGTAGACAGTCTCGTTGCCACACACCTGCTGCGGAACGCCGACCTGCTGAATGATGGGCGTGGCAGACAGCACACGGCCTTGTTCCTGAGCGCTGGCCACGACGGCGACGGCTGCCAGGGCAGAAAAAATGACGATCTTTTTCATGGAGAAACTCCTTTCGGGTCGGTACATAACGCACCAGACTGCAGAAAAGTTTAGGCCCGCAAGGTCAATTCGGGGCCCGGACGCCGTAAATCTGCGTAAAGATTTGTGCGATTTTCCCGCGTTCCCCGTCCCAAGTCAGCCCTTGGATGCGCCATTCAGCCCGGCAGGCCACTGCTCTGGCACAAATCCGACGGTCACATGCGTGCCTTGGGCGTGCTGCCACTGCACCACGGGGCGCTTGATCACACTGGGTTGTTGCTGCATCAGCGCACTGGCGCTGGCGTCGTCCTGCACCGATGCCTGTGTGGCTGCGTCCAGCTTGCGCCAAGTGGTCCCCTGACGATTGATCAGCTTCTGCCAGCCCACAGCCTTCAGCCAGCCAGGGAGCAGCTCGGTGGGAACGCCTTGCTTCTTGAAATCATGAAACTGGATATCCAGCCCCTGTTCGGCAAACCAGGCGCGGGATTTCTTGACGGTATCGCAGTTGGGGATGCCGTAGACGGTGATGGCGGTGTTCATGCTGCGCATCATCCTCGAAATCGCGGGGGTGAATGCTGGCTCGGCGACAATCCCCGGCTGTATGCAAACCAAACCCCACACCCTGGAAGGCTGGCTGCGCCACTGCGAGCAGCTGCACCCCCGCAGCATTGATATGGGCCTGGATCGGGTCGCCGAAGTCGCCCGCCGCATGGCGCTGCGGTTCGAGTGCCCGGTGATCACGGTGGCGGGCACCAACGGAAAAGGATCGACCTGCGCCATGCTCGAAGCGGTGGCGCTGCAGGCAGGTTATCGCACCGGCGTGTACACCTCACCGCATTTGGTGCATTTTGAAGAGCGCTGCCGCGTGCATGGCGAAATCGTCTCGGCGGCAGACCTGGTACCCCATTTCGAGGCAGTGGAGAGCGCCAGAACCCAGAACGGCAACGAGGTGTCGCTCACATATTTTGAGTTCACCACCCTGGCCATCCTGCGGCTGATGAGCCATGCGCTGCTGGATGTGGCAATTCTAGAAGTCGGCCTCGGAGGGCGGCTGGATGCCACCAACGTGATCGACACCGACTGCGCCATCGTCACCAGCATTGACATCGACCACACAGAATTTCTCGGCCCGGACCGCGAGAGCATTGGCCGCGAAAAGGCGGGCATCATGCGCACAGGCCGCCCTGTCATCGTGAGCGATCCCGTGGCACCCCAGAGCGTGGTGGACCATGCGAGGGAGATTGGCGCAGATTTGTGGAGTTTTGGGCGCGATTTCAACTTTTCGGGCGACAAGCAGCAGTGGAGCTGGGCCGGACGGGGGCGGCGTTATGCCGGGCTGGCCTACCCGTCGTTGCGCGGTGCCAACCAGCTCGTGAACGCCTCGGGCGTGCTCGCCGCTTTCGAGGCATTGCGTGACCGGCTGCCGGTGACCGCCCAGGCTGTGCGCAACGGCATGGCGATGGTGGAGTTGCCGGGGCGCTTTCAGATTGTGCCGGGGCAACCGACCCTGGTGCTGGATGTGGCGCACAACCCGCACTCCGTGGCGGCGCTCACGGCCAACCTGGATGCGATGGGGTTCTTCCCCGTTACCCACGCGGTGTTTGGCGCCATGGCGGACAAAGACCTGGCGCCCATGCTGGCCAAGGTCGGGCCTCTGGTGGACCGTTGGTATTTCACCGATCTGCCCACTCCGCGCGCAGAGTCGGCCGCCGTGTTGCAGCAGAAGTGGAATGCCGTGCACATGGTGGCTGGTGGTCGCCGGGACGTTACATCCAGCTTGCATGCCGACCCACTGCAGGCCCTGCAGGCGGCGGTGGCTGCCGCAGACCCCGCTGATAGAATTGTGGTCTTTGGCTCGTTCTACACGGTGGGGGGAGTGTTGATCAATGGAACACCCCGCTTGCACGCCAAACATCTGGGCGCCTGAGCGCCTCACGAGTCCTTAGTCCATGGCATTTTTCAAGTTCCGGTGGCCCGGTCAGGGTGAGCAGCAACAGGCCGAAAAGCCGTCCAAGCGCCCGCGTACACCACAGGCTGAGAGCATCGAAGTGATGCGCCGCCGCGCCCGGCATCGGTTGATTGGCGCTGCGGTGCTGGTGCTGGTGGGGGTCATCGGATTTCCCCTGCTGTTTGATACCCAGCCAAGGCCTATTCCGGTGGATATTCCCATCGAAATCCCGGACCGGAACAAGGTAGCGCCTTTGGTGGTGCCTGCGCCAGTGGCTGAAACTACCGCCGCCAAGCCGGCTGCACCCTCCACCCCAGAGCCAGCCCCGACTGCCACTACGCAACGGCCTGCGCCTTCGCGTACCGCCGCCGCTAACGGCTTGGCCGAGGGTGAGGAACTTGTGCCTAGCGCTCGCCCAGCAACGAGCAAACCTGCGGCGGCGCCAGCAACTGTACCCGCTAAGCCCGAGGTAAAACACGAGGCCAAGCCGCCCTTGGCCCCCGCGCCATCTCCTGCACCCGAGCCCAAGCCTGCGCGTGCCGACGACTCTGCGCGTGCCCGCGCCTTGCTGGAAGGCCGCACCACTGAAGCGCCAGCGGCCACGAGCGCCGAAGAGGCCCGCTTTATCGTGCAGGTCGGTGCCTTCGCTGACGCTGAAAAAGCCCGGGAAGCCCGCACCAAGGTAGAGCGGGCGGGTCTCAAGACCTATACCCAGGTGGTGGATACCAAGGACGGAAAGCGCACCCGGGTGCGTGTGGGCCCGTTCACCAACCGGGCAGAGGCAGACAAGGCGGCGGCGCGCATCAAGGCGTTGGACCTGTCGGCTTCGGTGCTGACCCTGTAAGCATCGATCAGGTTCTCTGTTGTCCATGGCTGCGCTGGATTGGGTGTTTGTGGCCGTGCTGCTGGCCTCCATGCTGATTGGTGCGTGGCGTGGTCTGGTTTTTGAAGTGCTATCGGTACTGGGCTGGGTGGTGTCGTTTTTTGTGGCGCAGTGGTTTGCAGCCGATGCGGCGGCCTTGTTGCCCATGGGTGGTTCGGGGGAGTCGCTGAGATATGCGGCGGGCTTCGTGGTGGTGTTTGTGGCTTCGGTTTTTGCGTGCGGTTTTCTGGCCTGGCTGGCCAAGAAGCTGGTGGAAGCTGTGGGGCTGCGCCCTGCGGACCGCACCTTGGGCGCCGTTTTTGGTGTGCTGCGTGGTTTGGTTCTGTTGCTTGCCGTGGCCGTGGTGGCTGGCATGACCCCCGTGCACGAGGCGCAGTGGTGGCAGGAATCGCGGGGCGCACCGGTCTTAACCGACGTGCTCAAGGGGTTGAAACCGGCGCTGCCGGACGAATTTGGAAGGCATCTGCCTTCGTGAGATCGAAGCGGCAGCGGCCAGAAGCTGCTGCTGTTGGATGACCGCGGGGCTGTTCCCGCAAACGGATGGAATACAACTATGTGTGGAATCGTCGGCGTCGTCAGTCCTGCGCCCGTCAATCAGCTGATCTATGACGCCTTGCTGCTCTTGCAGCATCGCGGCCAGGACGCGGCTGGCATCGTGACCCAGCAGGGCCGCAAATTCTTCATGCACAAGGCCAAGGGTATGGTGCGCGACGTCTTTCGCACTCGCAACATGCGTGCTCTGCCGGGCAACGTGGGCCTGGGCCAGGTGCGTTACCCCACCGCCGGCAATGCCTACAGCGAGGAAGAAGCGCAACCGTTCTACGTCAACGCCCCGTTCGGCATCGTGCTGGTGCACAACGGTAATCTGACGAACGCACGCGAACTGCGCACCGAGCTGTTCCAGACGGACCATCGTCACACCAACACCGAAAGTGATTCGGAAGTCCTGCTGAACGTGTTTGCGCACGAACTCGAACGCGCTACGCGTGGCGTGCCGTTGCAGCCTGAGGACGTGTTCACCGCAGTGCGAGCGGTGCACAAGCGCATCAAGGGGTCGTATGCCGTGATCGCGCTGATCGCTGGCCATGGCCTGCTGGCCTTCCGCGACCCTCACGGCATCCGCCCGCTGGCCATGGGGCGCAGCCAGGACGGTACGGTGATGGTGGGCAGCGAGTCGGTAGCGCTGGAGGGCACGTCCCATGTGTTCGAGCGCAATATCAACCCGGGCGAAGCGATTTTCATCACGCTCGATGGACAGGTTCACGCCAGCCAGTGCGCAGAGAACCCGCAGCTCAACCCCTGCATTTTTGAGTTTGTGTACCTCGCGCGGCCTGATTCGGTGCTTGACGGCATATCTGTCTATCAGGCGCGTCTGAACCTGGGTGAAGCCTTGGCCAAACGCGTGGTGTCCACCGTGCCACCCAACGAAATCGATGTGATCATTCCGATCCCCGAGTCCAGCCGCCCCAGCGCCACACAACTGGCGCATCTGTTGGGCGTCCCCTACCGGGAAGGCTTCGTCAAGAACCGCTACGTGGGGCGCACCTTCATCATGCCGGGGCAGGGAGTGCGCAAAAAGTCGGTGCGCCAGAAGCTGAACGTGATTGGCAGCGAATTCAAAGGCCGCAACGTGCTGTTGGTGGATGACTCCATCGTGCGTGGCACGACCAGCCGCGAGATTGTGCAGATGGCGCGCGACGCAGGTGCTCGCAAGGTGTACCTGGCCAGCGCAGCGCCACCCGTGCGCTACCCCAACGTGTACGGCATCGACATGCCCACCAGCAGTGAACTGGTGGCCCATGGCCGTACAGTGGAAGAGATTCGCCAGGCCATCGGCTGCGACGCTCTCATTTACCAGGACGTGGACGGCATGAAGAAGGCCGTGGGCGCGCTCAACAATGCCATCGTTGGGTTCGATGCCTCGTGTTTTGACGGCGTGTATGTGACCGGCGACATCACAGCAGAAGGCATCGCCAGCTTGAACGAAGGGCGTGTGGGCGCAGAGGAGGGAGAGGAAGACACCTCGCGCCTGGCTCTGCCCAATGCACAGGAAGCGTAGCCAAGGACTTGCGCAAGCACCGCGGGCCATTGCACACCCTGTGTAGCCCCGGCTTTTTCGGGCAATGCGGCAGCCGCGCTGGCTGCGCCTTGCTGGATTGACTCCACCGTGAAACTGGCCCCGTTGAGGGCCAGAATTGATTGTTATGACTGAAAACACTGCCTCGAGCGCCGGCCGCGTGCGCACCCGTTTTGCTCCGTCTCCCACGGGCTTCATTCACCTGGGCAATATCCGCTCGGCGCTGTATCCCTGGGCGTTTGCCCGTGCCACGGGGGGGGATTTCATTTTGCGCATCGAAGACACCGATCTGGAGCGCTCCAGCCAGGCGGCAGTGGACGTCATCATCGAGGGCATGGCCTGGTTGGGCCTTAACCACGACGAAGGCCCGTTCTATCAGATGCAGCGCATGGATCGCTACAAAGCTGTACTGGCGGAGTTGCAGGCGGCTGGCCACGTATATCCCTGCTACATGAGCGTGGCTGAGCTGGATGCCCTGCGTGAGCGGCAGATGGCTGCCAAGGAGAAGCCCCGCTACGACGGCACCTGGCGCCCCGAAACCGGCAAGACTCTTCCGCCTGTTCCCGAAGGGGTTTTGCCAGTGCTGCGCTTCAAGAACCCGCAAGGAGGCGTGGTGGCCTGGGATGACAAGGTCAAGGGCCGCATCGAGATCAGCAATGACGAGCTGGATGACCTGGTGATCGCGCGCCCCGACGGTACGCCCACCTACAACTTCTGCGTGGTGGTGGACGATATCGACATGGCGATCACGCATGTGATCCGTGGCGACGACCATGTGAACAACACACCGCGCCAGATCAACATCTTCCGCGCCCTGGGCAAGGAACCTCCGGTGTACGCCCACTTGCCCACCGTGCTCAATGAGCAGGGCGAGAAGATGAGCAAGCGCAATGGCGCCAAGCCCGTCACGCAGTACCGTGATGAAGGGTATCTGCCCGATGCCATGGTGAACTACCTGGCGCGTCTGGGTTGGAGTCACGGAGATGACGAAATTTTCAGCCGCGAGCAGTTCCTGCAGTGGTTCAACCTGGACCATCTGGGCCGGAGCGCTGCGCAGTTCGATGAAGCCAAGCTGCGCTGGGTGAATGCCCAGCACTTGAAAGCGATGGCTGATGATGCGCTGGCCGCGCTGGTTGCTCCGCAGTTGCAGGCGCGTGGTGTTTCGGCCGATGCGTTGGCTGATGGCCGTCTGTCCCGGATCTGTGCGCTGTTCAAAGACCGGTGCGACACCACAGTCGTGCTTGCCAATTGGGCACAGGTTTTTTATGGCGATGTGTCGCCTGTGGATGCAGAGCGCGCCCAGCATGTCACCGATACCATTGCGCCCGCTCTGGATGCACTGGCTGATGCTCTGGTGGCATGTGAATGGGACAAGGCTTCTATCAGCGCGGCGTTCAAGCAGGTGCTGGCGGCTCACGGCCTAAAGATGCCTCAGCTGGCGATGCCCGCCCGCGTGCTGACGGTTGGAACAGCCCACACGCCATCGGTCGATGCTGTGCTGGAACTGGTCGGACGCGAAAAAGTTGTAGCGCGTTTGCGAAACCGCTAAAAATCTGTCTATAATTCAAGGCTCAGGTGATGACAACAAATACTAAGTGTTTGAAGTCATTTAGTGGGGGTATAGCTCAGCTGGGAGAGCGCTTGCATGGCATGCAAGAGGTCATCGGTTCGATCCCGTTTACCTCCACCACGTCACTTGACAACGGTTAGTTCCAAGGTTTTGACCCTATCGTCTAGAGGCCTAGGACATCACCCTTTCACGGTGAGTACCGGGGTTCGAATCCCCGTAGGGTCGCCAAGTTTGTAGCGCTTGGCTTGTGTTGGTAAATGCAAGCGAAAAGCTGCCTGCCAGGAGTGGTAGTTCAGTTGGTTAGAATACCGGCCTGTCACGCCGGGGGTCGCGGGT
>NZ_JBXAGA010000011.1:49136-202763 GCF_058793595.1 Acidovorax sp. GW835-FHT14G06
GGAGTGGTAGTTCAGTTGGTTAGAATACCGGCCTGTCACGCCGGGGGTCGCGGGTTCGAGTCCCGTCCACTCCGCCAGATATCAACCGCTGCAGTCGCAAGGCTGCAGCGGTTTTTTTATGCCCTTCACGGTTGTCCGTATATGCACCTGTGCGGGCATTGCAAGCTTTGCTGACTGGGCAACTGGCATCGGGTTTTGACTTGTTACAAGGGGTTGCGCTTGTGCAAGAATCGTCCACAGCCTGCCGCACCGCCATATCTCAACCGCGTGCCTCACCGATACACAGCCGTCCATGAACCTTTTTCGGTTGCAGATTCACCCACAGCACCTGGCCAGTTTCAAAGCGGTGGCGCCGGTGCTTTACTTGTTGACCAGCTGGGTGGTTGTAGCCTGGGCCTATTTTTCGGTGGCCAGTCCACAGCGGGTGGGTCATTACCTGACGCTCCACCAAGTGCTGGAGACACTGTCTATTACCGTGTCGGTCCTGGTGTTTGCGGTGGGGTGGAAGGCGCACAGCCTGAATCCCCAGCGTAACGTCCTCATTCTGGCCTGCGGCTTTTTGGGGGTAGGGATTGTGGATTTTTCGCACATGCTGTCGTTTGACGGCATGCCAGACTACATCACGCCCAACTCGTTATCTAAAGCCATTAATTTTTGGTTGCCTGCTCGTTATCTTGGGGCATTGACACTATTGTGGGCGGTGGCGATGCACTGGCGTGCGCCGGGCGACGTGGCCACCCCAAGCCCTCGTCGTTTTGGAGTTTTGGCTCTGGTGTTGGGCCTGGTGGGGGGCGTGCATGTGGTGGCCTTCTGGTTCCCGCATTGGTACCCACAGACCTACGATGCTCAAGGGCTGACGTGGTTCAAGGTTGGGGCTGAATATGGCGTGGTGGCTTTGTACGGCGTATCGCTTGCGCTGCTACTGCGCCGGTCACGCGAGCGTGCCGCGTTTGATGTGGCACGCTTGTTCGCCGCCGTATGGGTGATGGCTTTGAGCGAGATTTTTTTCACGTTCTATGTCGTCGCCACTGACCTCTTCAACCTGTTGGGCCATCTGTACAAGGTAATCGGGTATTACTACCTCTACCGGGCGATATTCGTGGGCACTATCGAGGCGCCGTATCGGGTGCTCAAGGAGTCCGACAAAGCCATGCGCGCTGTGCTGGATGCTGTGCCTGATCTCATGTTTGAGGTGACCAGGGATGGCCACTACGTTCAGATCCACACGCGGCAGCCAGATCTGCTCTTTCTGCCTGCCAGCGAGGTGATTGGCCGCTCGATCCACGACATCCTGCCCCCAGCAGCCGCAGCCGTGATGCAGGCTGCGATCGATGCAGCGGCTGAGCACGGCCTGGCCCGCGACTTCCAGTACGCGCTGGATTTGCCCGACGGGCCGCACTGGTTTGAACTGTCTGTGGCGCGCAAGGTAATGGACGATGAAGCGGACGATAGCTTTGTGGTGCTGTCGCGTGACATCACCCAGCGCGTACAGACGCTCGATACTTTGCGCAAGCTGCGCCATGCCGTGGAGCAGGCGCCCAACTCCATCTTCATCGCAGGCGCTGACGGCAACATCGAATATGTGAACCCTGCGTTCACTGCCACGACGGGCTACAGCCCCGAGGAGGTGATTGGCCGCAACCCGCGCCTGCTGAGCGCGGGGGGCACACCTGCCAGCGTGTATGCCGACCTGTGGGCGCACCTGACGTCAGGCCGTCCGTGGCGCGGCGAGTTCGTGAACCGTCGTAAGGGCGGTGGCGAGTACAACGAGTCCGCCATCATCTCGCCCCTGCACGACGAGCAAGGCCGCATCACCCACTACCTGGCCGTGCAGGAGGATGTGACGGAACGCCGGCGCGACGAGGAGCGCATTCGCAAGCTGATCAACTTTGATGCGCTGACCGGCTTGCCCAACCGCACGATGTTCGCCTCCCGGTTCAGCCAGGCACTGGCATTGACGCAGCGCAGCGGCCAGCAGCTGGCCCTGCTGTACCTGGACTTGGACCATTTCAAGAACGTGAACGACTCGCTGGGTCACCAGGTGGGCGATGAGTTGCTGATCGAGATTGCGCGCCGCTTGAAGTCGGTGGTGCGCGACGAGGACACGGTGTCCCGACAGGGCGGGGACGAATTCGTCATCGTGCTGCCCTTGACCGATACACAACAGGCGGCCCACGTGGCCGACGAGCTGCAGGCGCAGATACGCCGCATCTGCAAGCTGGAGCACCACGAGCTGGTGGTGACGTCTTCGATCGGGATTGCGATATACCCCGAAGACGGTGGTGACTTTGAAACCCTGGCCCAGCGCGCCGACGCGGCCATGTTCCGCGCCAAGGAGTCTGGACGCGACACCTACCGGTTCTTCTCGGCGGACATGCAGGCGCGGTCGCTCCGGGTGCTGCAGATCGAGAATGCCCTGCGCAGCGCATTGGTGCTGGGACAGCTGACGCTGCACTACCAGCCGCAAATTCGCCTGAAGGACCGTCAACTGGTAGGGGTGGAGGCCTTGCTGCGCTGGACCCACCCGGAGCTGGGTGCCGTCAGTCCGGCTGAGTTCATACCGGTGGCTGAGAGCAGCGGCCAGATTCTGCGCATGGGCGAATGGGTGCTGCGCACTGCGCTGAGCCAGGCACGGCGGTGGCGCGATGCTGGCCACACCGGGCTGGTGGTGGCGGTGAACCTGTCGATGGTGCAGTTTCGCCATCCGGGCCTGGTGGACATGGTGAGCCGGGCGCTGGCCGACAGCGAGGTGCCGCCGCAGATGCTGGAGCTGGAGCTGACCGAGAGCATCGCCATGGATGCGCCAGAGCAAGTGATTGCCATCGTGCAGCAGCTGTATGACCTGGGTGTGCAGCTGTCCATCGACGACTTTGGGACTGGATACTCGTCGTTCAGCTACATCCAGCGCCTCAAGGTGCACAAGCTCAAGATTGACCAGTCGTTTGTGCGCCATCTGGGCGACGATCCTAGCGCCCCTCACATCGTGCGCGCCATCATTAGCCTGGCGAAGAGCCTGGACCTGGAAATCATCGCCGAGGGCGTGGAGACGGCCGCGCAGAGCGATGTACTTTTGGGATTGGGCTGCGACACGGGGCAGGGCTACCACTTCCGCCGCCCCGTGCCAGCAGCCGACTTGGATGGTCTTTTGGCCCAAGGCCATGCGGTATTGGGTTGAGGGGCCGGGAGGCCGACGCAAGCCCCCCCGCCAAAACAGAACCGCCGCGTTGTGAGCGCGGCAGTGGGGCGGGCATCGGCAAGGTGTTTGGCTTTAAGCAGGCCCGCAGCCTCTCCAGGCTCTGTGTAGACAGGGTTTATGCCAAACAGGCCCGATGCGCTAGATGAATATGCCTGAATTGCTATCAAATAGATAGCATTTTGGGGTATCCTTGACCCCGGCGTAAGCTCAACGCGGGGCCAGGCGAATGGCTCCGTCCAGGCGAATCACCTCACCATTGAGCATGTCGTTTTCAAGGATATGGCGCACCAGCTTGGCGTAGTCCTGGGGGGTGCCCAGGCGGCTGGGGAAGGGCACGCCAGCGGCCAGCGCGTCCTGAACTTCCTGGGGCATCCCGAACAACATGGGCGTGCCGAAAATGCCGGGGGCAATGGTCATGTTGCGGATGCCGTTGCGCGCGAGGTCGCGGGCAATCGGCAAGGTCATTCCGACCACGCCACCCTTGGAGGCTGCGTAGGCGGCCTGGCCGATCTGCCCGTCATACGCGGCCACGCTGGCCGTGGAGATCAGCACACCGCGCTCGCCTGTGGACTCGGGCTCGTTCTTGCTCATGGCTTCGGCAGCCAGGCGGATCATGTTGAAGCTGCCGATCAGGTTGACCGTGATGGTCTTGCTGAACAGGGCCAGCGCATGCGCCCCATTCTTGCCCACGGTCTTCTCGGCGGGTGCGATACCAGCGCAGTTCACCAGGCCCACCAGTTTGCCCAGCGACACAGCCTTGGCCACGACGGCCTGGCCATCGGCCTCGTTGCTCACATCGCACTTCACGAAGGCTCCGCCAATTTCCTTGGCGACGGCCTCGCCTTTTTCTGCCTGCATGTCGGCAATGACCACGGTGCCGCCCTGGGCGGCCAGCATGCGTGCCGTGCCTTCGCCCAGGCCCGAAGCGCCGCCGGTGACGATGAATACCTTGCCTTGGATTTCCATGGTTGTCTCCAGTAAGTGACGTTAACGTAAACGTCAATTATGTCGCATCTCCCGCCCACACCGCAGGCGAAAAAAAGCCCGGACCAGGCCGGGCTTGTGGTTTGTGAGTGCAGTGGCGTGGCTTACTGGAACCCAACGCGGTCCAGCATCTGCTGCACCTTGGTGGTGTTGGCGCCCACGGCACTGATCGGGATGGTCTCGCTCTTGAACGGCTTGCCGCCGGTCATGGCCTTGAGGGCCGGGTTGTCCAATGACACGCCCTTGGCAGCAGGCCACTCGTTGTTGCCATTGGCAAAGTAGTTCTGTGCTTCCGGGCTGGCCAGGTATTCGAGAAACTTGATGGCATTGGCCTGGTTCTTGGAGTGTTTGGCCACCGCACCACCGGCGATGTTCAGGTGCGTGCCCCAGGACTCCTGGTTCGGAAACACCACGCCCACCTTGTTGACCACGGCCACGTCTTCGGGCTTGGTCGAGCGCATCATGCGCGCCAGGTAGTAGGTATTGGTCACACCAATGTCGCATTCGCCAGCGGCCACGGCCTTGATCTGGTCGGTGTCGCCACCCTTGGGTGGACGGGCCAAGTTGGCCACCATGCCCTTGAGCCAGGCCTCGGCCTTTTGTTCACCCAGGTGCTCGGTCACGGCGCCGAACAGGCTCAGGTTGTAGGGATGCGAGCCGGAGCGGATGCACAGCTTGCCCTTGTTCTTGGGGTCGCCCAGTTCTTCGTAGGTGTCCACATCGGCCTTTTGCACCTTGACCTTGTTGTAAACGATCACGCGCGCACGCGTGGACAGGCCAAACCAGGAGATGCCGCCGTCCGCCGCAGGCTGGCTGCGCAGGTTGGCGGGGATGGCGTCGTTCAGTACCTTGGACTGGATGGGCTGGAACAGGCCATCAACCTCGCCCTTGTACAGGCGGGCTGCGTCCACCAGAAGGATCACGTCGGCGGGAGAGGCCGCGCCCTCTGCCTTCAGTCGGGCCAGGATACCGGCGTCGTCCGCGTCTACGCGGTTGATCTTGATGCCGGTGGCCTTGGTAAAGCCGGTGTATAGCGCTTCGTCGGTGGAGTAGTGGCGGGCCGAGTAGAGGTTGACCACTTGTTCCTGGGCATGGACGGCGCCTGCAGCGGCGGCCAGGGCACAAGCGCTCAGCAAGGCTTTCACAGTCTTCGACATGGGTTGCATCTTTCGGTGTTGAAACTGCGCCAATGATAAAGCAAACGCGAATTATTCTTGATCAATGTCTTGCGCCAAGGCCGGATTTAGGGCCTGGGTTTGAGGTGGAGCAAGGGGGGGGCGCCGGGGGGCGGGCTTGGCAGCCCACCAGTGCGTGGGTTCATCGTGCAGCCGCGGACCCGGTTGCGGCTGCTTGTGCGGTGGTCAGGCCAAAAAAAAGCCCGGTCGTAAAACCGGGCTTTAAAAGGATCCCTGAAACGGGGGTTTCGAGAGGATCCAAGGAGACAACTGAGGCGCTGTAGACAGAGTCAGCAGCGCATGGGTTGAATTATCAGGGTAATCCCTGAAAGCAGCCTAGAGGTTTCACTCCAGACCGCAGGCATGGCGATTAACGCTTGCGGGGAGCGGCCGTCTTGGCAGCGTTGGCGGCGGTGTTAGCCACGGCATTGAAGTTGGCTTCAGCCACATCAGACGCTTGCTTCACAGCCTTTTGCACCGACTCAAATGCATTGTTGGCGGCAGACACGGCGCTCTTCATGACGGCCACGGCGGTTTCGGAACCGGCAGGGGCGTTCTTGGCGGCGCTGTCCACCAGATTGGTGAAAGCCTTCTGAGCATCAGTGGCCTGGGCTTCGAAAGCCTTGCCGAACTCGGCGCCTGTGCCCGAAGCGATGTCGTACAGGTGACGGCTGTATGCGGCAGTCTTTTCAGCCAGGGGCTGGAAGAGGCCAGCTTGCAGGGCCAGCAGTTCTTGTGCGTCCTTCACGCCCAGCACGGCTTGCGTGTGGTTGGCGGCTTCGGACAGGGCAGCGCGCGAAGCGGTCACGTTCAGTTCGACCAGCTTTTCCACGCCTTCGAAAGCCTTGGTGGTCAAGCCAAACAGGGTTTCGATGTTGGCCTTGTGGGATGCCAGGATTTGTTCTGCGGTCAGCGACATGTCATATCTCCTAAAAATGAGGGCCCAGGGGGCCGGGTGGTTCACAGACATCTGCGCTGACCTTGACCTGTTGGATCATGTTGCAGTGCAGCATGGTTTGAATTTTAGGGACTTGCAGCGCTATTGCAAGGGCTTTTTGCTGCACTGCAGCAAATTAGACACGATCACCCAGAAATCCCCGGCTTGCCACAATTGCGTCATGCACGCCTACTACGCCGACCACTTCGTCTTGCCTTTGCCGGATGGTCACCGCTTCCCCATGGCCAAGTACCGCATGCTGCGCGACCGGATCGCCCGGCACCTGCCTGACGTGCTGTTGAAAGAAGCCCTGCCAGCATCGGATGAGGCACTGGTGCGCGTGCACAGCCCGCAGTACATCGACGCCATCGCCCAGGGCACGCTGGCGCCCGCCGCGCAGCGGGAGATCGGGTTTCCCTGGAGTCCTGCCATGGCAGAGCGCGCTCGCCGCTCGGTGGGCGCTACTCTGGCGGCCACCCGCGCCGCCTGGCGCGAGGGCGTGGCTGGCAACCTGGCTGGTGGCACCCACCACTCGTATGCCGACAAGGGCAGTGGCTTTTGTGTGTTCAACGATGTGGCGGTGGCTGCCCGGCAGGCACAGGCCGATCACCTGAATGATGGATCGGGCTGGCCGCTGCAGGTGGCGGTCATCGACCTGGATGTGCACCAGGGCAATGGCACGGCCCATATCTTTCAGGGCGACGACAGCGTGTTCACCCTGTCGCTGCATGGTGCACGCAACTTTCCTTTTCGCAAGGAGCCGAGTGACCTGGACGTGGAACTGCCAGACGGATGCGCTGACGACGACTACCTGCACGCCCTGGACCAGGCCCTGGAGGCGCTGGACCATCGCTGCAAACCGGACCTGGTGTTTTATCTCGCGGGGGCCGACCCCCACGTGGGCGACCGCCTGGGTCGTCTCGCCGTCACCCACGATGGGCTGGAGGCACGCGACCGGCGCGTGTTTGACTGGGCCTGGCAGCGGCGCATTCCCACGGTGTTCGTGATGGCGGGCGGCTACGGCAACGACCTGGAGGACACGCTGCAGGCGCAGTTCACCACCTGGCGCGTGGCCTGGCAGTACCACCAGCGCTGGCAGAATGTGCGGCCATGACCTCTGCCGCCAGCTCCTCTCCTGTCGCTTCTTCCGCGCCGGTCCGCCCGGCTCCGCAGCCGCGCAGCGCCTACCGCGTGTTCCGCCCCATCACCACACGCTGGGCTGACAACGACGTCTATGGCCACGTGAACAACGTCGTGTACTACAGCTGGTTTGACACCGCCGTGAATGCCCACCTGATCGACCAGGGCGTGCTCAACATTCATGCGGGTGAAACCATCGGCCTCGTGATCGAGACCCAATGCAATTACTTTGCGCCACTGGCGTTCCCGCAGACAGTGGAGGCGGGCATCCGCGTGGCACGGCTGGGCGGCTCCAGTGTGCGTTACGAGGTGGGCCTGTTTGCGCAGGGCGAGCCGCTGACGGCGGCGGCGGGGCACTTCATCCACGTGTATGTGGACCGCGAGAGCCGTCGCCCAGTGGCCGTGCCAGACGCGTTGCGCAAGGTGTTGCAGGCGCTGGCCGTACCCAGCTCATGAGTGGTTGCATACCGTTGCCACTGATTTGATAGCAAAAGGCGCAGTTGGAATGTGCCCCCGAGCCCTGAACAGCCTGAATAGCGGGTGGCGGCAGAGCATCGGCTGAAGCCGCCCCCAGGCCGAGCACCGAGTGCCGTGATGGCCTACACTTTGCGGCTTTATTGTCCGGTCTGCGGCCGGAGCATCGCGTGCCCAGCGTGCGCGGTTTCTGAGGCGTGCCCTGTCCATGATCATCACCAGCCTGCTCGACACCGACCTGTACAAGTTCACCATGATGCAGGTGGTGCTGCATCAGTTTCCCGGGGCGCAGGTCGAGTACAAGTTCAAGTGCCGCAACCCCGGCGTGCAGCTGGCACCGTTTGCCAACGAGATCCGCGACGAGATCCGTTCGTTGTGCAGCCTGCAGTTTCAGGATGCAGAGCTGGCCTACCTGCGATCGCTGCGATTCATCAAGAGCGACTTCGTAGACTTTCTGGGCCTGTTCAAGCTCAATGAAAAGTACATCACCGTAGTGCCCCAGCACAACGGTGAAATCGACATCACCATCCGCGGGCCCTGGCTGCACACGATCCTGTTCGAGATCCCGGTGCTGGCCATCATCAACGAGGTGTACTTTCGCAACACGCAGAAGGTGCCCGACTTTCCGGAAGGCCGCCGCCGCCTGGATGCCAAGATTGCGCTGCTGCAGGGCGAGGGCCTGTCCGACCTCAAGATCGCCGACTACGGCACGCGCCGCCGCTTCTCGCGCGCCTGGCACGAGGAAGTGCTGCGCGTACTGGTGGCACGCCTCGGCACCGGGGACCGCCGCCCAGGTGCACCCGCAGGCCCCGGGCAGTTCGCAGGCACCAGCAACGTGCTGTACGCGATGAAGCTGGGCGTGACCCCCCTGGGCACCATGGCGCACGAATATCTGCAGGCCTGCCAGGCGCTGGGCCCGCGGCTGCGCGACAGCCAGGTGTTTGGCTTTGAGATGTGGGCCAAGGAATACCGGGGTGACCTGGGCATTGCGCTGTCGGACGTGTACGGCATGAGCGCCTTCCTGCGCGACTTTGACCTGTACTTCTGCAAGCTGTTCGACGGCGCCCGCCATGACAGCGGCGACCCGTTTGCCTGGGGTGAACGCTTGCTGGACCACTACCGCAAGAACCGCGTGGACCCGCTGACCAAGACGCTGATCTTCAGCGATGCGCTCACCATCCCGCGCACGATCGAGCTGTACCAACAGTTTCGTGGACGCTGCCAGCTCGCGTTTGGTATCGGCACCAACCTGACCAACGACCTCGGTAGTCCGCCAGCCCACGAGCCCTTGCAGGTGGTCATCAAGATGACGCGCTGCAATGACCAGCCGGTGGCCAAGCTGTCAGACACGCCCGGCAAGGGCATGTGCGATGACGAGAAGTACCTGGCCTACCTGCGCCAGGTGTTTGATATCCCTTCGCCGGTGTGACCGTGCCCCGCAGGTGCCATGGCCCTGCGTCCCCTGATTTTTAGCAATGAGACGGAGACAAGAACCATGAAATTTTCGCGCGGGCTGGCAGTGGCCGGCCTACTGGCGGCGTTGCCGGGACTGGCACTGGCGGCCGATATTGATGGCAGTGCGTTGTCAGTGCTGTGGGGCGTGCCCTTTGCCGGCATTCTGCTGTCGATTGCCTTGATGCCGCTGTTGGCGCCCATCTTCTGGCACCACCACTTTGGTAAGGTCGCAGCCGGTTGGGCGCTGGCTTTTCTGGTGCCGTTTGCGCTGGTGTTTGGCCCCGGCGCGGCGGGCGCGAGTTTTTTGCATGCGCTGGTGGCCGAATACATTCCGTTCGTCATCCTGCTCACCGCGCTGTTCACCGTGGCGGGGGGTATCTACATCCGGGGCAACCTGCATGGCAGCCCGGCGCTCAACACGGCCATCCTCGCCATTGGCGCGGTGCTCGCCAGCGTCATGGGCACCACGGGGGCGTCGATGCTGCTCATCCGCCCGTTGATCCGCGCCAATGACAACCGCAAGCACACAGCGCATGTGGTGGTGTTTTTCATCTTCATCGTGTCCAACGCCGGGGGCTCGCTCACGCCCTTGGGTGACCCACCGCTGTTCCTGGGCTTCCTGAAGGGGGTGGACTTCTTCTGGACGGTGAGCCACATCTTCCCCGAGACCCTGTTTCTGGTGGGCTCGCTGCTGGCCATCTTTTTCGTGATGGATTCCTGGTACTACCACCGGCGCGAAGAGGTGCTCAGGGCCGACCCCACGCCCGACACCAAAGCCATCGGCTTTGACGGTAAGGCCAACTTTGCGCTGCTGGGCGTGGTGGTGGCGCTGGTGCTGCTGAGTGGCCTGTGGAAGTCGCAGGTGGCGTTCACCATCGCCGGGGCCGAGGTGGGGCTGCCCGGCATCGTGCGGGACGTGGGCCTGATCATCGTGGCGCTGGTTTCCCTGCGCATCACGCCCAAGCAGGTGCATGAAGACAACCAGTTTAGCTGGGGCCCCATGCAGGAAGTGGCCAAGCTGTTTGCGGGCATCTTCCTCACCATCATCCCGGTGATCGCGATGCTCAAGGCGGGCGTCAATGGCCCCTTTGGTGCCGTGGTGTCCGCCGTCACGCGGCCGGACGGCACACCTGACCCGGCCATGTACTTCTGGGCGTCCGGGCTGCTCAGCTCGTTCCTCGACAACGCGCCGACCTACCTGGTCTTCTTCAACACCGCCGGGGGCGACCCGGCCGTGCTGATGACCACCCTGGCCCCCACGCTGGCCGCTATCTCGGCGGGCTCTGTGTTCATGGGTGCCAACAGCTACATCGGCAATGCGCCCAACATGATGGTCAAGGCCATTGCCGAAGACCGCGGCGTGAAGATGCCAAGCTTCTTCGGCTACATGCTGTGGTCGGGGGGCATTCTGGTGCCGCTCTTTATCGTCATGACTTTCATCTGGTTTAGATAGTGAACATCCCCCTGAGCGGCTGCGCCGCTCCCCCCTTCTCTCGCACCGCTGCGCGCTGCGGGAAGGGGGACGCCGCCCTCGCTGCAGGGCGGCCTTTGCTCGGCGGCCACTGGCTTGGACCACGCCAGTTTCATAGGCCGACGTGCGTTGCGAATAGTTTGGAGATTGAAGACTTATGAGCAAACCCCGCATCTTGGTCGCCCGCGCGATCTTTCCTGACGTCGTGGACCGCCTGCGCGAGCACTTTGACGTGGAGGCCAACCCTGACGACGTGATCTGGACCCCGCAAGAGCTGGCCGCGCGCCTGGCCGACAAGGACGGTGTGCTGACCACCGGCAGCCAGCGCATCGACGCTGCGCTGCTGTCCGCTGCGCCTCGCCTGAAGGTCTGCGCCAACATGGCCGTGGGCTACAACAACTTTGACGTGGATGCCATGACCGCCGCGGGTGTGTTGGGCACCAACACGCCCGATGTGCTGACCGAGACCACGGCCGACTTTGGCTTTGCACTGCTGATGGCCACGGCCCGCCGCATGACCGAGAGCGAGCATTACCTGCGTGCCGGGAAGTGGACCAAGTGGAGCTACGACATGTTCGCGGGCAGCGACATCCACGGCAGCACGCTGGGCATCATCGGCATGGGCCGCATCGGGCAGGGCATTGCCAAGCGCGGGGCGCATGGTTTTGGCATGAAGGTGGTCTACCACAACCGTTCGCGCCTGTCGGCCGAACTGGAGGCCGAATGCAAGGCCACCTACGTGGGCAAGGACGAGTTGCTGCGCACCGCAGACCATGTGGTGCTGGTGGTGCCCTACACGCCCGCGTCGCACCACACCATCGGCGCGGCCGAGCTGGCGCTGATGAAGCCCACGGCCACGCTCGTCAACATTGCGCGCGGCGGCATCGTGGACGATGCGGCCCTGGCTGTGGCCCTGCGCGAGCGTCGCATTGCGGCGGCGGGGCTGGATGTGTTTGAGGGTGAACCCAGCGTGCACCCCGACCTGCTGACAGTGCCCAACGTGGTGCTCACGCCGCACATTGCCAGCGCCACGGTGCCTACCCGTCGCGCCATGGCCAACCTGGCGGCGGATAACCTGATTGCCTTCTTTGACGGGCGGGGGCCGCTCACGCCGGTGAATCAGCCCTCCACCCTGCGCTGATGCGGGATTTTGGGCCCATTCGACCGGATGCGCTAGTCAATCATGCGCTGATAGCTATCAAAAACATAGTAAACCTTGGCCACTGACACACTTGTTCTCTTGGCGGCGCTGGCACTGGCGCTGGTCCTTCTCGTGGTGCTCTTGTTGCGCCGTCCCCGCGTGGACCTGCCGCCCGAGTGGCTGGCACGCCTGCAGTCGCTGGAGCAAACCACACAGGCGACGCAGATTGCGGTGGCCAAGAATGATGGCGCGCTGGACGGTATGGGGCAGCAGCTGCGCGGCTTTACCCAGACCACGCAGTCCACGCTGGAGACACTGCGCCATGCCGTGGACGAACGCTTGGCCCAGGCCGTGGCCGAATCCCGCAACGGCCGCGCCGAGCTGTTGGCTGCCTTTGGCGTATTCGAGGCGCGGCTGGAGCAGCGCCTCACGGCCCTGGATGCGGCCACACGCCTCACGCTCGATTCGCTCAAGAGCGACACCCAGTCGCAGCTGGGAGTGATGTCGCAAGCGCTCAAGGACCAGCTCGAAGCCAACGGCTTTCAGATCAAGAACCAGTTTGCGGTGCTGCAAGACGCCGTGTCGCAGCAGCTTACCGGGCTGGTGCAGGGCAGCCAGCACAACGCCGAGCAGCTGCGCACCGCCCTCAACGAGCGCCTGGCCGCTATCCAGGCCGACAACGCCACCAAGCTCGAAGAAATGCGCCGCACGGTGGACGAAAAGCTGCATGCCACGCTGGAGCAGCGCCTGGGCGAGTCGTTCAAGCTGGTGAGCGACCGGCTCGAACAAGTGCACAAGGGCCTGGGCGAAATGCAGACCCTGGCGGGCAGCGTGGGCGACTTGAAGCGCGTGATGACCAACGTGAAGTCGCGCGGCACCTGGGGCGAAATGCAGCTGGGCGCCATCATCGACAACGTGCTCACGCCCGACCAGTTTGCGCGCAACGTCAAGACCGTGCCGGGCAGCGATGAGCTGGTGGAGTTTGCGATCCGCCTGCCCGGCAAGAGCGACGAGCATCCGGTGTGGCTGCCCATCGACTCCAAGTACCCCGTGGAGCAGTACCAGCGCCTGCTAGACGCGCAGGACGCGGCCGACAAGGCAGCCATTCAGTCGGCAGGCAATGCGTTCGAGACGTCGATCAAGCTGGAGGCCAAGAAGATCTTTGCCAAGTATGTGTCGCCCCCACACACCACCGACTTCGCCGTGCTCTACCTGCCCACCGAGGGCCTGTTTGCCGAGGTGATGCGCCGCCCCGGCCTGGTCGAATCCGTGCAGAACGAGTGCCGCGTGATGATCACCGGCCCGGCCAACCTGGCCGCCATGCTCAACAGCCTGCAAATGGGCTTCAAGACGCTGGCGATCGAAAAGCGCTCGTCCGAGGTGTGGAGCCTCTTGGGCATGGTCAAGACCGAGTTCGCCAAGTTTGGCGATGTGGTCGAGGCCACCAAAAAATCCATCGATGCCGCCGCCAAGAAGTTTGACGAGGTGGGGGTGCGCACCCGCGCCATCCAGCGCAAGCTGCGGGATGTGCAGGACCTGCCTGCGCCCGACACGGCCGTGCCGCTGGCAGGGGCCGGTCCATCGGCATTGCCTGGTTTGGATTCCGAGGACGACCTGCCGTGAACTGGGCCCTGGCGCGCCTGATTGCGGGGCAGATCTGCGTGCACGCCTGCATGGCAGGCATGCGACTGGCAGCGCCACTGCTGGCGCTGCGCGAGGGCCACAGTGCAGCAGCCGTGGGGGTGTTGCTGGCATTGTTCGCACTCACGCAGGTTTTTCTGGCCTTGCCCGCAGGGCGCTATGCGGACCGGCACGGCTTGAAGCGCCCCGTGGGCTACGCGGTGGCCCTTGCATCGGCAGGGGCTGCGCTGGCGCTGGTGTTCCCCGTCTTTCCGGTGTTGTGCGTGGCTGCGTTGATGACCGGTGGCGCCACCGGGGCCGCCACCATTGCACTGCAGCGCCATGTGGGGCGCGCTGCGCACGACGCCACGCAGCTCAAGCAGGTGTTCAGCTGGCTGGCCATCGGGCCTGCGGTGTCCAACTTCATCGGGCCTTTCTGCGCGGGGCTCATGATCGACAACGCGGGCAGTGCTGCGGGCAGCACCGAGGGCTATCGCGCCGCCTTTGCCCTGATGGCGGTGTTGCCCCTGCTCACCTGGTTCTGGGTGCGAGACACGGTAGAGCTACCGCCCGTGATTGCCGCCGCGGGCGGCCCCCCGCAGCGCGCGTGGGACCTGATGAACGAACCTCCGTTTCGCCGCTTGCTGCTGGTCAACTGGATCTTGTCCTCGTGCTGGGACGTGCACACCTTCGTGGTCCCGCTGCTGGGGCACGAGCGGGGCCTGTCGGCGTCCGTCATTGGCTCCATCCTGGGGGCGTTTGCGATTGCCGCTGCCGTCATCCGCGTGCTCATGCCCATCGTGGCAGAGCGCCTGCGCGAACGGGTGGTGGTGGCGGGCGCCATGGTCGCTACGGCCGTGCTGTTTGGCGTCTACCCGCTGCTGCACAGCGCGCTGGCCATGGGCGCGTGTTCGGTGCTGCTCGGGTTTGCACTGGGCTCGGTGCAGCCCATGGTGATGAGCCTGCTGCACCAGATCACGCCGCCGGCCCGCCATGGCGAAGCACTGGGCCTGCGGCTCATGGCCATCAACGCATCCAGCGTGCTCATGCCCATGCTGTTCGGCTCCGCCGGGGCCGTGATTGGGGTGGGAGGGCTGTTCTGGGTGGTGGGCTGCGCTGTGGGGGGCGGTGCACGGACGGCGTGGCGCATGGGCGAAAACCACCCCGCAGAGTCCCCCCAAAAAGGGTAAACAGGTGTAAATTGCCCCCACCCGGAAGCGGGTTTCGAGAGGGGGCGTTCATGTACCTGCGAATTTGGTCACGGCGCGTGTTGCCATGGTGCGCGGTTCTGGCCTGGGGAGGCAGTCTGTCATGCGTGGCGCGGGCTGATGACCTTGTACAGCAAGCGTTGGCGCTGGTTCAGCAGGGCCAGGCACTTCAGGCGTTCCGCTTGCTGGATGCGCAGGAGGCCCAGCGCGCTGGCGACCCGGTGTTTGATGCCGCCATGGGCGATGCTGCGCATGCCGCCGGGCAATACACGCGCGCCATCATGGCGCGAGAGCGCTGGCTGGCTGCGCAACCCGACAGCACGGAAGCCCAAGTGGCGCTCGGGCAATCCTTGCAGGCTGTGGGCGACCGCCGGGGCGTGATGGCCTTGCCCGCGCCGGTGCAGGCCGCACTCATTCCGGTGGATGCCGGGCACACGCTGGATCAGTTTCTGTATTCCTACGATCGCCTGGATGCCGGAGGGCGCTCCTCGCTCAAGGGCTACGTGGAGTTGGGCGTCGGCCATGACTCCAATGCCAACGCAGCGCCCGTGGTGGGCGAACTGCAGTCTCCAGTGCCTGGCACCCCGGCGTGGGCGCTGCTGCCCGAGGCCCTGGCGACCTCGGGCAACTATGTGGTGGCGCAAGCGGGGCTGCGGGGGCGGGCGGTGCTCAATTCGCGCTGGTCGGTGGTGGGCACAGCCGTGGGGGCTGCCCGGCACTACGGGGGCACCGCTGACCGGTTCGACCACACAGCACTGGATGGCACCCTGAGCTTGGCATGGCGGGCCGAGCGCCATGAGCTGATTGCGTCTGGCCAAGGGTCTTACTACGCGCTGGACGGCACGCGGTTGCGCACCATGGGCGGGGTGCTGGGTGAATGGATTTACCGCATAGACGGTTTTCGCCAGTGGGGCAGCTTTGTGCAGGTGCTCGACGTGCGTTACCCCGACCAGGCCTTGCGCAATGTGCGCCGCAGCGTGGTGGGCACCTCGTACTCCCATCTGTTTCGCAATGGCTCATCGGCCTATGGGGGCGTGTACGGTGGCCAGGAGCGCGCGCAGGCCAGTGGTGCTGACGCGCTGGGCCATCGGCTGTGGGGCCTGCGGGCGGGGGGGCAGTGGCCCCTGGCGCCTCAGTGGTCGGTATTTGCCAGTGCGGACTGGGAACACCGGCGCTACGGCGGGCAGGACCCGTTTTTTGCGGTCACCCGTACCGACCGGCAGGCCCAGGTGGCTCTGGGGCTGAACTGGACTCCATCGCCTGGGTGGCGGGTCACGCCGCAATGGTCGTTCACGCGCAACGCATCCACGCTGCCCATCACCGACTATGAGCGCCGGGTGTTCTCCATCACCGTGCGCCGGGAGTTCTGAATGCTGTTACGTCGCTGGTCCTGTGCCGATGCACCTGGGAGTTGTCTATGACGTCAGACCAAAAATACGCGCGGCTGGCGCTGCTGATGAGCATGGTGGCGGCGTGGCCGCTGACCGGGCTGGCCGCTGCGGGGCTGGTGCAGTTCACCGTGGGAGATGTGCAGCTGCGGCGGGGCGAGACCTTGTCCCGCCTGTCCAAAGGTGCCGAACTCGATGGTGGAGACGTGGTGCTCACCGGCACCGAAGGAAGGGCACAGATACGGTTCTCCGACGGGGGGCTGGTGGCCTTGTACCCAGACTCGCAATTCACCGTCACCCGATATGCCGACGGTGCAGGAGCGGGCGAAGACCACTTTGTGGTGAACCTGCTGCGGGGGGGGATGCGCGCCCTCACGGGGCTCATCGGCAAACGCAATCCCGCCAACTACAAGGTGGTCACACCGACGGCGGTGGTGGGCATCCGGGGTTCCGCTTTCTTACTGGCCATCGATGCCAACGGCCAGGTGTTCGTCTCAGGGGAGCAGGACGAGATCGAGGTCTGCACCCAGGCGGGCTGTGTGGGTGTGACGGCGGGCGAGGCCGTGCTGGTGGTCTCAGACCGGGACTTGCCTGTCTATACCCATACCCGTGCGTTGTTGCCGGTGCCCCAGGTTCAGACACCCTTACTGGCGGGCGACCAGCTGGATGTGCAGGGGCGCCGCGCCTTTGTCTACATCGTTCCGGCGCCGGTCCCTGTGCCCGTTCCACCGCCGCCAGAAGCCGCGCCGCCGCCAGCGCCCGTGCCGGTTTCACCACCACCTCCCACTGGCACACCGCAGCCGGGCACGCCGGCGCCACCCGCACCTACGCCGACTACGCCACCGCCACCGCCACCCACGCGGCCTACGGCACCGCCGGTGACAACGGCACCGCCGCCTGCCACGACGGCGCCACCGCCGCCGACAGTGCGGCCGCCTATCGTGTTCATCCCGGTCCTGCCGATCATCCTGCGCCCGCCACCTCCGCCGCCACCGCCTGTCATCAGGTAGCAGAAATAGGCCTCAACACTCCACCGACACGTGCGTGCGTCGGTGGAGGGTTAACTTTCAGAGCTTGTAAAACGCCCGGATCAGGTCCCAGGCCTCCTGTGGGTCATCGGTGTAGTGAAACAGGTTGAGGTCCTGCGCGGAGATGGTGCCTTCTTCCACCAGCACGTCGAAGTTGATGAGGCGTTTCCAGTAGTCGGTGCCGAACAACACGATGGGTACAGGTTTGGCCTTTTTGGTCTGGACCAGGGTCAGCACTTCAAACAGCTCGTCCAGCGTGCCAAAGCCGCCAGGAAAGGCCACCAGCGCCTTGGCGCGCATCATGAAATGCATCTTGCGCAGCGCGAAGTAGTGGAACTTGAAGGACAGTGAGGGCGAGATGAAGCGGTTGCCGCTTTGCTCGTGGGGCAGGGCGATGTTCAGGCCCACGTTCAGCGCACCCGCATCGTGGGCGCCCCGGTTGGCGGCCTCCATGATGCCTGGGCCGCCACCGGTGCAGATGTAGATGCGGTCGGCAGGGCGCTGGCGTTCGCTGTAGTCGGCCACCAGCTTGGCGAACTGGCGGGCCAGGTCGTAATAGCCCGCGTTGCGCACAGCCAGGCGCGCGCGGCGCACGCGTTCGGCGTCGCCACTGGCTTCGGCCTCGGCCAGCTGTGCTGCGGCTTCGTCGGGTGCGACGAAGCGAGCGCTGCCATACACCACCACGGTGCTTTCAATGCCTTGTTCGGCCTGGCCCAGGTCGGGCTTGAGCATTTCGAGCTGAAAGCGGATGCCCCGGGTTTCGCGGCGAAACATGAATTCGGGGTCCGCAAAGGCCATGCGGTTGGCGTCGGCCTGCAGGGGGTTGCCGTTGTGGGCGTGGTTGTGCAGCTCGGCCCAGGCATCGGCCAGGCGGCGTTCGTTGAGTTGGGTGTTGGATTCCATGAGGGGCTCGCGTATCGGTAGATGAACAGAGAAGAAAGGGGCGGCACCGGCAGCAGCGGTAGCAGCGGGTATGGGCCCATGCAGCGTGGCGTGGATTGATGACGAAATGACGTGCTAGTGCAGGAATATCAAGCGCGAGATGCTATGAAATACGAAGCAGTTTGCATGCCAAGCACCGTGAGGCCCAGGGAGCCCAGCAGGTGCAGTGCGGTGGTGCCCAGCGCCAGGGCGTAGCGCTGCACCATCAGCATCTCAACGACTTCGGCCGAGAAGCTGGAAAACGTGGTGAGAGCGCCCAGGAATCCTGTGGCCAGTGCCAGTCGCCACACAGGGTCGAGTTGCGGCATTGCGTGGAACACAGCGACGCACACCCCGATGAGGTAGCCACCCACCAGATTGGCGGCCACCGTGCCCCAGGGAATGAGCCCCCCGGGGCTGAGCCACAGACCCAGGCGCCAGCGCGCCAGTGCGCCCACACAGGCGCCGATGCAGATGGCAATAACGTTCAACATCGGGCCATTGTCGCCGGATTTTTGGAGCGTCGGACTGGCTCCTCTCCATCCCTCAAAACGCCAAGCGGGGCGTCCCCGGTGGGGGCGCCCCGCTTGGCTGTGCCTGCTGGCGGCAGGTGCGTTCAGCGTGCCGACATCTGCTGCGGCAGCCAGGTCACAATGCCGGGGAAGACATAGATCAACGCCACAGCGCCACACATCAGGAAGAACATGGGCATGGCCACCTTGGCGATCCAGGGCAGCTGGCGGCCTGTCATGCCCTGCAGCACAAACAGGTTGAAGCCCACGGGAGGAGTGATCTGCGCCATCTCCACCACCAGCACGATGAAGATGCCGAACCAGATGGTGTCGATGCCGGCGGCCTGCACCGTGGGCATGAGTACGCCCATGGTCAGCACCACCATCGAGATGCCGTCCAGAAAGCAGCCCAGGATGATGTAGAAAACCGCCAGCGCCACGATGAGCTGCGCCTGGTTCAAGCCCAGCGACGCGATCCATTCCGCCAGGTGGCGTGGCAAGCCGATGTAGCCCATGGCCAGCGTGAGAAAAGCGGCTCCGGCCAGGATCAGCGCGATCATGCAGTACAGGCGCGTGGCGCCCATCAGCGAGTCCTTGAACGTGCCCCAGGTCATCGAGCCCTGCACGGCCGACAGCACCAGCGAGCCCACCACACCCACGGCCGCGGCCTCGGTGGCGGTGGCAAAACCGGTGTAGATACTGCCTAACACGGCTGCAATCAGCAGCACTACGGGGATCAGGCTGCGCGACTCCGACAGCTTTTGCATGAAGGTCATGCGCACGTCGGCAGCAGGCACTTGCTCGGGGTGGCGCAGTGCCCAGACCATGATGTAGCCCGAGAACAAGGCGGCCAGCAAGATGCCCGGCAGCACGCCCGCAATGAACAGCTGCGAGATGGACACCTCGGCTGACACGCCGTAAACGATCATGATGATCGACGGGGGTATCAGCAGGCCGAGAGTGCTGGCCCCGGCCAGCGTGCCCACCACCATGTGCTCGGGGTAGCCGCGGCGCGTCAGCTCGGGCAGTGTCATCTTGCCAATGGTGGCGCAGGTGGCGGCGCTCGACCCCGACACGGCGGCGAAGATGGTGCAGCCCACCACGTTGGTGTGCAGCAGCCGGCCGGGCAGCGCCTGTACCCATGGGGCAAGGCCCTTGAACATGTCTTGCGACAAACGGGTGCGAAACAGGATTTCGCCCATCCAGATGAACAGGGGCAGGGCGGTGAGGGTCCAGCTGGAGGCGCTGCCCCAGATGGTCACGGCCATCGCATCGCCCGCCGGGCGGGCGGAGAACAGCTGCATGGCGATCCAGGCGACGCCTGAGAGGGTGAGCCCGATCCATACGCCGCTGCCCAGAATCAGGAACAGCGACAGTACGAGCAGGCCGGTTATGGCGAGGTCACTCATGGTAGGTTGTGCCGGGTTTATTCATTGCGCAATGCTTCGCCAGAGGAGGCATCCACACGCTTGCCCATCATCTCCAGCACCAGCTCGTCCAGGAACGCGATCGCCAGAATCACCGTGCCCAAGGCCATGGCGATCTGCGGAATCCACAGAGGCGTGGCGTCGCTGCTGGTGGAGATGTCGTGAAACTCGTGCGACTGCCAGGCCAGCTTGCAGCTGTACACCGCGAACAGCACGGCCAGCAGGGTGGCAATTGCCAAAGCCCAGATCTCGAACGCCTTCTTGGCGCCGCCCTTCAGAAAGTTGAGCAGCAGCGTGACGCGGATGTGCTCGCCGCGCTTCAAGGTGTGGGCGAGCGCCAAGAAGCCCGATGCGGCCATCAGATAGCCCGCATAGGCATCCGTGCCCGGCACGTGGAAGTGGAACTGGCGGCTGGCGATGGACAGCAGCACCATCCCCAACAAGCCGACCATGAAAAGCGCCGCCAGGGCGGCGGCGCTGTCGTACAGAAAGTCCAGCAGACGACGCATGTGCGTGGGCGCCTGGGCTTACTTGCGGTAGGCGTCGATGAGCGCCTTGCCTTCGGGGCCGGCCTTGTCCAGCCATTCCTTGAGCATGGTGTCACCCACCTTGGCCATGTCGGCCTTCAGCGCGGCCGGTGGGGTCACCACGTCCATGCCATTGGCCTTGAGCTTGGCGACGGTGTCGGTGTTGACCTTGGCACTGTTGGCCCAGCCGCGTGCTTCGGCGTCGGCACCGGCCTTCAGCAGCGCGTCCTGGCTGGGCTTGTCCAGCGCGTCAAACGCCTTCTTGTTCACCAGCACGGCGTTCTTGGGCAGCCAGGCCTGGGTGTCGTAGTAGAACTTGAGGTGCTCGTACAGCTTGCTGTCCACGCCGGTGGCGCCCGAGGTCATGGTCGATTCGACCACGCCCGTGGCAAGGGCTTGCGAGAACTCTGCGGCCTGCACCGTCACAGGCTGTGCGCCGACCAGCTCGGCAATGCGCGCGGTGGCAGGGCTGTAGGCGCGCCACTTGATGCCCTTGAGGTCAGCGGCAGAGGCCAACGGCTTCTTGGTGTAGATGCCTTGTGGAGGCCAGGCCACGGCGTACAGCAGCATCATTCCCTGCTCAGCCAGTTTCTTTTCCAGGAAGGGCTTTTGCGCGGCGTAGAGCTTCTTGGAGGCGTCGTAGCTGTCGGCCAGGAAGGGCAGGCCATCCACGCCAAACAGCTGCCATTCGTTCTGGAAGTTGGCCAGCAGAATCTCGCCCATCTGCGCCTGGCCGCCTTGCACAGCGCGCTTGATTTCAGGGGCCTTGAACAGCGCGGCGTTGGCATGCACCGTGATCTTGAGCTTGCCGCCCGTGGCCTTGTCCACATCGCCGGCCAGCTGCACCATGTTTTCGGTGTGGAAGTTGGTGGCAGGGTAGGCGGCGGCCAGGTCCCACTTGGTCTGGGCGAATGCCGAGGTGGCAGACAGGCCCGCAGCCAGTGTCAGGGCGAGTGCGGTCACGGGGAAGATTCGACGCTTCATGGATATTGCTCCGCAGGGTTGTATGTACAAGATTGGATGTAACAAATCACTGTATCGGAAGCCGATCCGATTGCGATAGGTGTTTTGCCTAAACGCTGACAAATTGCCAACAAATTACCATCGACTTGCCTACAATGCCCCATGCATATCCCGTGCCAATGACAGAACCCGCAGGCCTGAACCCGCCATGAAATCTGACGCCAAGCCCAAGGCCAAAACCGACTCCGGTCCCATCGTGTCGTCGGCGCATCTGGTGTCGGCGCAGAGTGCAGAGATGAGCGAGTTCGAGTTCGGCCTCATCGTGGCGGGCAACGCGTTCCACCGCTGGGTGGTGCACTGCATGGCGGCGGCGGGCCTCAAGGACCTGACGCCGCTCGACGTGGTGGTGCTGCACCACGTCACGCACCGTGCCCGCGACAAGCGACTGGCCGACATCTGCTTCATCATGAACGTGGAAGACACGCACCTGGTGAACTACTCACTCAAAAAGCTGCAGACCCTGGGCGTGGTCGCCTCTCAGAAGAACGGCAAGGAAGTCACCTACGCCGCCACCGACACCGGCCGCGCCTATGTGCAGCGCTACCGCGAGATCCGCGAGAGCTGCCTCATCGATGCCTTGAATGCCGATGACGCGCTGAACCGCGACATCGGCGAACTGGCCCGTTTGCTGCGTGTGCTCTCGGGCATGTATGACCAGGCAGCGCGCTCCGCAGCGTCGCTGTGACAACCTGCCCCTGGTTTCTGGTTTTTTGAATGAAATGCAGCTGTAGTGCAGGTATTGAATGCGCTGTCAGCTATTGATTAGATAGCATCATCATGTCCCAACAAGTTTCTCCTTTGTCCCGCTGGCAGTTCTGGATCGACCGGGGCGGCACCTTCACCGACGTGGTGGGAAAGCGCCCGGACGGCACCTTGGTCACGCACAAGCTGCTGTCCGAGAACCCCGAGCAGTACAAGGACGCTGCGGTGGCCGGCATTCGCCACCTGTTGGGCCTGGCGCCAAGCGAGCCGGTGACCCCTGCGCTGGTGGAGTGCGTGAAGATGGGCACCACCGTGGCCACCAACGCCCTGCTGGAGCGCAAGGGCGAGCCCACGCTGCTCATCACCACCAAGGGCTTCAAGGACGCGCTGCGCATTGCGTACCAGAACCGCCCCCGTTTGTTTGACCGCCACATCGTGCTGCCCGAGCTGCTCTATGAGCGCGTCGTCGAAGCGCAGGAGCGCATGGGTGCTCAGGGCGAAGTGATCGAGCCGCTGGATAAAGCCCACCTGAAGGAACGCCTGTGGGCGGCCTACGACGCGGGCCTGCGCAGCGCGGCCATCGTGTTCATGCACGGCTACCGCTACACAGCGCACGAAGAAGCCGCCGCCCGCATCGCGCGCGAAATCGGCTTTACGCAGGTGAGCGCATCGCACGCCACCAGCCCCATGATGAAGCTGGTGAGCCGGGGCGACACCACGGTGGTGGATGCGTACCTGTCGCCCATCCTGCGCCGCTATGTGGACCAGGTGGCGAGCGAAATGCCGGGCGTGAAGCTGTTCTTCATGCAGTCGTCGGGCGGCCTCACCGATGCGCAGGTTTTCCAGGGCAAGGACGCGATCCTCTCAGGCCCCGCAGGCGGCATCGTCGGCATGGCGCGCACGGCAGGCCTGGCGGGCCACGACAAGGTCATCGGCTTTGACATGGGGGGCACCAGCACCGACGTGAGCCACTATGCAGGCGAGTTCGAGCGCGAGTTCGAGACCCAAGTGGCGGGCGTGCGCATGCGGGCGCCCATGATGAGCATCCACACCGTGGCGGCCGGCGGCGGCTCCATCCTCGGCTTTGATGGCGCACGCTTCCGCGTCGGCCCCGAAAGCGCGGGCGCCAACCCTGGCCCCGCCAGCTACCGCCGGGGCGGCCCGCTGGCCGTGACGGATGCGAACGTGATGGTGGGCAAGATCCAGCCTGCACACTTCCCCAAGGTGTTTGGCCACGCGGCCAACGAGGCGCTCGATGGCGATGCGGTGGCACAGAAGTTTGGGGATCTCGCCGCCCAAACCGGTCGCAAGGCCGAAGACGTAGCCCATGGCTTCATTCAGATCGCCGTGCAGCAGATGGCCAATGCCATCAAGAAGATCAGCGTGGCACGCGGCTACGACGTGACGCGCTACACGCTGCAGTGTTTTGGCGGCGCGGGCGGCCAGCATGCGTGTTTGGTGGCCGACGCGCTGGGCATGACGCGCGTGTTTGTGCATCCGCTGGCGGGGGTACTCAGCGCCTACGGCATGGGCCTGGCGGATCAGAACGTGATCCGCGAACAGGCGGTGGAAACCAAGCTCGTGCCGGACGCGTTGCCCGGCATCGAGGCCACGCTGGAGCAACTGGCCACCACCGCGCGCACCGAGCTGGAGCGCCAGCAGGTGGGCGCGGGCACTGCTGTGGTGCACCGCCGCGTGCATGTGCGCTATGAGGGCAGCGACTCCGCGCTCATCGTGCCATTCGGCTCGCTGGCCGAAATCACCGCCGCGTTCGAGAACGCCTACCGCCAGCGTTTTGCCTTCCTCATGCAGGGCAAGGGCCTGGTGGTGGAGGCTGTGTCGGTCGAGGCCGTGGTGCCCGGCGATGCCCCCGTGGAGCCACGCCACACGCTGCAGCCCGCGCGCGAGGTGCCGCGCCGCAGCACCGTGCGCATGTACACCGGTGGCATCGATGGCGTTGCAGCATGGCACGACGCCGCCCTGGTGGTGCGCGAGGATCTGCGCCCGGGTGACGTGATCCCCGGCCCGGCCATCATTGCCGAGAAGAACGCTACAACAATAGTGGAGCCCGGCTGGGAGGCCGCGCTGACCGACCTGGACCACCTGCTGCTCAACCGCCGCGTGGCGCGCGCCGTGCAGCATGCCGTGGGCACCACGGTGGACCCGGTGCTGCTGGAGGTGTTCAACAACCTGTTCATGAACATTGCCGAGCAGATGGGGCTGCAGCTGCAGAACACGGCGTACTCGGTGAACATCAAAGAGCGCCTGGACTTCAGCTGCGCGCTGTTTGACACCGCCGGCAACCTGATCGCCAACGCGCCCCACATGCCCGTGCACCTGGGCAGCATGGGCGAGAGCATCAAGACCGTGATCCGCGAGAACGCGGGCCGCATGCAGCCCGGCGATGTGTTCGTGCTCAACGACCCGTACCACGGTGGCACGCACCTGCCGGACATAACGGTCATCACGCCGGTCTACATCGCCAACGAGGCCGAGCCCACGTTCTATGTGGGCAGCCGGGGCCACCACGCCGATGTGGGCGGCACCACGCCGGGCTCCATGCCGCCGTTCTCCACGCGCATTGAAGAAGAGGGCGTACAGATCAACAACGTGAAGCTGGTGGAATGCGGCACCTTGCGGGAACGCGAGATGATTGCGTTGCTGGAAAGCGGCGAATACCCCAGCCGCAACCCCCAGCAGAACATGGCCGACCTGCGCGCGCAGATCGCCGCCAACGAGAAAGGCCAGCAGGAGCTGCGTCGCATGGTGGCCGAGTTTGGCCTGGACGTGGTGCAGGCCTATATGCGCCATGTGCAGGACAACGCCGAAGAGTCCGTGCGCCGTGTCATCACACGGCTCAAGGATGGTGCGTTCACGCTGCCTCTGGACAACGGCGCGCAGATCAGTGTGGCCGTGAAGGTGGATGCAGCGAGCCGCAGCGCCACCATCGACTTCACCGGCACCAGCCCGCAGCAGATGAACAACTTCAACGCGCCCACGGCGGTGTGCATGGCGGCGGTGCTGTATGTGTTCCGCACGCTGGTGGATGACGACATTCCGCTGAACGCGGGGTGCCTGAAGCCACTGAACGTCATCATCCCGCCCGGCAGCATGCTCAACCCGAACCCGCCAGCCTCAGTGGTGGCGGGCAATGTGGAGACTTCCACCTGCATCACCAATGCGCTGTATGGCGCGTTGGGCCTGATGGCGGCGGGGCAGTGCACCATGAACAACTTCACGTTTGGCAGCACGCGCTACCAGTACTACGAGACCATCTCGGGCGGCAGCGGCGCGGGTGGTGTGTGGAATGCCAACGGGCAGTTGGTGGGCGGGTTTGGTGGCACCAGCGTTGTGCAGTGCCACATGACCAACTCGCGCCTGACGGACCCCGAGGTGCTGGAGTTCCGCTTTCCGGTGCGGCTGGAGGGTTACGAGATCCGCAAGGGATCGGGCGGTGCCGGGCAGTGGAAAGGTGGCGACGGCGGCGTGCGCCGTGTGCGCTTTCTGGAGCCCATGACGGCCAGCATCTTGTCCAACGGCCGCCACCATGGCGCGTTTGGCATGGCGGGCGGTCAGCCGGGCGCCGTGGGTATCAACAAGGTGGTGCGCAGCGATGGCCGGGTGGAGCTGCTGGATCACATCGGCCAGGCAGAGATGCAGCCGGGCGATGTGTTCGAGATTCACACCCCCGGCGGTGGCGGGTTTGGTGTGCCTGGGGCGAAATAAGAGCCAAAACTGTTGCAGGCGCTTGTTTTATATGCGCCTGAAGCTATCAAATCAGGAGTAACTGATCAGGAGTCTTTGGCTTCTGTGCTCCCATCCACCTTGGGTTGGCTCAGGCTGGGCGGCACGTCGCGCCCGGCTTGCCGTGCGCGGAACAGCGCCGCGCGCATGAGAAAGATCGACATCACCGGCACCGTGATCGCCACGAACACGGCGATCAGCAGCGCATGCAACGCCAGGCTACCATCGGCCACCGAGAAGTACAGCACCGTGGCATGCACGATCAGCCAGCAGCCCAGCGTGGCAATGATGGAGGGTGCGTGCACACGTTCAAAAAAGGTCGGCAGGCGCAGCAGGCCGATGGAGCCTAGCAGGGCCAGCGCGGCACCGGCCAGCACCAGCACGGCCACGATGATTTCGAGCCACAGCGGAAGAACAGCGGTGGTGGCGGCTTCGGTCATTCGATCACCTCGCCGCGCAGCAAAAACTTGGCCATGGCCATGGAGCCGACAAAGCTGAACAGCGCCAGCAGCAGGGCGGCCTCGAAGTAGTTCTTGCTGCCATACAGCAGGCCCAGCACGAGCATCACCAGCATGCCGCTCAGGTACATGCAGTCGAGCGCCAGCACGCGGTCTTGTGCGGACGGTCCCTTGAGCAGTCGGATCAGCGCGCAGCCCATGGCCAGTGCCAGCATGAGCAGGGCGGCCGGCAGGGCCCAGTCCAGCACGGGGGTCATTCAAAAATCTCCATCAAGGGGGCTTCGTAGCGCTGCTTCACGTCAGCGATCACCGTGGCGGGGTCGTCCAGCTCCAGCACGTGCAGTAGCAGCATGCTGCGGTCCAGCGAAATCTCTGCCCACGCGGTGCCCGGCGTGATGCACACGATCATCGCCAGCACGGCCAATGCATTGGGGTCCCGCACGTCCAGGGGGATATGCACAAAGCCCGCCGGATACCGCCTGCGGCCCGGCGTCAGCAGCAGGCGCGCCACGGCCAGGTTGGAGCGGGTGGTGTCTGCCACCACCGCAAGCGCCAGGCGCAATACGGCACCTGGCTTGCGGATACGCACCGGAAGCGGGCGCAGCCCGGCGGTGAGCAGCGGGATGGCCAGTGCCAGCACCGTGCCCAGCACGAAGTGGCCCGCGCTCAGGCTGCGGTTGAGCAGCAGCCACAGGCCCAGCAGCGCCACCGATAGCAGCGGGGCTGGCACCAGGCGCCTCAATAGACCAGGGCGTGATGGAATGTCTGGGGCGTTGGATGCCGCCGATGGGCCTGGTTGGGTCATGGCTTGTCCCCCGGTAACGTAGTTTCAGGCGTTGCCGCAGGCGAAGGTGCGACGGGCGCGGCGGTCATCACGGCACCCACATAGGTGGCAGGCGCATGCAGGGCATTGGCGGTGGCTTGTGTGTAGCGCATCACCGCACCGGCCTGCCACACCAGCGCCACGCAGGCCAGCAGCAGCAGGGCAATGGGCAGTCCCTCCAGCACCAGGAGCTGGGGAGAAGCCCGACCCTGGGCCGACCAGAAGTGGCGGATGCCTGCGCGCGTCAGGGCCAGCAGCGCTAGCAGCCCCGAGCCCACCAGCAGCGCCACCAGCATCCAGCCCGCAGCGCCCAGGCGAAAGCCCTGGGCCGCGCCCAGCCCCAGCGGGTTGAGCAGCGCATGGATCATGGCGAACTTGCCCACAAAGCCGGGCAAGGGTGGCAGGCCTGCAATGACCAGCGTGCAGGCCATGAACGCCAAGCCCAGAAACGCCGCGGCGGCGGGGATGACCTGGCCGATCAGCGCCTGTTCCTTGTCGTCCAGGTTCATGCCTTCTGTGGGCACCAGATCGGCCGACAGGAACGGCGCGTCGTCCGTCTGTTCATACGGAGCCAGGTTGGCACCGTTGTTGCGCCAGCGGTCGATCAGGTCTGTAAGCAAAAACAGCGCGCTCACGGCCAGGGTGGAGCTGAGCATGTAGTACAGCAAACCGCCCGTGAGCAGGTTCTGCCCAAAGCCCACGGCCGCCAGCAGCGTGCCCGACGACAGAATGGCGCTGAAGCCCGCAAGGTGCCCCAGCCGCTGCGAGCCGAGCATGCCGATCGCACCAAAGGCCATGGTCAGCATGCCGCCGCCAATGAGCCACTGGCTGCCAAACTGGGCGGAATCGCCGGCCTCGGAGCCGAACAGCAGCGTCCACAGCCGCAGCACGCTGTATACGCCCACCTTGGTCATGAGCGCAAACAGGGCTCCCACCGGCGCGGTGGCCGCGCTGTAGGCGGGCACCAGCCAGAAGTTGAGCGGCCACACCGCGGCCTTGATGAGGAAGGCCACCGCCATAATGGCGGCGGCCGCATGCAGCAGCCCCCGGTCTGCGGCGGCCACGCCCGCAATGCTCTGCGCCAGGTCGGCCATGTTGAGCGTGCCGGTGATACCGTAGAGCATCGACACCCCGATGAGGAACAGCGATGAGGCGGCGAGGTTGATGGCGATGTAGTGCAGCCCCGCCGACACGCGCGGGCGGCCCGAGCCATGCAGCAGCAGGCCGTATGAGGCGGCCAGCATGATCTCGAAGAACACGAACAGGTTGAACAGGTCGGCGGTGAGAAACGCCCCCGCCAGCCCCATGAGCTGGAACTGGAACAACGGGTGAAAGTGCACGCCCGCCCGGTGCCAGCGCGCGGCCGAGAACAGTACCGTGGCGAGCGCCACCGTACTCGTCAGCACCAGCATCATGGCCGACAGGCGGTCGATGACCAGCACGATGCCGAACGGCGCCGGCCAGTTGCCCGGCAGGTACACGCCCAGGCTGGTCTGCACGCTGGGCTCCTTGGCCTGCACCAGCAGCAACACGGCCACCACCAGGCCCACCAGGGTCGAGGCGATGTTGAGCGTGACCTTGGTGCGCTGGCGCTCCTCGCGCAGCAGCAGCATGAGCCCGGCCGTGAGCAAGGGCAGAGCGATGGGCGCGAGGATCAGGTGCGGCATCAACCACGCGGTGACCGAGGCGGTGACGCTGGTACCTCCCGTCATGGCATTTCCTGCACTTCTTTACCCTTGGTACCGTCCACATGGTCGGTGCCTGCCATGCCACGCGATGCCAGCAGCACCACGAGGAAGAGGGCGGTCATGGCAAAGCCGATCACGATGGCCGTGAGGGTAAGGGCCTGGGGCATGGGGTCGGCATAGTGGGCCAAGTCCTGCGGCACCCCGGGCTGCAGCACGGGCTCCTTGTCAATCGCGAGGCCCAGGCGCCCCATGCTGAATATGAACAGGTTGACGGCGTACGACAGCAGCGACAGGCCCATGATGACCTGGAAGGTGCGGGGGCGCAGCAGCAGCCATACGCCGGAGCCGGTGAGCACGCCAATGGCCAGGGCCAGTATCAGTTCCATGGACCTTCTCCGGGTGTGGCGGCGGCCTCGGCCTCGTCGGCCGCGCGTGCGTTGTTGTAGCGGTGGCTGCGCACCGACTGGTGGGCAATGCCGGTGAGGATGAGCATGGTGGAGCCCACCACCAGGGTGAACACGCCGATGTCAAAGAACAGCGCGCTGGCCACATGGATCTCACCCACCACGGGCAGCGAGAAGTGCGCGGTGTGGCTGGTCAGAAACGGATAGCCCCAGGCCAGCGCGCCCATGCCTGTGGCCAGCGCTGCCAGCAGGCCCATGCCGATCCAGCGGCGCGGGTACAGCGGAAGGTGGGCCTCGACCCAGGAGGTGCCCGAGACGATGTACTGCAGCAGCAGCGCCACCGAGAACACCAGCCCCGCCACAAATCCGCCGCCAGGCTCGTTGTGCCCGCGCATGAAAAGGTACACCGCCACCAGTGTGGCAAAGGGCAGCAGCAAGCGCACCAGCACGGCGGGCACCATGAGGTAGCCGACGGCAGTGTCGGTGGTCTGGCGCGGGTTGGAGAGGTCCGTTGCTACATCGGCGGGCACGGCGCGCTGCTGGGGTGGCAGGTCCATCACCTCGCGTGCGGGCCGAAAGCGCCGCAGCAGCGCATACACGGTGAGCGCCACGATGCCTAGCACCACGATCTCGCCAAAGGTGTCAAAGCCCCGGAAATCCACCAGCATCACGTTGACCACGTTGGTGCCACCGCCGTCGGTGAGCGCGTGTTCCAAGAAAAAGGTGGAGGTGCTGTCGGGGAACGGGCGGCTCATCATCGCGAACGACAGCAGGGCCATGCCACCGCCTGTGGCCAGCGTCAGCGCCAGGTCGCGGTAGCGGCGCAGCTGGGTGCGCCGCTCTTCGGCCAGCGTGGGCACGCGCAGGCTTTCGTCCCGTCGGGGCAGCCAGCGCAGGCCCAGCAGGATGAGGATGGTGGTCACCACCTCCACCACGATCTGCGTGAGCGCCAGATCGGGCGCCGAGAACCACAGGAAGGTCAGGCACACGCACAGCCCGGAGCCGCCCAGCAGTGTCAGGGCCGCCAGCCGGTGGTACTTGGCCTGCCACGCCGCTGCCACGGCGCACACCGCACCCAGCAGCCACAGCAGCGCAAAGGCGGGCGACAGTGGCAACTGCACCCGGTCGCCAATTGGAAAGCCTCGCGCCCACAGGGGCAGGGTGCCTGCCACCAGGGCGGCGCAAACCAGCCACAGCATCTGCCACTGCAGGCGGCCGGTACTCAGCAGCCGGCGGCCATTGCGGCCGGTGAGGCTCAGCACGGCCAGCGTGGCCTCAAAGGCCCGCTGGCCGCTGATGCGCTGCATGACGGGTGGCGCATCGATAGCGCCTTTTTCGCGCTGCCAGCGCAGCAACGCGTACAGCGCTATCCCCCCGCCCAGGGCCACCAAGCTCATCACAAAAGGGGTGTTGAACCCATGCCAGACCGCCAGGCTGTACGTGGGCAGCTCGCCCCCCACCACGGGCCGCGCGGCAGCGGCCAGGTAGGCCCCCACCGACCATGCGGGCAGCGTACCCACCACGAGGCAGGCCAGCACCAGCAGCTCCACTGGCACACGCATCCAGTGCGGGGGCTCGTGGGGTGGGCGTGGCAGGTCGGTAGCGGGCGGGCCAAAGAACACATCCACCGTGAAGCGCAGCGAGTACGCCACGCTGAACATGCCGGCCACCGTGGCCGCCACGGGCAGCAGCCATTCGAGCAACGGCGTGGTGTTCACGTACACCGTCTCGGCAAAGAACATTTCCTTGGACAGGAAGCCGTTGAGCAGTGGCACGCCCGCCATGGCCGCGCTGGCCACCATGGCCAGGGTGGCGGTGATCGGCATCATGGTGCGCAGGCCCGACAGGCGCCGTATGTCGCGTGTGCCACTTTCATGGTCCACGATGCCCACGGCCATGAACAGCGAGGCCTTGAAGGTGGCGTGGTTCATGATGTGGAACACGGCGGCCACGGCGGCCAGCGGGCTGTTCAGGCCCAGCAGCAGCGTGATGAGGCCCAGGTGCGAAATGGTCGAGTACGCCAGCAGGCCCTTGAGATCGTTCTGGAACATGGCCGCATAGCCGCCCACCAGCAACGTGGCCAGGCCCGCTCCACCCACCAGCCAGAACCACTGCTCCGTGCCCGCGAGCGCCGGCCACAGGCGCGCCAGCAGGAATACACCGGCCTTGACCATGGTGGCCGAGTGCAGGTAGGCCGACACGGGCGTAGGCGCCGCCATGGCGTTGGGCAGCCAGAAGTGAAACGGGAACTGTGCGCTTTTGGTGAGTGCCCCCAGCAGAATCAGGACGAGCGCGGTGGTGTACAGCGGGTGGTTCTGGATGAGCTGGCCCGCGACGAGCACATGGTCGAGGTCATAGCTACCCACAATGTGACCCAGCACCAGCATGCCCGCCAGCATCGCCAACCCGCCCGTGCCAGTCACCGTCAGCGCCATGCGCGCACCGCGCCGCGCATCCTTGCGGTGGTGCCAATAGCCGATCAGCAAGAAGGAGAACAGGCTGGTCAGCTCCCAGAAGAATGCAATCTGGATGATGTTGCCCGAGAGCACCAAGCCCGCCATCGCGCCCATGAACGCCAGAAAAAACGAGAAGAAGCGCGGCACGGGGTCGGCCGCCGACATGTAGTAGCGCGCGTACAGCACCACCAGGCTGCCCACGCCCAGCACCAGCATGCAGAACATCCAGGCAAAGCCATCCATGCGGATGACGAGGTTCAAGCCCAGCGCAGGCAGCCAGGTCAGCTCTTGCCGGATCACGCCGCCGTCCGCAATCTCCGGGAAGTAGAGCGCCGCCTGCACGGTGCAGAACAGGGCGATGAGTCCTGCCAGGGTGGACTCGGTATTGCGGGCGTTGGAGGGCAGAACCGCTGCCAGCAGGCTGCCGATGAAGGGGAGAAGGATGAGCGTGATCAGGGGCATGCGCGATTGATTTTAGGGGCAGCTCCTAAAAACCCTGCCCGCCCCTTGCTGTCGCGCATCCCCTGCCGCAAAAAAACAAGCCCGCTGGAGCGGGCTTGCTGCTTGTGAAGCGTGCTTAGTTTTTGCTAGCGCTTGCTGATGGGGCTGGTGCTGACGCGGCCGGTGCCGCAGTCGCCGTGGCGGGTGGTGTGGCTGGCGTGGTTGCCGTTGCTGCCTCCTTGTCAGCGCTGCCACGGGCCTTGCGGTCTGCTGTCTGGGAGCTGCTGTGTTTTTTGTTGTTTTTGGCTTCTGCCTTGGCGGCTGCTGCTGCGCTGTACTTCTTGCCGTTGACGGTGAGGCCCTCTTTGGAGAAGTTGACGGCACTCTTATTGCCCACGCCGCCCACACGGCCGATGAAGTCCGCCCAGTCCTTGAAGGGCGCGCTCTGGCGCTCTTGCAGGATGCGGCCCGACAGGCCGGGCCCGATGCCCTTGATGCCGTCGAGTTCGGCCTCGGTGGCGGTGTTCACGTCCACGGCAGCCCAGGTGGCGGTCGCGAGCAGCATGGCAACAAGCAGGGTCAGCAGTTTCTTCAGCATGGCAAGGGTCTTACGGTGTTGAGGATGAAGGCTCTTAGAGTTCTTCGACCCGGCGCGCGGGGTAGCTGTCCCAGGTCTGGCAGCCGGGGCATTGCCAGAAATGCTGGCGAGCCTCGAAGCCGCAGGCCGCGCAGCGGTAGCGGGTCAGGGGCTTGACGGCATGGTCCAGCGCACGTTGAACCTGGGGGTGGAATTCTTCGTGTTCCAGCTTTTCGGTGGCCAGCCATTTGGCCGCAGCGACCAGGGAGCGCTCCTTGTCCAGGTGCTCCACATAGCGCTGGCGGGCGGATGGGCGGGTGGCCTCGTCGGCAGCTTCCATGGCCACGATGCTTTCCATCACGTCCAGCGAGGGCGCTTGTGCGTAGTGGGCCTGCAGCAGGGCGTGGACTTCCTGTGTACGGCCGGTAGCGGTGGCAGCCTCGACCATCAGCGGGGCGGCCAGGGGCAGCGCTGCGGGGTTGCGCTCGCCCAGGACCTTGAGAGTAGACAGCACCGCTGCGGGTTGGCCCATCAGGCGTTGCAGGCGTGCCAGTTCGATGCGCGCGCGTGCAGCCTCTGGGGCGGCGGCCACAGCCTGATCCAGCAGGGCCTGCGCGCCCGGCAGGTCGCCTTGCGCACTCAGCGCCAGTGCCTGCTCGCACAGGTAGTGGGCTTGCCGGGTGCTGAAGTCGCCCTGATCGGCATCGTGCATCTTGCGGGCAATGGTGGCGGCATGGGGCCAGTCGCGCGAACGTTCGTAAATGGCCAGCAGTGCCAGGCGGGCCTGGGCCTCAAACGGAGTGCCCTCCAGGCGCTGCAGCGCGTCTTCTGCGCGGTCGAGCAGCCCGGCCTTGAGGAAGTCGAGCGCCAGCGCATGTTGGGCGCGCTCGCGGTCGGTACGGCTCAGGTCGCCGCGCGAGAGCAGATGCTCGTGCACACGCACGGCGCGGTCGTATTCGCCCCGGCGACGAAACAGGTTGCCCAGTGCGAAGTGCAGTTCGGAGGTGTCGGGGTCGTTCTGCACGGCCTCGATGAAGGCGTCGATGGCCTGGTCCTGCTGCTCATTGAGTAGAAAGTTCAGGCCCTTGAAGTACGCCTTGGGCGCCCGCCGGTTCTCGGCGCGCAGCTGGCGCAGGTCAAAACGCGAAGCCAGCCAGCCCAGCACAAAGGCCAGGGGCAGGCCCAGCAGTATCCAGCTCAGGTCAAATTCCATGGATCGAAGGCAGGTCAGGAGGTGGTGGGGGCGCTGTGGGTGTGGCGCTGGCGACAGGTGGCGCCACGGGAGCGGGAGCAACGACCGCCGCCTGCGCGCGGCGGGCAGCGGTGCGGTGCCGCCACCAGCGCGGCACCATGCCCAGCGCCCCGACGACCAGCCCTGCAGCAAAGGCGGTCAGCACCACCAGCACCAAGGGCGCGCGCCATTGCGTGCCAAAGAAGAAATGCACGGTCGCGTCCTGCTGGTTGTTCAGCGCGAAGGCGAAGAGCGTAAAAAAAATGGCTGCCTTGAGCAGCCACAGGAGGTATTTCATCGGTCTCCCCAGTGGTGGGGCGATTCTAAGAGCTTGGCGCTGCGGCCCCGCGTGTGTCTGCAGTCCGACCAACAGGCAAAAAAAGGCAGCAGGCGCTCGTAAATCATGCACCTGCAGCTATCAATTTGATATCAACTGCCCGCGCCGCCCGTCGTGGGCTGGGTCTTTTCTTCCATTTCGGCCGTGCGTTTGTCCACGGCTTCGCGCAGTGCCTTGCCTGGCTTGAAATGGGGGACGCGTTTTTCGGGAATGGCCACAGCCTCGCCGCTGCGCGGATTGCGGCCCATGCGGGGTGGGCGGTGATTGACCGAGAAACTACCAAAGCCCCGGATCTCGATGCGATGCCCGCGCACCAGGGCCTCGCCCACGGCGTCCAGAATGGTCTTGACGGCGTATTCGGCATCTCGGTGGGTGAGCTGGCCGAAACGGGCGGCCAGTTCTTCGACGAGGTCTGAGCGGGTCATGGAATCTTGGGACATAGGCAGTCTTGGCTGAAAAAAGAGCGGGCGCCGAGGCGCCCGCTGTCTGACCGTTTAACGGGTCAGCGCTTTACTTTTCCGAGTTGTCCAGCTTGGCGCGCAACAGGGCGCCCAGGCTGGTCGTGCCGGCGCTTTCGCGGCTCGATTGCTGGCTCAGGTTGGCCATGGCGCCTTGTTCGTCAGCCATGTCCTTTTGCTTGATCGACAGCTGGATGTTGCGGGTCTTGCGATCCACATTGACCACCACAGCGGTGACTTCGTCGCCTTCCTTGAGCACGTTGCGGGCATCTTCCACGCGGTCGCGGGAGATTTCCGAAGCGCGCAGGTAGCCCACGATGTCTTCGCCGAGGTCGATTTCAGCGCCACGGGCGTCCACGGTCTTGACCTTGCCGGTCACCGTCTGGCCCTTGTCGTTCACGGTCACGAAGGTCGTGAATGGGTCGCCGTCGAGCTGCTTGATGCCCAGGGAGATGCGCTCGCGGTCCACGTCCACAGCCAGCACGATGGCTTCGACTTCCTGGCCCTTCTTATAGTTGCGAACTGCGGCTTCGCCGGGTTCGTTCCACGACAGGTCGGACAAGTGCACCAGGCCGTCGATGCCGGCAGCCAGGCCCACGAAAACGCCGAAGTCGGTGATCGACTTGATAGGACCCTTGACGCGGTCGCCGCGCTTCGTGTCCTGTGCGAATTCTTGCCATGGGTTGGCCTTGCACTGCTTCATGCCCAGGCTGATACGGCGCTTGTCTTCGTCGATTTCCAGAACCATGACTTCGACTTCGTCGCCCAGCGAAACCAGCTTGGCGGGAGCGATGTTCTTGTTGGTCCAGTCCATTTCAGACACGTGCACCAGGCCTTCGATGCCGGGTTCGAGTTCGACGAACGCGCCGTAGTCGGCAATGTTCGTGATCTTGCCGAACAGGCGGGTCGATTGTGGGTAGCGGCGGTTCACGCCCATCCATGGGTCGTCGCCCATTTGCTTCAGACCCAGCGAGACACGGTTCTTTTCGGTGTCGAACTTCAGGATCTTGGCGGTGATTTCCTGACCAGCGGTCACCACTTCGGAAGGGTGACGCACACGGCGCCATGCCATGTCGGTGATGTGCAGCAGGCCGTCGATGCCGCCCAGGTCCACGAACGCACCGTATTCGGTGATGTTCTTGACCACGCCTTGAACGATGGAGCCTTCCTTCAGGGTTTCCATCAGCTTGGCGCGCTCTTCGCCCATGGAGGCTTCCACCACAGCGCGGCGGCTCAGCACCACGTTGTTGCGCTTGCGGTCCAGCTTGATGACCTTGAATTCCATGGTCTTGTTTTCGTACGGCGTCAGATCCTTGATCGGACGGGTATCGATCAGCGAACCGGGCAGGAATGCGCGGATGCCGTTGACCAGAACGGTCAGACCGCCCTTGACCTTGCCGCTGGTCGTGCCAGTGACGAATTCGCCAGATTCCAGGGCCTTTTCCAGGCTCATCCAGGAGGCCAGACGCTTGGCGGTGTCACGCGACAGGATGGTGTCGCCGTAGCCGTTTTCGATGGAGCCAATGGCCACCGACACGAAGTCACCCACTTGGACTTCGACTTCGCCCTTGTCGTTCTTGAACTCTTCCAGCGGCACGTAGGCTTCGGACTTGAGGCCAGCGTTCACGACCACGAAGTTGTGCTCAACGCGCACGACTTCAGCGGTAATGACTTCGCCTGGGCGCATTTCCGTGCGCTGCAAGGATTCTTCAAAAAGGGCGGCAAAAGATTCGGACATGTGTTTCCTTGCCACAAACAGGATTCCAGTAGCACCATTGCTACTGTTTTTATAGCTGCTTGCGGTGGTTTTTTGCGGTACGACCGCGGGTTAGGTTATCGATCCACACAACCTGTGCGCTGGCGCGCGAGGGGGGCTGCGTGGGCCTGTGGCAATGCCTTTCGGCACTGCCTGGAGCCCGAGGGCCCCACGTTGTCAGCGCTGCGCAGATGCTGCGAAGGGCTGGCGCTCCTGCCACCATGAAAGCACCTTTTCGACGGCTTGTTCAATCGTCAAATCGGAGTTGTCCAGGACCAGAGCTTCTTGCGCGGGCTTGAGGGGTGCAACGCTGCGGGAGCTATCCCGGGCGTCGCGCGCCTCTAAATCTGCGCGAAGGTCTTCGATATTAGCCGAAAAACCCTTTGAAATCAACTGTTTATAACGACGCTCGGCGCGGCAGGCGGCGCTGGCGGTCAAAAACACCTTCAAAGGAGCGTCCGGGAAGATCACCGTGCCCATGTCACGGCCATCGGCCACCAGCCCCGGCAGGCGCCGGAAGCTGTGTTGCAGGTCTACCAGCGCCGTGCGCACGGCAGGCAGAGCGGACACGCGGGATGCGTTCATACCGGCTTCTTCGGTGCGGATGGCCTCGGTTACGTCGTCGCTGCCCAGCCACACCTTGCCGCCCTCAAACCGCACCGGCAGCGTCTGGGCCAGGGTGGCGATACGGGCTTCGTGGTCTGTGTCGATGGCGAGGCCCGCCCGCAGCGCTGCAAGGGCGGTGATGCGATACATCGCACCTGAGTCCAGGAAACCATAGCCCAGCCGCTGTGCCACCGCCGCTGCCACGGTACCTTTGCCCGAGGCTGTGGGGCCGTCAATGCAGATCACGGGAATCTGTGGTGCTGCAACCTGGGCCACCGAGAACAGGGCCTCGAAATAGTCCGGAAATGTCTTGGCCACGCACTTGGGGTCTTCGATGCGGACTGGCTGGGCAGCGGCGTTGAAGGCTGCGAGCGAGAAACACATGGCCACGCGGTGGTCGTCATAGGTGTGGATGCTGGCGGGTTTCCAGTCTTGCACACGCACGGGTGGGGTCACGCGGATGAAGTCGGCACCTTCCTCGACCGTGGCGCCGAGCTTGCGCAGTTCGGTTGCCATGGCGGCGATGCGGTCGGTTTCCTTCACGCGCCAGCTTGCAATATTGCGCAGCGTGGTGGTGCCGTCGGCGTACAACGCCATCACGGCCAGGGTCATGGCTGCATCGGGGATGTGGTTGCAATCCAGGTCAATGGCCTGCAAGGGCCACGCGCCACGTTCTATCTGCAGCCAGTTGGGGCCCCCGGTAATCACCGCGCCCATGGCCCGGGCCGCTTCGACAAAGCGAATATCGCCCTGGATCGAATCGAGGCCCACGCCTTGTATCTTGATGCCGGATTTGGCGTCTTTTTGTCCGGTAGCGCTAGTTGCGATTGCTCCAAGTGCTATGAAATAGCTAGCAGATGACGCATCTGCCTCCACATGGATGTCTCCTGGGGACTGGTAACTGCTGCCCGCCGCGATGGTGAAGCGCTGCCAGTTCTGGTGTTCGACCGCGATGCCGAAGCGCGCCAGCAGCTGCAGGGTGATGGAGATGTAGGGCTTGGAGATCAGCTCGCCCACGACCTCGATCACGACGGGCTGATGGACGGTGGCCAGCGGCAGTGCCATGAGGAGGGCTGTCAGGAACTGGCTGGACACATCGCCGCGAACGCGGATGGGCGCTGCCAGCGCCAGGGCGGGAACCCCTTGGCCATGCGCAATGTGCAGCGGTGGGTAGCCGTCATTGCCCAGGTAATCGATCTGGCAACCCAGCTGGCGCAGCGCATCGACCAGGTCGCCGATGGGGCGCTCGTGCATGCGCGGCACACCCGACAGCTCGAACTCGCCACCCAGCAGCGCCAGCGCCGCCGTCAGCGGGCGCATGGCGGTGCCCGCGTTGCCCATGAACAGTTTCGCGGGCGACAGCGGCGTGCTGCCACCCAGGCCCGTGATGCGTACCGTGCTGCCCCCAGACTCGTCAACCACGCAGCCGATCTGGCGCAGCGCGTCCAGCATCACCCGCGTGTCGTCGGATGCCAGCAGGTCGTGCACGGTGGTAGTGCCGCTGCTCAGCGCCGCCAGCAGCAGCACGCGATTGGAAATGCTCTTGGAGCCCGGCAGGTGGACTTCGCCAGCGGCGGCTTGCAGGGGAGGGAGATCGAGGAATGCGGTGCTGTACATCTTTTTGGTGTGTCCAATTGCAGCTCAAAGGGCGTTCGTGCAGCCAGCGGCCTACGCAACTGGCGCGCCCCAACAACCCGTGCTCCCGTGGAACTGGCGTTGCCAGGCCATCGGGTACGTCCCCCTGAGGGGAAGGCGCCGCAGGCGACTCAAGGGGGGGCAATGTCGGGGGTTACTTGCGTTTTGCGCCCATGCGCCAGTGCGCGCGGGTTTCGCTTGCCAGCGTCAGCATGTCTTCGAGCGCCTGGGCGTTGCCTTTTTCCATGGCTTGCTCGATGTTGCGCAGTGCCTGCTGGAACTGCTTGGACTGTGCAATGACTTCGTCCCGGTTGGACAGCAGGATATCGCGCCACACCTTGGGGTCGCTGGCGGCAATGCGCGTGAAGTCGCGGAATCCAGGGCCTGCGAGCGACAAAAAGTCGTCGCCGTGGGTCTGGCCCGTGATGCCGTTCATCATCGCAAACGCCAGCAAATGGGGCAGGTGGCTGACAGCGGCAAAGGCCGCATCATGTGATTCGGGCGACATGCTGGTCACGCGGCAACCCAGCGCAGTCCAGATCTTTTCGGCGTCCTGCAACTGGGCCGTTAAAGTGCGCTCGGTGGGGGTCAGGATCACCTGGCGCCCGCTGTACAGGTCGGCCTCGGCGTGTTCCACGCCGGATACCTCGCGCCCCGTGATGGGATGCGCCGGCACAAACGACCCCACCTGGTCGCGCAGCGAGCGCTGCGCGGCCTGGACCACGTCTGACTTGGTCGACCCCACGTCCATGATGAGCATCTGCGGGGTGACCAGGTGCTTGATGGCCTTGAGGGTGGCCTCAGTGGCTGCCACAGGCACGGCCACCAGCACAACGTCGGCGCCCGCCACTGCCAGCAGTGCGGAGGGCGCCTCGACATCGATAACGCCCAACTGGCGGGCGCGGTCGGTGGTGGAGGGTGACTTGCTGTAGCCCACCACGCGCTTGACCAATCCGGCCTTTTTCATGGCCAGGGCGAACGAGCCTCCCATGAGTCCACAGCCGATCAGCCCCAATTGTTCGAACATGGCGATGGCTCCTTATGACGAGACAGGGTAGGTCCCCAGGACCTTGTAGAACGCACACAGGCTGCGCAGTTCTTCCAGGGCCCGAGCCACGTGAGGCTGGGCGGGGTGGCCATCGAGATCGATGTAGAAGTAGTACTCCCACTGGCCTGTGCGGGCTGGACGCGACTCAAAACGCGTCATTGACACGCCGTGCGTCTTGAGCGGCACTAGCAGGTCGTGCACGGCGCCGGGCCTGTTGGGCACCGATACCACCAAGCTGGTGCAATCCTTGCCCGAGGGGGGTGGCGTCTGCAGCGTGTGTGGCAGGCAGATGATGGCGAAGCGGGTGCGGTTGTAGGCGTCGTCTTGGATGGCGTGGGAGACGATGTGCAAACCGAACTGGGTAGCCGCTCGCTCGCTGGAGAGGGCTGCCCAGGCAGGGTTGGTGGTGGCCAGGCGCGCGCCTTCGGCATTGCTGGACACCGGGCGGCGCTCGGCATGCGGCAGGTGTTTGGACAGCCAAGCCTGGCACTGCGCCAGCGCTTGCGGATGCGCCAGAACGACTTCGATGCCATCAAGCGAATTGGTCGTGCGCAGCAGGTTGTGGCGCACCAGCAGGCTGACTTCGCCTACCACGTGGGTGGGGGTGTGCAGGAACAGGTCCAGCGAACGTGTGACCACGCCTTCGGTAGAGTTCTCTACGCCCACCACACCATACTGCGCGCTGCCCGCTGCCGTGGCGTGGAACACCTCATCGAAGTTGGCGCAATACATCAGGTCGGCCGCGCCGCCAAAGAACTCGATCGCTGCCTGCTCGCAGAACGTGCCCTCGGGGCCCAGAACGGCTACACGTTGGGGCGATTCGAGGGCCAGACAGGCGGACATGATCTCGCGCCAGATGGCCGCCACGTGTGCACCCTTGAGCGGTCCAGGGTTGGCGTTGGTGATCTTGTCGATGACCTGTGCCACACGGTCGGGGCGGAAAAAGGGCGTGCCTTCGCGCTTTTTGACTTCACCCACCTGTTCTGCCACCAGCGCCCTCTGGTTCAGCAGCGTGAGCAGTTGCTGGTCGATGCTGTCGATCTGCACGCGCAGGCTGGCGAGGTCGGGTGAGGCTTGCGGATTGTTCATGGACGGTGGGGTAGCGATGCGTGCTGTGGGAGCCGTTTTCTGTTGCTGTCGTGTGGGGTGCGCGCTCAGGCGTGCTTTTGTTCAAATTCTCGCATGTAGTCCACCAGAGCCTGCACGCCCGCCAAAGGCATGGCGTTGTAGATACTGGCGCGCATGCCGCCCACGGACTTGTGGCCCTTGAGCTGCAGCAGGCCGCGCTCCTTGGCGCCGGCCAGGAAGGCGTCATTGCGGCTTTCATCGCGCAGGAAGAACGGGATATTCATGCGCGAGCGGCAGTTGGCCGCCACCTTGTTCACGTACAGCTGCGATTGGTCGATGGCGTTGTAGAGCAGTGTGGCCTTGGCGATGTTGCGCTGCTCCATGGCGGCTATACCGGTCAGGCCGCCTTCGGTCTGGCGCTTGAGCCACTGAAAGGTCAGCCCGGCGATGTAGATGCCCCAGGTGGGCGGTGTGTTGTACATCGACTGGTTGTCGGCCACGATTTTGTAGTCGAAGGCGCTGGGGCAGGTGGGCAGGGCATGGCCCAGAAGGTCTTCGCGCACGATCACCAGCGTAAGGCCTGCGGGGCCCAGGTTCTTTTGCGCGCCGCCAAAAGCCAGGCCCACGCGACTCCAGTCCACGGGCCGCGATGCCACGTGCGAGGAGAAATCGATCACCAGCGGCGCATCGCTGCCCAGTGCCTTGAGGTCGGGTAGCTGGTGGAACTCGGTGCCATGGATGGTTTCGTTGCTGCACAGGTGCAGGTAGCTCGCGCCCCGGCTGACTGTCCAGGAAGCTGGGTCCGGCACGGTGGTAAAGCCCGTGTCTTCAGCCGTGGCGACGATGTTGACTTCGGACGCGTATTTGCGTGCTTCCTTTTGCGACTTCTGGCTCCAGCTGCCGGTCACCACAAAATCGACCACCCCTGCACGCGACAGGTTGAGCGGGACGATGGCGTTTTCGGCCAGGCCACCGCCTTGCATGAAGAGGATCCTGAAATGCGAAGGCACGGCCAGCAGTTCGCGCAGATCGGCTTCTGCCTTCTCGTAGATGGACAGAAACTCCTTGCCCCGGTGGCTCATTTCCATCACGCCCATGCCGCTACCGTGCCAGTCCAGCATTTCGGCGGCGGCTTGTTCCAGGACTTCGGAGGGGATGGCGGCGGGGCCTGCGGAGAAGTTGTAGGGGCGTGTCATGATAGGGGCTCAAAATGCATCAGGCGCTTATTCAATAAGCGCCTGATGCTTCTCTTTTCGTAGCATTTGCAGCGCGCACCTACGCGCTGCAGTGGTCAGGCGTCGGGGGTGTCGGGTGCGGATGGGGTTCCGCTGTCCGTGCTTCCTTCGCCATCGGTCTCCGCATCCGTCACATTGGCATCGTTCTCGACAATGCGCTGCAAGCCGCTGAGCTTGGAGCCTTCGTCCAGTGCGATCAATGTCACGCCCTGAGTAGCTCGGCCCAGTTCGCGGATCTCGCTCACGCGGGTGCGCACAAGCACGCCCTTGTCGGTGATCAGCATGATCTCGTCATCGGCATGCACCAGGGTGGCGGCTACGACCTTGCCGTTGCGCTCGCTTTGCTGGATGGCGATCATGCCCTTGGTGCCACGACCGTGGCGGGTGTATTCGGTGATGCTGGTGCGCTTGCCGTAGCCGTTTTCTGTGGCGGTCAACACGCTCTGCGTTTCGTCTTCGGCGACCAGCATGGCGATCACGCTTTGCCCGTCTTCCAGCATCATGCCGCGCACGCCACGTGCCGCACGGCCCAGTGGGCGCACGTCGTTTTCGTCAAAGCGCACGGCCTTGCCGCCGTCGCTGAACAACATCACGTCGTGCTTGCCGTCGGTCAGGGCAGCGCCGATCAGATAGTCGCCGTCATCCAGGTTCACTGCGATGATGCCGCCCTTGCGCGGGTTGCTGAATTCGTCCAGCGCCGTTTTCTTCACGGTGCCCATGCTGGTGGCCATGAACACGTAGCGGTCCGCTGGGAAGCTGCGCATGTCGCCGGTAAGTGGCAGCACCACGTTGATCTTTTCGCCGTCCTGCAGCGGGAACATATTGACGATGGGTCGGCCACGCGAGCCGCGCGAACCGGCTGGTACTTCCCACACCTTGAGCCAGTAAAGGCGGCCACGGTTGGAGAAGCACAGGATGTAGTCGTGCGTGTTGGCGATGAAGAGCTGGTCGATCCAGTCGTCTTCTTTGGTCGCGGTGGCCTGCTTGCCACGTCCGCCGCGTTTTTGTGCACGGTATTCGGACAGGGGTTGGCTCTTGATGTAGCCGGTGTGAGAGAGCGTCACCACCATATCTGTGGGGGTGATGAGGTCTTCGGTGGAGAGATCCTGTGCGCTGTATTCAACGATGGAGCGACGTGCGCCCAGCTTGTGCTGGCCGAACTCCTGCTTGATGGAGGTGAGTTCGTCGCCGATGATGACCGACACGCGCTCGGGCTTGGCCAGGATGTCCAGCAGGTCTTCGATGACCGCCATGACTTCCTTGTATTCGGCGACGATCTTGTCCTGCTCCAGGCCCGTGAGGCGTTGCAGGCGCATCTGCAGGATTTCCTGGGCCTGCGTTTCCGACAGGCGGTACAGGCCGTCCTGGCCCATGCCGAATTCTTTTTCAAGGCCGTCGGGGCGATAGTCGTCGGCATTGATCACGCCACCGTCGGCACGCGTGCGGGTGAGCATCTCACGCACCAGCTTGCTGTCCCAGGGGCGGGCCATCAGCTCGGCCTTGGCCACGGGGGGCGTGGGTGCGTTGCGAATGATGGCAATGAAGTCATCAATGTTGGCCAAGGCCACGGCAAGGCCTTCCAGCACATGGCCACGGTCGCGTGCCTTGCGCAGCTCGAACACCGTACGGCGTGTCACCACTTCGCGGCGGTGCTGCAGGAAGACGCTGATCAGATCCTTCAGGTTGCACAGGCGGGGCTGGCCGTCAATCAGCGCAACCATGTTCATGCCGAATGTGTCCTGCAGCTGCGTCTGCTTGTACAGGTTGTTGAGCACCACCTCAGGTACTTCGCCGCGCTTGAGTTCGATCACCAGACGCATGCCCGACTTGTCGGACTCGTCCTGAATGTGGCTGATGCCCTCGATCTTTTTCTCGTGCACCAGCTCGGCCATCCGCTCCTGCAGCGTCTTTTTGTTGACCTGGTAGGGCAGCTCGTCCACGATGATCGCCTGGCGCTGGCCACGGTCGATGTCCTCAAAGTGGCACTTGGCACGCATCACCACCTTGCCGCGCCCGGTGCGGTAGCCATCCTTCACGCCGTTGATGCCGTAGATGATGCCGGCGGTGGGGAAATCTGGGGCCGGGATGATTTCCATCAACTCATCGATGGTCGTCTCGGGATTGCGCAGCATGTGCAGGCACGCATCGACCACTTCGTTGAGGTTGTGTGGCGGAATGTTGGTGGCCATACCCACCGCAATACCCGCCGATCCGTTTACCAGCAAATTGGGCAGTTTGCTTGGCAATACCAGCGGCTCTTTCTCGCTGCCGTCGTAGTTGGGGCCGAAATCGACAGTCTCCTTGTCGATGTCACCCAGCATTTCATGCGCAATTTTGGCCAGACGGATTTCGGTGTATCGCATGGCCGCAGCGTTATCGCCGTCCACGGATCCGAAATTACCTTGTCCATCCACCAGCATGTGACGCAGCGAAAAGTCCTGCGCCATCCGCACAATGGTGTCGTACACCGCAGAGTCGCCATGCGGGTGGTATTTACCGATCACGTCGCCCACGATACGGGCCGACTTTTTGTAAGGCCGGTTCCAGTCGTTATTGAGCTCGTGCATGGCGAAAAGAACGCGGCGGTGCACAGGCTTCAAGCCGTCACGCGCGTCGGGCAGTGCACGACCTACGATCACGCTCATCGCGTAATCGAGGTAACTGCGCCGCATCTCTTCTTCGAGGCTGATCGGCAGGGTTTCTTTGGCAAACTGGGTCATTGGGACGGCGGGGGCGGCAAAGGAGAGCCATTTTAGGCGTAAGACCGTGTAGCGACGGCGCAACATATCGAAGCAATTCAGGTTTTGTCCTACGGGCCCCGACCAGCAGGCGCAGCTTTTGCCCTGTTACGTATGGCACAATCGTTTGAACGCTTAGGGTGGTGGTCACCCCAGGCGTCCTGATTCGCAGCGCGGCTGCGGCTTTTTCCCCAAGAGGAGAACCATGAAGAAACTGAACAAAGTGGCGATGTTGTTTGCCTCTGCAGCGCTCGCAACCGCCGCTGGCGCACAAACCGTTGACAACTGGCGCGATGCTTCTGGCCAACTGGTCTGGAAGAACGGTACCAACGAATACTGCTGGCGTGATGCCAACTGGACGCCTGCTACGGCTGCCGCTGGCTGCGATGGCGCTATCGCTGCCCCCGCACCTGCCGCCGCACCTGCTCCAGCTGCTGCTCCCGCACCTGCTGCTGCTCCTGCTCCCGCACCAGCACCAGCACCAGCCGTCGCCACCAAGGTGACCTACGCTGCTGATGCCTTCTTCGACTTCGACAAGTCGGTGCTGAAGCCAGAAGGCAAGGCCAAGCTGGACGACCTGGTTTCCAAGGTCAAGGGCATCAACCTGGAAGTGATCATTGCCGTGGGTCACACCGACTCCGTAGGCTCCGATGCATACAACCAGAAGCTGTCGGTGCGTCGTTCTGAAGCCGTGAAGGCTTATTTGGTGTCCAAGGGCATCGAAAAGAACCGCGTGTACACCGAAGGCAAGGGCGAAAAGCAACCCGTGGCTGACAACAAGACTGCCGAAGGCCGTGCGAAAAACCGCCGCGTGGAAATCGAAGTGGTTGGCACCCGCGCCGCTCAGTAATCTTCGGATTGCTTCACAAAAAAGCCCCGCTCGCGGGGCTTTTTTGCGTCTGGAGAATTTCGTACCCATGCCTTCATGGACAATCAGAGACATGATCGAAACCGTCAATGCAGACCCGGCCGAGCTGGCCAAGTTTTCTGAACTGGCCCACCGGTGGTGGGACCCCGATAGTGAATTTCGCCCTTTGCACCAGATCAACCCACTGCGGCTCGATTGGATTCACGGGTTGAGTGCCTTGACTGGCAAACGCGTGCTGGACGTGGGCTGTGGCGGTGGCATTCTGGCCGACTCCATGGCGCGCAAGGGTGCAGATGTGCTTGGTATTGATCTGGCAACCAAGGCGCTGCGCGTGGCGCAGTTGCATGCCCTGGAGGCAGGAACCCAAAACGTGCAGTACCGTGAAATCAGCGCTGAGGCGATGGCCTTGGAGCAACCCGCTGGTTTTGACGTAGTGACTTGCATGGAAATGCTGGAGCATGTGCCTGATCCTGCCTCGGTCGTTAGCGCTTGCGCCACACTGGTCAAACCCGGGGGCTGGGTTTTCTTCTCCACCATCAATCGCAATGCCAAGGCGTTTCTGCTGGCCATTGTGGGCGCGGAGTACGTGCTCAACATGCTGCCGCGCGGCACCCACGAATACGCCAAGATGATCCGCCCCAGTGAGCTGGCAGGGTATTGCCGCAGTGCGGGGCTGGACGTTCTGCACACGCGGGGGCTGGAGTACAACCCCCTGACGCGTCGATATTGGCTCAGCGCCAATACCAGCGTCAATTACCTTTTTGCCGCGCGTCGCCTGGGCTGATATGGCTACCGTTTTTCATGGCATTCGCGCAGTCCTGTTTGATCTGGACGGGACCTTGATCGACAGTGCCCCTGACTTGGGGGCGGCCGCAGACAAAATGCGCAACGACCGAGGCCTGCCTTCGCTGCCCCCGGCACGATATCGCCCCATGGCGGGAGCAGGGGCACGTGGCATGCTGGCAGAAGCCTTTGGCATGGGGCCGGACCACCCTGATTTTGCCGTCATGCGTGAAGAGTTTTTTGTGAACTATGAAACGCGCATGACCGAGCAGACCACCATATTTGAAGGTGTGCCTGAATTGGTTCGTCAGATTCTCGAACGTAACATGGCGTGGGGCGTGGTAACCAACAAGGCGGCCCGCTTTACCGAACCCCTGACCCAGGCCATTCCGCTGTTTGCCACCGCCTTGGCCGTGGTCAGTGGCGACACCACTCCGCACGCCAAACCCCATCCCGCTCCCTTGCTGGAAGCGGCTGCGCGGTTGCGTGTGCCGCCGGAACAGTGCATCTACGTGGGTGACGACGAGCGGGACATCGTGGCAGGTCTGGCGGCAGGCATGGGTACAGTGGCCGCCACCTACGGCTACTTGGGCGTCAAGACCGACCCTGCGGAGTGGGGCGCGCACGCTGCAATTAAATCTCCCAGCGAGCTCTTGCAATTACTCGCTAGCGCCTAAAATAGGAATCCTTGGGGCTGTCCTGGTTTCGACGTGGGTTCGGGATCAGTGTGGTGCATGTCGAGCTTGAGTCACGCTCGTAAATCTCGATTTAACAAACTAACTGCAAACGACGAACGTTTCGCACTCGCTGCTTAATTGCCAGTGAGCCTTGCAACAGTTGGCCGATGGGCTGGGCAAGGGGGTTCTGAGCAATCAGTGCCTCCCGGCTGCAAGGATAATTACATGGGCTGGCTTCTATCCGGGTACCTTGGATGGGAGCGAGAAAATAGGGTGCTGGCGGCTCATGTAGCGTGCGACTGCGCGACATGGGTAGCGAGATCCAAATCAGACCGCTAAACATGTAGATCTGCCTGACGAAGGCTTGCGGACGCGGGTTCAATTCCCGCCAGCTCCACCATAATGTGAAATCCCAACCCTTATCCGGTTGGGATTTTTTTTGCCCGTTTCCCCAGTGTCGGGGCGGTCTAGTGCCTTGGCCTCTTGAGCACGGGCCTCAGGAAGTCGCGGTTCCGGCGCGCTTTCTGCCGTTTGTTCTCTCTTTGTTCTCTGCTGCCCTCTTGAGCATTCGAGGCCTGAAGTCGTGTGTTGGCGCTGGTTTGCGGGCCGTCGGTTTGCTTCTTCGCTAGCTCGGGAGCCAGCCAAATCTCAGCACACCGGCAACCTGGCCGCTTTGAGCTGGTAGGCCACCGATCGCACTTCGCGCTCGGCAGTCTCAGCCTTGAGCAGTCGGGACAGGATGGGCTGCGCTGCATCGAAGGCAGGCGCACCTTGCTCAGCCAGTTCCGCAACCGCCGGGCCCTACCGTGCATCTTGAGTTCGCGCAGCATTCTCACGATGGAAGCGATGGAAGGGTCATGTTGCCTCGCCGGTCTTAACTGACGCAAGCCTGCCCAGGCGCGGTCGTCGTCAGTTACTCCTTTTCATGCCGGTTTTCACTTCCAGTCGATCGATTTCTTCCGCGTGCGGTCATTGCTAGGTATCTCTTGTGTTGAATGAAAGGGCTGCCAACCCAGCCCCTGCGTTCAATTCAAAAAACCTCGTTTTGCGAACAATTCAGTGAATCGGAATCTACCCGGAGCACCTCATGAACACCTTCGCAATTCGCATCAAGCCGGCCGTGCAAGCAGAACTGGCCGCTGCTTTTTTAGCCGAGCAACGCGGCGAGTTCTACACCGCCTTTGAGCACCTTGAAAGAGCCCATGTGCTCGGCCAAGCAACGACCGTCGAGCATGTACGCGTGCACTGGCGCATGTTTCGGTTTGCGCTGCGCAACCGGTTCCACGGCCAAGCCAGTGGCCAGTTCTGGCGAATGTTTGCCGCTTCCATCTTCACTGCGCTGGGGCTTGTGCCCGAAGGCAATACCGGTGGCACGACCGTCAGTGGATTCCGCCGCCTCCCTGTACCGAACGACCTGAAGCAAGCCATCGACGCTGCGCGGGCCTGAAACAACCCACTCTGGAGAAATCATGCTCAAAAGAATGACTATCTCGGTCGCGCTAGCAACGGCCGCACTCATGACCGCCGGCTGCATGGCAACGCCCAAGAACTTGGACTTGTCTCTCGCAAAGAGGTCTGCCAGCGGCGTCTACTACGTAGAGCTCCTCCCCCCAGTGCAAGCGTCTGCCATCAACCAGATACACAGCTGGACGGTGAAGCTGGCCACAGCCGACGGCGCGCCTGTTCAGGGCGCCAAGTTCTTGGTCGATGGCGGCATGCCCCAGCACGGTCATGGCTTGCCCACACAGCCGCGCGTTACACGGGAAAGGGAAGCGGGTACCTACACGCTGGATGGAATGAAATTCAGCATGACAGGCTGGTGGGAAATGAAGCTGTCCATTGACGGACCCCAGGGAGCAGACAAAGTCACCTTCAACACCGTGGTGAACAACCCGAGCGCGCGCTGAGGTTGCTGATGAAAACGCGTGTCATATGGGCTTTTGCTGCGGTAGCCGCATTCACAGCCTCCGTTTTCGCTGCACAGGAACTGAGTGCGCCGTTGCGCGACAAGTGGACGGCTGACGAAGTCGCCACTATCGCGTCCATGCGCCTCAAAGTGGCTGGCGAGCGACCTGCCGATTTTTCTAACGCCTACGAGCAAAAGGCCGAGGCGGCTGCGCTGGGGCGCGCGTTGTTCAATGACACGCGGCTCAGCAAGAACGGTCAAGTGTCCTGCGCCAGTTGCCATTCGGCTGCTGGCCAGTTCGAAGACGGTCGTCAGTTCGGCCAAGGTGTTGGAACTGGAAAGCGTCGGACCATGCCGGTAATGGGCGCAGCGCACGCGCCATTCCTCTTTTGGGATGGACGCAAGGACAGTGCCTGGTCTCAGGCGCTTGGCCCCTTGGAGGACCCCGCTGAGCACGGTGGAAACCGCGTGGCCTTCGTGCAACTCGTGCTCAGCCAATACAAGGCCCAATACCAGGCCGCGTTCGGCCCCGCACCTGCACTCGGACAGCTACCAGAGAATGCTACTCCCAATGGTAGCGACGCAGAGCGTGCAGCCTGGGCGGCCTTGCCTGCGAAGACGCGGGATGGAGTGAACCGGGTATTTGCGAACATGGGCAAGGCCATCGCCGCCTACGAGCGCAACATCGCTTACGGAGCGTCGCGCTTCGACCAGTACGCAGAGGCTACTGTCCGCGGCGATGCACGAGGTCAGGAAAGTCTCACGCACCAGGAGGTAAGGGGGCTGCGCGCATTCCTCAACAAGGGGCAATGCGTCACCTGTCACAACGGACCGCTGCTGACAGACCATGCGTTCCACAACACGGGCGTGCCACCGGTAGACCCCAAGAACCCCGACCGCGGCCGCATCGACGGGCTCAAGCAGCTGCTCAAGGATGAATTCAACTGTCTTGGACCTTATAGCGACGCAAAGCCGGAGCAGTGTGGAGAACTTCAGTTTCTCAACACGAACGACGCAGGCCAACTCGGTGCGTTTCGTACACCAAGCCTGCGCAACGTGGCGGCCAGAGCGCCTTACATGCACGCGGGCCAGTTCGCGAGCCTCGACCAGGTGCTGCAGCACTACGCCACATCGCCGAAGGCGGCTATTGGTCACAGTGAACTTGCACGCCCTGGCGAGAAGCATGCTGAGCGCCAGACCATCCGGTTATCGGCTACCGATATACAAGACCTGGCCGCTTTCCTTCATGCCTTCACAGGCCCGGTCGTTCAGCCCAAGTGATGCTCCGGGCCACGGGTTTGTGCACTGAGCGGTCCTGTCATCTGGAGGGTAGACGGCGCGAGGCCGAACATGTTTCGCGCGGTCCTGGAGAGGTGTGCGGAGTCCGCAAAGCCTGCTGCGTGGGCTGCCGCCGACAACGTTTCGCCTCGCATAAGGAGCGTCCACACGTGCAACAGCCGACGCCACAAGACGTAGGTTCTCAGGGGCATGCCAGTCTCTTCAACAAAGAGATGCCTGAACCGACCAGGGGACAGGTTCGCAACCTTTGCGACCTCCGGAAGTGTCACAGCCTCGCCCACTCGCTGGCGGAGATACTCCACGGCTGCCAGCACCCGTGGGTCCGATGGCTGACGAGGTTCAGTGCGTGAAATCTCCTGGACCAGCTGCATACAGACCGCCTTGACGGCGTCGTGGCTTTTCTCGACCCGCCAGGCGCGGTCCAGGCTCTTGGCTGCAGCCTCGACGGTCCCGGCATCGAGCAGTTCGAGTCCACCCTGCAGCCGGGCAGACAGGGCCCTCCCGGTAGGCGTTTCGGGCTCGATGAAGAGAACGATGCTCATATCGCAGCCATTCACGTCAATCGTGTGAATCGCTCTGGAGGGAATCAACGCGGCCACACAGGATTGCCACTCGCCGTTGCGACCAAACTGAATTCGCAGGCCTGACGGGGCGCCTATGGCCAGCTGTATCGCGTAGTGCGAATGGGGGGAGATGGCGGCGCCGTCACCGCCTTCGCCAATGAAACCGCATACGCCTGTCCAGGCGACGAAGTCACCTCGATATCGACGGGCGGTGGGCTTTTCCATGAGGGCGCAGTCTACGCCGTACTTCGGTAGGGGGGCTATAGGCTTCTTCATACTTTGAGGCCAGCGCCTACCGGATTCCGGTCGGCCACTTTTTGCTTTATCGCCAGATGCCCCGTCTGCGCGTTTTCTATAAGAGGCGGGCGACACATGCTTTATTTGCGGACCGGAAAGGTGCAATGGCACCTATCCATGGCCTCACGCCTCAATCCCCGGCGAGATCGGTCAACGCACTGCCATCGGCGTATTCCATTGCCAGCCAGTGCCTCGCGCCAGGCCTGGCAAGAAACAAAATGAAATAAACCGAAACTGGGTCGAGACGACGTCTCAAGCGCCAGCGGGCACCATCTGGGTCATGTTCCATACCGTCTTTGAAAGGACTGCATCATGAAACCCTGGATCAAGAAAACGCTGATGGGCATTTTTGGTGCGTCCATTGCGGTGGGTGGGCTGACGGCCTGCTCCAGCGGGCACCATCAGCGCGGCCCGATGACTGCGGAAAAGATGGCGGAAGTGCGCGGCAAAGTGGTGGAGCGGGTGAGCAGCAAGCTGGATTTGAACCAGGCGCAAAAGACCAAGCTCAATGCGCTGGCCGATCAACTGGAAGCCCAGCGTGCGGCGTTCATTGGCAAGACCGCAGACCCCCGTGCCGAGGTGCAGGCCATGGTGGCGGGCGAAAAGTTTGATCGCGAACGGGCGCAATCGCTGCTCGAAGACAAGACCCGTGCAGTGCAGGCCCATAGCCCCGCAGTGGTCAACGCGATGGCCGACTTTTATGACAGCCTGAACCTGGACCAGCAGCAAAAAGTGCGTGAGCTCATGCAGCGACGCAAGGGCTGGATGGCCCGCGGGTGATGGGAGAGGAGCATCGCATGTCACCCACGCTGGAACCTATCCACCGCCTGGCCCAGGGCGTGCGTGTGCACGGACCTGCGCTGCTGTCGGGGATCCCGGAGCCCCATGATGAGCTGATGTCGCTCGTGTGGGGGCCGCGCTTTGACCGCGAGCACGCGATGGGGCTGGTGGCCCGCCAGCCCGCTTTGGCAGCCCACACCTTGCCCGCCTTGCTGGCGGCGGCCGACCATTTTGATGCGCTCCATGCCGGCGCGCAGGGCCGTTTGCGCCGACTCATCGTGCGACACCGCGCATTGTGCGGGGTGGGTTCTCCGAGCGAGGCGGCGCATGGGGAGCGCGCCTGACGGTGTGAGAATGGCTCATGCACCGCATATTGCTGATTGACGACGACGCGCAATTGGGCGCCCCCTTGGCCACGTATTTCCAGCGTTTTGAACTGGAATTGGTTCATGCCCTTCGGCCAAGCGACGGCTTGGCCCAACTGGCAGGGGGCGGCTTCGACGCTGCCATCCTCGATGTGATGCTGCCCGAAATGGATGGGTTTGAGCTGTGCCGCACCATCCGCAAGCAGGGTGACCTGCCGATCGTGATGCTGACTGCGCGCGGCGAGGTGATGGACCGGGTGGTGGGGCTGGAGCTGGGGGCTGACGACTATCTGCCCAAGCCCTTCGAGCCACGTGAACTGGTGGCGCGCCTGCAGACGGTGTTGCGCCGGCGCAGGGCGCCGGGGCAGGGCGTTGCCGTGGGCGCGCTGGAGTTCGAGGGCCTGTCCATCGACGCGGCCCGCCGCAGTGTGCAGCGCCAGGGTGTGCTGGTGGAGCTGACCGGTACGGAGTTCGACCTGTTGCACCTTCTGGCTCGCGAGCCTGGCAAGGTCTTCAGCCGTGACGACATCCTGAACCAGCTGCGCGGCCATGAGGCTGAGCTGTACACCCGTGCGGTGGACATTGTGGTGAGCCGATTACGCAAGAAGCTGGAGCCGCTTGACTGCATCAAGACACTGCGCAACGTGGGCTACTCCTTGGCTTTGCGCCGCGCCGCCCCATGAAGGGAATTTGTTCCCCTCCCCCCGATCCGAAGTGTCCCTGGCATCGCCGGGCGCGACACGCGGTTGGGCATTCGCTGCGCATTCGGCTGGTGCTGGTGTTCATGGCGCTGGCGGTGGCGGTTGCTGTGACCTTCATGGGGGGGGTGCAAAAGGCTGTATCCGTGGGCTGGCGCGAGGCTGCACGGCCGCTGCTGATGGACTATGTGGACCGCCTGGCGGCCGAGATTGGCAGCCCGCCCAGCATTGAGCGTGCCCAGGCCATTGCCAACCGCCTGCCGCTGACATTGCGCATTGACGGCCCGCAGATCCGGTGGACATCGCACCCCGACCAGCAAGGCCCCGACTGGATGAGCGACAAGTTCCGGCAGGAAGACCGCTGGGCCGGGGACGACAACGGACACAGCCTGCTACGCCGCACGACGGCAGATGGCCACCACATAGAGTTCGGCCTGAATGCGTTGTCGTGGGACAAGCGCCCGCGCATTGCGTGGGGCACGCTCACTGTGCTGCTGCTGCTCACGGCGCTGGCCTATGTGTATGTGCGGCATCTGTTGCGGCCGCTGGACGATATTCGTCAAGGAGCACAGCGGTTTGGCAACGGCAACTTTGCCCAGCCTATACCGGTGCGGCATGCCCACCGGCCGGACGAGCTGGGCCAGCTGGCTGGCACCATCAACACCATGGGGGATGACATCCACCAGATGCTGGAGGCCAAGCGTGCTTTGTTGCTGGCCATGAGCCACGAGTTGCGCAGCCCGCTCACACGGGCCCGCCTGAATACCGAGCTGCTGCCCGAGACGGCCGATGTGCAACCGCAGCGCTTGGCGCTGATGCGCGACCTGGGTGAAATGGCGGGCCTCATCACCGACCTGCTTGAGAGCGAGCGGCTGGCGGGCCGCCATGCAGCGCTGCACCGCGAGCCCACCGACGTGCCCGAGCTGGCGCGCGAGGTGGTGGCTGATCTGTGTTCGCGCCATGCCGGGGCTGCAGACATTGCCCTGCATGTCGCGCCAGATTTGCCTGCAGTGCGGCTCGACCGGTCCCGCCTGCGGCTGCTGCTGCGCAACCTGCTGGACAACAGCCTGCGCCACAGTGAGTCAGGCGTCTTCCCGCCTGAGCTGCATCTGCGACTGGAGGATGAGGGGAGGGTGCTTGAGCTGGAGGTGCGTGACCATGGGCGGGGCGTGCCCCCCGAACACCTGCCCCACCTGGCCCAGGCCTTTTACCGCCCTGACACTGCACGCCAGCGCGCTACCGGTGGTGTGGGATTGGGCTTGTACCTGTGCCGCCTGGTGGCACAGGCGCACGACGGGCAGTTGCACATGCGCAATGCAGAGCCTGGCCTGTCGGTCACCGTGCGGTTGCCGGTGGTGGAATAGGTCGCCAGTCGGAGGCATAGACAGGTTGGCTTCCGTGCTGGCAGGCTGTGTCGCACCTGTGCGGTCAGTCCAGCGCACAGGCCTGGTGCAACGGGGAAGTGGCCATGTCGGGGGGCATGTCCAGTCTCCCACGAAAAATTCATGGTCTTTTTGCTCGGTAGCGCCTTTATTTATTGCCTCGGCAGCTATTAAATCAGGAGTGATTTGTGTCATTTGGGGCCACCGGAGAAGTCGCCATCCTCCCTGGCCCCGTTCTTGCTGAATATCGGCACCCCCTCGCATGAGTCGGATTCTTCAGTGTTTACCCTGTATATACAGGTATGCTGACGCTGTCATCATGAGACCCGGTACGCAGGTGCGTTCCGGTGGGCTGGGCCAAGGTACTTTCTTCAAACAGGAGCAGATGATGACTCGATCGGTTGTGAATTGGACGTCGCTGGCAGCGGCAACGGCATGCATGATGGCGCTGGCCGCACCGGCCCAGGCGCAAGACACCAAAATCGTGCTGGGCATGTCCGGCTGGACGGGCTTTGCGCCGCTCACCTTGGCCGACAAGGCAGGCATCTTCAAGAAGAACGGCCTGGATGTAGAGATCAAGATGATTCCGCAGAAGGACCGCCATTTGGCCCTCGCCTCCAAGTCCATCCAGTGCGCTGCCACCACGGTCGAGACGCATGTCGCCTGGAACGCCAACGGCGTGCCCATCGTGCAGATCTTCCAGATGGACAAGTCCTACGGCGCCGACGGCATTGCGGTACGCGGCGACATCAAGGGCTTTGCCGACCTCAAGGGTAAGACCATCGGCGTGGATGCGCCCGGCACCGCACCGTACTTCGGCCTGGCCTGGATGCTGAGCAAGAACGGCATGAGCCTCAAGGACGTGAAGACCACCACGCTGTCGCCCCAGGCGGCCGCGCAGGCTTTCGTGGCCGGGCAAAACGACGCCGCCATGACCTACGAGCCCTATTTGTCCACCGTGCGCGACAACCCTGCGGCTGGCAAGATTTTGGCAACCACGCTCGATTACCCCATGGTGATGGACACCGTGGGCTGCGACCCCACCTGGCTCAAGGCCAACGGCAAGGCCGCGCAGGCATTGGCCAACTCGTACTTCCAGGCGCTGGACATGATCAAGGCCGACCCGACCAAGTCCAACGAAATCATGGGCGCCGCCGTCAAGCAGACGGGCGAGCAGTTTGCCAAGTCCTCGTCCTTCCTGCGCTGGCAGGACAAGGCCGCCAACCAGAAGTTCTTTGCGGGCGAGCTGCAGTCCTTCATGAAGGACGCCACGGCCATCCTGCTGGAGGCCGGCATCATTCGCAAGGCGAATGAAGACCTGGCGGTCACCTTCGACGCGAGCTTCATCAAGTAAGAAACTGGAAGAAGAACGCGCCATGTCTGCCGTGCAACCCCTGTCCGTTACCGCGCCAAAAGCCCCTGTGCGGCGGCGTTCACTGGCTCCACTGGAGCCTGTGAGTGCCCGCGCCCGTTGGTTGCTGGGCTTTGGTTTTTTTGTGTTGTTTGTGCTGGTGTGGGCGTTTTTCACGCTGGGCGGCTATGTGTCGCCCACGTTTTTGGCGAGCCCTGTCACCATGGCCAAGGAGGGCTGGCTGCTGTTTGCAGAGTATGGCTTTCACAAGGACATCGGCATGACGGTGTGGCGTGTGTTCGGCGGCTTCATCCTGGCCGCAGTCATCGCCGTGCCGCTGGGCATTGCCATGGGTGCTTACAAGGGCATCGAGGCGTTCTTTGAGCCCTTCATTTCGTTCTGCCGCTATCTGCCAGCCTCGGCCTTCATCCCGCTGCTGATCCTGTGGGCGGGCATTGGCGAGACGCAGAAGATCCTCGTCATCTTCATCGGCTCGGTCTTCCAGATCACGCTGATGGTGGCCGTCACCGTGGGCAGCGCAAGGCGCGACTTGGTGGAAGCCGCCTACACCCTGGGTGCGGGCCACAAGGGCATCGTCACGCGGGTGCTGATCCCCGGTGCCGCCCCTGACATTGCCGAAACCCTGCGCCTCGTGCTGGGCTGGGCCTGGACGTATGTGATCGTGGCCGAGCTGATCGGGTCGTCCAGCGGCATCGGCCACATGATCACTGACAGCCAGTCGCTGCTCAACACCGGCCAGATCATCTTCGGCATCATCATCATCGGTCTCATCGGGCTGGTGTCCGACTTCGCCTTCAAGGCGCTCAACCACCGTCTGTTTGCCTGGAGTTTTGTGCGATGAGCAGCGTATCCATTCAAGCTGTGTCGCGTGTCTTCGAGAGTGCCAAAGGCCAGCGCACACAGGCGTTGCAGCCGGTGGACTTTGAAGTGCGTGACAACGACTTCGTGACCATCCTCGGCCCCTCGGGCTGCGGCAAATCCACGTTGCTGCGCATCGTGGCGGGGCTGGACCACGCCACCAGCGGTCGCGTGCTGCTCGATGGCATGCCGGTCGAAGGCCCCGGCGCCGACCGCGGCATGGTATTCCAGAGTTACACGCTGTTCCCCTGGCTCACCATTGAGCAGAACATTCGCTTTGGGCTGCGCGAGCGCGGCATGCCCGAGGCACAGCAAAAAGAGCGCGCCGCATATTTCATCGCCAAGGTGGGCCTGCGCGGCTTTGAGCAGCACTTTCCCAAGCAGCTGTCGGGCGGCATGCAGCAGCGCACCGCCATTGCGCGCGCGCTGGCCAACGACCCCAAGATTTTGCTGATGGACGAGCCCTTCGGCGCACTCGACAACCAGACCCGTGTGCTCATGCAAGAGCTGCTGCTGGGCATCTGGGAGGCCGAGCGCAAGACCGTGCTCTTCGTCACTCACGACATCGACGAAGCCATCTTCATGGCCAACCGCGTGGCCGTGTTCAGCGCCCGGCCCGGCCGCATCAAGACCGAGCTGGCGGTGGACCTGCCACACCCGCGCCATTACACGATCAAGACCAGCCCCGAGTTCATGGACCTCAAGGCGCGCCTGACAGAAGAGATTCGCGCCGAATCCATGGCGGCGGATCTGCACTGAGCCCTACGAGCCCTATCGCATCATGAGTGCCCGTCCTTCCCGCCGCACAGCAGCCACTGCACCCCGCAGTGCCCCGCCCGCCAAGGCCCTGGCAGCCGTGGCTGCGCCCGCGCAAGCGATGGCGCTGTACGAGCAGATCAAGGACCACATCTCGCGCAAGATCCAGGAAGGCATCTGGCGCGCGGGCGACCGCCTGCCGTCCGAGAACGAGCTGGTCACCCAGTTTGGTATCTCGCGCATGACGGTGAACCGCGCGCTGCGCGAGCTGGTGGAGCAGGGCCGCATCGTGCGCGTGGCGGGCGTGGGCAGCTTTGTGGCCGAGGACAAGCCACAGTCCACGCTGCTGCAGATCGCCAACCTGGCCAGCGAGATCCGCCAGCGCGGGCATGACTACCGCTGCGACGTACTGGCCGTGGAGCGTATCTCCGCCACGCTGGAGGTGGCCGCTGCGCTGGACCTGCGCACGGGCGAGTCGGTGTTCCACTCGATGTGCATCCACCGCGAGGATGGCTTGCCCGTGCAGCTGGAAGACCGGCACGTGAACCCGCGCCAGGTGCCACAGTTCGCCGCGCAGGACTTCACGCAACTGCAACCCTCCGAATACCTGGTGCGCAATGTGCCCTTCGACCAGATCGAACATGTGGTCGACGCTGTCATGCCCACCGCCGAGCAGGCCGCGCTGCTGGAGATGTCTCCGCAGGAGCCTTGCCTGTTGCTCACCCGCCGCACCTGGTCGCGCGGGGTGCCCATCACCGTGGTGCGTTGTTTGCACCCCGCCACCCGCTACCGCCTGGGCAGCCGCTTCCGAGCGGACGGCAACCCCGTCGCTGGTTGAAAGTTTTTTGCCAAAAGTCCGGACTTTTTTCGCTTGTACCTACTTGTATATACAGGATCAACGCCATGACACACAACACTTCATCCCTCCCCCTGCACCCCGGCCGCGTCACGCTGGCCGAGTTGCGCCGCATTCATGCGGGGCCGGTGCAACTGGTGCTGGACGCATCGGCCCACGCAGGGTTGCAGCAGTCCCTAACCACGGTACAGCGCATCGTTGATGAAGACCAGGTGGTTTATGGCATCAACACCGGCTTTGGCAAGCTGGCCAGCACGAAGATTGCCCACGAGCGCCTGGCCGAGTTGCAACGCAACTTGGTGCTTTCGCACAGCGTGGGCACGGGAGATGCGTTGCCCGACGACGTGGTGCGCCTCATCCTGGCCACCAAGGCCGTGAGCCTGGCGCGCGGCCACTCGGGCGTGCGGCCTGAACTCGTGGACGCGCTGCTGGCTCTGGCCAATGCCAACGTGCTGCCCGTGATTCCGGCCAAGGGCTCGGTGGGCGCGTCGGGCGACCTGGCGCCGCTGGCGCACTTGGCCTGTGTGCTGATCGGCGAAGGGCAGGCCAAGGTAGACGGCAAGGTGGTGCCGGGGGCAGAGGCCATGCGCTCCATCGGCCTTGCGCCGTTTGTGCTGGGCCCCAAGGAAGGGTTGGCGCTGCTCAACGGCACGCAGGTGTCCACATCGCTCGCGCTGGCCGGGCTGTTTGGTGCCGAGAACGTTTTCTCCGCCGCGCTGGTGGCAGGCTGCCTGTCGCTCGAAGCCATCAAGGGCTCGGTCAAGCCGTTTGACGCGCGCATCCACGAGGCGCGCGGCCAGACCGGGCAGATCGCTGTGGCCGCTGCCGTGCGTGCACTGCTCGATGGCAGCGCTATCGACCCGTCGCACCCGAACTGCGGCCGCGTGCAGGACCCGTACTCCATCCGCTGCGTGCCACAGGTGATGGGCGCGTGCCTTGATAACCTGCACCATGCCGCACGCGTGCTGACCATCGAGGCGAATGCAGCGTCGGACAACCCCTTGGTCTTTGACAACGGCGACGTGATCTCCGGCGGCAACTTCCATGCCGAGCCCGTGGCCTTTGTGGCCGACATCATCGCGCTGGGAGTGGCCGAGATCGGCGCCATCTCCGAGCGCCGTCTGTCGCTGCTGCTGGACCCGGGCCTCTCGGGCCTGCCCGCCTTCCTGATCCGAGACAGTGGCGTGAACTCCGGCTTCATGATCGCCCAGGTCACCGCCGCCGCGCTGGCGGCCGAGAACCAATGCCTGGCCAACCCCAGCAGCGTGACCAGCCTGCCCACCTCAGCCAACCAGGAAGACCATGTCTCCATGGCCACCTACGGCGCACGCCGACTGGGCGACATGGTGCGCAACGCGGCCGTGATGGTCGGCATCGAAGCCATGGCTGCCGCGCAGGGCATGGAGTTCGACCGCTCGCTCAAGAGTTCACCCCTCGTCGAAGCGCAATTCGCCGCCATCCGCGAGCGCGTGGCCTACCTGGAGCAGGACCGCTACCTCGCCCCTGACATCGAAGCCATGCGCGCATGGGCCCAGCAGTCCACCTGGCCTGCAGCGCTCACCCAGTGCCTGCCCAGCTTCGCCTGACTTTCTCTACGCATACCCCATTGATTCACAGGAGCCCACCATGAACGCCAACGACGCCATCATCGCCGCAGCCTCCAACACCGACCCCCGCCACGACGCCAGCCGCGTGATCCGCGCGCCGCGCGGCAGCCAGCTCACTTGTAAGAGCTGGCTCACCGAGGCCGCCTACCGCATGATCCAGAACAACCTCGACCCCGAGGTGGCCGAGCGCCCGCAGGACCTGGTGGTGTACGGCGGCATTGGCCGTGCCGCGCGCAACTGGGAGTGCTTTGACCAGATCCTCGCCTCGCTCAAGGATTTGAACGACGACGAGACCCTGCTCATTCAGTCCGGCAAGCCCGTGGGCGTGTTCAAGACCCACGCCAATGCGCCGCGTGTGCTGCTGGCCAACTCCAACCTCGTGCCCAAGTGGGCCAACTGGGAGCACTTCAGCGAACTGGACCAGAAGGGCCTGTTCATGTACGGCCAGATGACGGCGGGCAGCTGGATCTACATCGGCACCCAGGGCATCGTGCAGGGCACCTACGAGACCTTTGCCGAGGCGGGCCGCAAGCACTTTGGTGGCTCCCTCGAAGGGCGCTGGATCTTGACTGCAGGCCTGGGCGGCATGGGCGGCGCGCAGCCGCTGGCAGCCACGTTTGCGGGCGCGGTGTCGCTCAACATCGAATGCCAGCAAAGCAGCATCGACTTCCGACTGCGCACGCGCTATGTGGACAAGCAGGCGCGCGACATCGACCATGCGTTCGAGCTCATCCAGCAGCACACGGCTGCCAAAGAGGCCGTGTCGATTGCCCTGCTGGGCAACGCCGCAGAAATCCTGCCCGAGCTGGTGCGCCGCGCCAAGGCCGGTGGCCTCCAACCCGACCTGGTGACCGACCAGACCTCGGCCCACGACCTCGTCAACGGCTACTTGCCTGCAGGCTGGACGGTGGCCCAGTGGCGCGCCGCGCAGCAGGACGTGACGCAGCACGAGGTGCTGAAGAAGGCCGCCGCCAAGTCGTGCGCCGTGCACGTGCAGGCCATGCTCGACTTCCAGCACATGGGCATCCCGGTGGTGGACTACGGCAACAACATTCGCCAGGTGGCGTTTGACGAGGGCGTGAAGGACGCATTCGACTTCCCCGGCTTCGTACCCGCGTACATCCGCCCGCTGTTCTGCGAAGGCAAGGGCCCGTTCCGGTGGGTCGCCTTGTCGGGTGACCCGGAAGACATCCGCAAGACCGACGCCAAGATCAAGGAACTGTTCCCCGAGAACAAACACGTGCACCGCTGGCTCGACATGGCGGGCGAGCGCATCGCCTTCCAGGGTCTGCCCGCACGCATCTGCTGGCTGGGCCTGGGCGAGCGCCACATCGCGGGCCTGGCCTTCAACGAGATGGTGAAAAACGGAGAGCTGAAGGCGCCTATCGTCATCGGCCGCGACCACCTGGACACCGGCAGCGTGGCTAGCCCCAACCGTGAGACCGAGGGCATGAAGGACGGCACCGACGCCGTGAGCGACTGGCCGCTGCTCAACGCGCTGCTCAACACCTCAGGCGGCGCCACCTGGGTCAGCCTGCACCACGGCGGGGGCGTGGGCATGGGTTACTCGCAGCACTCGGGCATGGTCATCGTGGCCGACGGCACTGAAGCAGCGGCCCAGCGCCTTGCCAATGTGCTGGTCAACGACTGCGGCAGCGGCGTGATGCGCCATGCCGATGCCGGCTACGAACTGGCGGTGGAGACGGCCAAGAAGCAGGGCTTGAAGCTGCCCATGGTGAAGTGAAGGGGTGAGGGAGGGAATGACAGGAATGTGAAAAAAGGGAACTGCATTCCCATTCGTTGGGAATGTTGGGTTTGAATGCCGCTGCAATCCTTTGATACTGAGTCCATGCCCACCCGTGGACCAACCTCCGTTGCCGCCGCCGACCGTGTTCTGCACGTGCTGGCGGTGCTGGCGCAACATGGGCAGCCCATGTCGGCGGCCGAGTTGATGGAGGCCACGGGCCTGGCGCGCAGCACGCTGTACCGCCAGTTGGCGCGGCTCAAGCAGTGGGGCTTTGTGCTGGAGAGCAGCGGGCACTACGCGCCCGGGCCGCTGAGCCTGCAACTGGCCCTGGGCTTTGACATGGCGTCGCACCTGGTGCACCACGCGCGGCCGGACATGCAGGCCCTGGCCCGGCAGTCCCACGAAAGCGTGGGGCTGGTGGTGGCCGTGAATGACAGCGTGGTGTGCCTGGACATGGTGGACAGCACGCAGGCCCTGCGCTGCTCGTTTGAAAAAGGGCGCAGCGTGCCGCTGCACGCGGGTGCCTCCGCCAAGTGCCTGCTTGCCCATGTGGCCCCGGCCACGCGCAATGCCATTCTGGACCTGCACTACGGCGCAGACACTGCTGAGCGCCAGGCGGCGCTGACAGAGCTGGAAGGCATTGCCAAGGCGGGTTACGCCGTCAGCTCCGGCGAAGTGGATGCCGGTGTCTGGGGCGTCAGCGTGCCCGTGTTCGGTTCTCCCCGGCAGGCCGCCGGGGCCATCACCCTGATGGCCCCGCTCTTGCGGGCTCAGGGGCAGGAGACCGCACTCACCGGCATGGCCGTCGTCGCCGCAGCGCGCATCTCCCGCCAGCTCACTTCTCCCTGATTTCCCTCACCCCTCCTCAGGAGTTTTTCCCATGAACCTTCGCCGCAACCTTCTTCTGGCCAGCCTGGCCGCCGCAGCCTTCTGCACCACGGGTGCACAGGCCCAGGACAACGTCCTGCGTGTGGGCACCGATGCCACGTTCCCGCCCATGGAGTTTGTCGAGAACGGCAAACGCACGGGCTTCGACATCGAGCTGGTGGAGGCCATCGCCAAGACCATGGGCAAGCAGGTCGAGTGGGTGGACATCGACTTCAAGGGCCTGATTCCCGGCTTGATCTCAAAGCGCTTCGACATGGCGGTCTCGGCCATCTACATCACCGACGAGCGCAAGAAGGTGGTGGACTTCACCGATTCCTACTACGCCGGTGGCCTGGTGGTGATGGTGAAGGCCGACAACAAGGCCATCAACAAGCTGGCCGACCTGGACGGCAAGAAGGTCAGCGTGCAGGTGGGCACCAAGTCGGTGGCGTACCTGACCGAAAAATTCCCCAAGGTGCAGCGCGTTGAGGTCGAAAAGAACCAGGAGATGTTCAACCTGGTGGACATCGGCCGCGCCGACGCTGCCGTGACCGGCAAGCCCGCCGCGTTCCAGTATGTGCGCACCCGCCCGGGCCTGCGCGTGCTCGACGAGCAGCTCACCACCGAAGAGTACGGCATGGCCCTGCGCAAGGACACGCCTGAGCTGACGAAGGCCGTCAACGGTGCCATCACCAAGCTCAAGGCAGATGGCACCTATGCGGCCATCGTCAAGAAGTGGTTCAGCAACAGCGCTGCCAAGTAAACCGCAGCCACACGTTGCCGAACTGAGCCATGGAACTCGATTTTTCTCCTGTCTGGGCCGGGTTGCCCCAGTTGCTGGCGGGTGCGCTGGTCACTGTGGAAATCACGGCCGCCTCGCTGCTGCTGGGCTGCGTCATGGGCCTGCTGGTGGGCATTGGCCGCCTGAACCCCAAGCGCCGCGTGGTCTACGCCCTGTGCACCGCCTACGTGGCCGCGATACGCGGCACGCCGCTGCTGGTGCAGCTGTTCATCCTGTTCTTTGGCCTGCCTCAGTTTGGCATCCTCCTGCCTGCCTTCGTGTGTGGCGTGATCGGCCTGGGCATCTACTCGGGCGCCTATGTGTCCGAGGTGGTACGCGGCGCCATCCAGTCCATTGACAAGGGGCAGATGGAGGCCGCGCGTTCCATCGGCATGTCGTCGGGCCTGGCCATGCGCACTGTGGTGCTGCCACAGGCCGTGGTGCGCATGATTCCGCCACTGGGCAATGAGTTCATCGCGCTCATCAAGAACTCGGCGCTGGTGTCGCTGCTCACCATCCACGACCTGATGCACGAAGGGCAGAAGATCATCAGTGTGTCGTACCGCTCGCTGGAGGTGTACCTGGCGATTGCGGTGGTGTATTTCATCCTCACGGGTGTCACTTCGTTGGTGCTGCGCCGCATGGAGCTGCGCCTGCGTGCCGGGGGGATGGTGCAATGAAGAAAAATTCTGTGATGACTGGAGCAAGCCAATCCGCCGAGCCCATCGTGCGCATTCGCGGACTGCGCAAGTCGTTTGGCAACCACGTGGTGCTGAACGGCATCGACTTTGACGTGCTGCCGTCGCAGGTGGTGGTGGTCATCGGACCCAGCGGCTCGGGCAAGAGCACTTTTTTGCGCTGCTGCAACGGGCTGGAGCAGCCCGAGGGCGGGACGGTCGAGATCTGTGGCCGCACGCTGGTGCAGGACGGCCGCATGCTGCCCGACCATGACCTCAACGCGCTGCGCGAGGAGGTGGGCATGGTGTTCCAGTCGTTCAACCTGTTCCCGCACTTGTCGGTGCTCGATAACGTCACGCTGGGCCCACGCAAGCTGCACGGCCTGTCGCGCAAGGAGGCCGAGGAGCGTGCCCAGGCCCTGCTGGCCAAGGTGGGCCTGGCGCACAAAGCCACGGCCATGCCCGCCAGCCTGTCGGGCGGACAGAAGCAGCGTGTGGCCATTGCCCGCGCGCTGGCCATGGAGCCGCGCGTGATGCTATTCGACGAGCCCACGTCGGCGCTGGACCCGGAGCTGGTGGGCGAGGTGCTGCAGGTCATGAAGCTGCTGGCCAGCGAAGGCATGACCATGATGGTGGTCACGCACGAAATGGACTTCGCACGCGAGGTGGGCGATGTGGTGGTGGTGATGGACGGCGGAGGGATCATCGAGTCCGGCCAGCCTGCCACCATCTTCACCAACCCCACACAGGAGCGCACGCGCTCCTTTCTGCAGGCGGTGCTCACGCGCGCCTGAGGCTGGGTGTGCGTGATGCACGACAACGGTCAATAGCCTACAAGGAGACAGCTCGTATGCACCCGGTTTCACCTGCCAGTGACCTGAGCCAACAACAGCACTTTCAACAGCGCTTGCAGGAGCGCCTGACCGCCGACGACATCGCGCGGTTTGACCGCGACGGCGCCATCTGCATCAAACAGCTGCTCACGCCCGAAGAGGTAGCGCTGCTGCGCGACGGCATCGACGCCAACCTGGCTGCGCCCAGCCCGCGCGCCAAAGTGGCCAGCAGGCCGGATGACCCGGGCCGCTTCTTCGAGGACTTCTGCAACTGGCAGGACATCCCGCAGTTTGGCCGCTTTGTGCGCGACACGCCCCTGGCCCTGGCCGCGCAGCGCCTGATGCAGTCACGCACCGTGCGGCTGTACCACGACCATGTGCTGGTGAAGGAGCCTGGCACGCGCCAGAAGACCCCCTGGCACCAGGACCAGCCTTACTACAACATCGAAGGCAGGCAGAACGTGAGCATGTGGATACCGGTGGACCCGGTCTCGCGTGCGGCCACGCTGGAGTTTGTGGCGGGATCGCACAAGGGGCCGTGGCTCATGCCGCGCACCTTCATGGACAACCAGGCCAAGTGGTTCCCTGAAGGCAGCCTGCAGGATCTGCCCGACGTGGAGGCCGACCGCGGTGCCTTCCCCATCGTGGGCTGGGAGATCGAGCCCGGTGACGTGGTGTGTTTTCACATGCTCACGCTGCATGCCTCGGGCGGGGTGGAGGGACCCAACCGGCGCCGCGTGTTCTCGGTGCGGTTCTTGGGCGATGACACACGCCACGCGCCAAGGCCGTGGAAGACCTCGCCCGAGTTCCCGGGGCTGGCGGACCAGCTGCCCGCTGGGGCAGCCTTGGACCACCCGCTGTTCCCGCTGCTGGTGGACAGCAACGATGTGCAGCGAGGTGAACGCGCGTGAAGCAGTTTCTGGACCTGGCCTCCACGCCCCCAGTGCCGTGGAAGAACGGCGGCGGCAGCACACGCGAGCTGGCGTGCTGGCCGCCCGGCGCGGGCATGGACAGCTTTGCATGGCGCGTGAGCGTTGCCACCATTGCGCGCCCCGGGCCTTTCTCGGCGTTTGTGGGGGTGGATCGGCAAATCATGTTGCTGGATGGCGATGGCGTACATCTGCAAGGCGCAGAAGGACATTGGCAGCACGCGCTGACGCACCGCTGGGAGCCGTTTGCGTTCTCCGGTGCAGAGCCGGTGGACTGCCGCATGCTGGGCGGTGTTTCCACCGACTTCAATCTGATGCTGCGCCGGGGTGAGTGGACCGGGAACCTGAAGGTGCTGCGCGATGTGCCGCCGCCCGCTGAGGGGGCTGCAGCGGGCCTGTGCATGGTGCTGCGGGGCGCCTGGCGATGCGAGGACTGCGATACCCACCAAGTGCGGATGTTGGCAGCGGGGCAGGGCCTGTGGTGGGTGAACGAAGGGGGAGAAACAGCGCCGTCGATCACCCCCGTGCGCCGCGCCGAAAGCGGTGGGTCTGCCGACGATGCACCCGTGCTGGCCTGGGTGGCCTTGCGCAGGGGCTCTGCACCATAATTTGAATCAAATGAGCTGCAAGCGCTGGTGGAATATGCGCCAGTAGCTATATAAAAAATAGCAAATCAATCCATGAACACAGCAGCAGTTAGCAACAAGCAGGGCGTTGTCCCGCCAGCATCTTCCGCACCCAGTGCCGATGGCGTGTGGACCAACCTGCAGCCCGTGGCCGCGTTGTGGGCTACGGATGTACCCGTGCCCGATGGCGCGCTGGCGTGTGTGGTGGTGCAGGGCGGCGTGGTGCAGTGGGCAGGGCCCCAGGCCCAGGTGCCTGCGGCCTATGCCGCCTTGCCTCGCATTGACGGCAGGGGCGCCGTCACCACCCCCGGCCTGGTCGATTGCCATACTCACCTGGTGTACGGCGGGCAGCGCGCCAACGAGTTCGCGATGCGGCTCGCGGGCGCCACGTATGAAGAGGTGGCGAAGGCGGGTGGGGGCATCGTGTCGTCAGTTCGCGCCACGCGCGAGGCCAGCGAAGACGAGCTCTTTGCCCTGGCCGCGCCGCGCCTGCAAGCGCTGCTGGAAGAGGGCGTGTGCGCCATCGAGATCAAGTCTGGCTACGGCCTGGCACTTGCGCATGAACGCAAGCAGCTGCGCGTGGCCCGCCGCTTGGGCGAGGCGTTGGGCGTGACGGTGCGCACCACCTTTCTGGGCGCCCACGCGCTGCCGCCGGAGTACGCAGGCCGCAGCCAGGACTACACCGACCTGGTCTGCAGCGAGATGCTGCCCGCACTGGCCGCCGAAGGCCTGGTGGATGCCGTAGATGTGTTCTGCGAACGCATCGCCTTCACGCTGGCCGAGACCGAGCAGGTCTTTCAGGCCGCCCAAAAGCTGGGCATCCCCGTCAAGCTCCATGCCGAGCAGCTCTCGGACATGGGCGGTGCGGCGCTGGCCGCGCGCTATGGCGCGCTGTCGTGCGATCACATCGAACACCTGTCCGCCGATGGCATCGCCGCCATGAAGGCCGCAGGCACCGTGGCCGTGCTGCTGCCCGGCGCCTACTACACGCTGCGCGACACGCACCTGCCGCCGATTTCGCAGCTGCGCGAGGCGGGCGTGCCTATGGCCGTTTCCACCGACCACAACCCCGGCACCTCGCCCGCGCTCAGCCTGCTGCTGATGGCCAACATGGCCTGCACCCTGTTCCGCCTGACGGTGCCCGAGGCGCTGGCCGGTATCACCACCCATGCCGCGCGCGCGCTGGGCTTGCAAGATTCCCACGGTCTCATCGCATCTGGCAGGCCCGCCAATTTTGTCCTGTGGCCCGTGGGCGAGGCGTCCGAGCTGGCTTATTGGCTGGGGCACAAGCCTGCCTGCACCATCGTGCGGCAAGGGCGCATTCACGGAGTCTTGCCATGACGCAGCAACTGTTTGCCGCCGACGCACTGCTGCCCACCGGCTGGGCGCGCAATGTGTTGATTGAGTGGGATGAGGCAGGGCGCATCACCCAGGCCACCCCTGGCAGCAGCGCCCCTGCGGGCGTGGCGCAGGCGCCAGGCCCGCTGCTGCCCGGCATGCCCAACCTGCACTCTCATGCCTTCCAGCGTGCGTTCGCGGGTTTGACTGAATTCCGGGGCCAGGCCGAAGACAGCTTCTGGAGCTGGCGCAACCTGATGTATCGGTTTGCCGCCCGCATCACGCCCGAGTCATTGGAGGCCATCGCCACCTGGCTGTATGTGGAGATGCTGGAAGCAGGCTACACGTCGGTGTGCGAGTTTCATTATGTGCACCACGACCAGGACGGCACGCCCTATGCTGACGATGCCACGCTGTCGCTGGCACTGCTGCGCGCTGCGCGCAATGCGGGCATGGGTATCACGCTGCTGCCGGTGCTGTATCAGACCAGCGGCTTTGGCGCCAAGCCACCGCGTGCGGACCAGGCCCGGTTCATCCGCAGAACGGACAACATGTTCTCCTTATTAGAGCGCCTCGCGCCCATGGCACAAGCGCAAGGGGCAGGTCTGGGCCTGGCGCCGCATTCGCTGCGTGCTGTGCCGCCCGACAGCCTGGTTGCCGCCGTGCAGGGCCTCTCGGCACTCAATCCCCGGGCCCCTATCCACATCCACATTGCAGAGCAGACGCAGGAGGTGGATGACTGTATTGCCTGGAGCGGCCAGCGCCCCGTGCAGTGGCTGTTGGAGCACCTGCCGGTGGACGAGCGCTGGTGCCTGGTGCACGCCACACACATGATGCCGCAGGAATACGCCGATGCTGCCCGCACTGGCGCCGTGGCGGGCATTTGCCCCACAACGGAGGCCAATCTGGGCGACGGCATTTTTGACATGCCGCTGTGGCTGCAGCACGGCGGGCGCTGGGGCGTGGGCTCGGACAGTCATGCCTGCGTGAATGCGGCAGAGGAATTGCTGATGCTCGAATACGGCCAGCGCCTGTCGCTGCGCCAGCGCAATGTGCTGGCCACCGCTGTGCAACCCGAGGTGGCCACGGCCATGACCTTGCAGGCCGTGCAGGGCGGGGCGCAGGCCGCGGGCCGCGCCATTGGCGGCCTCGCCGTGGGCCAGCAGGCGGACCTGGTGGCGGTGGATGCGCAGCACCTGGCGCTGCGCGATTTGCCTGCGCACAGCATGCTGTCGGCCCACGTGTTTGGCAGCCACCGCACCTCGGCCATCGACAGCGTGTGGGTGGCGGGGCAGCGGCGCATCGCCAGCGGCCGGCACACGCTGCATGACGCAGCGGCCCATGCGTTCGTGGCCGCGCGCTCGGCCACCATTGCGCCAGATTGAACCCCTACCCTCGAACTAGTGATGACCGATACCTCTCCACCACCTTTTGTCTTCTACCCTGGCACCGCGCCGCTGCTGGTGTCCATGCCCCATGCGGGCACTTATGTGCCTGCGGCGCTCGCGGCACGGTTTACGGATGAGGCCCGCCAGGTGCCTGATACCGACTGGCACATGGAACGGCTGTATGCGTTTGCCAAAGACATGGGCGCCTCCATTCTGGTTGCTACGCACTCGCGTTATGTGGTCGATCTGAACCGCCCGCCTGACGGAGCCAGCCTGTACCCCGGCCAGAGCGTCACCGGCCTGTGCCCGGTCGATACCTTTGCCGACACGCCCATCTATGCCCATGGTGATGTGCCCGATGACGCGGAGATGGCTGCGCGGCGCGACGCAGTCTGGACGCCGTACCATGCACAACTGCGTGCCGAGCTGGACCGCATCCGCGCCCAGCACGGCGTGGCTGTGCTGTGGGATGCGCACTCGATTCGCTCGGTACTGCCGCGCTTTTTTGAAGGCAAGCTGCCCGACCTGAACCTGGGCACTGCCAACGGCGAGAGCTGCGATCCGGTGCTGGCCCAGGAACTGCTTTCCATTGCCAAAGAGGCCAAGGGCTACACCGCAGTGCTCAACGGTCGCTTCAAGGGGGGGCACATCACGCGCCACTATGGCCAGCCCGCGCAGAACATCCACGCGGTGCAGCTGGAGATGACGCAGTGCAGCTACATGCAGGAGGCCTTGCCGTTTGACTATCTGCCCGATGTGGCTGCAGGCGTGCAGCCGCACCTGCGCCGCATGCTGCAGGCCACGCTGGCCTTTGCGGCAGCCCGATCAGTTTGACGGTGGCACCCCGCGACGGGGTGTATCAGTGCTAGTATGGGATGGTCGGTCCTTCATGGGCCGGCGCTTGGGCCCGCATTCACGCATCGGCCCGTCGTAGCGGGAGGAGCCGCACCCCATGGATCCCACCGCTTACTACTACATGCCCTTGTTCAAGCCCGGTGTTTTTGTGCAATGGAACCACCAGCGCGAGACCGTGAGCCATGTGGTGGTGCGGCGCAATGCGCTCATGGTCTATCTGGTGGGGCATGAGTCCCCTGTGCACCCTGACGCGCTGCACCTGGCGCCCACAGCCTTTCAGCTCACGCGCGCGCCAGACCGTTTGTGAGCGCCGCTCCCAGTCCGATGGGCTAAAGATTAGCCGCCAGCGCGCTGCGCCATGGCTTCACCCAGCTGGATGGGGTGCATGGGCGCCCATTGCGGGTTGAACTGCATTGGCCCCTGCGGGAACAGCATCACCACGGTGGAGCCCAGCAGGAAGCGGCCCATCTCTTCACCCTGTTGCAGGCTCACCTGCCCCTTGGCGTAGTCCCACTGCCGCAGCGTGCCCGTGCGCGGCGGGTTGACCTGGCCATGCCACACGGTGGCCATGCTGCCCACGATGGTGGCCCCCACCAGCACCAGCACAAACGGCCCTTGTGCCGATTCAAAAAAGCACACCACGCGTTCATTGCGCGCGAACAGACCGGGCACGCCGCGTGCCGTGGTGGGATTCACCGAAAACAGATCACCAGGTACATGCACCATGCGCGTGAGCTCGCCCGCGCAAGGCATGTGGATGCGGTGGTAGTCGCGCGGGCTCAGGTACAGCGTGGCGAAGTGGCCGTTGTCAAAACGGGCTGCAGCGGCTGCATCGCCACCCACCAGTGCTGTGGTGGAGTAGGTGTGCCCCTTGGCCTGGAAGATCTGATCGTTGGCAATGGGGCCGAACTGGCTGATGGCACCGTCCACCGGGCAGATCAAATCGGCCTGGGCCAGCGGGCGGGCACCAGGTTTCAGCGCTCGCGTGAAGAAGTCATTGAACGACGCGTAGCTGGCAATGTCGGGATTGGCCGCCTCGGCCATGTTGACGTTGTAGCGCGCAACAAAACGGCGGATCACTGCGGTGGTCAGGCCGCCCAGCCGGGCCGATGCAAATTTGCCAGCCAGTGTGGTCAGTGCGCGTTTGGGAAGAGCGTATTGGGGCAGTACGGCAAGGCGGTCGGACAAAACGTTCTTCCTAAGTCAGTGGAGCGCACGATTCTAACGACGGGGTGTGTGGTGCAGACCCGGGTTATCAAGGGGTAGTGCGCCTGTTGACGAGCGAGTGGGCGGCGGGGCTCCCTCAGTAGCGCAGATGATAAATATGAAATAAATATCAAATTTATTGATTTTTGTGTTTCAAACAATTACATTTGTCCGATCAAGGCACACCCGCACGAAAGTCGGGGTCGCAAAGCCACCGGTCTAACCCCCTCTCAACGGGGCACGGCAGCGGGGTTGCCACAGTCCTCCGGGGTGTCTCGCTGGGGGCGCGTTCAGGCGCGGCGGCAACCCTTGCAGGTGATTGCAGCCCAGGCTGTCTTCGGTGTGTGCGGTGTGAATTTCCGCATCTCATGGAGAACAGAATGCCAACTCAGAACCGCCGTCATCTTTTTACCGCCGAGCACCCGCACGCTCGCTGGGCCTTGTTGTCGGTCATTCCGTTGGTGGTGATGGGCTGCGGTGGCTCGGCCGACCCCGAAGGCTCCAACGAATTGGCCTCCACAACCACTACGCTCCAGGTGTCTGCTGACACGCTCGCGCCAGAGGTGGAGGGATTGTTGGCGCAGCCTACCTTCCATATCGCGCCCGTGGTGCTGGAGGCCCCTGACGACATGGATGTGCAGGATGCCAATCAGTCCGCTCTGAGTGCTCCCAAGTCCCAGCAGGTGCCTGAGGTGTTCAAGGCGCTATCCACCCGCCGCCTCACTCCCTACACGCTGGAGGAGGTTCAGCAGAAGTCTGCGAGCATGTCCTGGGCAGCACCCAAGGACGCAGCGGTAGCGCCCCTTGCTGGCACCGGCGTCGTCACCACCTATTCGGTCGCGCAAGTGCGCGCAGCCTATGGTTTTGGCGCCTTGCCTGCCGTGGGGTCCAAACCTTCGGGCGTGCAGGCCGTACAACTGGGGGCGGGGCAGACGGTGTATGTCGTCGGTGCAAAGCACAACCCCAATGTGGCGGCCGAATTGGCAGCCTTCAACCAGAAGTTCGGGTTGCCCGCCTGCCCCGCCAAGGTACTGCCCGCCACCACTGGTTTGCCTCTGGCTTCCGCCTCTCCTGCAACGGGGTGCGAACTGTGGGTGGCTTACGGTACGGCGTCTGGCGCCATTGCGTCCACGGCCCCCGCCTACGATGCGGGCTGGGCCACTGAAATGGCGCTGGATGTGCAGTGGGTGCATGCGATCGCACCGCTTGCGCGCATCGTTCTCATCGAAGCGCCCGATCCGTCGCTCAACAGCCTGTTGGGCGCTATCCGGCTGGCCAACGCCATGGGTCCGGGTGTGGTGTCCATGAGTTTTGGAGCCCAGGAGGGGGCCTGGACGGGATCTGTGGACTCAGCCTTTTCTGCAGCCGGAATGACCTACCTGGCGGCCACGGGCGATTCCGGCGCAGGGGTGAACTGGCCTTCGGTCTCTCCCAATGTCATTGCGGTCGGCGGTACAACGCTGACCTATTCCGGCAGCGGCGCACGCAGTGAGGTGAGCTGGTCGGGCACCGGTGGTGGCACCAGTGGCTTCATCGGTGTGCCGGCATACCAGAAGTCGTCTGTGCCGGGCACCGCTTCGCTGGCGCGCCGGACGGTGGCCGACGTTGCCATGAATGCAGACCCCGCCACCGGCCAATACGTGGCCGTCATGCAGCCCGGCAGCAGCACGGTGCAGTGGATCAGTGCCGGCGGCACCAGCCTGGCCGCACCCATGTGGGCAGGTCTGGTGGCCGTTGCCAACGCAAACCGGCAGCAAGCCACACTGCCTGTGATGGCCGGGGGGCACGCGTTGCTGTACGGGCAGATCGGTGCGGTGGCGTCGAGCTACGCCAGCGGGTTTGCTGACATTCGGCTGGGTAGTCATGGCACCTGCAGCACCTGTTCTGCCACGCCCGGATACGACCAGCTGACAGGCCTGGGCACACCCAATGCAGGAGCGCTGGTGAGTTTGCTGACCGGCGCCACGGCGCCTGCCCCCGCGCCGGTGGTCACGTCTGCCAGCATCAGCGGCAAGGTGGGCACGGCCCTGACCTTCACGGCGGCCGTCAATGCGTCCAATCCCGTGTCCATGAGCCTGTCGGGCGCACCCACGGGCATGTCGATCAGCGCTGCCGGTGTGGTCTCGTGGCCGGCGCCGGTGGCAGGGGCCTATGCAGTCACCGTCGTGGCCAAGGACACCAAGACAGGGCTCACAGGTCAGGGCGTCTACAGCATCAGTGTGGCCGCTCCGGTTGCTCCGATGGTCGAAAGCGCCAGCATTGCCGGCCGCCCTGGCGTGGCTCTGGCTTTCAAGGCCAACGTGACGTCTGCCAACGCTGTCACGTATTCCCTGGCGGGGGCTCCGTCGGGAATGGTGGTGGTTGCCGATGGCACGGTGAGCTGGCCCAAGCCTGTGGCGGGTGTGTACAGCGTGACCTTGACCGCCAAGGACACCAAGACGGGCTTGTCCGGCAAGGGCGTGTTCACGGTCAAAATCGCCGCAGCGGGGCCTGTGATCACTGCCTCTGCCATGGTCGGCGTGGCGGGTCAGCCTCTGTCCGGCCGCATCGACGTTACATCACCGGGCGCCACGTCGCTGTCGGTGTCCATCGCTGGGGTGCCTTTGGGAATGGGCTTTGCCGTGTCGGGCAGCACCATCACAGCCATCTGGTCCAAGCCGGTGGCTGGCAGCTATCAGTTGGTGGTCACGGCCAAGGACTCGGCGGGCTTGTCTGCACAACTGACTGTGCCGGTGACGATCAACCTGCGGTAAGGCATGAGAGGTCGCTGCGCGAGTCCTGGGCCGTAGCCTTTGTCCGGGGCATCGATGCGCCAGGCGTGTTGGCAGGTGGGGGCTCAGACGCCCAGGTACTGCTCCAGCAGCAGCGGCTGCGCATGCAGCGCATCCGAGCTGCCATCAAACACCACCTGGCCTTTGACCAGGATGACGTTGCGATCGGTGATCTGCGTGACGTGTTTCCAGTTCTTGTCCACGATGACGCTGCTGATGCCGCTCTCCTTGATCAGGCTGCAGATGCGCCAGATCTCTCGCGCAATCAGCGGCGCCAGGCCCTCGGTGGCTTCATCGAGGATGAGAACGTCGGGGTTGGTCATCAGCGCACGGCCAATGGTCAGCATCTGCTGCTCGCCACCGCTGAGTTGCTGGCCGCCGTGACCCAGGCGCTCCTTCAGGCGCGGAAAGGTTTCCAGCACGCGCTCGTAGGTCCAGTCGCGCTGGCCGCGCGTGCCGGCACGCGCGGCCATCTGCAGGTTTTCGACCACGCTCAGGTTGCCGAAGATGCCTCGGCCCTCCGGCACGTAGGCAATGCCGAGCCGGGCCACTTCGTAGGGCGGCTTGCCCGTCATGTCGCGGCCGGCCACGGCCACGCTGCCCGAGCGGGGCTTGACCAGGCCCATCAGAGATTTGAGCAGGGTGCTCTTTCCCATGCCGTTGCGGCCCATCAGGCCGATGGTCTCGCCCTGGCCCACGGTGAAGTCAATGCCGTGCAGGATGTGGCTGCTGCCGTAAAAGGTGTGGATGCCCTTGGCATCAATCCATGGAGTGGTCATCTCAGTGGTCCTCCCCCAGGTAGGCGGCCTGCACGGTGGCATCGGCGCGCACCTCGGGCGGTGTACCATGCGCAATCACCTCGCCGTTAACCATGACCGTGAGGCGGTCAGCCAGCGCAAACACGGCATCCATGTCGTGTTCCACCAGCATGATGGCGTGGGCGGGCTTGAGGCGCTGCAACAGCTCGACCATGCGCTCAGCCTCGGCCACGCCCATGCCGGCCAGAGGTTCGTCGAGCAGCAGCACCTGCGGCTCGGTGGCCAGGGTCATGGCAATTTCCAGCTGGCGCTGCTCGCCATGGCTCATGGCTCCCGCAATGGCCATGCGCCGGTCTTTGAGGCCGGACAGCTCGATAGCGCTTTCAAGACGTGCGCTGGTTGCTCTGTTTTTGATAGTGTCCGAGCGGGTGTCCTGCCACCAGCGCAACGGGTTCCAGGGCTGCTGTGCATCGCGTGACTGGGCCGCCAGGCGCACGTTCTCGTGCACAGTGAGCGGCAGGAAGATGTTGGTCTTCTGGTAGCTGCGGCCCAGGCCCTGGCGCGAGATGCGTTCGGGCGCCCAGCCGGTCACATTCGTGCCGCCCAGCAACACCTGGCCCGAGGTGGGGGACAGGTCGCCAGAGAGCAGATTGGTCAGGGTGGACTTGCCGGCGCCATTCGGTCCTATCACGGCGTGGATCTTGCCCCGCCACAGGTCCACGGAGACGCCGTTGACGGCGGCCAGGCCACCAAAGCGTTTGGTGACCTTCTGTGCAGACAACAGGACTTCAGCCATGGTGCGATCCCTCCGAAGCCTTGGCTGCGCCCCGCTGCGCAAACATGCCCAGCAGGCCACGCGGCGCGGCCACTACCACCAGCACGATGAAGCCACCCATCAGCAGCTGCCAGTGCTTGGAGATGTCCTTGAACACATGCAGCAGGTACTCGAAGGCAAACGCACCCACGATGGCGCCTGCAAAGTTGCCCATGCCGCCCAGAATGACCATCATGATGGCGTGCGCGCTCATGTGAAATCCCATGAGCTCAGGGTTCACATAGCCGGTCTGCGCGCCCCACAGGTAACCCGCCAGGCCTGCCAGCGCTCCAGCGATGGTGAAGGCGGTGAGTTTGTAGCCCCGTGTGCCAAAGCCCATGGCGCGCATGCGGTGCTCGTTGATACGGATGCCCGCGAGCGCGCGGCCCAGCGGGCTCCACAGCAGGCGGCGCAGCAACACGTACACCAGCACCACCAGCGCCAGCGTGAAGTAGTAGAAGGTCTTGCGTCCCTCCAGATCGAACGGCAGCCAGCCGAAGAGCGACGCATCAGGCCGGAAGTTGATGTACAGCCCGTCCGATCCACCCAGCACCTTGTTGTCGAAGAACAGGTAGAAGACCATCTGGGCAAACGCCATGGTAACCATGATGAAGTAGATGCCGTGGGTGCGCACCACAAAGAACCCGATCACCATTGCCACCAGGCCGGACACAGCCACCGCGAGCGGCAGCGACCACCACAGGCTGACCGGCATGTCTGCAGGGGTGAGAAAGGCGAGGGCGTAGCCCGCCACGCCAAAGTACGCAGCATGGCCCAGCGATACCAGCCCGGTCACGCCCTGCAGCAGATCCAGGCTCATGGCAAAGATGGCCATGATCATCATGCGGGTGACCATCTGTACGTAAAAGTCGCTACCCACCACAGGGAACAGCAGCAACGCAGCCAGCCCCAATGCCAGGGCGAACTGCACGCTGCGCGGCAGCACTTCGATATTGGCGCGCGGGGTGCTCATGAGTGGCCGCCGGGCCGCCCCAAGGCAGCGAAGGCCCCCTTGGGGGGCAGCGAGATACACGAAGTGATGAGCGTGGGGGTAATCATTGTTTAAACAGGCCTTCGGGTTTCCACAGCAGCACGGCCGCCATCAGCATATAGACCAGCATGCCCGCTGCCTGCGGCAGCAGCACCTTGCCAAACGTATCGACAAAGCCCACCAGCAGCGCCGCAATGAGCGCGCCCCGCACTGAACCGATGCCACCAATCACCACCACCACAAAACACATGATGAGCACCGATGAGCCCATGTTGGGGTACACGCTGGATACCGGTGCAGCCACCATGCCGGCAACGGCCGCCAGGCCCACGCCCAACGCGAACACGATGGCATGGATGAGCTTGATGTTCACGCCCAGCGACTCGGCCATGTCGCGGTTGAAGGCGCCCGCGCGGATCTTCATGCCCAAACGCGTCTTGGAGATCAGCAGGTACAGCGCCAAAGCCAGCGCGATGCACACGCCCGATATGAACAGCCGGTAGACCGGGTAGGAGAGGGTGTCGGTGAGCGGGATCGACCAGTCAAGCATTTGGGGGATGGGCACGCCGTGCACATCGTCGCCCCACAGGATGGAGCGCAGTTCTTCAAAGATGTAGATCAGCCCGAAGGTCAGCAACACCTGGTCCAGGTGGTCGCGGTGGTAGAAGTGGCGAAAGAGCAGCCATTCAAGCGCCAGCCCGAAGACCACCGACAGCAGCGCGCCACCCACGATGGCCAACGCCAGGCTGCCGAAATGCCCTGAGAGCGAATACGCGAGGTAAGCACCCAGCATGTAAAAGCTGCCGTGCGCCAGGTTCACCACGCCCATGATCCCGAAGATCAGCGTGAGCCCGGCCGCCAGCATGAACAGCAGCAGGCCGTATTGGACGCTGTTGAGCAGCTGGATCAGGAAGGTGGCGAAGTCCATGAATGTGGTGATGTTGGCGACCTGCCGCGATGTGGCTGGCAGCCACTGGTGAAAAGGGCTTTGTGCGGGCGATGTACCCGTGGAGTTGGTAACTGGCGCGGCCCCATGGAGGGCAGCCGGGCAAGGGCCGCCCCGCAGCGAGGGCTGCATCCCCTGCCCGCTGCGCTCAGCGCTGCGAGAGCGGGGGGAAGGCGCGCAGCGCCTCAGGGGGGTGTTATCCCATCCTGCAACCGGCGCCGCTGTCGGCCAGCGCCTTGGCGGCTACGCCGATCACCTTGTTTTCCTTGTTCTCGACGCGGCGCAGGTAGATGTCCTGCACGGGGTTGTGCGACTTGCTCATCGTCCACTTGCCGCGTGGGCTGTCGATGACTGCGCTTTCCATCGCCTTGATGACGGCCGGTTTGGCAGAAAGGTCGCCCTTGACCGCGTTGGCGCCCTGCACCAGCAGCAGGCCGGTGTCGTAGCCTTGCACGGCATACACGTCGGGCTGGCTGCGAAAGGCCTTGGCGTATTCCAAGCGGAACTGCTTGTTGCGCGGCGTGTCCAGCGAATCGCTGTAGTGCATGGTGGTGATGATGCCGTCGGCCGCGGGGCCGGCAGCGTCCAGCACGCCCTCGGTAAGGAAGCCCGAGCCGTACAGCGGAATCTTGTCCTTGAGGCCGGCCGCCGCATAGTCCTTGATGAACTTGGCCGCGCCGCCACCGGCGAAGAAGCAGGCCACGGCATCAGGCTTGAGGGCCGCGATCTCGGTCAGAAGCGCCTGGAATTCGACGTTGGGGAAGGGCAGGCCCAGCTCCTTGACGATGGTGCCGCCGGCCTTGGTGTAGCTTTCCTTGAAGCCCTCAAACGCCTCGTCACCAGCAGCGTACTTCCAGGTGATCCACACGGCCTTTTTGTGGCCCTTTTCGACCATGGCCTTGCCCAGTGCCAGCGTGGGCTGGGAGTTGCTGAACGAAGTGCGGAATACATTGGGCGCGCACAGCGCGCGGGTGGCGGCGTGCACGCCCGCGTTGGGGATGAGGTTGAGCACACCGGTGTCGCGCGCCACCTTCTGGATGCCCATCTGCACGCCCGAGTGCACGGTGCCAATCAGCACATCGACCTTGTCGCGCTGGACCAGCTTGCTGGCGTTTTCCACACCTTTGCTGGGCTCGGACTCGTCATCGACCTTGAACCATTCGATCTCGCGGCCGCCGAGCTTGCCTCCCTGCTGGTCGATGGCCAGGCGCACGCCGTTTTCGATGGCCACACCCAGTTGGGCAAAGGTGCCGGTGTAGGGCAACATGAACCCCACGCGCACCTTGCCGCTTTGAGCACGCACGATGGAGGGCAGCAGCAAGCCCGTGGATGCTGCGCCAACGAGGGCGGCACTGCGGCTGATGACAAGGCGGCGGGTGGTCATGGGGATTGTCTCCTTTGTTTAGGCTTAAAGTAATTTACTGCAAGCGTTCGGTGCTGAATACCTATGGGTTACCCGTACCGGAGCTGGCATTGGGTTCCGCGAACATGGCCCAATCCGGCTATTGAAGCCATGTCTCTGACGTTCTACGTAACAGCCGCGACATGGTGGTAACTTGCCGTTGCAGCTGCATGTGAAAGGGAAAATTTGCGCATGAAGTAAAATGCATGTTTGCTATTTTTGTGCAGTATAGATCGTGTTTTGGGGTTGGGGTGAGCGATTCAATCCTGGGTTCTAGGTAGTTTCCAGCATCGAGTTGCTCCACTGGTACTGACCGGCGTTTGGATACGCTTCCGTGACGCTGACGACCTCCCGTGCTCTTGCTCCGTGGCTCTGCCTGCACAATGGCACACCATCGTCCAAGCGGGCGCACCTTGCAAGTTGGCCCAACAAGCTGTTTGTAAGTGCGCTGCACGGGGGGCTCGCAACGTTCCAGTCAGCCCGGTATTGATGTAGTTTGCAGCCGCACCCGCGTTTCGTTCTGTATGCCTTCTTCACACTCCGACTTTCCCCCTTCGGCAACGTCTCGCCGGTCACTGGCTGTGCGCCTGACCGAATGGCTGCGGCATTTCTGGCCCGCCCCGCTGGGCATCGATGGTCGAGAGCGCCTGCGCTTTGTGGTGGGCGCGGTGATTGGCGTGCTGCTCACGGCATGGCTGAGCCGTTGGTGGGCCCAGGGCAGTGGCACTGGCCCGTGGATGGTGGCGTCGTTGGGGGCCAGTGCCGTGCTGGTGTTTGGCATGCCCTCCAGCCCGCTGGCCCAGCCATGGCCCGTGTTGGGTGGCAGTACCCTGTCGGCTCTGGTGGGCGCGGTCTGTTCTGCGGTGATTCCGGACAAGGCCTTGGCGGGGGCGATTGCCGTGGGCTTGGCCATTGCGCTTATGGTGCCACTGCGTTGCCTGCATCCTCCGGGTGGGGCCATGGCGTTGTACGTGGTGCTGACCTCGGGGGACGGATGGCATCTCGCGGCGTTCCCGGTGTTGTTCAACGTGGTACTGCTGTTGACCGCAGCAGTGGTCTACAACGGGCTGACGGGTCGCCGCTACCCACATCCTCAACGTGTCGCGTCGCAGGTGGCGACGAGCCAGGGCGCTTTCACCGCGTCGGATGTGGATGCGGCGCTGGCCCACTACAACCAGGTGCTCGACGTGAGCCGGGCGGATCTGGAGGGGCTGTTGCACCTGGCGGGCCGCGCGGCATTCCAGCGGACCCTGGGAGAGTTGCGCTGCGCTGACATCATGTCCAGCCCGCCTTACGCTGTGGAGGCCGGAGTGTCACTCAGGGAGGCTTGGGCACTGATGCGGTTACAGCAAATCAAGGCGCTGCCAGTGGTGGATGCGCAGCGACATGTCATTGGAATCGTGACGGTGGCGGACTTCATGCGACTGGCCAACCTCGACACCCACGAAGGGCTGGGGCAGCGGTTGCGCACACTGGTCATGGGGCGTGGAGGGCAGCCCCAGGCAGTGGGCGAGATCATGTCCCACCCGGTTCAGGTGGCGCGCTCGGCACAGCATGCGATGGACCTCGTGCCGCTCTTTTCGCAAGGCGGGCACCATCACATTCCCATCGTGGATGATGTGGATCACCTCGTAGGCATCATCACGCAGACTGATCTGGTACGTACCCTGGCCTCGGCGGTGCAAGGCCGATAGCAGGCGGCACCTGAGGCCTGTGGTGTGGGCGCTGCGCCCGTGCCGCAGGGCGCGCCGGGCATCCCATAGGCAAAACATGGCTTGTCGCGGTACAATCGACAGGCTTTGCGCAGCGCTGACGCCTGTTCATTGAAGCCGTCTCCCGGCCCTCTGCCTGATCTGCGCCCTGGGTGCAGCGACTCCCACCGCCCGCCATGCACCGTGTGTCGAGTTTCGACAACGCTGCAGCTGCCGTGGTGAATGCAATAAAACCGCTCAGGCGCCGACCACAGAACATTTGCTTTGAAGAGATAGAGAAACACATGGCCAAAGAAGAACTCATTGAAATGCAGGGCTCCGTCACGGAAGTTTTGCCTGACTCGCGCTTTCGCGTCACGCTGGACAACGGTCACCAACTGATTGCCTATACCGGCGGCAAGATGCGTAAGCACCACATCCGCATCCTGGCGGGTGACAAGGTGTCGCTCGAGATGTCGCCTTACGACCTGACCAAGGGCCGCATCACGTTCCGCCACCTCGCCGGTCGCGGTCCTGGCCCTTCCTCCAGCCGCTGATCTTTCCGCTCTCGGTCTGTGGCAGACCGAGGCGGTTTTATAGTTTTTCTGGTTCGTCTCTTGCCACGTCGCGTTTGCGCGACCGCTCTCTCCTGTGATCTCTTCGCCCTGCCACTTTCTAAAAAAAGTCAAAAAAGCAGGCGATGAGCCAAAAACAGGGGAATTGGCGGGTTAGAATACGAGCTGTCGGAGCGTAGCGCAGCCTGGTAGCGCATCTGCTTTGGGAGCAGAGGGTCGCGAGTTCGAATCCCGCCGCTCCGACCAATGTTTGAAGGCCCTGCAGCACATGCTGCAGGGCCTTTTTTCTTGCCCGCTTGCAGTCCTCACAGCCGGGCAACCAGGTTCTCCTGGAGACGGATTGAGGTTTTGTTCGGCCGGTACTGCCAGCAGGCTTGCTGAATCTACGTACCATAGCGGCCACTGCTGTTGGACGCCCATTCGCACCCGATCCTGCCGTGTACCGCGCACGGCGCTTGCCGGTATCTCCATGACCTTCCCTGTGCCCTCTGTCTCTGTAGCTGCTGCCGCACCATCACCACATTCCAAAGCGCCTGAACCGCTTGCAGTGCAGCGTTACGACACGGTTGATGCGCTAAGGGGGGTAGCCATGCTCTGGATGACGGCGTTCCACTTTTGTTTTGATCTGAGCCACTTTGGCTTGTGGCCGCAGAACTTCCGTGTGGATCCTTTCTGGACCACGCAGCGCACCCTCATCGTGAGTCTTTTCCTGTTCTGCGCCGGGTTGGGGCAGGCCATCGCGTTGCACCAAGGGCAGGGCTGGAGTCGTTTTAGGCGCCGCTGGGGGCAGATTGCTGGTTGTGCACTGCTGGTGTCTGCAGGCTCGTTTGTGATGTTTCCGGCCAGCTTTATCTATTTTGGTGTGCTGCATGGCATGGCTGTGATGTTGCTCATAGCGCGCTGCACGTCGGGGTGGGGGCGCTGGCTGTGGCTTGCAGGGCTGGTGGCTGTGGCCTTGCCGTGGGGCGCGCAGCAGTTTTTGACCGGGGTGTGGCCCGACGCAGCGCCGTGGTTCAACGGGCGAGTCTTGAATTGGCTGGGGCTGGTGTCCCGCAAACCGTTCACGGAAGACTATGTGCCGGTGCTGCCCTGGTTGGGCGTGCTCTGGTGGGGGCTCGCAGCCGGCCAATGGGCGTTGCGCGCGCGTAAGTACTGGCTGCAATGGCGATTGCCCTATGTGCTGAGGCCTCTGGCGACGCTGGGTCGGTGGAGCCTGAGCTATTACATGGTCCACCAGCCGGTCATGATCGGCCTGCTGATGGCGGTGGTGTGGGTGCTGGGGCGGGTCTGAATTTCGCATTGAAAGGCTGGAAGGCATAAAAAAACGCGACCGAAGTCGCGTTTTTTGTTGCCAAAACGGCCGAAACCGAGTGCCAGCTGGCTTATTCCACCTTGGCCTTGGCGCGCAGGTCTTCCTGGAACTTGGCCAGCTTTTGCTGTTGCAGCTGCTGTGCGACTTGTGGCTTCACCTCTTCGAGCTTTGGCAGCTCGGCCTGGCGCACATCGTCCAGGCGGATGATGTGCCAGCCAAACTGGCTCTTCACGGGCGTCTCGGTCATCTTGCCTTTTTCGAGCTTGACCAGCGCTTCGGTGAACTCGCTCACGTAGCTCGATGGGTTGGCCCAGTCGAGGTCGCCGCCCTTGGCGCCGGAGCCTGGGTCCTTGGATTGCTTCTTGGCGATGTCTTCAAACTTGGCGCCCTTCTTGATGGACGCGATGATGGCCTTGGCGTCGGCTTCCTTTTCCACCAGGATGTGGCGGGCCTTGTATTCCTTGCCGCTGTTGGCTGCCACGAACTTATCGTATTCGGCCTGGATTTCAGCGTCGGTGACGGGGTTCGTCTTCTGGAAGTCGGCGAACAGTTCGCGGATCAGGATGGCCTGGCGTGCCAGGTCCAGCTGGGCCTTGTAGTCTGCCGAGGTTTCCAGGCCGCGCTTTTGAGCTTCCTGCATGAAGATTTCACGGGCGATGACTTCTTCCTTGATCTGGCCTTCGATGTCGGGCGTCACGGGGCGGCCCGAGCGTTCGACCTGCTGCTTGAGCGCTTCGACGCGCTCCTTGGGAACCGCCTTGCCGTTAACAATGGCGACATTCTGGGCGGAAACGGGCAGGGCCAACGTGCCCAGCACGGCAGCGGCGACGAGGCCGGACAGGAGCTGTTTCTTCATGCGGAATCCAAAAAATGAGGGGTTGTTTGCCGACTGAAATCCGGCAGATGTTGACTTGGGGCCGGCTCAGAGAACTTCAATGGCGAGGGCGTGAACGCCTTGGTCAATAAATTCTTGCAGCGCATCATACACAAGGCGGTGTTGGGCCACGCGGGAGCGTCCTGTAAAGAAAGGTGACGAAATTCGCACCCGAAAATGGGTACCGAATCCCGTGCCGTTGGCACCCGCATGGCCTGCGTGGGCGGCGCTTTCGTCCAGCACCTCCAGGTGGCTGGGGGTGAGGCGGTCGGCCAGTGTCTGGTGCATCTGGTCTGCGATGGAGTTCATGGGCTTCACACTCGTTCAGGTGGTGGGCTCGTCGCCCTTGAGATGGGGCGCAATGTAGATGCCCTGGGCCACCAGGAAGACCAGCGGAAACGCATAGCCCCACAGCTTGAAGTCCACCCAGGCTTCGGTGCTGAAGTTCATCACCACGTACGCGTTGATGGCAGACATGAAGGCGCAGTAGATGATCCAGGCCACATTCAGCCTCTGCCAGACGGCGTCAGGCAAGTCCAGCTGGCTACCCAGCAGCATCTTGAGGAAATTCTTTTTGAGCGCCCAGAGCGCCACCGCCAGGGCCACCGACATAGCGCCATAGAGCACTGTGGGTTTCCATTTGATGAACCGGTCGTCCTGCAGGACCAGCGTGAGCGTGCCAAACAGCAGGATCAGCACCAGGGTGACCTTGTGCATGGTCTGCAGGCGCCGGTCGATGGCGTAGATGATGGCCATCTGCAAGGCCGTGGCCGCCATGAGCACGGCGGTGCCCACGTAGATGCCGTAGAACTTGTAGGCCCCGAAGAACAGCAGGATGGGGAAAAAGTCGATCAGAATTTTCATGGAGTCAGCAAAGAGTCCCGTGCTTCAGCGGTCGCCGGACTCGAAGTCCAGCGAGGCCGAGTTCATGCAATACCGCAGCCCGGTGGGCGCTGGGCCATCTTCAAACACATGACCCAGGTGCGCCCCGCATTGTGCACACACCGTTTCGGTGCGGACCATGCCATGGCTGCGGTCCACGATTTCGGTGATGGCGCCGGGGATGGCTTCGGAAAAGCTGGGCCAGCCGCAGCCCGCGTCAAACTTGGTGACCGAGTCGAACAGCTTGGCGCCGCAGCAGACGCAGTGGTAGCTGCCGTCGGCCCAGTGGGCTTCGTACTTGCCGGTGAAAGGGCGCTCGGTGGCGGCATGGCGCGTGACCTGGAAGGCCACGGGTTCTGCGCCTTTTTCGCGCAGTACGGCTTGCCATTCGGCGTCAGTCTTCTGGATGGGATGGGTCATGATGAACAGCTGATCTCGATGGAAGACGCCCAGTCGGGCGGGAAGGCGGCGTAGGCGTCATGCCCCGGGTGCTCGTCAAACGGGCGCTCCAGCAGCCGCTGCAGGGTTTGGAGTTCACCGAAGTCGCCAAGTTTCGCCGCACGAATGGCCTGTTCGCCCAGGTGGTTGCGCAGCACGAACTTGGGATTGGTTTTGAGCATCAAATCGGCTTGATGCGCTACATCCGTATGCCTTGAGTGCTCTGAATATAGTAGCAACCATTGGTCCAGGCCAGCACGGTCCGCAAACAGGTCGCGCACGGGCTCCATGTCTTGGGTGCCCACGGCCTGCGACAGGCGGCGCCAGAAGATGGGGTAGTCCACCCGGTTCTGGGCCAGCAGCAGCAAGACGCCGTCGATGAGTGCACCATCGCCGTCGCTCGCCTCGAGCAGCCCCAGCTTGGCGCGCATGCGGGCCATGAAGGCCTCGGGGAATACCGTTTTGTAAGACTCCAGGGCCTGCTTGGCCAGCTCCTGGTCGCCGATCAGGGGCAGAAGCGCCTGCGCCAAGCAAAACAGGTTCCAGTACGCCACATTGGGCTGGCGGTTGTAGGCGTAGCGGCCTTGGGAATCGCTGTGGTTGCACACATGGCCGGGCACAAACGCGTCGAGAAACTGGAAGGGCCCGTAGTCCACTGTCAGGCCCAGGATGCTCATGTTGTCGGTGTTCATCACCCCATGGCAAAAGCCGACCGCCTGCCATTGCGCCATGAGGCGTGCGGTGCGCTCGCTCACGGTCTGCAGCAGGGCGGCGTAGGGGTTGCCTGCCAGGTCGGTGCTGTCCCGGCATTCGGGGTAGTAGCGGTCGATGACGTAGTCGGCCAGCGTTTGCAGCGCGGCCTCCTGGCCGTTGGCAGCAAAGTGCTCGAAATGGCCAAAACGCACAAAGCTGCGTGCCACGCGGGTGACGACGGCAGCGGTCTCGATTTCTTCGCGGCGGACGTGAGCGGGAGAGCCGGTGATGCACAGCGCGCGCGATGTCGACACACCCAAGCCGTGCATGGCTTCGCTGCACAAAAACTCGCGGATGCTGGAGCGCAATACCGCACGGCCATCGCCCATGCGCGAATAGGGCGTGCGGCCTGCTCCCTTGAGCTGCACCTCCCACCCCGTAGCCGTCTCCCCGAGCAAGATGGCGCGCCCATCGCCCAGCTGACCAGCCCAGACGCCAAACTGGTGTCCGCTGTACACGCTGGCCAGGGGGCGCGAGCCTGCCAGCAGGCGGTTGCCGGTGAAGGCCTGCAGGGCCTCATCGCTGCGTAGGACGGCTTCATCCAGCCCCAGCAGTCGCGCCACGGCGGGGCTGGTGCCAACCCAATGGGGCGTGGGCAGAGGGGTGGGGCGCAGTTCGGTGAAAAAGTCGGGGCCCAGCGCGGCAAAGCGGTGGTCCCAAGCGAGGCCGAGGTTGGTGTGGGCGTCGCTGTCGGCAGTCAGGGTCATGGGCTGGATTGTCTCGCAGGCCGGATGCCCCGGCGCCCACAGGGCCATGGCAGGGCGGGGAGGGCCTGCACCGCGACCGCTACAACAACGCTGCCGCCGTCAGGCAGGCCGGGCCTGACGCTGGCTGCAGCAGCTGCTGGCGGTATTGGCCTGGTGGCATGCCAAACCAGCGTTTGCAGGCCCGAAACAGGTTGCTCTGGTCGCTGAAACCCAGCTGGTCCGCCACCTCGGCCAGGCTGCGGCGCGGGTCGGCCAGGTATTGGCGGGCCAGCTCGCTGCGGGTGTCGTCCAGCAGTTGCTGAAAACTCACTGACTCTGCCTGCAGGCGGCGCTGCAAGGTGCGATCGGTGAGGTGCAGGCGCGCAGCCACGTCCTCGCGGCGGGGTTCACCGAGATGCAGCATGCGCGATATCTCGGTGCGCACCTTGGCGCTGACCAGCGATTGGCCCAACGGGCCCAACTGCCCCAGCTCGGCCTCTACCAGTTGCTCGTGCAGCGCCCACAGGTTCGGGTTGTGGGTGGGGATGGGTTGCAGCAGGTCGGCTTCGGCCATCAGGAAACGGTTTACTGGCTGGCCAAAGTGGGGTGGTACGCCAAATGCAGCGCGGTGTCGCGTATCTTCGGCTGGCGCTGGGGTGACCAGCTCCACGGCCAGGGGAGTGAGGTCGCGCCGGGTGAGCCAGTCGCACAGCGTCAGCAGGGTCAGCACCGCAAACTCCACCCGCTGTCGCGGTATGGGGCGCGAGGCGCCGATGTGGTTAAGCACCATCCAGTAGCCGCGCGGGTCACGCTCCATCGAGAACGTGGTGGCGTCCGAGATCAGCGCCATGTGTCGGTCCAGGTGCTTGAAGCCTTCGAGAAGGTTGGGCCCCGAGGCCAGTGCGTGGCCCACCAGGTCCAGCTTGCCGTAGCGCGCGGCCAGCTGGCGGTCCAGGCCCAGCCCCGGGCGATCGTAGTGCTGGGCTGCGGCCTCCCACAAGCGGCTGACGCGGTCCACATCCACGCGCGTGTGGGGGTGTTGCAGGCTCTCCAGGTCGATGTCGGCATGCGCGCACAGGGCCTGCACCGGCAGTCCTTCGGCTGCAAACAGCTCCGCAATGCCGCGCACCCAGGCGGCAGAGCTGGTGCGCTGCGGCAGTGGGTTCATGGGCAAGCACCCGTCTCAGGGTTTACGCGCGGGTGGTGTTCTGAAGTCACTGTTTTGGTGTGTTTGCGATAGTGGGTTGCGGGCCGGGCGTTTCCACAATCGGCGTCGAGGTCGGTCCCAGGCGTGAGTGTGATGCGTTCTGCGGGCCCGCCCCATTCCTGAAAACCCCGAAGGAGACAAACAACATGGCCTATTTTGCAAAGAGCCTGCGCTGGGGCGCAGCATGCCTCGCCGCTTTGATGACCACGGCGTGTGGTGGTTCTGGCGGTACGCCGCCCGAACTGCGCGAAACCCGCTACGGCATGGTGCGCGGCACGGATGACAGCGCCACCAGCGGCACTTATGCCTGGAAGGGCGTTCCCTACGCACAACCCCCTGTCGGGGCCCTGCGCTGGCAGCCGCCTGCGGAGCCCGCCGCCTGGACGGGCGAGCGCAGCGCCACCCGGTTTGGCAGTGCGTGCCTGCAGATGGGCCGCATTTACGGCCCGGGCGCCAACAACCGTTTTGACGACACGATTGGCCAGACGCTGAACACCCCGCTGGGCAGTGAAGACTGCCTGACCCTCAACATCTGGCGTCCGGCCACCGTGCAGGACAACCTGCCAGTGCTGGTCTTTGTCCACGGCGGCAGTGCCATCTCGGGCTACACCGCCGACCCGGTGTACGACGGCGCCGCGCTGGCCAAGTCGGCCAATGCCATCGTGGTCACAGCCAACTACCGGCTGGATGTGCTGGGGTATCTGCAGTTGCGCGCCCTGCATGCCGGCAACAACGGCAGTGGAAGCAGCGCAGGCGGCAGCACCTATACCGGCAACTACGCGCTGCTGGACGTCGTGCAGGCGCTGCGGTTCGTCCAGGGCAACATCGCCCGGTTTGGCGGCAATGCGGGCAACGTCACGTTGATGGGGCAGTCGGCGGGGGCCATCAACGCCTTGGCCCTGCTGACCGCACCGCAGGCCACCGGGCTGTTCCACAAATTGGTACCGATCAGTGGCGGGATCTCCTTGGCGTCGAACCTGCCCGCCGGGTCCATCCCCACGCTCAACCCGGTCTCCCGCTACGCCACACAGGCCAGCCAGTTGCTGGCGCATCTGGCCGTGGCCGATGGCCTGGCACCTGGCCTGCCCGAAGCCCAGACCCTGGTGGCCAGCTGGCCCCCCGCGCAGGTGGCCAGTTACCTGCGTGGCAAGGATGCGCGGGTCGTTTTGCAGACGGTGCTGGCAAAGGGGCTGACAGGTTCTGGCCCGATCCCGGACGGTGTGGTGGTTCCGGCCGATCCGATCACGGAGATTTCTGCGGGGCGCTATCAGAAAGTGCCTGTGTTGTCCGGCTACACGGCCGAGGAGGGCAAGCTGTTTGCCCCGTTCCTGATGCTGCTGGGCGGCAAGCCCGGCATGAAGATCGGCGATGCCGAGCGCTTTGCGATGATGCAGCGCTTCGACCCTGATGCCCCCACCACCCTCACTGCGGCGGACATTCTGGATGCGTCGTACCTGCCGGTGACAGCCCCGGGCACGGGCTACAACGCACGCACCCAGCTGCTGGGCAATGTGTTCATTGGCGCCAGCCGCGACAACCTGCTGAACGCCCTGCGCAGCCAGCAGAGCAATGTGTGGAACTACCAATTCAACTGGGCCCAGCAGCCCGCACCGTGGAACGATGTGTACGGCGCGGCCCATGCGTTCGACCTGCCTTTTGTGTTTGGCAACTTCGGTCCCTCGGTGTTTGCGAAGGCGACCAACAGCACCGCCAACCAGCCGGGGCGCCTGGCCCTGTCGCGGGCCATGATGGACAGCCTGCGTGCGTTTGTGCACACCGGCGATCCCAACAACGCCACGCTGGGCCAGACCTGGCAGCCCTGGCCCCGCAAGTTCATCTTTGATGCAGACCAGAAGGCGGTGCGCCTGAGCGTGCAATGACCCGCGTGCTGCAGATGTCGAACAGACCTCGGCCGAATGCGGGTGTTCAGTGCGCGGCCGTGGCGGCGAGGTATGCGTTCAGCGCCTCGTCGTCCACGATGGCCACGCGCCCGAAGTCCAGCGACACAATGCCCATGCCCTCCAGCGACTGCAGCACCTTGTTCACGGTCTGCCGCGACAGGCCCACCAGCTGGCCCAGCTCTTCCTGCGTGAGGTTGAGCCGCCGGGTGCTGCGCCAGAACAGGCGGCTGAGGTACAGCGCCACGCGGTGCTCGGTGGACTGGGTGCGCCCGGCTTCGATGATGGTCATGGCTTGGCCCAGCCGCATGTTCAGATGCAGCACCAGGAACTGGTTGAACGCCAGGCTGGTCTCGCGCAGCGTGGCAAACAGCGGCAGGGGCAGGCACAGCAGGGTGGTAGGGCGCAGTGCCACCACGTGGTACCGGCGGGGCTCGGGCTTCATGGCCGAGCCCTCGCCAAACCATTCACCGTCAGGTACGCCGATGAAGGCGGACGACCGGCCCTTGCTGGTGGGGCTCTGCAGCATCACCAGACCCGACAGCACCGCATGCCAGCCCCGCACGGCGCTGCCGGCGGGCATCATCACCGCGCCCTTGTCGGCCTGCTCGGCAAACACCTCTTCGCGCAGCCGCTCCTGCATGGCGGCAGGCAGGCCCGCGAACCAGGGCTGGGCGGCTATGAATCGTTGGGCGGATGGGGCAGCGCAGAGCATGGGCCCGATTGTCGCTGCAGCGGTGCCGACGGTTCAGGGTATTCCCTTGCCCTTTGTCAGTGGGACGACAAGTGTTGGCAGCCATGCCCGCCGGGCGCACACTCCGCTGCGGTTCACGGAGACCAGCGACTGCGCAACCATGCCGCCGATGCCATGCCAGTGCGGTGGTGCGGCGTGTGTGGGTTCATCCCAGCGGCGTGCGGGGGCACGACGCGGGCGACACCCGGACGCTGATACGCGCGCTACGATGACCGTTCCATTCACTACAACATCCAAGGAGTATTCATGCTGGGCTTGATGCAGAGTCAACCGTTGCTGATTTCGTCGCTGATCGAATTCGCAGAGCGCCACCACGGCGACGCCGAAATCGTGTCCCGACGGGTGGAAGGGGACATCCATCGCTACACGTACCGCGACCTCGCCGCACGTGCCCGCCGCCTGGCCAACGCGCTGAATGACCTGAAGCTCCAGTTCAGCGACCGGGTGGCCACGCTGGCCTGGAACGGCTATCGCCACATGGAGATGTATTTCGGCGTGAGCGGATCGGGTCGCGTGCTGCACACCGTCAATCCGCGCCTGCACCCCGACCAGATCGCCTGGATCATCAACCACGCAGAAGACCAGGTGATGTGCTTTGACACCACCTTCTTGCCCCTGGTGCAAGCGGTGCATGCCAGGTGCCCCACCGTCAAGAAATGGGTTGCCCTGTGCGACGCCGACAAGCTGCCTGCAGACACCGGCATTCCCGGCCTGACCAGCTACGAAGCCTGGATTGGTGCGCAGTCTTCGGACTACGCCTGGCCCGAGTTTGATGAGAACTCTGCATCGAGCATGTGCTACACCAGCGGCACCACAGGCAACCCCAAGGCCGCGCTGTACAGCCACCGCTCCACCACGCTGCACGCCTACGCTGCGGCGCTGCCCGATGTGATGTGCCTCTCGGCCCGCGACTCGGTGCTGCCCGTGGTGCCCATGTTCCACGTCAATGCCTGGGGCATTCCGTACTCGGCCGCGCTCACCGGCTGCAAGCTGGTGTTCCCCGGCCCGGCGATGGACGGCAAGTCGATCTACGAACTGATAGAAGCGGAGAAGGTCAGCTATGCCGCAGGCGTGCCTACCGTGTGGCAGATGATGCTGGGCCACATGAAGCCTGCGGGCCTCAAGTTCTCCACGCTGCGCCGCACGGTCATTGGCGGCTCGGCCTGCCCGCCTGCCATGATCCACGCCTTCAAGGAAGACTACGGCGTGGAGGTGCTGCACGCCTGGGGCATGACCGAGATGAGCCCGCTGGGCACGCTGTGCACGCTCAAGAACAAACACCTCGTCATGTCCAAGGACGAGCAGATGAAGATCCTGCAGAAGCAGGGCCGTGCGATCTATGGCGTGGACATGAAGATCGTGGGTGGCGACGGCAACGAGCTTCCCTGGGACGGCAAGACCTATGGCGACCTGCTGGTCAAGGGCCCCTGGATCGTGGGCAGCTACTTCAAGGGCGAGGGCGGTGACCCGCTGGTGCGCGACGCGCAGGGCAGGGGCTGGTTCCCCACGGGCGACGTGGCCACCATCGACGCCGACGGCTTCATGCAGATCACCGACCGCAGCAAGGACGTGATCAAGTCCGGTGGCGAATGGATCAGCTCCATCGACATCGAGAACATTGCGATGGCCCATCCCGCCATTGCCATGGCAGCGTGTGTGGGTATGCCGCACCCCAAGTGGGACGAGCGCCCCATTGTGGCAGTGGTCAAGCGGCCTGGCGCAGAGGTGACGCGCGAAGCGCTGCTGGCCTTCTACGAAGGCAAGACGGCCAAGTGGCAGATCCCTGACGACGTGGTGTTTGTCGATGCCATTCCGCTCGGTGCCACCGGCAAGATGCTCAAGACCAAGCTGCGTGAGCAGCTCAAGGATTACAAGCTTCCCGGCCTGTGATCAGTGTGGGGCAATGCATGTGCGCGCATCGCTTGCGAGCGCCATTTTTTGCGCTGCCCCAGGCTGGTGCGCGCTCGGGGGAGCGCAGCGCCAGTCACGTGTGCGACGCTGGTAGGGGCAATCCCTGAGCATCGCTTTGTTGCAACGCGGTACGCTGCGTTGTGTCGATTTACAAGGAGACAAAAGCATGAAGTTCGCTATTAAGGCTGTAGCAGCCTCGGTAATCTTGGCAAGCGCTGGCGGGGCCTTCGCTCAAAAGGGCGAGACGGTCAAAATCGCCTGGCTCGACCCCCTGTCTGGCCTGATGGCGGCCGTGGGAACGAACCAGCTCAAGAGCTTCCAGTTCATCGCTGAAGAGTTCAACAAGAAGAACCCTGCCGGCGTCAAATTTGAAATCATCGGCATCGACAACAAACTCAGCCCGCAGGAAACCACCAGCGCCCTGCGCTCGGCCATGGACCAGGGTGCGCGCTACGTGGTGCAGGGCAACGGCTCTGGTCCCGCACTGGCCATCATGGACGCGCTCGAAAAGCACAACGCACGCAATCCCGGCAAGGAGGTCTTGTTCCTGAACTACGCTGCCGTGGACCCAGACCTCACCAACAGCAAGTGCAGCTACTGGCACTTCCGTCTGGATGCAGACACCTCCATGAAGATGGAAGCGCTGACGACTTACATGAAGGACCTGCCAGAGGTCAAGAAGGTTTACCTGATCAACCAGAACTACTCGCACGGCCACCAGGTCTCCAAGTTCGCCAAGGAGATGATGCAGCGCAAGCGCCCCGACGTGCAGTTTGTGGGTGACGACCTGCACCCCCTGGCCCAGGTGCGCGACTTCTCGCCCTACATCGCCAAGATCAAGGCGTCGGGCGCTGACAGCGTGATCACCGGCAACTGGGGTTCTGACCTGGCACTGCTGATCAAGGCCGCTAACGACGCGGGCCTGAACAACGTCAACTTCTACACCTACTACGGCTCTGTCACCGGCAGCCCCACCGCCATGGGCTCTGCCGCTGCAGGCCGCGTGTACATGGTGGCTTACGCCCACATGAACCTGCCTGGCCCGCTGAACCAGATCGTTGTGGACTACAAGAAGAAGTTCAACGACGACATGTACACCGGTGCCGTGTACCACGCCTTCACCATGCTGTCCGAAGGTTTCGTGAAGGCCAAGTCCACCGACCCCGTCAAGGTGGCTGCAGCTTTTGAAGGCATGAAGTTCAAGAGCTTCAACGGTGAAGTCGAAATGCGCAAGACCGACCACCAGCTGCAACAGGGCCTGTTCATTTCCAAGTGGGAAAAAGCCGGCGGCAAGTACCCCATCGACTCGGAAAACACCGGCTACACCTTCGTGCCGCTGAAGTACTACGAGCCCTACGTGGCCAGCACGCCCACGTCGTGCCAGATGAAGCGTCCCTAAATCCGGCGCTGGCGTTTCGGCGCCAGAACTTCGAGGCCCGACGTACTCGGGCCTTTTTTTTCCCTCCGTGATGAAAAATTCCAATGAATCCTGAGTTTTTCGTGATCTCTTTGCTGAACGGCGTGAGCTACGGGCTCCTGCTGTTCATGCTGAGTTCCGGCCTCACGCTGATCTTCAGCATGATGGGCGTGCTCAACTTCGCACACACCAGCTTCTACATGCTGGGTGCCTATTTCGCGTTCACCATCTCCGGGGTGGTGGGCTTTTGGCCGGCGCTGGTGCTGGCACCGCTTGTGGTGTTTGTGCTGGGTGCTGCGTTTGAACGCTATGCCCTGCGCCGGGTGCACAAGTTTGGCCATGTGCCCGAGCTGCTGGTCACGTTCGGGCTGTCGTACCTGATTCTGGAAGTCGTGCAGCTGGTCTGGGGTCGCTCCACGGTGCCTTACGGCCTGCCAGAGCAATTGCAGGGCCCGCTGTTTTCGCTGTACGGCACGCAGTTTCCCAAGTCGCGTTCGTTTGTGATGCTGGTGGCGCTGCTGATGCTGCTGTCGGTGTGGCTGCTGCTCACACGCACCCGCATCGGGCTGGTGATCCAGGCGGCTCTCAAGTACCCAGAAATGGTGGAAGCGCTGGGCCACAACGTGCCGCGTGTCTTCATGCTGGTGTTTGGTGGCGGTGCCGCGCTGGCGGGCCTGGCGGGCGTGATCGGTGGCAACACCTATGTGACTGAGCCTGCGATGGCGGCGTCTGTGGGCTCCATCATCTTCGTGGTGGTGGTGGTGGGCGGCATGGGCTCGCTCGCCGGTGCTTTCATCGCTTCGCTGCTGATTGGCGTGGTACAGACCTTTGCCGTGGCGCTGGACTACTCGCTGATCCACGTCTTCAAGGCCGTGGGTGTGGCGGTGACCGACCAGACCTTTGGCTATCCCTTGCTCAAGCTCACGATTTCGCAGGTGGCGCCCATCCTGCCGTACCTGTTCCTCGTGCTGATCCTGATCTTCCGCCCCAAGGGCCTTCTGGGCACGCGGGAGGACTGACGCCATGAATTCAACCACTCATCCTGTCTCCAGTGCCACGTCGCACTACCGGTTCAAGCCCTGGAACGTCGGGCGCTTCGTGATCTGGACGCTGTTTGCCGCAGCACTGATCGTGGCGCCCATGCTGTTTCGTAGCAGCCTGGCGCTGACCATGCTCTCGCAGATCGGCTACCTCATCATCATCTGCCTGTCCTACAACATGTTGTTGGGGCAGGGCGGCATGCTGAGCTTCGGCCATGCCGTGTACACCGGTTTGGGTTCGTTCATAGCCATCCACGCCATGAACATGGCAAGCAAAGGCAGCTTCAGCATTCCGCTGGTGCTGATCCCCATCGTGGGCGGGCTGGCGGGGGCGTTCTTTGCCATCTTGCTGGGCTTCGTCACGACCAAGAAGTCAGGCACCACATTCGCCATGATCACGCTGGGCATTGGCGAGCTGGTGGCTTCGATGGCGCTGATGTTCCCCGAGTTCTTCGGGGGCGAAGGCGGCATCACCACCGACCGCGTGTACGGCCAGTCGTTCTTCGGCATCACCTTCGGGCCTGCTATCCAGGTGTACTACCTGATTGCTGCGTACTGCTTCGTGTGCACGGCGGCGATGTTTGCCTTCACCGGTACGCCGCTGGGCCGCATCCTGAATGCGGTGCGCGACAACCCCGAGCGTGTGGAGTTCATTGGCTACAACACGCAGCGGGTGCGCTACTTCGCCTTCATCATCGCGGGCTTCTTTGCCGGCGTCGGTGGTGGTCTGGCCACGATCAATTTTGAGATCGTGACGGGTGCCGACAGCCTGAACGTTGTGCGCTCGGGTGGCTACCTGCTGTTCACGTTCCTGGGCGGTGCCACCTTCTTCTTCGGCCCCATCATTGGTGCGGTGCTGCTGGTGCTGGCCTCGGTGCTGCTGTCCGAGCTGTCCAAAGCCTGGCTGCTGTACCTGGGCCTGGTGTTCCTGTTCATGGTGATGTACGCGCCTGGCGGCGTGGCCAGCCTGATCATGATGAACCTGCGCCTGGCCAAGTTTGGCAAGTTGCGCCAGCTGTGGGCGTCGTACCTCGCGCTGGGCGGTACCGCCTTGGTGGGTGTGATGGGCGCGGCCTGCATGATCGAGATGACTTACCACCTGCAGCTCAATGCGGCGTTGGGGCCAGAGTTGACCTTCCTGAGGGCCACGCTCAACGCCAAGGGCTTGACCAGCTGGTTTGGCGCGGTGTTTGTGATGTTGACGGGCTTTGCCCTGTTTGAACTCTGCCGCCGCCAGTTTGTGCGCCAGTGGGGCAGGATCCAGGAAGAAATAGAACATGAAATCAAGCGCGGGGAGGCTTTGTAACCATGGCGGCTGACAACGCAACCTATGCGCTCGAACTGCGCGACCTGCGCAAGAGCTTTGGCAAGACCGAGATCATTCGTGGGGCCAACCTGGCCGTAGCGCCCGGCGAACGGGTGGCCATCATCGGCCCCAACGGTGCGGGCAAGTCCACGCTGTTCAATCTGATCAGCGGGCGCTTTGCGCCCACCAGCGGCGACGTGATCCTGAACGGCCAGCGTATCAACGGCATGGCACCGTACGAGATCAACCGGCGAGGGCTCTCGCGCAGCTTCCAGATCACCAACATCTTTCCCAAGCTGTCGGTGTTCGAAAACCTGCGGTGCGGCGTGCTGTGGAGCATGGGCTACAAGTACACGTTCCTGCGTTTCCTGTCGAACCTGCATGACGCCAACGAGCGCGCCAAGCAGCTCATGGAGATGATCAAGCTCGACAAGAAGCGCGACACGCTGGCGATGAACCTGACCTACGCTGAGCAGCGCGCGCTGGAGATTGGCATCACCATCGCGGGCGGTGCCAATGTGATCCTGCTGGACGAACCGACAGCCGGCATGAGCAAGACCGAGACCTCACGCTTCATCCACCTCATCAAGGAAGTGACCGAAGGCCGCACGCTGTTGACGGTGGAGCACGACATGGGCGTGGTGTTCGGCTTGGCCGACAAGATCGCTGTGGTGGTGTATGGCGAGGTGATTGCCTTTGACACGCCCGACAAGGTGCGCGCCAACCAGCGCGTACAAGAGGCTTATCTGGGCTCGGTCGTTGCGGACGAGCAAGGGGCGGGACACTGACATGCTGAAAATCGAAAATCTCCACGCCTATTACGGCAAGAGCCATGTGCTGCATGGCGTGACCTTCGACGTACAACCCGGTGAAATCGTGGCCCTGCTGGGGCGCAACGGTTCGGGCCGCTCCACTACCGCCAAGGCCATCATGGGTCTGGTGGACTGGGAGGGCACACTCAACTGGAAGGGGCAGGACCTCAATGGCAGGAAGGCCTACGAGATCGCCCACCTGGGGGTGGGTTACGTGCCTGAAAGCCGCGATGTGTTCCCTAACCTCACCGTGCATCAGAACCTGATGCTCGGCCAAAAGGGCAGTGGCAAGAACAGCCGCTGGTCGTTTGACGACATGTACGAGATGTTCCCGCGCCTCAAGGAGCGCCAGCACACCGAGGCGGGTGTAATGTCGGGCGGTGAGCAGCAGATGCTGACGCTGTGCCGCACGCTGATGGGCGACCCGGACCTCATCATCATCGACGAGCCCACCGAAGGCCTGGCGCCCAAGATCGTCGAACTGGTGGGGCAGTACCTGCAGACCATCAAGTCGCGCGGCATTTCGGTGCTGCTGATCGAGCAGAAGCTCACCATCGCCATGAAGATCTCGGATCGCGCGCTGGTGATGGGCCACGGCTCTATCGTTTTCCAGGGTACGCCGGACAGTCTGCGGGCCGATAACTACATCCGCAAGGAATGGCTTGAAGTCTGACGATTTCTGAAAAACCATGGCCAAAAGAGGCGCCCGATAGCTGAAGGCGCCTCTTTTTTTGCTCTACCAAATGTTGCACTGCAAACCCCCTTGTCCCGCCCGGGACAAATTGACACGCCAAATGGCTTTGAAGTCTCTACAATAAAAACGCACGATCGTTCTTTTTCACTTTCCAAGGAACAACAGCACCATGACCGCTGAATACAAAGTCCACGGCTCCGTTGCCGTGATCACCATGGCCAACCCTCCCGTCAACGGACTCGGTCTGGCGACCCGCCAGGGCATCGTGGACGGCCTTGGCCGTGCCAATGCCGATGCAGCGGTCACGTCCATCGTGATCACTGGTGCCGGTGGTGCGTTCTCTGGCGGTGCCGACATCAAGGAGTTCGGCACCGACAAGTCGCTGCAAGAACCCAACCTGCTGTCGGTGATTGCCGCCATCGAAAACTCGGCCAAACCCGTTGTGGCTGCCATGCACAGCGTCGCCATGGGCGGCGGGCTGGAACTGGCCCTGGGTTGCCACTACCGTATTGCAGCGCCTGGCTGCTCGATTGCATTGCCTGAGGTCAAGCTGGGCCTGATCCCCGGCGCGGGCGGCACGCAGCGCCTGCCCCGCGTGATTGGTGTGGAAGCTGCGCTCAACCTCATCGTGAGCGGTGAGCCCGTCAAGAGTGAAATGATCGGCGCCGTGCCCGGCCAGAAACTGTTCGACAAGATGGCCGCATCGGCAGAGTCGCTTGCGGCAGAAGCCCTGGCGTTTGCACAGAGCGTGGCGGATACCCGTCCGCTGCCGCTGGTGCGCAACTTCCCCTGCAAGCACCCCGAAGGCGATGCTTACTTCCAGTTCGCGCGCAACATGGTCAAGGGAATGGCCAAGAACTTCCCCGCGCCCGCCAAGTGTGTGGACGCGGTCGAAGCCGCCACCAGGAAGAAGTTTGCCGAGGGCATGCTGGTCGAGCGCGAGATCTTCATCAACCTGATGTGGACGCCCGAGTCGCGTGCGCTGCGCCATTTGTTCATGGCTGAGCGTGCGGCGAGCAAGATCCCCGACGTGGCCTCCGACACCCCAAAGCGCGACATCAAGCTGGTGGGCGTGATTGGCGCGGGCACCATGGGTGGCGGCATCTCCATGAATTTCCTGAACGCCGGCATTCCCGTCAAGATTTTGGAAATGAAGCAGGAAGCCCTGGACCGTGGCGTGGCCACGATCAAGAAGAATTACGAAGCCCAGGTCAAGAAGGGCAAGCTCAAGCAGGACAAGTACGAGCAGCGCATGGCCCTGCTGAGCACCACGCTGAGCTACGACGATCTCAAGGACTGCGACCTCATCATCGAAGCCGTGTTCGAGGAGATGGGCGTCAAGGAAGCCGTGTTCAAGCAACTCGACGCTGTAGCCAAGCCCGGCGCCATCCTGGCCTCCAACACCTCCACGCTCGATGTGGACAAGATTGCGGCCTTCACCAAGCGTCCGCAGGACGTGGTGGGCATGCACTTCTTCAGCCCTGCCAACGTGATGAAGCTGCTCGAAGTGGTGCGCGGCAAAGAGACTGCCAAGGACGTGCTGGCCACCGTGATGGCCATCGGCAAGAAGATCAAGAAGACCTCGGTGGTGTCGGGCGTGTGCGATGGCTTCATCGGCAACCGCATGATCGAGCAGTACAGCCGCCAGGCCGGCTTTTTGCTGGACGAAGGCTGCACGCCCCAGCAGGTGGACAAGGCCGTCGAGAAGTTTGGTTTTGCCATGGGCCCGTTCCGCATGGGCGACCTGGCGGGTAACGACATCGGCTGGGCCATCCGCAAGCGCCGCGCCGTGGAGCGTGCCGATATGAAGTACAGCCGTACGGCCGACAAGCTGTGTGAACTGGGCCGCTTCGGCCAGAAGACCGGCGCAGGCTGGTACGACTACCAGGCCGGCAAGCGCGACGCTATCCCGAGCGACCTGGTCAACAAGATGATCGAAGACCACCGCAAGGAACTGGGCATCACGCCGCGCAAGATTTCGGACGAAGAAATTGTGCAGCGCCTGGTGTTCGCTCTGGTCAACGAAGGCGCGCACATCCTGGAAGACGGCATTGCCAGCAAGTCCGGCGACATTGACATGGTGTACCTGACCGGCTATGGCTTCCCCATTCACCGTGGCGGCCCCATGCACTACGCCAGCGAAGTGGGTCTGTTCAACGTGGTGCAGGCCATGGACCGTTTTGCCAAGAACCCGCTGGATGACGCAGCGTTCTGGAAGCCCGCTCCGCTGCTGGCCAAGCTGGCCGCTGAAGGCAAGGCCTTCCAGTAAGCCGCACGCGTGCACCCATCTAAAGAATCAAAGGAATTCACATGACCTCCGCAGTGATTGTTTCCACCGCCCGCACGCCACTCGCCAAGAGCTGGAAGGGTTCGTTCAACATGACGCATGGCGCCACCCTGGGCGGCCATGCCGTGCAGCACGCCGTGTTGCGCGCCGGCATTGATGGCGCTGACGTGGACGACGTCATCATGGGTTGCGCCACACCCGAAGGCGCCACCGGCAGCAACATCGCGCGCCAGATCGCCTTGAAGGCCGGTCTGCCCATCACCGCCTCCGGCGTCACGGTCAACCGCTTCTGCTCTTCGGGCCTGCAGACCATTGCCATGGCCGCCCAGCGCATCATCGCTGGCGAAGCCGATGTGTTCGTGGCCGGTGGTGTCGAAAGCATCTCCTGCGTGCAGCAGGAGATGAACCTGCACATGATCCAGGACCTGGCTCTGGCCAAGCAAAAGCCCGAGATTTACTGGAGCATGCTGCAGACCGCCGAGCAGGTGGCCAAGCGCTACAACATCGGCCGCGAAGCCATGGACGAATACGGTGCGGGCAGCCAGCAAAAGGCCTGTGCGGCCCAGGCTGCCGGCCTGTTCGATGCAGAAATCGCCCCCATCACGGTGACGGCCGGTGTGGCTGACAAGACCCTGGGCCTGATCACCAAGCAAGTGACGGTGAGCCGCGACGAAGGCACGCGTGAAGGCACGACGGTGGAGGCCATCAGTGGCCTGCGTTCTGCGCTGCCAGGTGGCCTGATCTCGGCCGGCAATGCCAGCCAGTTCTCCGACGGCGCCGGCGCCTGCGTGATCGCCAGCGAAGAGTACGCCAGCAAGAAGGGCCTCAAGCCCCTGGGCCGTTTCCTCGGCTTTGCGGTGGCCGGTTGCGAGCCTGACGAAATGGGCATCGGCCCCGTGTTTGCCGTGCCCAAGGTGCTGAAAAAGCTGGGCCTCACGGTGCAGGACATCGACCTGTGGGAGTTGAACGAAGCCTTTGCTGTGCAAGTGCTGTACTGCCGCGACAAGCTGGGAATCCCGGCGGACCGTCTGAACGTGAACGGCGGCGCCATCGCCCTGGGTCACCCCTACGGCGTGTCAGGCCAGCGCCTCACGGGCCATGCCCTCATCGAAGGCAAGCGCCGTGGCGCCAAGAAGGTGTGCGTAACGATGTGCATTGGCGGCGGCATGGGCGCTGCGGGTATCTTTGAAGTGTTCTGACCCCGCAGCGGTTTCGCGACCGGGACAGCCCCGCGTGCAGTGCCACTGTGTTGAGTGATGCTGTACCGGGGTTTTTTTATGGACTGTGAAGCTCCTCTTTTTATAGCTGCTAGCGTTTGATGGATAAGCGCTAGAAGCCATTTTGAATGTAAATGCCATGAGCCTACGCCCTACCGTCGATTTCTTGCTGTACCAGTGGCTCGACGCCGAGAAGCTGCAAGCCCGCGAGCGCTTTGCGGACCACTCGCGCGAAACCTTCGACGCGGTGCTCGATACCTCCGAGCGCATCGCCCGCGAGAAGTACGCCCCCTTCAACCGCGTGGTGGACACCGAAGAACCCCGCACCGAGACCGAGCCCGACGGCACGCTGCGCGTGGTGCTGCCGCAAGCCACCTACGAAGCACGGCGCGCCTACGCCGAGTCGGGCCTGCTGAGCGCCGCGCAGGACTACGACATTGGCGGTATGCAGCTGCCCTACACGGTGGAGGCTGCGGCCAACAGTTTTTTTGCGGCCGCCTCGATCAGCATTGGCTCCAACCTGCTGACCTCGGGCAACGCCAACCTGCTCATGGTGCATGGCACCGACCTGCAAAAGCAGGTGTTTGCGCTCAATGAATTCAACGGCCGCTGGTCGGGCACCATGTGCCTGTCGGAGCCACAGGCGGGCTCGTCCCTGTCCGACGTGGCCACACGCGCCGTGCCGGATGGCGAGGGCTTTGAGAGCGACCCGCTCGGTCCCCGCTACCGCCTCAAGGGCAACAAGATGTGGATCAGCTCGGGCGACCATGAGCTGACCGAAAACATCGTGCACCTAGTGCTGGCCAAGATTCCGGGGCCGGACGGCAAGCTGGTGCCCGGCACCAAGGGCATCTCGCTGTTCATCGTGCCCAAGAAGCTGGTGGACACCAACGGCCAGCTGACCGGCGTGCGCAACGACGTGGCGCTGGCGGGCCTGAACCACAAGCTGGGCTGGCGCGGCACCACCAACACGCTGCTGAACTTTGGCGAGGGCAAGTACCCCGTGGGTGGTCAGGCAGGCGCCGTGGGCTACCTGGTCGGCCAGCCCGGCAAGGGCCTGCACTGCATGTTCCACATGATGAACGAGGCGCGCATCGGCATCGGCATGGCTGCCACCATGCTGGGCCTGGCGGGCTACTACGCGAGCCTGGACTACGCCAAGAACCGACCCCAGGGCCGCCCAGTTCAAGGTCCGAAAGACGGCGCCGCAGCGGTGGTCAAGGACGCCGCCCAGCCCCAGGTGCGCATCGTCGAGCACGCAGACGTCAAGCGCATGCTGCTGGCGCAAAAGTCGTATGGCGAGGGCGCGCTGGCGCTCAACCTGTTCTGCGCGCGGTTGGTGGACGAGCAACATACGGGTGATGCCGCCGCGGCCGACGAGGCCCGCCTGCTGCTGGAGGTGCTGACCCCCATCGCCAAGAGTTGGCCCAGCGAATGGTGCCTGGAGGCCAACAGCCTGGCCATCCAGATCCACGGCGGCTACGGCTACACGCGCGACTTTCCGGTGGAGCAGTACTGGCGCGACAACCGCCTGAACATGATCCACGAAGGCACCCACGGCATCCAGGCCATGGACCTGCTGGGCCGCAAGGTGCTGATGGAGGGCGGTCGTGGCCTGCAACTGCTGGCCGGGCGCATCAACGCCACCATCGAGCGCGCCATCCAGGTGCCCGCGCTGGCTGCCCACGCCAACGCGCTGGGCAAGGCGCTGCAGGACGTGGGCGCTGCCACCAAGGCCGCCTGGGCCACGGGCCAACCCGCTGATGCGCTGTCCAACGCCGTGCCCTACATGCAGGCCTTTGGCCACACGGTGCTGGCCTGGGTGTGGCTGGACGTGGCGCTGGCCACCCTGGCGGCCGATGCAGCCCTGGCACAGCCCGCCAGCGTGGGCCGCATGGGCGCCATGCGCTTTTTCTTCCATTACGAGCTGCCCAAGATCGGCGCCTGGCTGCAAGTGGTCAGCGCACGCGACGCGACCTGCGCCAGCTTTCCTGAAGAGGCGTTCTGATGGCCGCCGCGCACACCCTGCAGCGCTTGCACAAAATCATCTGGGCCCTGATCTACGGCGGCCTGCTCACGCTGGTGCTGGGCATTGCCACCGCCCGCACCGACCCGGCCACGGGCTGGGTGCTGATGGTGGGCGGGGGCGTGGTGGCTGCCGCGGGCGTGGTGCTGATTGCCGTGCGTGCGCGGCTCAAGGCCGACCCCCAGGGCTGACGCTGCGGCACCGCTGCAGCCACCTGGCGGGCCCCGTGCGGAGCGGACGCGGCGGCGACACAATGCAGCCTTCTGGCGCCGCACAATGGCCGCCTGTATTCCACCCCCTGGCTGGCGCATTCCAGCGCCGGGCTGTGGTCCGAGAACATCCATCGACTGGCAAAAATCCAAGGAGACATTCATATGACACGCACCATCCAACAACTGTTTGACCTGACGGGCAAGACCGCCCTGGTGACCGGCGGCTCGCGCGGCCTGGGCCTGCAACTGGCCCACGCGCTGGGCGAGGCGGGCGCCAAGATCGTGCTCAGCTCGCGCAAGGCGTCTGACCTGGAGGAAGCCACGGCCGACCTGCAAGCCGCAGGCATCGACGCGCGCTGGATTGCCGCCGACTGCGCCAAGGAAGAGGACATCCGCCGCCTGGCCGACGAGACCTTGCAGCGCCTGGGCCATGTGGACATCCTGGTCAACAACGCGGGCGCGGCCTGGGGCTCTCCGGCTGAAGACCACCCCGTGGAGGCCTGGGACAAGGTGATGAACCTCAACGTGCGTGGGTACTTCATCCTGAGCCAGCACATCGCCAAGCACAGCATGATCGGCCGCCGCAGCGGCAGCATCATCAATGTGGCGTCCATCGCCGGCCTGGGCGGCAACCCCAAGGGCATGAACACCATTGCTTACAACACCTCCAAGGGCGCGGTGATCAACTTCACACGGGCGCTGGCGGCCGAATGGGGGGCCTACAACATCCGCGTCAACGCGATCTGCCCGGGCTTCTTCCCGAGCAAGATGACGGTGGGCACACTCAAGGCCATGGGCGAAGAAGCGCTGGCGGCCCACGCCCCCCTGGGCCGCCTGGGCGATGATGAAGACCTGAAGGGCCTGTGCGCGCTGTATGCGTCGGATGCGGGCAAGCACATCACCGGTCAGTGGCTGGCGGTGGACGGCGGCGTGAGCATTGTGACTGGCGGGTGAAGATCCCCCTGAGCGGCTGCGCCGCTTCCCCCTTCTCTCGAATCGCTGAGCGATTCGGGAAGGGGGACGACGCAATCGCTGCGGGGCGGCCCTTGCTCTGCGTCCCTCGCCTGTGCCGCGCCCGTTGCGACCTACATTTCCAAAGGAAAAAACCTTGATCAGTTTTGGTGTCGAAATCCCCTTTGTCAGCCACCTTGGCTTCACGCTGCACCGCATGGAGGACGGCGAGTCCGAGCTGCGCTACGAGGCGCAGCCCGAGCACCTGAACTCGTTTGCCGTGACCCACGGCGGCGCGTCGATGACGTTGCTGGATGTGACCATGGCCACGGCCGCGCGCAGCGTGACGCCGGACATGGGTGTGGTCACCATCGAGATGAAGACCAGCTTCATGCAGCCCGCACGCGGACCGCTGTTGGCCAAGGGGCGGTTGATTCACCGCACCGCCACCATGGCGTTCACCGAGGGCACGGTGTACGACGCCCAAGGCAAGGTGTGCTGCCACGCCACCGGCACGTTCAAGTACGTCAAGCGTCTGCCGGTGGACGGGCGCAATGTCAATGACCTCAAGGTCATTTCTACCGACTGAGCCAGTGGTTTAAAGCCTTTTCGCCTGCAGGCGCATTGTCTATATGTACTGGTAGCTATCAAAAACATAGTATTTAATTTTCTGAAGGAGCTTTTCATGCCACGCAACCAACAAATCGTTCTCGACAACCGCCCCCAGGGCGAAGCGGTGGCCAGCAACTTCAAGCTGGTGGCCACTGACACGCCCGCGCTCAAGGACGGCGAGGTGCTGGTGCGCCACCACTACCTGAGCCTGGACCCCTACATGCGCGGCCGTATGAACGAGAGCAAGAGCTACGCCGCATCGCAGGCGCTGGGCGAAGTCATGATCGGCGGCACCGTGGGTGAAGTGGCCGAGAGCAAGCACCCCAAGTACGCCGTGGGCGACAAGGTCGTGGGTATGGGCGGCTGGCAGGAATACAGCGTGGTCAATGCCGAGCAGCCCGGTGCGCTGCGCAAGGTGGACACCACCCATGTACCGCTGTCGCACTACTTGGGCGCCGTAGGCATGCCGGGCGTGACAGCGTGGTACGGCCTGGTCAAGATCATCGCGCCCAAGGAAGGCGACACCGTGGTGGTGAGCGCCGCCACGGGCGCCGTGGGCAGCGCCTTTGCCGCGCTGGCCAAGGCCCGTGGCTGCCGCGCGGTGGGCATTGCGGGCGGTGCCGACAAGTGCAAGTACGCAGTGGAAGAACTGGGCTTTGACGCCTGCATCGACTACAAAGAGCACAGCGACGTGAAGGCCATGTCCAAGGCCCTGAAGGAAGCGTGCCCCAACGGCATCGATGGCTACTTCGAGAACGTGGGCGGCTGGATCATGGACGCTGTCATGCTGCGCATGAACGCCTTCAGCCGCATCGCCCTGTGCGGCATGATCGCCGGCTACGACGGTGCACCGCTGCCCATGGCCAACCCCGCGCTCATGCTCATCAACCGCATGAAGGTTGAAGGCTTCATCGTCAGCGAGCACATGGAAGTCTGGCCTGATGCCCTCAAGGAGTTGGGCACGCTGGTCGGCACCGGCAAGCTGCGCCCGCGCGAAACCATTGCCCAAGGCATTGCCGCCGCGCCCGAGGCCTTCCTGGGCCTGCTCAAGGGCAAGAACTTTGGCAAGCAACTGGTCAAGCTGATCTGATGATGCTGAAGTGGACCTGGTGCCGCTTCGATGACCTGGGCGTGCATGCGCTGCATGACGCCCTGGCCCTGCGCTGCAAGGTGTTCATCCTGGAGCAGGGCCCCTACCAGGACCCGGACGGAGCGGACAAGCAGTCCTACCACTTGCTGGGCTACGACGAGATGGGCGTGCTGCAGGCCTGCCTGCGCGTGGCGGACCCTGGTGTGAACTACCCCGAGCCCTCCATTGGCCGCGTCGTGACCGCCAAGGAAGCGCGTGGCAACGGCACGGGCCGGGCGCTGATGCAGGAAGGCATCACCCGCTGCAGCCAGGCGTGGCCGGGGCAGGGCATCCGTATCAGCGCGCAGGCCCATCTGCAGGGCTTCTATGGCAGCCTGGGCTTTGTGGCCGTGTCCGATGAGTACCTGGAAGACGATATCCCGCACGTTGAAATGCTGAGGCGGGGTGACAGCCCCACCGTCTGAGGAGCCGCCATGACCGCTGCCAGCCCTGCCGCCACCCATGAAGTGTTCAACCAGAGCACGCCCTGGGCCGATGCCAACCTCTTCATGACCAACCAGCCCTTGCAGGACGCGCTGCGCCTGCATGCCCCCAGCCTGCCGCTGGCGAGCCTGACGGCCTTGGGTGCGGAGATGGGTTCGGCGGAGATGGCCACCCATGCGCGCCTTGCCAACACCTACAAGCCCCAGCTGCGTACGCACGACCGCTTCGGCCACCGCACCGATGTGGTGGAGTTCCACCCCAGCTACCACGCGCTGATGGGCGCAGCGTTGCGCCACGGCCTGCATGCCACGCCCTGGTCGCGCCAGAACACGGGCCACGCCCATATCGAGCGGGCTGCAGGCTTCATGCTGTTCACTGAGGCCGAGCCCTCCATTCTTTGCCCTGTGTCGATGAGCTACGCCGTCACGCCTGCCTTGCGGGGCAATGCAGCCGTGTGGGCGGACTGGAGCAAGGGCCTCGCAGCCACGCAGTACGACCCGCACCTGGCGCTGTTCTCGCAGAAATCCGCGCTCACCATGGGCATGGGCATGACCGAGAAGCAGGGCGGATCGGACGTGCGCGCCAACACCACACAGGCTGTGCACGATGGCGACGATGCCTGGGGCGCACGCTACCGCATCACCGGCCACAAATGGTTCTTCTCGGCCCCCATGTGCGACGCCTTCCTGATCCTGGCGCAGGCACCCGGCGGGCTCACCTGCTTCTTCCTGCCGCGTGTGCTGCCGGACGACACCGTGAACGCTATCCGCATCCAGCGCCTCAAGGACAAGCTGGGCAACCACGCCAACGCCAGCTCCGAGGTCGAATTCATCGACGCGATGGCATGGCGCGTGGGCGAAGAGGGCCGGGGGGTGGCGCAGATCCTGGAGATGGGCACCATGACGCGGCTGGACTGCGCGCTGGGCACCAGCGGCCTCATGCGGCAGGCGCTCAGCATTGCGCTGCACCACACGCGCCAGCGCTCGGCCTTTGGCAAGAAGCTCATTGAGCAGCCACTGATGCGCAACGTGCTGGCCGACCTTGCTCTTGAAAGTGAAGCGGCTACCGCGCTATCCATCAGGCTTGCAAGCGCTTTTGACCACAAGGATAAGAGCGAGCACGAGGCCATCATGGCCCGCCTGCTCACGCCCGTGGCCAAGTTCTGGGTCTGCAAACGTGGCAGCGTGTTTGCGCAAGAGGCCATGGAATGCCTGGGCGGCAACGGCTATGTGGAAGAGGGCGGCGAGGGCGTGATGTCCCGCATCTACCGCGAGATGCCGCTCAACTCCATCTGGGAGGGTGCGGGCAACATCATGGCGCTGGACCTGCTGCGCGCCGTGCGCCGCGCAGACACCGCTGCCGCACTGGCTGACGAACTGGCCCCCGCACGCGGCGCCCACCCGGCGCTGGACCGCATGGCCAGTGCGCTGCCCCTGCGCGTGGACGCCATGACCACCGAGGCCGAGGCCCGCCGCCTCGCGCAGGACGTGGCCCTGGCCGTTCAGGCCGCGCTGCTGTACCGCAGTGCCCCAAGCGCAGTGTTCGGCGCTTTCTGCGAATCGCGCCTGGGCGGAGACTGGGGCTACAGCTTTGGCACGCTGGGTACGGGCGTCGATCTGGATACCTTGCTCTCACGCGCCTTGCCTGCTTGACACATTTTTTCTGCGGAGAACCCCATGTCCCACCTCATCCTGCACCACTACCCCTCGTCACCGTTCTCTGAAAAGATCCGTGCGGTGCTCGGCTTCAAGCAACTGGCTTGGAAGTCCGTCATCATCCCCAGCGTCATGCCCAAGCCCGATGTGGTGGCGTTGACGGGGGGCTATCGCAAGACGCCGTTTTTGCAGATTGGTGCCGACATCTATTGCGACTCAGCCCTGATCTGTGATGTGCTGGAGCACGAGCATCCCGAACCTGTGCTGTACCCGCCGCACCTCAAAGGCGTGTCGCGCGTGTTTGCGCAGTGGGCCGACACCACGCTGTTCTGGGCTGCCATGGCCTACAACCTGCAGCCCAAGGGCGCCGCCGTGTTGTTTGCCAACCTGCCGCCTGCTGCTGCGCAAGTGTTTGGCGAAGACCGCCGCGAGATGAGCGCTGGCATGCAGCGCCTGCGCCCGGCCGATGCCACCGCCGCCTACCGCTCGTACCTGCGCCGCATCGCCCACATGGCTGAAGAGCATGATTTTTTGTTTGGCGCAGAGCCTTGTCTGGCCGACTTTGCTGCTTATCACCCGTTGTGGTTCACGCGCCAGTGTGTGCCGGTGATGGCTGACATCTTTGCCGCCACACCCGCCGTGCTGGAGTGGATGGACCGCATCGCTGCGCTGGGCCACGGCCGCATGGAGAAGTTCAGTGCCGCCGACGCCATCACAGTGGCTGCAGGCATGGACCCTCTGCCCTTGACGGATGACGTGTTCCAGGACGAGCACGGCATTCCGCTGGGCAGCCCGGTCACTATTTCCGCCGAGAGCTTTGGCACTGAGCCCACCGAGGGCGAGCTGATCGCCGCCACCCGCACCCGCTACACGCTGCGGCGCACCGACCCGCGCGCGGGCACGGTGCACGTTCACTTCCCCCGCATCGGCTACGTGTTGCGGCCGACGGCGTCCTGAACAACAGCGGCCTTTTTTATCGCATCGCGCCCGATTCGTTCTGCGCGTTCGGGCGGCGTTGGTCGAAGCTGTGTGCCAGCATCAGAGCCGCCCCGTGTTTCATGATCGCACCCCATCATCCATCGACAATCCCTAGGAGACAAAAAATATGATCGACAACTTTGCTGGTAAAACCGCCGTCCTCACCGGCGCAGGCTCGGGCTTTGGCCTGGAATGCGCGCGCATCGGTGCCCGCCTCGGCATGAACCTGGTGCTGGTGGATGTGCAGCAGGACGCGCTGGACGCCGCCGCTGCCGAGATGCAGGCCGCAGGTAGCCAGGTGCTGGCCCGCAAGGTGGATGTATCGAACGCTGCGCAGATGGAGCAACTCGCCGCCGACGTGCAGCAGCGCTTTGGCGCACCGCACCTGGTGTTCAACAACGCAGGCGTGGGTGCGGGCGGCCTGGTGTGGGAAAACTCGGTCAAGGACTGGGAGTGGGTGCTGGGCGTGAACCTGTGGGGTGTGGTGCACGGCGTGCGTCTGTTCACCCCCATGATGCTGGCAGCGGCCAAGGCCGACCCCACTTGGCGCGGCCACATCATCAACACCGCCAGCATGGCGGGCCTGCTGGCGGCGCCCAACATGGGCATCTACAACGTGAGCAAGCACGCAGTGGTCAGCCTGTCGGAAACGCTGTATCAGGATCTGTCGCTGGTCACTGACCAGATCGGCGCCAGCGTGTTGTGCCCGTTCTTTGTGCCCACCGGCATCAACCAAAGCCACCGCAACCGCCCCGGCGACCTGCCTGCCGAAAAGCCCACCAAGAGCCAGCTCATCGGTCAGGCCATGAGCGACAAGGCCGTGGGCAGCGGCAAGGTGACCGCCGCCGAGGTAGCGCAAAAAGTGTTCGATGCAGCGGCACAAGGTCAGTTCTACATCTACAGCCACCCCAAGGCCCTGGCTTCGGTGCAGACGCGCATGGAAGACGTGATGATGGGCCGCAACCCCACAGACCCGTTTGCCGCCAAGCCCGAGCTGGGTGCACAGCTGCGGGCAGCTCTGAGGGCTGAATAAGCACCAGGCGCTTGATATATATGTGCTGAAAGCTATTAAAAATATAGCAAATGGTTGCTGAGCTGGTCACCATCGATTCAGCGCACCAACCCGCAAGCGGCTATGCGCTGTTCCCCACTGCCATCGGCCACTGTGGCATCGCGTGGCAGGGGGCGCAGTTGGTGGGGGCGCAGTTGCCGGAAGATGCAAGCGAGCTGCAGACGCGTGCCCGCATGCAGTGCCGGTTTCCGCAGCTTGCTGAAAGTGTGATGCCACCCGAGGTGGCCGCCTGGGCGGCGCGCGTGGTGGCTCTGCTCGAAGGTGCGCACGATGACCTGTGCGATGTGCCTTTGGCGCTCAATACCGTGCCACCCTTCCACGCCCGTGTGTACGAACTGGCCCGCCGTATTCCGCCCGGCAAGACCATGACCTATGGCGAGATGGCAGCCGCGCTGGGCGAGCCAGGTGCTGCGCGTGCCGTGGGTCAGGCGTTGGGCCACAACCCGTTTGCGCCCTTGGTGCCATGCCACCGCGTGCTGGCGGCGGGCGACCGGCCCGGCGGGTTTTCGGCGGGTGGCGGCGCGCTGACCAAGCTGCGCATGCTGCAGATCGAAGGCGCGTGTCCGGGCGGAACCGCGTCGCTGTTTGACTGGTGACTACCGGTTTTGCTGGCCTGTTGCCACCGCGTTGAAAACGCCTGCGCGGGAGGTTTGTTCGACACCGCACAGACACCCGGCCCCAGCCCCTTGTACAAGAGGATCAGAGCGCTGCCGCAATGCGGTGGCGCCATTCACTTGTGTACCAGGAGCCGCCCATGTCCCATCCACCTACCCTTGCCTCTGCGTGGGACACGTCTTGCGTCGGGCAGCCAGCAGACATATCGCTGCTGGAGCTTTCCCACCTGGGTGAACATCTGGCGCACTGTGGCGCCTTGCGCGGGCCGCTGGACCAGTTGCTCGCCGGCGCTGCATGGCTGCAGGCCCTGGTGGCCGAGCATGTGGTCACCGTTGCACTCTTGGTCACGTTGCTGGCGGGGGCCGTATCGCTGGTGCGGTAGGGGGCGCGCACATGGGCATACGCACACCATGGCCCTGGGTTCCTTCCGCGCTGGACCGCATGCTCGATGCCCGGGCAGGCCCGGTGCTGGAGCCCTTGCGGGCCGAAGTGTTTGGTGTGGCCCGCTTCGAAGAGCATGGCCGGCACCTGGGCACGTCCCACGATGCGGGCAAGGCGCCCTTTGGCCGCACCACGTTCTACCCGCGCCTGCAGAGCAATATCCGCGCGCTGCGGGCCGCGTACCGCTACCTGTTTGACGCGCCGCACGATGAGCATGCCATCAGCCCCGCCGCTGAATGGCTGTTTGACAACTTCCATCTGATCGAAAGCCAGCTCAAGGAGATCCGGGCCGGGCTGCCACCGCGTTACTACCGATCGCTGCCGGTGCTCAAAGACGCCCCACTGGTAGGCTTGCCGCGTGTGTACGGCGTGGCGTGGTCGTTTGTGGCCCACACCGACAGTGCCTTTGATGAATCGCTGCTGGTGCACTACCTCAACGCCTACCAGGAGACCCGCGAGCTGAGCCAGGGTGAACTCTGGGCGTTGCCCACCACCCTGCGCGTGGTGCTGGTGGAGAACTTGCGCCGCCTGGCCGAGCGCCTGGCCAGCCACAAGGCTGCGCAGGAGCTGGCCAGCCTGTGTGCCACCCGCTGCGAAGCATTGACGGCCGACACGCTCGACGCTGCGTGCGCCACCATGGCGCAGCGCGGCGTGGCCCCTGTGTTCCTGGCCCATCTGGCGCAGTCCATGGCAGGTCGCAGAACGCCGGGGGGGCACACACCGGGGCTACCGCTGTTGCCGGTGCAGCATTGGTTGCTGACCGCTGTGCCCGACCTGGTGGCGCTGCAGGCCCAGCAGCAGATCAACCAGGCTGCCGACCAGCTGAGTATGGGCAATGCCGTCACGGCGCTGCGCTTGATTGGCGCGGCCGATTGGTCCGACATCATCAGCCAGACGAGCCTGGTGCTGCGCGCCATGCTGCAGTCGCCTGTGTTCGCGGCTGAAGACGAGTCCACTCGCAACACCACCTTGCACGGCATAGAAAACCTGTCGGCCCGCAGCGGGCTGGGCGAGGCGGCGGTCGCACAGACGCTGCTGGCGTTGATGTCGAGCGCAGACCATGAGTCTCAGGATGTGCCTGGAGGTGTGAAGGCGCTGGCAGGTTATTGGCTGCAAGGCGCAGGGCGCAGCCAGCTGGAGCACTCCCTGGGCGCACGCCGCCATGCTGCCGATGCAGTGGCTTTGTGGCGTTCTGCCGTGGGCATGTCGCGTGTGCCGTTGTACCTGGGCGCCTTGCTGCTGGGCTCGCTCGGCCTGCTGGCCTGGCTGATGGCGCCGCTGTGGGGCTTCCCACCAGAACCCTCTGCCAGCGCAGCGCATCTTGCGGGCCTGGCGCTGCTGGCTGTCTTGTTGCTGCTTCCCGTGTCCGAGATTGTGGTGGCCGTGGTCAACCGGCTCATTGGCGAATCCGTGCGGCCCACCTACATGCCACGCTACCTGCTGCCAGCGGGCATTCCGGTTTCGGCTCGCGTGTTGGTGGCGATCCCGGCCCTGCTCAGCAGCACCGGCACCATCGACCGGCTGGTGCACCGCCTGCACCTGCACTACCTGGCCAACCCCGAGCCCTGTGCGCAGTTTGCGCTGCTGACCGACGGTGTGGATGCCGATGTGCAAGACCTGCCCGAAGACGGCGCGCTGCTGGCCCACGCCGAGGGCTTGATGTTGGCCCTGAATGCGCAGCACCCGCCCACCACGGGCGGTACACCGCGTTTTGTGCTGCTGCACCGCGCGCGCACCTACAGCCCCACGCAGCAGCAGTGGATTGGGTGGGAGCGCAAGCGCGGCAAGCTCGAACAGCTGGTGGCAGCACTCGCCACCGGAGTATCCGGCGCCTTCATCGACCTGGGCGAACTCTCATGCCTGGCACTGCAGACCCGCTATGTGCTCACCCTTGACAGTGATACGCAACTGCCCCCGGGCCGTCTGCGCAGCCTGGTGGGCGTGGCCGAACACCCCGAAAACCAGCCCCGCCTGGATGCCACAAGCCAGCGTGTGGTGCAGGGCTACGGCATCCTGCAGCCCCGGGTGCTTGCGCCACTGCCCACGCATGCCACCACCTCGTTGTGGCAGTGGCTGTTTGCGGGCCAGCAGGGGCTGGACCCCTACAGCGCCATGACGTCTGACGTGTACCAGGATTTTTTTGCCGAAGGCAGCTTCACCGGCAAGGGCCTGCTGCATGTGGCCACCGTGCACGCCGTGCTGGGCGGGCGCCTTCCCGCCGACCAGGTGCTGAGCCACGACCTCCTCGAAGGTGCGCTGGCACGCTGCGCCGTGGTGAGCGATGTGGCTTTGGTGGAGGCGGAGCCCGAACACAGTGACACCGCCGCTGCCCGCCTGCATCGCTGGACGCGGGGCGACTGGCAGCTGTGGCCCTTTCTGGCCCAGGCCCACCGCTGGAGCCTATCGCCTGTCAACCGCTGGAAGCTGTTCGACAACCTGCGCCGCTCGTTGGTGGCACCTGCATCGTTGGTACTGGTGGTGCTGGCCATCGCGGGGCTGGGCCTGCCGCTGGCCAGCACGCTAGCGCTGGTGGTGGCAGCCTATGTGGCTGCGCCCTTGATGGGGGCACTGGCAGGCTGGGTGCCCAGCCGGTTTGGGCTGGTCGGCATGCGTTTTGTGCACGAAGCATCGGGCGACCTGTTGCGCGCCCTGGCCAGCGGTGTGTGGCACCTGGCCGTGCTGCCGCAGCAGGCCCTGCTGCTGGGCGATGCCGTGGTGCGCACCGTGCACCGGCAGGCCGTGAGCCGCTGGCACCTGCTGGAATGGACCACGGCCGAGGCCGCACAGAACAACCTGATCACAGGCCTGGGCGCCACGCTGCGCAGGCACAGGGCGGCGCCCTTGCTGGCGGTGGGCTGCGGCATTGCACTGTGGACCGGGGGAACCTCGGCGCCCTGGGCCTTGGTGGGGCCGCTGCTGGCTCTGTGGGCGCTGTCGCCATGGCTGGTGTGGCTGGCCAACCGCGTCCCGCCCGGCCATGGCAGCCCAACGCTGTCGGCACAAGACCAGGACCTGCTGCACGGCGTGGCGCGTGACACCTGGCGTTTGTTCGAGCGCTGCGTGGATTCCCACAACCACCACCTGCCGCCCGACAACCTGCAGACCGCCCCGTATGAAATGGTGGCGCACCGCACATCGCCCACGAACATCGGGCTGTACCTGCTGAGCGCCAGTTGTGCGCGCCAGTTCGGCTGGATCGGCACGCTGGAGCTGCTTGACCGGCTTGAAGCCACCCTGGTGACCCTGCAAGCGATGGAGCGGCACCGGGGCCACTTCCTGAACTGGTACGACACCGAAACCCTGCAGCCCCTGCACCCACGTTATGTGTCCACGGTGGACAGTGGCAACCTCTGCGCCCACCTGGTAGCTGTGGCACAGGCCTGCAGCGCGCTGGCGGTGCAGCCACTGTCGTCTCAGGCGGGCGAGCAGGCCATCCGCACCTCGCTGGCGCGACTGCAGCCCCGGCTGGGGATCCATCACCCCGGCATGCGCGGGTTGCACCACCCATCCGCGCTGAGCCGCCTGTTGGGCATGCGCCCACCCGACCCCGCGCACCTGCCCGAGGCCACGGCGTTTCGCGCGCTGCTGGCGCAGGCCCAGGACGAGCTGCGCAGCATGGCCCAGCCACGCCACCCGGCCATCGTGCACAGCCCGCCCACGGCGCATGACGAACTGCTGTGGCTGCTGGCTGACCACCTGGCCACGCTGCAGTCGGTGGACCGTGACCAGCAAGCTGCACACAGCGGCGGCGCATCCGAGGCCACGCGCCGCCTCACGACCCTGGCCGAGGCGCTGGATGCACTGGCCTGGCAGGCTGACTTTCGGTTTCTGTACCACCCCCGGCGGCACCTTCTGCACATTGGCTACCGGGTGGACGAGCAGCAGCTGGACACCTCTTTCTACGACCTGCTTGCGTCCGAGTCCCGCACCACCAGCCTGCTGGCCGTGGCCAAGGGCGACCTGCCCGTGAAGCACTGGGCAGCCCTTGGGCGACCGTTTTTTGCCAGCGGCCACCACGCGGTGCTGCGCTCGTGGTCGGGCTCGATGTTCGAGTACCTCATGCCCTCTCTGGTCATGGCGGAGCCGTATCACAGCGCACTGGGCGAGGCAGGGCGGTCGGCCCTGCGTGAGCAGGCGGCGCTGGTACAGGGCCTGGGCAAAGACATGCCTTGGGGCATTTCCGAATGTGCCTATGCCGGGCGCGACCACACCCTGGCGTACCAGTACGCGCCGCAGGGCGTGCCCCGTCTGGCCTTGCGCCGCACGCCCGTGGGCGAGCTGGTGATTGCCCCCTATGCCACGGCGCTGGCCACGCAGGTGGATGCCCGCGCAGCCTGCGCCAACTTCCGCGCGCTGGCTGCACTGTCGGCGCGCGGGCGCTACGGTTTTTACGAGGCGCTGGACTTCACTCCCGAACGTCAGACCCACGGGGAGCGGCTCACCCTGGTCAGCACCTACATGGCCCACCACCAGGGCATGACCATCGTGGCGCTGGCCAACGTGCTGCTGGGTGGGGTGGCCCAGCGCTGGGGTACGGCGCACGCCCGCATCGAGGCCGTGCTGCCGCTGCTGCAGGAGCGCGCCCCGCGCGAGCTCCCCACCTTGCAGGCGACACCGCCGCGTCTGCCGCTGCATGCGCGCCAGCAAAAGACGCCAGACCATGTGCGCCACGTCACCCCTGGCTCCCAGGCGCTGGAGCCCACGCACCTGCTGGGCAATGGTCGCTACAGCGTCACGCTGCGCGCCAACGGGGCAGGGTGGAGCCGCTGGCATCAGACCGGCATTTCCCGCTGGCGCGACGACGCGCTGCGGGATGCGCACGGCAGTTTTCAGTATGTGCGACAGATGGGCTCCAGCGTGCCCGCTTCCGTCACCAGCCACCCCGCGCCCGATGCGCGGGCGGTGTACGGCAGCATCTTTCATACAGACCGCGTGTGTTTTGACGCGCTGTGGCCAGGGCTGCGCGTGCACACCACCGTGTGGGTGAGCCCGGAAGACGACATCGAACTGCGCAAGGTGATGGTAAGCAACCTGGGTGACGAGGTGATCGAGCTGGAGCTGATCTCGGCCCTGGACATCACACTGGCCACCCATGCGGCCGACGAGGCACACCCCGCGTTCTCCAATCTTTTCATCGCTGCCGACTGGCTGCCCGCGCAGCAGGCGCTGCGGTTCATCAGAACGCCCCGCCTGCAGACCGAGACCACCCTGCAGGCTGCGCACTTTGTGGCCGACACACAAGGTCAGGTGCTGGGCCTGCGCTGCCAGACTGACCGGCAGCTCTGGCTGGGGCGTAACCACACGCCCGGCCAGCCCCTGGCTTTACTCAGCCGCGTGCCCGAAGTGCCTGCATCGCTGGACACGGGCCTGGACCCCGTGGCAGCGCTGGGCGTGATGCTGCGCATTGCGCCGGGCGCTCAGGCCTGCGTCACGTTTGCCACGGCGGCATCACAAGATCCGGCCACGCTGCTGGCCATCATCGACAAATACCGCCAGCCCACCTACGTGGAGCGGGCGTCGGCCATGTCGGCCACATTGGCCAGCATCCAGTGGGCGTCGCACCGCCCGCACCGCGACTACCTGCCTGCGCTGCAGGCGCTGACCACGGCCCTTGTGCTGACCCTGCCCAAGGTTCACACCACCTACCTGGGCGTGCTGACCGAAGCCCAGACCGCACACCCCGTGTGCGACCGGCGCACGCTGTGGCAACTGGGACTGTCAGGCGACCGGCCCATCGTGCTGGTGATGGCTGGATCGCCCCAGGGCATGGGCCTGCTGCGCACGCTGGCTCAGGCATTGCGCGAATGGGCGCATGGCGGCGTGGCCTGCGACCTGGTGGTGCTCAGCAGCGAATCCCATTCGTACCACATGCCCTTGCAGCGCGAGCTGACACTGCTGCGGGAGCACCATGATGCCGACCTGGCCACCCACACAGGCCCTGCTGTGACCAGCCTGCGGGTGCTGCGGCTGGATGAGCTGTCGGCTGCGCAGCTGGGCACATTGGCGAGCCTGGCCCGCATCACCCTGCAGGCCGATGGCCATGCCCTCATGCACCAGGTGAAAGCCTGGGTGGTGGCCCATGGCGTGTCCATGGCCAGTCCCTGGCGCGGCGGCGCCACCGATGAAGTACCCACGCACCAGGGCAGCACCCAGGTGCCCGCGCCAGTGGGCGTCTTTGAACCGGTCACCGGTACCTTTGGTTTTGAGGTGTCGGCTGCGCTGCGGCCCGCCAAACCCTGGGTCAATGTGCTGGCCAATGCCCAACTGGGGGCCATGGTGTCGGAAAGCGGCGCAGGCAACACCTGGGCGCTCAACAGCCGCCTGAACCAGCTCACCGCCTGGTCGAACGACCCGGTGGCCGACCCGCCCGCCGAATGGTTGCTGCTGCAGGATCGCCGCACGCGTGAGGTGTGGAGCCTGACGCCCTCGGCCTGGGGTGCAGCCGACGCGGTGTACCGCGTGGAGCACGCCCAGGGCACCACCCTCATCCGCCACCGCAGAGGCGCACTGGAGGTGGAGGTGCGCTGGTGTGTGGACCCCGTCACCGCCATCAAGCAGGTGTTTGTGCAGGTGCGCAACCTGGGCAATCGGCGCGAGCACTTGCGCCTGGTCGGCATGGTGGAGTGGATGATGGGCGAAAAGCGCGGCGATCGCGCCACGCTGTCCACCGCCCCGTGTTTTGCACCACTGCCCGATGGCCGCTTGCTGGGCCTGCTGTGCACACAGAACGAGGCGGCTGCGGGCTTTGGCGGGGGTACAGCCTTTTTCTGCGAGGCCTCGGCCGGGCCGGGTACGGACGACCGTGTCAACGACAGCCTGGACTGGACCTGCGACCGCCGCGAGTTTTTCGATGCGCAGGGTGATCTGGTGGTGCCCCTGCAGCTGGGGCAGCGCAGCGGTTTTGGGCTGGACCCTTGTGCAGCGTTGTCGCGTTTGGTGACTTTGCGGGCCGGGGCGGCGTTTGAGCGCGTGTACCTGATGGGTTACGCCCCCACCGAGGCTGCCGCACGCACGCTGGGTGCCGAGGCCATGGCCGTGGCGGCCCGCATGCGTGAGAAGGCGACCCTCGACCAATGGAATCTGTTGCTGGGCGCGACGCAGGTGACCACGCCCGACCCGCTGTTCGACGTGCTGGTCAACCGCTGGCTGCTGTACCAGACGGTGTCTTCACGCCTGTTTGCCAAAGCGGGCTTTTACCAGGCCGGCGGTGCCACGGGCTACCGTGACCAGTTGCAGGATGCCATGGCGCTGGCCTGGGCGCAGCCGGGCGCCTTGCGTGCGCAGATTGTGCTGTGCGCATCGCGCCAGTTTGCAGCGGGCGACGTGCAGCATTGGTGGCACACGCCGGGCGGTGCGGGAGTGCGCACGCATTTCTCGGACGACCTGTTATGGCTGCCCTTTGCCTGCGCCCACTATCTGGAACGCACTGCGGACCACAGTCTGCTGGAGGAACAGGTGGCGTTCCTTGAGGGCTCGGCGATTCCCGAAGGGGCGGAAGACATCTACGAGGCCCCCAGCGCCAGCGCCACCATGGCCAGCGTGTACGAGCATGCCGCCCGCACCATCGACCGCAGCCTGCGCACTGGCACGCACGGCCTGCCGCTGATGGGTGGCGGTGATTGGAACGACGGCATGAACCGTGTGGGCGATGGTGGCCGCGGCGAATCGGTGTGGCTGGCGTGGTTCTTGTGTGCCATCGTTGCTGACTGGATCCCGATCGCCCGCGATCAAGGCGATGGGGAACGCGTGCAGCGCTGGGACACCGCATTGACCGGCTGGCGCACAGCATTGGAAAACCAGGCATGGGACGGCGACTGGTACCAGCGTGCCTTTTTTGATGACGGCACGGCTCTGGGCAGCCACACGCGGGACGAGGGCCGCATTGACCTGATCGCGCAGGCCTGGGCGGTGCTCTCGCGCTCAGCAAAGCCTGCGCGGCAACGCCAGGCCATGGACGCGATCGAGGCGCATCTGGTCAACCCCGCAGCAGGCTTGATCCAGCTGCTGGCGCCCCCGCTGCGCCATGCATCACCTAGCGCGGGCTACATCCAGGCCTACCCGCCCGGCGTGCGCGAGAACGGCGGGCAGTATGCCCATGGCGGCGTATGGGCGCTGATGGCCGCTGCAGAACTGGCGCTGCAGAAGCCTGAGCACCCCGGTGCGTTCGATGTGCCTTACCGTTACTTCACCTACCTGAGTCCGGCGCACCGCGCCCAGCACCCCGTCTGCGGGCCGGTGTATGCCGTCGAGCCCTATGTGATGGCGGCCGACATCTACAGCCAGCCGCCCTATGTGGGGCGCGGCGGCTGGAGCTGGTACACCGGAGCAGCAGGCTGGCTGCACCGAGCAGCGGTGGAGTCCATCGTGGGGCTGCAGATGCGAGCGCAAGAGCTGTTCTTCACGCCTTGTCTGCCGCCACACTGGCCCGGTTCAGAGCTGACGCTGGTGCGTTCAGGACGCACGCTGCGGTTTGTGCTGGTGCGCGTTGCCGCAGGAGCCTCAGCGGTCTTGCCGTCGAACGTCCCACCGGACGCGCGATGGTTGCAGGTGGGCGAGCGGCTACGCTGGGGTGACGGGCCCGATGGCCAGTGTTTTGTGATTCCGTTGCTTGGTTAAGGCATGCGCAGAGTGCATCTTTTGTGGGGCCTTGGTGCACCTTGACATCCAGCATTTGGTAATTGTGTGTATGTACGATACCGTACAGACCTTGTTCGGCGCGCTGCAACAAACTTGCGGCATGCCCAGGCGGCAGGCAGGGCCGCAGGGGCCCAGCACCGCGATACACCAAGGTGCCACCATCAAACGCTCCAATATCCCCCTTCAAAACCAGCTGCTGGCAGCCTTGCCCGAGCCAGACCTGCAGCGCTGGCTGCCATTGCTGGAACCTGTGGAACTGGCGCTGGGACAGGTGCTGTACGAATCGGGAGCGACCATGCCGCACGTGTATTTCCCCACCAGCGCCATCGTGTCGCTGCTGTATGTGCTGGAGGATGGCGCGTCGGCGGAGATCGCGGTGGTGGGCTTCGAGGGCCTAGTGGGCATCTCGATCTTCATGGGTGGTGGAACCACGCCCAGCCGGGCAGTGGTGCAAAGTGCTGGGGCGGGGTTTCAGCTGCGTGCGGACGTCATCAAATCCGAGTTTGAACATGCAGGACCGGTCATGCATCTGTTGCTGCGCTACACGCAGGCACTCATAACCCAGATGGCACAGACCGCCGTGTGCAACCGCCACCACTCGCTGGACCAGCAGCTGTGTCGCTGGCTGCTGCTGAGCCTGGACCGCTTGCCCAGCACCCAGTTGATCATGACGCAAGAGTTGATTGCCAACATGCTGGGCGTGCGGCGCGAAGGGGTGACCGAGGCCGCACTCAAGCTGCAGCGGTCGGGTCTCATCAGCTATGCGCGCGGGCACATCAACGTGCTGGACCGCCCGGGGCTGGAGCGCCGCACTTGCGAGTGTTATGAGGTGGTCAAAAAGGAATACGACCGACTGCTGCCATTGGTCGTGGCGAGCTAGGGACGCCGACCTGGCAGACAGTGTGAACTGGCCCAACTCCGATTCTGCGGAGCAAGGGGGCGCACATGGCCTGCACCCTGTGTGCGCTGGCAGACGGTCATACCGTACAAAGCCGCCCACACTGGGCTACACCTTGCGCAAGGCAAGGCATTGCGCAGGGGTCCTGGCGCTGCTCTCCCTTGCAGTGCGGACAGCAGCCCGAGGCCCCGCGATGCAACACAAAAACAATACCCTTCTGCAACAACTGCCGACCGCGGCGCGCGAGCGTTTCCTGCAGCACTGCGAGCCTTTCGAACTGGTGCTGTCGGCCGAACTGAGCACCCGGGGCCGACCGCTGGCGCATGCACATTTTCCGACCGAAGGTTTTTTGTCGCTGGTCATTGATGTGGACAGCCACCCTCCGCTGGAGGTGGGCATGGTGGGGGCAGAGGCCATGCTGGGCTCGGAACTGATCCTGGGCCTGGCGGCCACGCCGTGGCGGGCCCTGGTGCAGGGGGCTGGGTCCAGCTGGCGCATTGGCGCCAAACAGTTGCGCACGCAGATCAACGCGATTCCCGAATTGGAGGCCTTGCTCCAGGCCTGCCTGCTGGCGCGCCTGCACCAGCAGACGCTGGCGGCGGCATGCCAGCGCTACCACCAGATTGCGCCGCGCCTGGCGCGCTGGCTGTTGATGATGCAGGACCGATCGCATTCAGAGTGTTTTCACGTCACCCAGGAATTCATGGCCCTGATGCTGGGCGTGCGCCGCGTGGGCGTGACCGAGGCGGCAGGGCATTTTCAGTATGCAGGTCTTATCGCCTACCACCGGGGAGAACTCACGGTGCTCAACCGCAAGGCCTTGGAGGCTGAGGCCTGCAGTTGTTATGCGGCCGACAAGGCGATCTACCAGCGGCTGTTGTTGCCGCGTGGCGGCCGATAACGGGTGGAGTGGCGGGCCCTGGCCTCCGTCAGGGCCTTGCGCTGCGACAAGCCAGGTGGGACCTGTCGCGCCGCACGGGTCAGCGCTTGATCTGCAGCTCGTCCTGGATACTGCCAATGCCCAGTACGCTGTGGGCCAGGCGCACCCAGCGGCTCAGGCGCGGCATGCCTTGGGCAGGGGTGTCGGTAGCAGGGTCGGGCTCCTGTGCGAGGGGAACAGGCTCGGCGCTGGCATACACCGCGCTAGCAGGGTCCGAGGGCTCGTCGGCAATGGGGTGGGGTGGCTGGGGTTCCTGGTACAGCTGGCTGGGTAGCGCATCCAGCAATTGCCTGGCGCGCAACGCAGCCAGGTCCGGGGTGTGGCCCTGGCGCACCGCCAGCGCGGGTGCTGCACCGGTCGAGAACATGAAGCTGTCCACTGAATTCACGCCGGGTACCGTTTGCGCCACAAACACGGCCAGGTCAATCTGCGTGGGGTCTGCGGCCATGCCACTGAGCAGCACCACGCCCTGGTGCGATTCCACGCTGATGTTGTAGCTGTTGACCACTGGCGAGAGGATGAGCGCGGCCCGCACCCTTGAGGTGATCACTCCGTCTTCCAGGTAAGCCACTGGCGAGGGGCTGGCGGGCGCCCACTGGGTCACCATGTCGCTGCGCTTGCAGCCCAGCAGCGGCAGCAGTGTAAGCACCACCAGCACCGTGCAGAGGCTCCGGGGCAGCACATGGTGAGTGGGGTGGGATGTCAGGTGGCGCATGGTGAAACAGTCCCTTGAAAAGCCCGGCCACCCAGGCGGAGGCCGTTGTCTGCACTGTGCGCTTGCAGCGCTGTGCCTGTCTGTTCGTAACCGTACCCACCGGTGTGTGAGTATCTGTTGCGTGCCGGAAAGACAGACCACAGGTGTCAGATCAGGCTGGCTGCTCGGAGTGGTCTGCGCTGTTGGTGTTGACGGCGTTGATGGCCTTGAGCGTTGTCCCAAACGCGTACCCGCAGCGCTCGCGTTTGGCGGCATACATGGCCGCGTCGGCACAGGCCAGCAGGGCGTCCACCTGCGTGCCATGCTGGGGGCAGATGGCTACCCCGATGCTGGGGCGTACCAGAAGTTGCAGTTGGGCTATCTTCATGGGGCAGCACACCGCATGCAGCAGCTTGGCGCACAGCTGGTGCAGTGGCGCTGCGTCCGACACGCCCAGCAGCAGGCAGGCAAACTCATCGCCACCCAGGCGCACCACCAGGTCGCCCTGGCGCACGGCAGCGCTCAGGCGGGCGGCTGTGATGCGCAGTACCTCGTCACCCACGCCGTGGCCGTGTGTATCGTTCACGGCCTTGAAGTTGTCCAGGTCGATGAACAGCACCGTCGGCCCGGGCTGTAGGGGGTGCCGTTGGCCCAGCAGGTCATCCAGGCGCTCCAGCAAATGGCGCCGGTTGGGCAGGTCGGTCAACTCGTCGTGCAGCGCCTGGTGCCGCGCCTGGCGCTCGCCGTTGCGCACGCGGTCCAGATCGGCCAGGGCCTGGGCCAGCGCCGCCTGGGTGCCTTGCACTGTGCGCTCCAGGGCCCGGCGTTCAGCGGCTTCACGCGCTATCACCTGCTGCATCTGCTGCATGGCCGCCACGCAGGTGCTCACACTGGGCTCCGCAGGGCGTTGCTTGGCATGTGACGGGGACGCCACCCACACCCTGCCGCGCTGTGTGTTGGAGCCCTCTGCCCACTGTGCTGGCAGTGCGCGCAGCCACAGCTTCCATCGCTGCACTTGTTCTGCGGTCGGCCACGGGGCCGCCAAGCCCTTGCCCCACACCCATGGTCTTTGCTTGCTGTCCATACGCTTCTTCAGGTGTTTCCGCCTTGCGGCGCGAGGGCGGGGTGGGTCACAACACCGGCGCCGCACCGGTGTGTCTGTCCTAACCAGATCAAGCCTCAGGCGGTCCTGCCTGGGCGCCTGAGCGGGTGATTGCTGACAGTGTGCGAGTTTGCGTGCTGAGCGGTGCGCGCACTGTCTGGCACCGCACATAAATGTGGCACGCGGCGGTGGCCCAGGCAGTGTTGCAAGTGTTACATTTGACTGCGGCGCTGGCTGCCTAGGGCGCAGCGCTTTTGCACAGCGTTGTCAGGCCGTCGTACCCGCACCTTCCGTCCCCGCCAAGGAACCGTCGCATGTCACCAGAACGCCAACGGCTCATCCGCATGCTGTTCGACGAGTACATCGAGATGTATGCCGGGCGCGATGTACGGTTGCTGGAGCGGTTCAGCGAGAATTTCAGCGGGTTTGCCGGCAGTAGCGACAAGCTCATCAAGACCCGCAACGAGTGGGTGGACGTGACACTGCTCGATTTTGCGCAGGTGCCCGGCCGCATCGAGATCGAGGTGCTCGACCTCTTCCCGCAGGAGCTGGGGGTGGATGTGCTGGCGGTCACGGCGTTCTTTCACATCCACCTGCCCAACTCCGACCCGCTGTTTGCCCGAGAGACTGCGCGCCTGGTGCTGGTGTTCCGGCAGGAGGCCGAAGACTGGAAGATTGCGCACAGCGGCATCTCCATCCCGTACGGACTGGCGCGCGACGGCGAGGTGTACCCCGTCAGCCGTCTGCAGCAGCGCAACCAGGAGCTGCAGGCGCTGGTGGATGAACGCACCCATGCACTGGCCCAGGCCAACAACCAGCTGCAACTGCTCAGCAACACCGATGGCCTCACGGGCATTGCCAACCGCCGCCACTTCGATCAGACCCTGGCGCACGAATGGGCGCGCGCTCAGCGGGCTCATTCTCCGGTGTCCTTGATCATGCTGGACGTGGACGTGTTCAAGCACTTCAATGACCACTACGGCCATCTGGCGGGCGACGCTTGCCTCAAGTCCTTGGCCTTGACCCTGGCCCAAACCGGTGGGCGCCGTGATGGCGACGTGGTGGCTCGTTTTGGTGGTGAGGAGTTTGTGGTGCTGCTGCCTGGTGCCGATGCATCCGCAGCGCTGCAGATGGCCCAACACATTCAGCAGGCCATCCATGCGCTAGCGCTGCCGCACGAGGGCGCTCCATGGGGCATCGTGACGGTGAGCTTCGGTGTGGCCACCATGGCGCCGCAGCGTGAGCAACTGGCCGAAGAACTGGTGCGGCGCGCAGACCGCGCGATGTACCGCGCCAAGCAAGGCGGGCGCAACCGCATTGAGCAGGTGCTGGAGTTGTAGTTCCGGTGGCGGGTTTTACACCGTCGCCTGCTTAGCGATTTCTTCCGCCAAGCCTCGCACCGTGAGCGGCGCGCAGCCTTCAGCATGGTTGCTGATGGTTAAGAAGGCGTTCTGTCCTCGGCCCGTGATGCCCGCGATCACCGCTGCCAGCGCCGCACGGGTGTCCAGATCCGGGTGGTGCAGTTGGTTGTAGGGCTCGTACATCCGCTCAGCGTCTTCGTAGCCATAGGGGCCGTGCACAGGGTTGAGGTTCCAGCGGCACACCAGCGGGCCAGGCCACAGCGCACGCAGCATGGGCAACTGGACCTGGAGCGGGGGCATCTTGGCATGCAGCCCCAAGCAATAGGTGGCGCCCGCTTCACGCAGCACGGCCGCAAAGTCGGGTGTCAGCCACTCGGGGTCGCGCACCTCTACGGCAATCACGCCGTCGGGTGCCAGCGGTGCCAAAGGGGGCAGGGCGAGTAGCATGGCGCGCAGGCGATCCAGCAAGGTGGGCAGGCGGTCAAGCTGTGTCAGCGGCAGGGGGCTGAGCTGGAACACCAGCGCACCGAGCTTGTGGCCCAGGCCCTGCAGTGCGGGCTCCACACATTCGCTGCAGGCCAGCTCAGGGCTCAGAAACGCCGGGTTGGGCTCACGGCCCCGGCCGTCTTCGCTGCGCACCAGCGCATCCGTCACCACACTGGGCGCCTTGACCACAAACCGGAAGTCGTCGGGCACTTGCGACGCATAGCGCTCGTACTGGCTTACCGTCAGCGGCCGGTAGAAGCTGCGGTCGATACTCACCGTGCGCATCAGCGGGTGCTGGGCATACACGGCCAGCCCCTGTTTGGACAGCTGTGTGTCGGAATGCTCGCCCTCCCACACCAGTCCTTTCCAGCCGGGATAGGTCCACGACGAGGTACCCAGGCGCAGCCTTGGGGGCAGAGCAGCGGCCAGGGCTTTCAACGCATCGTCCGGAACAATGGGTGCCACCGTGCCAGACCGGGTGCGCCGCGCGGCGGGCTCAGCGTTTCGCGTAGATGAGGGAACAGATCGTACGGTGGCCGCCACATCCGCCGATGGGGGCTTGGGCAGCGTGTCGCCAAAAAGATCGTCTTGCATGCGCTGTGTTGGAACGGCTTGGAGCAGTGCGGCAGGGCAGGGGGGCGCTAGTAGCCGCCAAACAGCCCGCTCTCGTCCAGCAGGTCAAACGTGATCTGGGGTTGGGCGTCCATGCTCTTCTTGATGGCAGCTGGAATGGCCTGCCGTGTCTTGCGGCAGAGGCCTGGCTGTTCGTGCACGAGGATCGCAATGCCCCGCAGGCTGCGCACCTCGTGCGGGCTTTGTGTGATGGACAGGCGGATGCCCAGCTGCTGCTCCATGCGTTCCTGCATCCTGCGCAGGTCGGCCAGGCTGCCCAGGTTTTCCAGGCGCTCCAGCATCTTCTTTTCTTCGGCTCGCGTGAGCATCAGGATGCGCAGGTCGCCACCTGGCGCCTGAAGCAGTGCATCCCGGTCGCACACACAGGTGCCCGGGGGGCATTCGGCACGAATGGGGAAGGGTGGGAGGGACATGGAGCGGTGGCGAATGGTCCTTCATTTTATGAAGGGCTGAAAGCGCCTTGCACGCAGCCGCTGGTATAGCCGCGTGGCCCCAAACAAAAAGGGCTCCCAAAGGGAGCCCTTTTTGCCTGCCCGCCCCTGCGGTTCAGTTAACACTCCCCATGACAGCAGCACCCGCAAATGCAAAGTGCCACCACCATGAGAAGTCCCGCAACTGCTTCAAACCAACCCAAGCAGTTGGTCTGCCAAATTACATGGCGCTGAATTCGCCCGAAGGGATCTGGCCGGTGCGCACGGCTTCGGCAGCCTGGGCACGCACGGCAGCGCGGTCAGCGGTGGACTTGTAGGTCACCACGCGCGAACCTGCGGGCTCGATGGAGCGTGTTTGTGCCACGGTAGCGGCTTCAGCAGCCACTTCAGCGCGGGTGCGGTTCGTGTCGAACTTGAGGGCGAATTGCGAGCCATCGGCTTCGTCAGCATGGGCGCCAAAAGCGGCGAAGGCGGCAACGGCGGCGACGGAGAGGAAACGGGCGGTCTTGTTCATGATGAAAATCCTTGAAAGTTAAAAAGCGTCTCAAAAAAGCCGGTTCAAAAACCATTCCTGAACCGGGTTCGGTGAGTCGCCTTGCGGGTTCGGCTCATCGATGGGATGAACTGTACGCCGATGGTGTTCAGAGAAAAACCACTCAGTCGCGAACTAACTGTTCCAGTATTGGGAACAATCGTGCTGCGGGTCGTCGGATGGCTGTGGGCCTGCCAAACTGCCTGTGGCAAACTCGCGCGCTTCGCTTTTTTGTTTGACCGAGTCTCAGAGAGTCCGCCCCACACATGCAGCAGATCGTTCGGCAGTTGGCCGCAGAAATCAAAGTCAGTGAACAACAGGTGCGCGCAGCGGTGGAGCTGCTGGATGGTGGTGCCACGGTGCCCTTCATTGCGCGCTACCGCAAGGAGGTGACGGGCGGGCTGGACGATATCCAGCTGCGCGAGCTGGAGGCCCGCCTGTCGTATCTGCGTGAGCTGGACGACCGCCGCGCTGCGGTGCTCAAGAGCATTGACGAGCAGGGCAAGCTGACAGACGCGTTGCGTGCCGCCATTGCTGCTGCCCCAACGAAGCAGGAGCTGGAAGATATCTATCTGCCGTTCAAGCAAAAGCGCCGCACCAAGGGCCAGATCGCCCGCGAGTTCGGCATCGAACCGCTGGCCGACAAGCTGTTTGCCGATCCCACACTGGACCCCGCCGTCGAAGCTGCGGCGTTCACCAAGCCACCCGAAGTGCTGGATGACGGCAAGCCCGGTGCCGATTTCTCTACCGTGCCCGCTGTGCTGGATGGTGTGCGCGACATCCTCTCCGAGCGCTGGGCCGAAGACACGGCGCTGGTGCAGAACCTGCGGGAGTGGCTGTGGGCCGAAGGCCTGCTGCGCAGCAAGAAGGTGGACAGCAAGAACGAGAACGACCCCGAGGTCTCCAAGTTCCGCGACTACTTCGACTACGACGAACCCATCGGCCGCGTGCCCTCGCACCGCGCGCTGGCTGTGTTTCGCGGGCGCGGACTCGAAATTCTGGAAGCCAAGCTGGTATTGCCGGTGGAGCCCGAACCCGGCAAGCCCAGCATCGCCGAAGGCAAGATCGCCCTGCACCTGGGCTGGAGCCACCAGGGCCGCAAGGCCGATGACCTGATCCGCAAGTGCGTGGCCTGGACCTGGCGCGTGAAGCTCAGCCTCTCGACCGAGCGCGACCTGTTCGCCCGCTTGCGCGATGAGGCCGAGAAGGTGGCCATCAAGGTGTTTGCCGACAACCTGCGCGACCTGCTGCTCGCAGCCCCCGCCGGTCCGCGCGTGGTGATGGGCCTGGACCCAGGCATCCGCACCGGCGTGAAGGTAGCCGTGGTGGATGCCACGGGCAAGCTGGTGGAGACCGCCACGGTGTACCCGCACGAGCCCAAGCGCGACTGGGACGGCTCGCTGTTCACCCTGGCCAAGCTCGCAGAGAAACATGGCGTGAACCTGATTGCCATTGGCAACGGCACGGCCAGCCGCGAGACCGACAAGCTGGCCGCCGACCTCATCAAGATGGCCGCCAAAGCCGACCGCGCCATTGAAAAGGTGGTGGTGAGCGAGGCGGGCGCCTCGGTTTACTCCGCCAGCGAATACGCCAGCCAAGAGATGCCCGATGTGGACGTGAGCCTGCGTGGTGCGGCATCCATCGCACGCCGTCTGCAGGACCCTTTGGCCGAGCTGGTGAAGATCGACCCCAAGAGCATCGGCGTGGGCCAGTACCAGCATGACGTGAACCAGAGCGAGCTGGCGCGAACCCTGGGCACGGTGGTGGAAGACTGCGTGAACTCGGTGGGTGTGGATCTGAATACTGCCAGCGTGCCTTTGCTCAGCCGCGTGTCGGGCTTGTCGGGCAGTGTGGCCAAGGCCGTGGTGCGCTGGCGCGAGGCCAATGGCGCGTTCAAGAGTCGCAAGCAGCTCATGGATGTGGCGGGACTGGGCGCCAAGACGTTTGAGCAGAGTGCGGGCTTTCTGCGTATCCGGGGCGGCGACAACCCCCTGGACATGACCGGCGTGCACCCCGAGACCTATCCCGTGGTCGAGCAGATCATGGCAAAGACCGGCAAGCCGGTGGCCGAGATCATGGGCCGCTCCGACATGCTCAAGACCCTCAAGCCCGAGCTGTTCGCCAACGAGAAGTTTGGCGTGATCACCGTCAAGGACATCCTGGCCGAGCTGGAAAAGCCCGGCCGCGACCCGCGCCCGGACTTCAAGGTGGCGCGTTTCAACGACGGTGTGGAAGACATCAAGGACCTCAAGGAGGGCATGATCCTTGAAGGCACCGTGAGCAACGTGGCCCAGTTTGGCGCCTTCATCGACCTCGGGGTACACCAGGACGGCCTGGTGCACGTGAGCCAGCTGGCGCACAAGTTTGTGAACGACGCCCGCGAAGTGGTCAAGACCGGCGACATCGTCAAGGTCAAGGTCATGGAAGTGGATGTGGAGCGCAAGCGCATTGGCCTGTCGATGAAGCTGGACGCTGCGCCGCCGCGCCAGGGCGGTGACCGCGGTGCGCCGCGCGACAACCGCTTTGAGGGGGCTGGCCGGGGCTACGCGCAGCCCCAGCGTCGGGGGCCTGAGCCCGCTCAGCAGTCGGCCATGGCCTCGGCGTTTGCGAAGTTGCAACAGGTCAAGGGCCGCTGACGCAACCCGCCCCGGCGCTGGTGGTGTTTTGGCCGCGCAGGGGCCCATAATCGTCAGCACCTGAACCAACCACCGGCGCCGTACCCCATGGAGTTGAACGCACTGCTGGCCCAACCTGTGGCGCTGCCCAGCCTTCCACGCGCTGTGGCGCTGTTGATGAGCGAGCTGGCCCACACCGAGCCCAGCCTGCGGCGGCTGAATCAGCTGTTTGGCACCGACCCGGCCTTGGCTGCACGCCTGTTGGAGTTGGCCAATTCCCCCACCTTTCAGCTTCCCGGGCAGATCGCGGGCATCCCCGAGGCGCTGGCGCTCCTGGGCACGGCGCAACTGCGCACGTTGGTCAGCTCGGCACCGCTGGGCACCACGTCCCGCTCGGTGCCTGGGGTGAACATGCAGCAGTTCTGGCGCTACAGCCTCAATACCGCCAAGCTCGCCCGCTCGCTGGCGGGCATCGTCCACCACAACCAGATCGCGGCCTACACGGCAGGCTTGCTGCATGCACTGGGGGAGCTGGTGATCCACTTGGCCGACCCCGAGAAGGCCCAGTCGGTCAACACCCTGGTGGCGCCGTTTGACCTGCGCCGCGACAAGATTGAGCAGCGCATATTTGGCTACAGCTATGGCCAGGTGACGGCCGGCTGCGCGCGCCGCTGGCAACTGCCGGAGGTGGTGGTGGATGCCTTGCAGCACCAGCACGCACCCTTTGACAACAAGGTCTACGAACCCCTGGCGGGTGTCATCCATCTCGCCGCCTGGCGCGCCCGTGCCCGCGAGGCGGAGCTGAGCGAAAAGGAGTTGGCAGTGTCCTTCCCTGGAGAAGTGGGGCTGGCTCTGGGGCTCGACATCGACATGGTGTTGCAGCAAGACCCCATCGACTGGACCGCCCGGCCGGAGGCGGCGGATTTTGTAGTCTGATTTCTTGGTGCTCAGGTCCAGGCCGCTCGCATTCCTTTCTGGTTACTTCGTTGAACACCTGTCTTGGGAATCTGGGTGGCCGTGCTTAACGTTGCATCCCTTATTTTGGCTTTATATAAACACCAGATTCGCATTCTCCTGAATATCGAACGACGCAAGTGAATGGGTTGCATTTTTCGCTGCTTGAGTGTCGTGGAATTTTCTCGATGATTTGAGTGGTTTCTTCCAGTCCTTGTAATTTGATAACAAAAACTATGAATAGAATTTTGGGCTGGGACCTTCTTCGTGGCCTCTGCGCATTGGCAGTTGGTGGCTACCATCTGTCGATGTGGTTGGATCTTGGATATTTTTATTCGTTTGGCAGCTATGGTGTTTATCTTTTTTTTGTGCTCTCCGGTGCTAGCTTGATGTACACCTACGGTGGATATCTCGAAGAAGGAAGTTTTAGCTTTAAGAAATTTCTCCTGTTGCGCTATTTTAGATTGGCTCCACTTTATGTTTTGCTGATGCTGCTGGTCTTACCATGGAAAATAATCAAAGAGGGTGCAACAATTGCGTTGTTAAAAAAGTTTTTTCTAAATGGATTTTTTGTTTTTGGTTTTTTTGATCCTGCTGCTAGCTCGATGCTCGTTGGTGGGTGGTCTCTGGGCATTGAGGCAATATATTATTTGATATTTCCCGCCTTGGGATTTTGTGTTCTAAGAAAAAATTGGTTTTTTGTGGTGTTTTTTATTTTGCTTGTTGTGCAGGTGTGGTGGGTCACCAGCACCATCGGTTCACCAGGTGGCTATCTGGGAAACAATATTGAACTTCACCAGCCGCAAGCCTTTGTTGTATATTTTTTTGGTGGGTGCTTGATTGGATATTTACGGAGGAAAGAAATGTTTCCTTCGCTGCCCAATCGGATTGGGTTGGCGTTGGTCGCCTTCGGATTTTTGGCAATTGCTGCAATTAATCCTGTAAATGCCGGAGACGAGTTGCTTGGCGTGAGGGGTGTTGTCGGATTCTGTGTGTGCTTTTTTCTTGTCTGGATCGCTACTGGTCTGAGGCTAAAAAATAGATTCGCAAAAGCCGCTGAATTTTTGGGCGATGCCACTTACGGTCTTTACCTCATTCACCCAGTTATTTTTTTTGGAATGGCATGGGTGATTTTTCCAAGAATCGGTTGGGGTGATCCTTTATCCTGGAGCCTTGGTTCCCGGTTGGGGTTGATCTTGTTGGTTTTGGCGCTTGCTGCTGCACTGGCTTTGCTGAGTGATAAATATTTGGAGAAGCCCATACGGAACAGAGCAAAAGCGGTGTTTGGCATGTAATTGCCTTGCGTACTGTTGGCAGATTCTCATGTCTGGACTTGGCTAAACGTGTGCAACTGGTTGGCGTTTTGGCGAAGCAATTGCAGAAGCCTGCCTGACTGCTGTTGTGCACGGGCTTTGCGACAATCCACCCCATGAAAGCACTGCGCATCCATGCTGGCCCCCGAGCCCGCCAACACCTGGAACAACAGGGCCTGCAGCCCGCCGACGTGGGCGTGATCCCGGCGGCTGCTGGCGGGCCCAAGGGGTTGATCCTGGGGCCAATGGACCGTTTCATTTTTGGCGAGTGGCTGCCGCAGTCCAGCCAGCCCGTGCATCTGGTGGGCGCATCGATTGGTGCCTGGCGCATGGCCACGGCCTGCCTCGACGGTTCGGTGGCCGCATTTGAGCGGCTGGAGCACGACTACATCCACCAGGACTACGAGTTGCCGCCCGGCAAAAAGCGCCCCACGGCAGCGCATGTGAGCGAGCGGTTTGGCCAGAACCTGGAGGCCTTCTACGGCGGGCGAGTGCAGGAAGTGCTCAGCCACCCCCGCTACCATCTGCACATCGTCACATCCCGGGGCCGCCATGTGCTGGGGCGCGAGCATGCCCTGGGCACGCCGCTGGGGTATCTGGGTGCGTTTGTGGCCAACACCGTGCACCGCAAGGCGTTGGGAGCGTGGCTGGAGCGGGTGGTGTTTTCCTCGTCGGGTGCGGCATTGCCATTTGCCACGACTGACTACCGTACCCGGCAGGTGGGCCTGAACGTGCACAACTTCATGCAGGCGCTGCAGGCCAGTTGTTCAATCCCGTTTGTGTTGCAGGCGGTGCACAACATCCCGGGAGCACCCCGGGGGGCGTACTGGGACGGCGGCATCACCGACTACCACTTGCATCTTGCCTATGGCCAGCAGAGTGGAGGTGCTTCTAAATTGATAGCGTCTCAAGCATGTGGCACTAGCGCTTCAATCGAAAATGGCTCAAAAATTATGGGCACCGGGCTGTGCGCTGGTTCTGGGGGCATCGTGCTGTACCCCCACTTTCAGCACCGCGTGGTGCCAGGCTGGCTGGACAAAGGGCTGAAGTGGCGGCACAAGTCCACGCCCGCGCTGGACAACATGGTGGTGCTCTCGCCCGACCCCGACTGGGTGCGCCGATTGCCCAATGCCAAGCTACCCGACCGCAACGACTTTACCCACTATGGCATCGACAGCCGTGCCCGGGCCCAGGCGTGGCTGGCGGCCACGCGGGCCAGTCAGCAGCTGGTGGATGAGTGGCGCCAATGGCTCGAACGCCCCGACATGGGGGCGGTGCATCCGCTGTAGACCCTCAAAGCGCGTGTGCCGTGGGCGCTCCTGCGCTGGCGGCAGGAATATCAGGCCGAGGCAGGGCGACGTGCAGCCTCCTGCACAGCCCGGGCGGCATGGCGTGCTGCGTGGTCCCGGGCCCAAGACAGCACATCGGCCGCAGGCATGGGCCGGGCAATGCCGTAACCCTGCGCGCGTTCGCAGCCTAGCTCCAGCAGCTTGGCGCTGTGCTCGGCGGTTTCGACCCCTTCAGCCACCACATGGCGGTGGAAAGCAGCTGCCAATGCCACGATGGCTTGGACGAGCGTGAGGTCGTCACCATCTTCCAGAATGCCGCGCACGAACGACTGGTCAATCTTGATCGTCTCGGCGGGCAGGCGCTTGAGGTAGGACAGGGACGAAAAGCCGGTGCCAAAGTCGTCCAGTGCAAAACGCACGCCCAGGGCCTGGCAGCTTTGCATCATGCGGCGCATGTACTGCATGTCTTCGAGCGCGGCCGATTCCAGAATCTCCAGCTCCAGCCGCATGGGGGACACCTCGGGGCAGGTGTGCAGGATGTCCTTGAGACGTTGCACGAAGTTCGGGCGGTGAAAGTGGGCCGCCGCGATGTTGACGCTGACCTCCCAGGTCATGCCCGCATCGGTCCATTGCCGCATCTGCGCCAGGGCCTGGCGCAGCACCCATTCGCCTAGCTCGACCACGAGTTCGGTGTCTTCCACCAGGGGCAGCACATGCTGGGGGCCCAGCAGCCCTTCCTGCGGGTGTTGCCAGCGCAGCAGGGCTTCCATCCCGATGATCTCGCCCGTGCGCAGGTTGACCTTGGGCTGGTAGTGCAGCACCAGCTCGCCCGCGTGCAGGGCGCGGGCCACCCGGGTCTGGCGGGTGTGCTGAGTCTGCACAGCGTGGTCGCGCTGCACGTCAAACACGTGCAGCTGGCTGCGCCCGAAGCTTTTGGCCTGGCACATCGCTTGGTCGGCGTGGCGCAGAAGGGTGTCGGGGTTGGCGTCGTCTTGCGGAAACACCGCCACGCCAATGCTGACGGTGATGTTCACCATGCGGTCGTCAATCGCGTAGGGTGCGGCCAGTTGCTGTATCAGCACGGCCAGGCGTGCCTCGATGGCGGGCACATCGGGCTGTTCGCCCAGCAGCAGCACAAACTCGTCTCCACCCATACGGGCCACTGCTTCGTGGGCGGTGATGAAGGCACCCAGGCGCCGGGCCACCTCCTTGAGCAGGCGGTCACCCACGCGCTGGCCGAAAGTGTCGTTCACCGCCTGGAAGTGGTCCAGGTCCAGCATGCATACCGCCAGCAGCAGCTGCTTGTTGCGGGCCACAAACAGGGCGTGGGTGAGCTTCTCCGCCAGGGCAGTGCGGTTATAGAGCCCAGTCAGTGCATCGTGGCGGGCGTGCCAGGAGATCTGGTGGCGGAGGTCGCGCGTTTCGGTCACGTCTCGAAACACCAGTACGCAGCCCACGGCGTGGCCGTTGCCTTCGCGGATGGCGGCCGCCGTGTACTCGATCGCGTAGCGCTCGCCCGAGCGGTGGATCAGCACCTCGTAGGTGGCTTGCTGCAACATGCCCGGCAGCGTGTCGCGTTCGGCGGCTACGCTGGCGGTGCGGCTGGCAGGCTCTTCATAAAGCCGAAACACGTCGTCCAGCTGCCGGCCCAGCGCCTGTTCCGCCGTGAATCCGGTCATGAGCTGTGCTGCCTCGTTGATGGTCTCTATGCTCCCAACCAGGTCGGTGGTGATGACCCCGTCGCCGATGGAGGCCAGGGTGACCTCGGCACGCTCTTTTTCGTTGCGCAGAGCCTCCTGGGCTCGCTTGCGCTCGGTCACGTCCACCAGCGTGCCGATGGTCCCGGCCAGTTCACCGTTGGTGCTGGTGAACGGCGCTTCGTAGTAGGCCATGTCCAGCGGGGGCTGGTGGGGTGGGTGGATGCGGATTTCGTTGTTGTGTGCGCTGGCAATGCGGGCAGACCGCTCAGGCGCGAGTTCGGCGGGCAGGCTGGCGCCTGCGGCGCCATCAGCACCAGACTGGGACTGGAACAGGCGTTGCCATGCGCGGTTGGCGTCCAGGTAGGTGCCGTCGGCATGGCGCACAAACACCGGCAGGGGCAGGGCATCGATCAGCTGGCGGGTGAAGTGCAGTTGCTCGCTTTGCTGGCGCTGCGTTTCGTGAAGTGACAACACCAGGGACTGCACCTTGCCCGCCATGTCATTGAAGGTCTCGGCCATGGCACGGGATTCGAGCGTGCCCGTGACCTCCATGCGGGTGCTCAGGTAGCCCTGGCGAAACGCATCGGTGGCCTGGGCCAACCGCTGCAACATGCGGGCATTGGCGCGCAGCAACAACGTCAGCAGAAACAGGATGGTGAAGATGTTGAGCGCCGAGATGCGCGCCTGCACCAGCACCGTGGCCCACACCTGGTCCACCAGCGGCTGCGGGTGTGCCGTGACCGTCAGCCGCCCCGATGTGCCGTCCGCCAGCGCCAGGCCAGACTGCTGCACGGGAGCGGAAAGGTCCAGCCAGTCGGCGAACCACTTCGGAGCGACGGCGGGGTAGGGTGGGGCGGTGACCTCAATGGTGGGCTGGTCTGCGGCTTGCCATTTGATGGACGCAACGCCAGGAGCCGCTTGCGCCAGCCCCTCGGTCAGGACGCGGATCACGATGTCGGCATCTGGCGTGGGCACGGCGGCCAGGCGCAGCAGCAAAGGGTCGCTGGCGCGCCGCAGTTCGGTGGAGCCTTGGCGCAGTGCTTCGTCGGTTTCTGCGGCCAGCAGATAGTGGTAGCGCACCCCGGTGACCAGCAGGATGATCGCCACAATGGGCACATACAGCCGGGGGTAGGTGCCCCGCAGAAGCCAGGTGGTGAGATTTCCGGTGCGCATTGACGGTGGTCCTCCCCCACAACCCCAGGGTAATGAATGGTTAATTAATTGTTGACAGCGGGAAGTCTATCTTGTGAGAAGTTGTGAGTCGGTTTTTGCACAGCCCAACTTGCGGGTTGTGGCGAATGTGTGACGTTTTGTAAGCTCCGCCGCAATCCGAGGGTCCGCGACAGGACTTCCGAGGGCGCACATGGCTGCGCCGCCACAGCCTCGTGCGGTAGCAAGCGGTGGCGGCGCTGGCGGTGGGTCACAGTGACTGCATCAGCATGTCGCGGTATTCCTCGGGCGTGGCCACGCGGGGGTTGGTCTTGTGGCAGTGGTCGGCCATCGCACCCTTGATGATGTCGTCGAACATGCTTTCGGTCACGCCCATGGCGGCCAAGCCCGTGGGCAGGCCCAGGCGGGCGTTCATGTCGCGGATGGCTTCGGGGATGTCGCCTGCCGAGGCCACGGCCATGGCGTGGGCCATGCGCTCCAGGCGCTTTTCCTTCTGCACCGATTCCGCCCGCGCGTTGAAGCGGATCACGGCGGGCAAGAACATGGCGTTGAGGGTGCCATGGTGCAGGCGCGGGTTCACGCCGCCCAGGCTGTGGCTGAGCGAGTGCACGGCACCCAGGCCCTTCTGGAAGGCCATGGCGCCCTGCATGCTGGCGCTCATCATGTGCAGGCGCGCGTCGCGGTCGCTGCCGGTTTTGGTGGCCTGCTCGATGTGCGCCCAGCCGCGCGTGAGGCCGTCCAGGGCAATGCCGTCGGCGGGGGGGTTGAACGCGGCGGACATGAAGGTTTCCATGCAGTGCGCAATCGCGTCCATGCCCGTGGCGGCGGTGAGCATGGGGGGCAGGCCGAGGGTGAGTTCCGGGTCGCAGATCGCGGCCTTGGGCACCAGATGCCATGAGTGAAAACCGAGCTTGCGGTGGTCGTCCACGATGATGATGGCGCCGCGCGCCACCTCGCTGCCCGTGCCGCTGGTGGTGGGCACGGCGATCAGCGGCGCGGCGCGGTCGGTGATGCGCGGCGAGCCGCCTTCAATGGTGGCGTAGTGCGTCAGCGGCCCTTCGTGCGTGGCAGCAATCGCGATGCCCTTGGCGCAGTCGATGGCCGAGCCCCCGCCCACGGCGATCAGGCCGTCGCAGCCCTGGGCCTTGTACATGTCCACGGCGGCGCGCACGGCAGCTTCGGTGGGGTTGGAGGGGGTCTGATCAAACACGGCCACCGTCATGCCGGGCAGGGCGTCCAGCGCTTTTTGCAGCACGCCTGCGGCCTTCACGCCGGGGTCGGTCACGATCAGCGGGCGCGTGATGCCCACACGCTCGCATTCCTGCTTCAGCAGCTTGACAGCGCCGAATTCAAACTGGATCTGGGTGACGTAGTAGATGAAAGCCATGGTGCAACAGGGTGTGTGAATGGGAGTGCCAGCGATTACGATAGCTCGCCAGCCCTTGGAACGAGTGCTGAGCTCACTTTATAAGGAGGAGACACGCGTGAAAACGAAGCAAACCCTGATGGCGACCCTGGTAGCCGTCGCATCTGTGACAACAAGCGCCCAGGCCCAGTGCCTCACCGACGCGCAGGCCGCCGACCTGGTGGCCAACTATGTGGCCAAGACGCCAGCCGCCAACCCCGAGAACCTGACGGACGCCGACGGCGCCTGCACACGCGGCAAGGTTAACGCCTTGCTGGCCCAGCGCATGGGCAAGGTGATTGGCTACAAGGCGGGCCTGACCAACCCTGCCGTGCAAAAGCGCTTCAACACCGACAAGCCTGTGTGGGGCAAGCTCTACGAGGGCATGGTGCTGCCCAGTGGCGCCACGGTGGATGCAGCCTTCGGTGCCCGCCCCTTGTACGAGGCCGACATGCTGGTGCGCGTGAAAAGCGCCGCCATCAACCAGGCCAAGACCCCCATGGAAGTGCTGGACGCCGTGGACCAGATCATTCCCTTTATCGAGCTGCCCGACCTGATGGTGCAGGCGCCGCCCAAGCTCAACGGCGCGGGCGTGACCGCCATCAACGTGGGCGCGCGCCTGGGGGTGGCGGGTGCCCCGATTGCGGTGCCGGCGTACCGGGGCGAGCGTTTTGCCATGCTGAAGGCGCTGGCCGACATGGATGTATCGCTGACTGATGGGGCTGGCGTGCGCCTGGGCGGCGGCAAGGGCAGCGACATCCTGGACCACCCGCTCAATGCCGTGGTATGGCTGGCAGGCGCTTTGGCCCAGGAGGGCCTGGCCATGCAACCGGGCGATCTGATCAGCCTGGGCTCGTTCTCTGCATTGCTGCCGCCCAAGGCTGGTTTGTCGGTGACGGCCACCTACGACGGCTTGCCCGGCGCAGCACCCGTGCGACTGAGCTTCAAGTAACCCACCCCCTGATCGGCCTGCCGCCTTGCGGGCCGTTGTCTTTTTTGCCGAGACCCCGACCGTTGACCGACCTGCACATCCACCACACCCGCCTCACCCCCCAGATGCGCAGCGTGCTCGAACGCATGGCCCGCGCGGGGCACCCACCGCTGCACACGCGCACGCCGCAGGAGGCACGCATCGCTTACCAGGCGGGCGCGGATGTGCTGGAGGTGCCCAAGGCCGCACTGGCGCGGGTGGAGGACCTGCAGATCCCGGCCCGCGACGGCGCCATGCTGCCCGCACGGCTGTACGCGCCCAGCACCGACAAGGGCTTGCCCGTGCTGCTGTACACGCACGGCGGCGGCTTCACCATTGGCAACATCGCCACGCACGACATTCTGTGCCGCGAGCTGGCGCGCCTCGCTGGCTGCATGGTGGTGTCGCTGGACTACCGGTTAGCGCCGGAGCACCGCTTTCCCACCGCCAGCAACGATGCCTGGGATGCGTTGCAGTGGCTCGCGGCAAACGCTGGGAGCCTGGGCGCAGACCCGCAGCGCCTGGCCGTGGGTGGCGACAGCGCAGGCGGCACACTGGCCGCCGTCAACGCCATCCTGGCGCGCGATGCGGGCCTGCCGCTGGCGCTGCAACTGCTGATCTACCCCGGCTGCGCTGCGCACCAGGACACTCCTTCGCACGCCACCTTTGCACGTGGCCTGGTGCTGGAGGAACCCGCCATCAGCTGGTTCTTTGGCCATTACGTGACCACCCGCGAGGAGCGCGAGGACTGGCGTTTTGCGCCGCTGCTGGCGCCGGACGTGGAGGGCGTGGCGCCCGCGTGGATCGGCCTGGCCGAATGCGACCCGCTGGTGGACGAAGGCGTTGACTATGCCGACAAGCTGCGCCTGGCGGGCGTGCCCGTGGACCTGGACATCTACCGGGGCGTGACCCACGAATTCATCAAGATGGGCCGCGCCATCCCCGAAGCGCGCAAGGCCCATGCCGACGCAGCCCGCGCGCTGCGCTTCGCTTTTCACCTGGAGTAAACGAACCCATGCAACGCAGTGATTTCCGTTGTTTCCACCGCCTGCGCGTGCGCTGGGCCGAGGTGGACATGCAAAAGATCGTGTTCAACGCGCACTACCTGATGTACGTGGATACCGCCATGTCCGAGTACTGGCGCGCGCTGGCGCTGCCGTACGAGGCGAGCATGCTGGCACTGGGCGGCGAGATGTATGTGAAGAAGGCGACGGTGGAGTACCACGCCTCAGCGCGGCTCGACGACACGCTGGACGTGGGCCTGAAGTGCGCGCGCATCGGCAACTCGTCGTGCCTGTTCACGGCGGGCATCTTTTGTGGCGACCGGCTGCTGATTTCTGCCGAGCTGGTCTATGTGTTTGCCGACCCAGCCACGCAGACCTCGCGCCCGGTGCCACCCACACTGCGCGCGATCTTTGAAGGTTTTGAAGCGGGCGCTGAGATGGCCGAGGTGCGCACCGGCGATTGGAACACCTTGGGTCGCGATGCAGGCCGCGTACGCACCGATGTGTTTGTGCATGAGCAGGGCATTCCGGCCGAGGTCGAGGCCGATAGGCACGACATCTCGGCGCGCCACGCTGTGCTGTACAACCGGCTGGGCATGCCGGTGGCTGCGGGCCGCCTGCTGCAGCATGCACCCGGAGTGGGCCGCATCGGCCGCATGGCGGTGGACCGGTCGGTGCGCGGTGCGCAGTGGGGCCGCCAATTGCTGGATGCGCTGGTGGACGCGGCGCGTGCCCGGGGCGATGCCGAAGTGCAATTGCACGCCCAGCGCAGCGCCGAGGGCTTTTACCGCCGCGCGGGGTTCACGGTGGTGGGCGAGCCGTACGAAGAGGCGGGCATTGCGCACATCGCCATGGCCCGCAAGCTTTGATGGTTTGCTATTAAAAGGAGAGCTACTCGGGCATGCTGGACTAGCGCCTGTGCCCGGTTTGGCTCAAATATCGTCCAGCAGCGGGTAGGGCAGGGGCTGGAGTGCCAGGGCCACGCCCTGTCCAGCACCTACCTGCAGGCTGCCTTCCTGCGCGGCCGTGATCTGCAAAGACACGATGGTGTCGAAGCCGCCGCCAGGCGCCGGGGCCACCTGCACCACGGTGCCGCAGGGCTGCTCCAGGTCGGTGGTGCTGAATACCTCGGCGCCCACGGCCACTTCGACCGCCGCATGGGCCACGTAGGCGCGGCGCTTGAGCGTGCCCCGGAATTGGCTGCGCGCGACCACTTCCTGGCCGGGGTAGCAGCCTTTCTTGAAGTTCACGCCGCCCACCGATTCGTAGTTGAGCATCTGGGGCACAAAGGCCTCGAACACGGGCGTGGTCAGCGTGGCTACGCCGCTCTTGACTTCGCTCCAGAGCCACAGCGTGGCATCCAGCGCGGGGCCTGCGGGCGCGGGCTCTGTGGCGGGGGCCACCCACAGTGCGCGCGGGGTGCCGTCGGCGGGGTACAGGTGCACAGCGGTCGCGGCGCCAAAATCGGCCTTGGTCCAGGCGGGTTGGGCGCCAGCAGCTACAGAGTTGACAGCGTCTCCGGCCACGCCATACAGAGCAAAGTCCGCTGTGGCATCCGTCAGCTTGGCTTTGGCGCGCAGCACAAACATCGACAAGCGCTTGAGCGTGGCGGGCAGCAGGTCGCGGCTGCAGACCAGAAGCACCTCGGTGGCGCTGCGCTTGAAACCGATGAAACTGGACTGCATGCGGCCCTTGGCCGACAAGAAGGCCGCGAGGCGGGCCTGGTCCATGCCGAGCAGGGCGAAATCCTGGGTGAGCTGGCCGTGCAGAAACTTGGCGGCGTCTTCGCCTTCCACGCGAATCACGCCGAGGTGGGACAGGGGGGCAATGCCATTCAAGTGATAGGTCATCGCTGAATTATGATGCCCTGATTCATACATATTGGTAGCAGGGTTGTGCGACGTTTACTGGCTTTGATCGTGTTGGTGGGGATCGCACTGGGCGGCGCTGCGTATTGGTGGCTGCACCAGCCGCTCGACGTGGGCCCCGAGCCGCTGGAGCTGGCCATCGAGCCCGGCACCACGCCGCGCGGCGTGGCCCGCGATGTGGTGGCGGCCGGGGTGAAGACGGACGCGCGTCTGCTCTACGCCTGGTTCCGCGTCTCGGGGCAAGACCGCGCCATCAAGGCGGGCAACTACGAAATCCCGCCCGGCACCACGCCCATCAGCTTGCTGCAAAAGCTGGCCCGGGGCGAAGAGGCCTTGCGCGCACTCACCCTGGTCGAGGGCTGGAACTGGCGCCAGGTGCGCCAGGCGCTGGCCAAGGAAGAGCAGATCAAGCACGATGCCGCCGCTCTGACCGACGAAGCGCTGATGGCCCAGCTGGGCCGCCCCGGCGTGGCGCCCGAGGGGCGGTTCTTCCCGGACACTTACACCTACGCCAAAGGCTCCAGCGACATTGCCTTGCTGCGCCGGGCGATGCACGCCATGGACCGCCATCTGGAGTCGGCCTGGGCCCAGCGTGCTGCTGATACCCCGCTCAAGTCGGCGGACGAGGCGCTGACTCTGGCCAGCATTGTCGAAAAGGAAACCGGCAAGGCCAGCGATCGGGGCCAGATTGCAGGCGTGTTTGCCAATCGCCTGCGCGTGGGCATGCTGCTGCAGACCGACCCCACGGTGATTTATGGCCTGGGCGAGAAGTTTGACGGCAATCTGCGCAAACGGGATCTGCAGACCGACACCCCCTGGAACACTTACACCCGCGCGGGCCTGCCACCCACGCCGATCGCCATGCCCGGCAAGGCCTCGCTGCTGGCCGCAGTGCAGCCGCAGGCCACGCGCGCGCTCTACTTTGTGGCCAAGGGCGACGGCACCAGCCACTTCAGTGCCTCGCTGGAGGAGCACAACCGCGCCGTCAACCGCTACCAGCGCGGGCAGCAGTAAACAGTTTCTTGAACCAAGGCGCCCATGTCACGACCCGGTCTGTTCATCACGTTTGAAGGCATCGACGGTGCAGGCAAGTCCTCGCACATCGAAGGCCTGGCCTCGGCCTTCCGCACCCAGGGCCGTACTGTCACCGTGAGCCGCGAGCCCGGCGGCACCCCGCTGGCCGAGAAGCTGCGCGAGATGGTCCTCAACGACCCGATGGACGCGCTCACCGAGTCCTTGCTGATATTTGCAGCCCGTCGCGACCACCTGCGCAATGTCGTTGAACCCGCGCTGGCGCGGGGCGAAGTGGTGCTGTGCGACCGGTTCACCGACGCCACCTTTGCCTACCAGGGCGCGGGGCGGGGCTTTGATCTGGGTGTGCTATCAACTTTGGAGCGCCTGGCGCAGACGGGATTAGCGCCTGCCGTCGATTTGATGCGTGAACCCGACCTGACGGTATGGTTTGACCTGGCCCCCGAGGTGGCGGCCGAGCGCTTGGCAGGCGCACGGGTGCCCGACCGCTTCGAGGCCCAGCCGGTCGAGTTCTTCCGCCGCGTAGCCCAGGGCTACGCCGACCGCGCCGCTGCGGCGCCCCAGCGTTTTGCACGTCTGGACGCGGCACAAGACAGACATCGCGTATGGCAGCAGCTCACCAGTGTGTTTGTGCGCAAGGGCTGGCTGGCCATCATGGTGGCCACACAGGGAGGCCCGCAATGAGCGGATCTGCCGTTGCGTTGGCGCCCTGGATTGCTGCACAGCGCACCAGCCTGCTGGCTCAGCGAGGCCATGCGTGGCTGTTGCAGGGGCCATCGGGCCTGGGCCAGTACGCCCTGGGCCTGGAGCTGGTCCGCGCATGGTTGTGCGATGCGCCGACAGAGCAGGGCGCCTGCGGCCACTGCGGCAGCTGCCATGCCATCGACGTGCGCACCCATGCCGACCTGTGCGTGCTGATGCCCGAGGTGCAAATGATGGCGCTGGGCTGGCCCTTGTCGGAAAAAGCCCAGGCCGACATCGACGACAAGAAGCGCAAGCCCAGCCGCGAGATCCGCGTGGAGGCCATGCGTGATGCGGTGGAGTTCTCCCAGCGTACCTCTGCGCGTGGCAAAGGCAAGGCGGTGCTGGTGTACCCGGCCGAGCAGATGAACCACATCACGGCCAACGCGCTGCTCAAGACACTGGAGGAGCCACCGGGTGACGTGCGTTTTGTGCTGGCCAGTGAGGCCGCGCACCAGCTGTTGCCCACCATCCGCAGCCGGTGCCTTGGCCACACCATGGTCTGGCCCGCGGAGCCCGACATGCTCACCTGGCTCCAGGCGCAGGGGATTGCCCGGGACGCGGCCACGTCTTTCCTGCGCGCAGCGGGTGGGCGGCCGGAGGATGCACTGGCGCTGGCCCAGTCGGGCCGCAGTCCGCAGGCTTGGGGCGCCCTGCCACAGGCCGTGGCGCGGGGCGACGTGACGGCCTTGGGCGACTGGGCTCCGGCCCAGGTGATCGACGCGCTGCAAAAGCTCTGCCACGACCTGCTGGCCGCCAGCGTGGGCGCTGCGCCCCGCTACTTTGCGCAGGCTGACTTGCCCAAGGCGCCGCCCCTGGGCGCGCTCACGCGCTGGTCGCGGGCGCTGTCCAAGGCCGCGCGCACGGCAGATCACCCGTTCAATGGCGGTCTCATGCTGGAGGCGCTTGTCGCCCAGGCGCGAAACACCCTACACTCCAAGCACTAAGCCGCACACCCACCCATGAGCAGTCCATCCACAGCGCCCCGCCCCAGCGTCATGCAGCTGGCCATCAAGGAAAAGGCAGCGCTTTACGCCGCCTATATTCCCTTTTTTGCCGAAGGGGGCATTTTTGTGCCCACCCAGCGTGACTACAAGCTGGGCGACGATGTGTACGTGCTGCTGACCTTGCCCGACGACACGCAGCGCTATCCGGTGGCAGGTCGTGTGGCCTGGGTGACCCCGGCGCGTGCTGCGGGCAACCGCACGCAAGGGGTGGGTATCCAGTTCCCCAAGGATGAAAAGTCTCGCCAGCTCAAGGCCAAGATCGAGGAATTGCTGGGAACTGCGCTGGGCTCCGACCGTCCTACCCAGACGATCTGACCCGCGCCACTGCCGCCCCTGTGCCGACCTGCGCTGGCTGGTCGGCATTTTTGTTTAGAGCGTGCGCTAACGAGGGTGTACCGGGCAGCAGTCTTGTGACAGCGCCTTGGGCTCTCATCCGCTGGCGCAGGCCCCATTGTTTTGAAACCGCATGTTCACTGATTCGCACTGTCACCTCAACTTCCCGGAGCTGGTCAGCCAGCTGCCCGCCATCCGCCAGGCCATGGCCGAGGCGCAGGTCACCCGGGCCCTGTGCATCTGCACCACCATGGAAGAGTTCGAGGGCGTGCACGCCTTGGCCCTGGCCCATGACAACTTCTGGAGCACGGTGGGCGTGCACCCCGACAACGAGGGCGTGACCGAGCCCTGCGTGCAGGATCTGCTGGACCGTGCTGCGTTGCCCCGCGTGGTAGCCATTGGCGAGACCGGGCTCGACTATTACGGCATGGAAGACCGCAAGGGCGGGCGCAGCATTGCCGACCTGGAGTGGCAGCGTGACCGTTTCCGTACCCACATCCGCGCGGCGCGTGCGTGTGGCAAGCCGCTCATCATCCACACGCGAAATGCATCGGACGATACCTTGTCCATCCTGCGTGAGGAGGGTGAAGACGGCCCGGGCAACCGTGCAGGTGGCGTGTTCCACTGCTTTACCGAATCGATGCAGGTCGCGCGAGCGGCACTGGACCTGGGCTACTTCATCTCTTTCTCGGGCATCGTCACATTCAAGAGCGCCCAGGAGCTGCGTGACGTGGTGGCCTTTGTTCCGCTGGACCGCATGCTCATCGAGACCGACAGCCCCTACCTGGCCCCAGTGCCCTACCGTGGCAAGACCAACAACCCCTCGTATGTGCCCCATGTGGCCCGGCAAGTGGCTGATACCAAAGGCCTGGCGCTGGAGGTGGTGGCAGAGGCCACCAGCCGTAATTTCGACACCTTGTTCCCGGGGGTGGTGGGATGAGCCTGCAACGACGTTCCGCCCTGGTGGCTGTGGCAGTGGGCATGGTGTCTGCCCGTGCCTGGGCAGGTGCCTACGAAGATTTTTTTGTGGCGGTCCTTCGCGACGATGGCGATGCCATCAACACACTCCTGCGTCGCGGTTTTGACCCCAACACGCGCGATCCCAAGGGGCAGGTGGGACTCATGATTGCCCTGCAAAACGGCGCGAACAAGGCCGTTGCTGCGTTGCTGGCATCCCGTCGGCTGAATGTGGAGGCCCGCAATGCCAAGGACGAAAGCCCGTTGATGATGGCTGCCATCAAGGGCAACGTGGAGGCCGTCAAGGCGCTCATCGCGCGCGATGCCGATGTCAACAAGACGGGCTGGACCCCGCTGCACTACGCCGCGTCGGCAGGTTCGCCGCAGCATGCTGTGATCATTTCCTTGCTGCTCGAAAACCACGCCTACATCGACGCAACATCGCCCAACGGCACCACGCCGCTGATGATGGCGGCGCATTACGGCTCTACCGAGGCCGTGCAATTGCTGCTGGACGAAGGGGCCGACCCCACGCTCAAGAACCAGCTGGGGTTGACCGCAGCAGATTTCGCATTGCGTGTGAGCCGGACTGAATCCGCAGAAAAGATTGCCGCCGCCATTCGGCGACGCCAGCCCAACCGGGGCAAGTGGTAGGTGCGACAGACGGCAGAGGCGCGCTGGCGAAAGGTGAGGGTGAGGGTGAGGGTGAGGGTGAGGGTGAGGGTGAGGGTGAGGGCCCGGCGGCTGTGGTGAGGCCAGAGGCTGCGAGGCTGCCCCTGGCCTTACGTGGATTACTCGGCGATGGTCCCCGCGCCAGACGCCGCGCGTGACTGTAAGCGCGCATAGAGCCCGCCCTGCGCGATCAACTCGCTGTGGGTGCCTTGCTCCGCGATCCGTCCGCGCTCCATCACCACCACCCGGTCAGCATGCTCGATGGTAGACAGCCGGTGCGCAATGACCAGGGTGGTGCGACCCTGCATCAGGCGCTGCAGGGCTTCCTGCACGAGTCTTTCCGACTCGGTGTCGAGGGCCGATGTGGCTTCGTCGAGGATGAGGATGGGGGCGTCCTTGTACAGGGCGCGTGCAATGGCCAGCCGCTGGCGCTGACCGCCCGACAATTGCGTGGCGTTGTGCCCCACCATGGTGTGGATACCCTTCGGGAGACCCGCCACATGTTCGGCCAGGTTGGCGGCAGCCAGGCACTGCAGCACACGGGTTTCGTCCACGGTCTGGCCCAGCGCCACATTGGTGGCAATGGTGTCATTGAACATCACCACATCCTGGCTCACCATGGCAAATTGCGACCGGAGGGAGGCCAGGTCCCAGTCTGGCAACGCGTGACCATCGACCGCGATGGTGCCTGCCGACGGCATGACAAAACGGGGCAGCAGGTTGACCAGCGTGGTCTTGCCGGCGCCAGACGGCCCCACCAGCGCCACGATCTCGCCGGGAGCCACCTGCAAGGTCACACCGTCCAGCGCGGGGGCATGGTCGGGGCCGAACGATACGGCGACATTGCTCAGTGTGAGCGCGCCCTGCACGCGGTCCTTGCGGTAGGTTCCACCGGTTTCTGCGCCCGTGTCGCCCAGCAGGCCCAGGCCGCGCTCCAAGGCGGCTACGCCCCGCGTGACGGGGCTGGCCACATCGGCCAGGCGCCGGATGGGCGCGATGAGCATCAGCATGGCAGTGATGAACGACACAAACCCGCCCACGGTCACGTCTTTCACATCGACCGCACCTCGGCTCTGCCATAACGCAATGCAGATCACCACCGACAGCGCGGCTGCCGCCAGCAACTGGGTCAGCGGTGTCATGGCCGCTGAGGCGATGGTGGATTTGATGGCCAGGCGGCGCAGGCTGCGACTCAGGTCTGCAAAGCGCTGAGCCTGCCCCCCTTGTGCCCCATGCAAGCGCACCATGCGGTGCGCGAGCACGTTTTCTTCGACCACATAAGCCAGCTCATCCGTGGCCTGCTGGCTGCTCTTGGTCAGGTGGTACAGCCGCCGCGACAGGGTCTTCATGATCCAGGCCACCCCTGGAACGACGACGGCAACGATCAGCGTCAGCTGCCAGTTGAGGTACAGCAAATAGACCAGCAGTGCGACCAGCGTGAAGCCGTCACGTGACAGGCCCAGCAGAGCCTGCACCAGCAACGTGGCTCCGGTCTGCACCTCATACACCACGGTGTTGGAGAGTGCGCTGGCCGACTGCCGCGTAAACAAGCCCATCTCTGCGGCCAGGACGCGATCAAACAGCGCCTGGCGCAGTATCAGCATGCCTTCATTGGCGATACGCGCCAGTGCATACTGGCCCACAAACTGGGCCACGCCGCGCACGAAGAAAACCCCCAGAATCGCCAGGGGCACCATCCACAGTTGCAGGGTGCCCTGGGTGAACCCTTTGTCCAGCAGCGGCTGCAACAGAGCAGGGATCAACGGCTCCGTGATGGCGCCCACCAGCGTCGCGACAATGGCCAGACTCCAGGCCATTCGTTGATCGCCAAAATACACCGACAGCCGCTTCAGGCGCGCCATCAAGGTAGTTGGGGGAGTAGGGTCGGTGGCGGGCGTGGCGCCCGTGTCGGTGGCTTGCATGTCGCCCGGATTCTACGTTTGTGCCATGTGCGGCCCGTCCACCTGGGTGAGCCGCGCACAGTTTGTCACAGGGGGCTCGCCGCTGTGTGTAACATTCGGGTTTGCCCTTTCGGCACTTGTTCGGCCACTGCTGGATGCCAATGACCACAGATCGAATCTCCCAACACCCATCTTCTGCAGCCCCGCTGCTTCCCTTGCGCCGCCAGTTGCTGGCCGCACTCATCGCATCACCTTCCATTCCAGCCCTTGCGCAGTTCCGTGTGGAAGTCACCGGCGTCGGGCTTACTCAGTTGCCCATTGCCATCGTTCCGTTTCGGGGGGAGGCCCAATCGCCCCAAAAAATTGCGGCCATCGTCCAGGCCGACCTGGAGCGAAGCGGGCAGTTTCGCGCCATTGACGCCTCCGGAGCAGCGCTGGACGAAACCGCGCGGCCAGACGTCGCGCTGTGGCGCCAGAAAAGTGCGGATTCGCTGGCCACTGGCAGCGTTACGCGTTTGGCCGATGGACGTTTTGATGTGCGTTTTCGTTTGTGGGATGTGGTCAAGGGCCAAGACCTGGGCGGACAGAGTTTTGTGGTCACACAGGGCGACCTGCGCCTGGTGTCGCACCGCATTGCCGACTTCATCTACGAAAAGCTCACGGGTGAGCGCGGTATCTTCTCGACGCGCATTGCCTATGTGACCAAAACTGGACCCCGCTACAGCCTGTGGGTGGCGGATGCCGACGGCGAGAACGCGCAGTCTGCGCTGTCGAGCCCCGAACCCATCATCTCGCCCGCATGGTCGCCCAATGGAGGGCAACTGGCCTATGTGTCGTTCGAGTCGCGCAAACCGGTTGTTTATGTGCATGACGTGGCCACGGGTCGCAGGCGCTTGATCGCGAACTTCCGCGGCTCCAACAGTGCGCCAGCCTGGGCGCCAGACGGCCGCACGCTGGCCGTCACCCTGAGCCGCGATGGGGGATCGCAGCTGTACACCATTGATGCCAACGGCGGTGAGCCTCGCAGGTTGATGCAGAGCGCAGGTATTGACACGGAGCCTGTGTTCTCGGGCGACGGCCGCAGCATTTTCTTTGTGAGTGACCGTGGGGGTGCGCCGCAAATCTACAAGGTGGGTACGTCTGGGGGGAATGCGGAACGCGTGACCTTCACCGGCACCTACAACATCTCTCCCAGTGTGAGTCCAGACGGTCGCTGGCTGGCCTATATTTCCCGCGTGGGCGGTGCCTTCAAGCTTCATGTCATGGATTTGTCCACCGGTACCGTCAATGCCGTGACTGACACGACGGCAGACGAAAACCCCAGCTTTGCACCTAACAGTCGCCTCATTGTGTACGCAACCCAGCAACAGGGCCGTGAAGCCCTCATGACCACCACTTTGGACGGCAAGATCAAAGCACGCCTCGCAGGTCAGGCGGGTGACATCCGCGAACCGGACTGGGGTCCGTTCCAAAAGCAATGAACTTATCAGTACTTTCAGTTATCAAGCCTTCAGGAGAAATTTGGATGATCAAACGTTTTACCCTTGCCCTCACCGTTGCCGCGCTCGTGGCGGGCTGCAGCTCTGGCGTGAAGCTGGACGATGTGCCGGTGGAAGACAAAAACGCCACCTCCACCATGGGTGGGGCCAACAGCGGTGCCAATTCCGGCAATACCTCGCAAAGCGGCGTGGCGGGTGTGGACCTCGGCCAGTCCGGCCGTGACGGTGCAGGCCCCGTAGGGGTCGCGCGCGTCGTGTACTTCGACTACGACAGCTACGTGATCAAGCCCGAGTTCCAGTCGCTGATCGAAGCGCACTCGCGGTTCATCAAAGCAGCTCCTAACCGCAAGGTCATGATCGAAGGCCACACCGATGACCGAGGTGGCCGCGAGTACAACCTGGCACTGGGCCAGAAGCGTGCAGAAGCCGTGCGCCGTTCGCTCGGCTTGCTGGGAGTGCCTGACAGCCAGGTCGAGGCCGTGAGCTTTGGCAAGGAGAAGCCTGCAGCACAAGGCAGCACCGAAGACGCACGCGCTCAAAACCGTCGCGCTGAACTGTCGTACCGTTGATGCAATCCGCTGCACCGGCCTTCTCGCTGAAGGCAATCGCGACAGCGGCGTTGCTCGCGGTGTCGCTGTCCTCAGTCCATGCGGCCATCTTTGAAGATGGCGAGGCGCGACGGGCTATCCTGGAAATGCGCCAGCGTGTTGATGGGTTGCAGTCCTCTCAACAGCGCTCCGCAGAAGAGGTGCGCAAACTGGGTGAAGAAAACGCGCAGTTGCGTCGCAGCTTGCTGGATTTGCAGACGCAGATAGAGACCTTGCGCGCAGAGCAGGCCAAGCTCAATGGCCAGAACGAACAGCTGTTGCGCGATGTGGGTGAGCTACAGCGTCGGCAGAAAGACATCGCGCAGGGCGTTGATGAGCGGTTGCGACAGTTCGAGCCCATCAAGGTCAATGTGGATGGCCGCGATTTCCAGGCAGACCCTGCCGAAAAGCGTGATTTTGAAGCAGCCCTGGCGGTTTTTCGCTCAGGCAAATTCCCTGAGGCGAGTGTCGCCTTCGCTGGTTTCGTGCGGCAGTATCCACGCAGCGGCTACGTGCCCTCTGCGCGTTTTTGGTTGGGAAATGCCCAGTACGCCACCCGTGAGTACAAGGAGGCAATTGGCAATTTCAAGCAAATGCTGACTGATGCGCCCACGCATGCTCGTGCGCCCGAGGCAGCGCTGTCCATCGCCAATTGCCAGATTGAGCTCAAGGACACGCGTACTGCGCGCAAGACATTGGAAGACTTGATACGCGCTTATCCCCAGTCTGAGGCAGCTGTAGCCGCCAAAGAACGACTTTCGCGGCTCAAGTAATGGTGGGTGATGTGGCTTTGGCCTCGCAAGCTGCGCCAGACGATGACGCGGAGCTGGTGCTGGAGCGCCGCTTTGGTGGGCTCCAGCGGCTCTATGGAGTGCAGGGTGCCGCCAGAATTCGTTCCGCTCACGTGGCTGTGGTTGGTATTGGTGGTGTCGGATCGTGGGCTGCAGAGGCCCTCGCGCGCAGCGGCGTCGCGCAAATTACCCTGATCGACTTGGACCATGTGGCCGAATCCAACATCAACCGCCAGATCCATGCGCTGACCGATACGGTGGGACAGGCAAAGGTTTTGGCCATGCGTGATCGCATCGCGCAAATCCACCCGGGTTGCATTGTTCATTGTGTCGAAGAGTTTGTGGAGCCAGGAAACTGGCCGGGCTTGCTGCAGACGCCGATAGACGCTCTCATTGATGCCTGTGACCAGATCAAGGCCAAAACTGCACTGTCCGTATGGGCGCAGGCCCATGGCGTGCTGCACATCACCGTGGGTGCCGCAGGGGGAAAGCGGCATGCGCACAAGGTGGATGTGGATGATCTTGCGCTGACCACCCACGATCCTCTGCTAGCGCAACTGCGCTATCAGATGCGCAAACACCACGGAGCTCCGCGAGAAGGAAAGAAGATCGGGGTCCCCTGCGTTTTCAGTCGGGAGGCCGTGGCACCGCCAGACGCGTCTTGCAATATCGATGGCGATGGTTCGTTGAACTGTCACGGGTATGGATCGGTGGTTGCTGTGACTGCTACCTTCGGCCAATGTGCAGCGGGCTGGGTGCTCGACAAACTTGCAACGAGTTCCAGGTTTGCTGAAAAAAAGACGCTATAATCCAAGGCTTTGCAGCAATCAATGCGATGGCTGCAACCGGTCGGGACGTTAGCTCAGTTGGTAGAGCAGCGGACTTTTAATCCGTTGGTCACAAGTTCGAATCTTGTACGTCCTACCACCAACACATTGTAGATATTAGAAAGCCTGCTATTTAAAACATAGCGGGCTTTTTTCCATTTTGGGGCTGGTGACAGTCTGGTGACAGTTTCAAAGTTGATGAGCGGAAGTTGCAACCAACGCACCCGGAGCCTGAAGTGGTGTTCAAGTGGCTTATCAGGGGCCCTTTGATACTTGGGCACTGACTGTGCAATCGGTCTGGTGCGAGAACACCGTAACTCAGCCCCAGACGCGTCTAACGGACAGTTTTTGGTCAACTCTGCACCGACTTTGCGGAGCCTGCTCTGGTCAGAGTGTCATTTCCAAGTTCGACGCACTGCTTCATCGCTCATCCATCGGAAAGGGTGCTCGCGCCTTGAGCGCAGTGAATTGGGAAGCACCTCTTCAATCGCGGCTTCGACGAGCGCTCTCAATGAGGACCCAGGTTTCCCGACTGTGCACGCGTTCACGACAAGATCCCCTTGGCGGTAAATCAGCTTGAGCCGTTCCTGAAAGTACGCCCTCGCTCCGCTGTCCCATGCCTCACGGAACACTTTGCTCCTGTAAAGGCGAGTGGCCTGACCGAGCGAGCATTGATAGGGGGATGGCGTTGATCAAGTAAAGCTGGGTCTCGTTCTTATTCCAACACGGAGGCACGAGCAATCCGGCTCGTTTGCGGATGTGGCGCCCCGTCACCCCATTTGCGGGTCAGGGCGTGTACGGCTGCCTGGACCCGTATTCATCGATGTGGGGTGACTCCAAGACGAGCAGGATGCATTGGACTTCGCTGCACCTTTCCGGCAGTGCCTGTGCCACCGAACTCCAGTCCCTCAGATCAGTTAGCTGTGAAATGCGGCCAACTAACCTGTCTGGACACTCACGTCGATCAAAGTTCGGTGTGGAACTCGGGCACACGCTGTGGACGGACCTCTCGAAATCAGCAGGAGTGAAAGCAGCGGGGGTTTTCATGGAGCGCAGCTTGCCCCTTCGTGGGCCGATATCGAAGAATTGCGACCCTCGAGGATATGACGTTTTCTCACGGATTCAAGACATGTGTACATGTGTGGACGCAGCCTGTCATCTGTGGCATGAGAGCTTCTGGCTGCGTTAAACTACATAGTCGCGCCTGGGCTTAGCGCTGCTGACCACCTTTGTTTAAGAACTCAATCCCCGTGCGTTTGACCAGTTCCTGATAGCTGATCGGTGGCCCAGCTACCTCACGCTCACGGTTCGCCTGCCAATGCGCCCATGCCCGCTGTGTCGTCGCGTCGTACACCAGCTTGTAGAGATAGGTCGGCACGCGCACGCCGTTGTCTCCAACGCGCGGACTGCTCTCGGTGAAAACGGGACCTGTGATCACAAACACATCCCCCTTGGCCCGCTTTACATAGTGCCGCGTGTCCTGCTCAATCTTGTTCCAGGCGCCACCGTTGTGCTGAGCATTCTGGGGGACCATATTCGCCAAACTGAAGCTCTGGGCCATGGCCGTTGGCGTTGGCATATCTCCCGCAGGTGCCATGTGCCCACGGCTGTAGCCAGAGTTCTTGTAGTCCTCCAGCTCCGCCCGTTCGCCACTGGGCAAGCGCGCATCCGCAAAGAACCGCTTGGCACGCTTCTCATCGGCATCCTCGATGAGCTTGCGGTTCAAGCGTTGGGCTACGAACACCGGTGTCTTGGTAGTACCGGAGTGCAGTATCGCAAACGCTTCATAGCAAAGCTCGCGCAGCTGTGGCCGGGGCGTGATGGCCGGAGGAGTTCCATTCGCAAAGAACTGCGGGCATTGCGCAAAGGAGGTGGGTTCGGGCGTGAGCAGCGCCGCACTGTCGAACTGCTGAGAACGTGCCCAGGAAAGATTCGGGAGAGCAATGCCGGCAAGAGACAGGGCCAGCACAGCCGCCAGGCGCACACGGCCTGGACAAGAGAAAAAACGATTCACAGAAGAGGCGAGCAAGTGGAAAAAAAAGATGCCAGATTGGAGCACCGTTCACGGTTCGCTTCTGGCCCGAATGCTCAGATCCTGCAGGGATTTACAGCTGCTTGCAGAGTGGGGGGCACAAACAGAAAGGGCTCCCCAAAGGGAGCCCGATCTGCCTGCCCGCCCCTGCGGTTCAGTGAACACTCCCCACGGCACCAGCACCCGCAAATGCGATGTGCCACCACCATGGGAAGTCTTGCAACTGCTTCAATTCAACCCAAGCAGTTGGTATGCCAAGTTCCATGGCGCTGAATTCGCCAAAGGGTGAGGGCTTCTTCATGCATCACACTGATTCGACAGGTAACTCT